>JBFWVT010000004.1:0-148202 GCA_050246595.1 Alphaproteobacteria bacterium
CGCGCTCGGTGCGGCGCCGCAGCGTCCCGCCCCGGTATTATGCGGAGCGCATACCCGCCGTGCGGCGCGGAAATCCTCGTCCTAAGCGACGCTGCTCCGCATAACGCCCCGCTTCGCATAATCCGGGTTATGCGGTGCACTGCATAACCCGGAATTCGGGCCGAACTGGGTTCGCTGCCGCCTCGTCAAGCTCGAAAACCCGAGCGATGACGGCGCCACCCACATCGCGCTGTGGGAGCCACGCGACCGGTAACGGCGAGGCCTCGCCGCGGGCAACTGCGGCGGGGTTTTTCCATGCCAAAAGGCATCGATGCGGCCCGTGCCGGTGGCGGCAACGTCCGGGGAAAAGTCTGTCTCGCTGGATCTCCCAGCCTACCGGCTCGAACCGGTGCGCCCCTTCCGTCTTCACAACAGACGGAGGGTACGATGATCACGCTTTACGATCACATTCAGGAACTGCGGGCCGAGCTGCGGGGCTGCCATTTCAGCAAACGCGAACGCGCCGCGGTCGAGGCGGAGCTGGCCAAGGCTCTTGCCGAACAGGCCGAGATCGAGCGCAACTTCGACCGCGCCATGGAGGCCCACCGCGAAGCGGAAGCAATCCGCAGCTGACGAAGGAGGCGCGGTCTCTAATCGCGCCTCCTGAAAGCCTTGGCCAAGCGATGGTTGCTGGATCCGCCCAGATCTGCGGCAACCGGCCGGCGCGGTTCTATGCTCCCAAAATTTTGCGCTATTTAGCTGCCAAACGCGGCGGAACTGGCGGATAGCTGGGCTTGAGTACCACCCCGGCATCCACGACTTCGACGTTGGCGTCCGGGTAAACCGCGGTGGCCATCGCAAGAACCCCCACGAAGCGCTGTTTGAAATGAAACAGGTGCCGATAGCTCATGCCGTGCTGGGCCTTGAGCGCCGCCCATGTGACGAGCTTCGGGCTTTTGAGGATGTGGAGTCTGTAGGCGAGCCAGATATAGCAATCCAGCGCGGCTGAGTTATTGGCCAGAGCCCGAATCGCCACCTCTTCGAGAGGAATCGGGTGCTTTTTCAGCGCGTCGTAAAACCCCTCGCTGAGCTTGGCAGTTTCGAGAGTGAGGCGGCCCTGCTGGATATTGCTTCCGGCATCTAGGAACAGGGCTTTGTCGACAATGCCGACGTTGAGGAGCCCGCTGGCACCGTTGCCGTGGATGTGGAAGGTGAGCCTGCATCGACTCAGAAGCTCGGCCTGCTCGCGCACGGCCTTCCCGCTCCTGCCGCCCCATGGGATGCCGATGCGTTCCATCCAATCGCGCCATGACCGGCCCAGCTCGACCTCGCGACTGCCGGTGCGCAGCGCTTGGGTTTGTAGGTAAAGCAGGATTAAGCGAGCGTAAGCCCCGAATGGCACCCCTGCCCATTCCAGTTCGCCATCACCAGAAGCCCCGGCTGGCGGCCTTCTCCCTGGCTCCACGACAAGCCGCATGCGGTCGGATTTCACTTCCCATGGCTGATCCGGGCGAAGGCGCTTGTGTGGCAAAGCACACTGAGCCCAACCGCTATAGGCGAAGGCTAGAGCGGACTCCTCGTCGCTAAGATAGAGGCTTGCCGCTTCGATGACATCTCGGGGAATGAGGTTGGCTTCGAGCGCAGCCTGCTTGCTGCCATCACTGATGAGCCTATGAACTACGGCCATCGTTACCCCCGGGAAGCTTTGTTGGCAACAGAGCAGATTCTATCCACAATGTCACCGGGGCGTCTTGTGAGACAGGCTATTTGAAGGCTATTTGATTCTTAACTATTAGCTTCCTCGCAAGAAGCCCGTGGATAACTTGCTAAGTGACTGATATGCCGTTCGTGGGTCATCACAAGACGTCCCGGCTACCCTCGCAAGACGCCCCATGTGGCTGTGGATTGGCCTCACAAGATGCCCCGCTCAACCTGGCTGATTGGATCTCCGATTCGGCGCGGGACGGCGCCGTAGTCCCCTGTGATGCCTGGGGCCGACTCGTTCGGACGCCGTTTCACAAATTATCACTCTGAGGGACAGCCGCCCTATCGCCCCAGATCGAGCAGCCAGCCCATTACGGCATGTGGGAAAGAGGGGCTCCTACCGCGAGATCCGTTCTATTACGTCACCAAGCACCTGCAGCACTTTACTGCGGCTGAACGAAATCAATCTTGCCAAGCCTGCATCTGCCCGCCGATCGACGGCCTCGTCATGGCTTGGCGATCGGCGTGCCAATCGTCCTCACCCCGTTCTCCCTGGCAGAGGCAACACTGCACTAAAGTTTCATTCACGACGATACTGAACCGGAACCGCACCTCGCAGGACGCAGGCCGCTGGTCGAGCAGCAGCTATGACAGCTGCTCCAGTTACAACAGCGATAGCGGCTCATCCTTGAGCAGCAGCTTCGATTGCGGAAGCAGCGACAGCGGTAGATCTGATGAGGGCGACTATGGTGGAGGCGACTGAGCGGACGCCGCGTGATGCGAAGCTGGGCCACTGCCCTATAATCATCACGTCATATGACATGATCAAACAATGACATCTGGAAGCTCATTTCGCATTACGTGGTGCGCCGTGGCTTCGAACTAGGCGACCGGAACGGGCCCGGTAGCCCGCGTCGCTCTGCCCACTCCTCAATGGCTTCTAGCAACAGATCATGGACCCGCACCTTCAGCCCCTGGGAGACCGCATAGTGCCGGAGCTGATGCTTCCCGCGCGGGTCGAGGTAGACGATTGTCGGGTCCGACTTCTCCAGGATGGGTCGGCGCTTAAGGCGAGACGCACCCTCTGATGGCTCGGGATCGGCTGTCGACGGCGCAGAGGAGGGAGGGGGAGTTGCCCCCGGCAAAGCCAGATCATCGCCGTAGGAGACCGGAGGAGGGGCCTTACGTGCCATGATGTGAATGTCCCGTTGTCTGATCGTCCATCTGCTTAAATGTCATATCACATGCAGACATGCATGTCCTAGTGTTTGCATTTCCGCTCATACAATGAAATTGCTACGCTTCAGCCAGGCCCAGACCTCCGCCAGCTCGGCACGTGCCTTGCCGGACGGTTCACGTTCCTGAACGGTGAGAGCCTCTGCTTGGGCATAAGGGTAGGAGAGGGTGTAGCTCAGCACGCTCGGGCACGTCGGGATTCCCATCTTTTCCAATCGACCAAGAGAGAGCTTGAGTGCACGGGCCCGCTGCGCCGCCGGGGGCGCTTGGGTAACAATTGCGCAGGCCGACTTCTTGAGACGTTGTGTAATGGCCCACGTCTCCAATAGGGCATCCAGGTCCATCGGGTTCGGGCGCGAAACGAGAATCACCGAATCGGCGATCTCTAATGCGGCATTAAGCTGCGGCGTCACCAGCGGCGGCGTGTCGATGATCACCATGGCTGCACCCTGCTTTTCGAGGTCGCGGACGACCTCTTTCACTGGCTTTTCGGCGGCGGCAAACACCGCAGGTACTGCGATCCCTGCTGCTGCGCGCCGCGCGCCCCAACGGGCGACTGATCGCTGTGGGTCCATATCGATAATGGCCGCCCGTCGCCCCTCCTTCAGCGCCTCCACGGCAAGGCATTGGCAGAGCGTGCTTTTAGAGACGCCTCCCTTCTGAGAGGCGATTGTGATGACGTGCATGTCCGGCTATCCCCTGAAGGCATGACACTCGCACGCTATGTTGAGCGGATACATAGTTCAATATATCTGTATGTCATTGCGTCATATGACACGATGACCTCGCTCCGCTTTCTTTTAACCCCCGGACTATCCGCTCCCCGCGCCCCCTGACCTCGTATCGTCAGGGCATGCTCCTGACACCGCTCCGAATCACTCGAATGGCTGTGGTGGGATGGCTGTGTGAGCATTCCCGCCGTCCCAAAGTGGCGCTACTGCGGTGGTCGCAGGTCGGAGCTCTTCGTGCACCTTGAAACCGATAGCGGTCACATTGACGCCAGCCGCGAGGAACTTGCCGAAGCCGTTGATACGTCGGCGGACGGGGTGAGCGAGGTCATGAGCGAGTTGGTACGGATCGGCGCCGTCACCCGCTGATATAAGAAGATCCCTGGTCTGCGCGGGCGAGGGATGGTGCGGTACACGATGAATCCGCACGTGGCGACCAAACTGCCGGGGGCGGCGCGCGTTGAGGTGCAGAAGATGCATTCGCCGCCGCGGCTGGCGCCAGTAGGATAATCTTCCGTAGTTAATCCACCTTCACCCTGTGCCGATGGCTGGGCGCTCGCTAGTCGCGCACCAGCTGCCCTCGCCAGCATTGTCATCGGCGCAGAGAACCTGCAGGTTCCTTGGATCACCTGCCATGTGCGGATGCGTCCGTCGTCGCTTGACGTGATTGACCTGCAGCGTGACCCTGTCGTTCTTGCTCCGGCCGCATAGCTCATATCGACCATCTTGGCGTCGAAGACAACATAGCGGGCATTGAGCCACGGGCGGGTCCGTAGGAAAACATCGGACGCAATGAACTCGGCAGACCAGCTATAGGGCAGGGGTGGAACAGACGCCACCTGCGCCAGGGCAGGCTACGCCGTGCCGAGCAGGGATATCAGGACCACGCGCATCCTCATTGTCTTTAGAACGGCCGTCATCAGGTCGCTTCTTTGCCCTCATCGTGGCCGTGTCATCTCCGGTTCGTAGCCTCGCCTCACCCACACCAGCGGCAGCTCACAAGCCATGCCCCCCTGCGTCGGGCGCTGGGTTTCTCGGCACCGCTGCGCCAAAAGCCGCGCATCATTCAAGGCAGCAATTTGCGCCAAGAACACGCTGCCCTCTATCGCTGCCGCCCCCTGCCGTTCACCATCCCAGCGCCCGACCCCGTAGCCCACGCCGATCATCACCAGTCCCAGCGCGGCCGACTGGAGCGCCCGGCGGAGGTCGAGGCGGCCTACAAGCCGCTCAACCTCCCGCTCCGCTACTATCGCCACCTCGCCGCCAACCTTATCGATCAGAGCGCGTTCGCCTTCGGCGGTCAGACCCCTTGCCCCGTCCGTTGCCGCCGCATGGGCAGTTTCGGCAGCCTCCCAGACGGTCAGCAGCACCGGGTAGAGCGGCTTTTCCGGCGTAATGCCTGACCTTGCCAGCGCGTCGCGGAACGCCTCGGGCGTCATGGCACCGGCGACACCGTTCGCAGCACTTCTCGGCGCTGGGTAACCGGGTGACACCGATGCCGGAATTCATGGAGGAGGTAGTCGCCCCTCTGCGGGCGCTTGCTGTGCAAATATTCCCATACCGCCCCGCGGCATGCCTGCGCGAGATCGAGGGGAGAGCCGAGGACACAATCCACCAGCGCGCAGCCGAGCGAGCGCCACGCCGCGTCCCACTCCGGCGAGCCGCGCGCGGCGACGAAATAGCTTTCCTGTACCGCTACGGCAGCCACGACAGCGCCCCCGCCTCTTGCCGCTTCGTTTCCAAATCGGCGAGCCATGCCTCCACCATGAAGGCCTCCACCGGATCGAGCCCGTCGCCGGTCGCCGCCTCGTAGAACCCGCCCCGCACGCCTTTCGCTGCGTCCATCGCCGCGAGGCGGTGCAGCAGGATCGGCACCGCGCCACCCTCGACCATCCGCACGAAACCGGGATCGTTCATGGTGCGCTCGAAGGCCCCGGCCACCGTGCGCCCCTCCCGAATGGTGCCTTCATTCAGCAGCAACAGCGACCGCTTGGGCCGGAAATAGCCCGCGTCCCAGATACTGACGATGTGCGACAAATCCTCGGCCTCCGGGCCGAGCACATAGACGCCGAGCGGGGCGATGCCGCGCCGGTCGCAGAACTCGACCAGCCGCAGGTCACGCCCGTATTCGAGCAAGGTGCGATCCCCGCCGCCCAGATCGAGCACAACCGAGCGCTGATCCTTCACCGCCCGGTTCAGCAGGCCGGTGAGCCATAGCTTGATATCGGCGATCTCCTCCGAGAGCGGGGCCGTGGCGTCAGCAAAGAGATGCGAGAGCGTCTTCGAGCGGGCATCGCCGTCCGCGACAATAGGAGATCGCCCCTGCGCCTGTGCCCGCCAGATCATCTCAGCGAGCACGGTGGACTTGCCGGACGATCCCCGGCCCAGCCCCACCGCCAGCACGGGCGCGGAGAGGGCCGTTGTTTCCGGCAGGCCGTCCAATCGCACTGTGGGTCCCGCGTCATCCTTGGGCATCGCTTATCCTCTTCCTGAACGCTGATCCATTTCCGCTCGCAGCCGTGCGAGGGCATCCGCACTGCCGGGGGAGGGTGCAGGGGCCGGGGGGTGGGCCGGACGCGCCGGAGCCATCAGCGCCGCGACCGGCGACGCCGCCTTGGTCCGACGAGCCATTGCCTGCGCGACATCACGGCGAACTCTCCACCACGTATGCCGCGCCGCCTCCGGGCTAACCGGCTGCCCGTTGCCGCCCGTGATGCCAAGTTCTGCAAACCGCGCCGCCAGCGCCTGCCAGTCCGGGCGGCCCCCTTTCTCCGCCAGCAGTGCGGCGAAGGCGTCATGGCGGGGCTTGAGCCAGCGATAAAGGGGAGATCGCCCGCCGCTGTGGCGGATGGTCTCGGCGATCCGGCTCAGCTCATCGTCGCGTCGCGGTCTGGCCATGCGGAGCGCTTTATGAAGCCTTGATGCGGCAGCATACGCCCGATCTTATTGCCGAAGCAACTATTATGGTTTAAAACGGACTACAGTAATCGCTCGCAGGTCGTGGAGGATGTGGACCGTGCCGTGGAGCCGGACGGAGCGGGGCGTGGAGGCCCCGAAGTCTTATAGACCAAGGAACCCGCCTACGGCCGGTTCACGCTTATAGTGGAGACGCCTCGATGGCAGAGGGCGCGGCCCTCGCGCGGCTGGAACAACGCCAGGAGGCCCTGATCCAGGGCGTGGCACGGATGAACGACACGCTCGGCCTGCTGAGTGCGATGCTTGAGCAAATCCTGAAAGCCGCCACGCAGCCGCCCCCGAAATCCGAGCTGGGCGAGACCTTGAAGCGCATCGCGACGCTCCTGGCTGAACACCAGGAGGCGCTGACCCTTCTCGACGACCGGCTGACCGGCCTGCCCGAAAAGATCGCCGAGGCGCTGATATCGCCCGACCCTTGAACGGCCAAGAAGAGAGACCGCAATGACCGCCCCGGAACTCGCCGCCCCACCCACTGACACCGCCAGGGGCGAGCTGATCGCTTTGGTTGTTCAAAACCGCCTACAATTCTACTATCACGTCATGGAGTTTCAGGCGCTGGAATGCCGTCTGCGTCAAGTGACAGGCGGGCTTACCGACGCTAACCGGGCGCTCCTCGCCCGCATCGCGGCTGACCTCGCCGAACGGCACAGCGCCATCTTCGAAGACCTGGAGTGGCCTTTGCCCCTGCGCCATGTCGTCAATCTGTATCACCGCCTCGATCCGGCCGCCGCCCCGGATGACACGCCGAGCGGACCGCCGGACGCGATCGCTGAAACACTTACGTCCCAAAAAGCATGAATCGTTCAGGAGACACATCGCCATGACGCGTTCAGAACTCGCCGCTCCGAACGCCGATGCCGCGCGGGATGAGCTTATTGCGTTAATTGCGCAGTACCGCCTGAGGCTCGACTATTACGTTATGGGGCTACAGGCATTGGAGAGCCGCCTACGTCAAGTGACGGGGGGTCTCACCGCCACCAATCGGGTGTTTCTCGCCCGCATGGCGGCCGAATTCCTCAAACAGCACCAGCGATATGCCGACAGGAGCGAGTGGCCGTCGCCTCTCGACCAGATCGTTGACCTACACCGCCGCCTCGATCTCGAGGCCGATCCCGACTACAGCCCAGAAGGTCCGCGGCTCGCTCTGCTGGACGTGCCGTCATTCTGATCTATGTGACCATCGCGGCCGGTGAGCCCGCCTCCACCGCCGCCATCACCTCGCACTACCTGACGCAAACTCTGCCGAAGGAAGTCGCGGACCTGGCGCGCTACTACACGCAAGGGGTGGAGACCTCCGAGCAGCGCGACACCCCCGGACAGGGAGAAGTGGCAGAGCTGCGCCGCGACCTGCACCCGCTGGTGGCGAAAGGCCTGGGCGTCAATCCCGAGCGACCGCTCACGGAGAAGGAGATCGGCGCGCTGTTGGCTGGGCGAAAAGCCGACGGCAAGAAGATCGAGGGCAAGCAGTATTCAGCTCTCCGCGAATACACCGACCCCAAGACCGGCGAGAAGAAGGACAAGATCCCGCTGGGCGCGGTGGACTTCACCCTGACACCGGATAAGTCGGTCAGCGTGGCCTGGGCCTTCGCCGCGCCGGCCGAGCAGGCCGCTCTCTGGCAGGCCCACCACGACGCGGCGCAGGAGGCCCTGGTCTATCTCGAGCACCACATTGCGCGGGCCGCCAGGGGCAAGGGCGGAAAGGACGGCTGGGACCCCGGCCACACCGCCTGGCTCGCATTCGACCACCACACCGCCCGCCCGACGCTGATGATGGCGGTGGAGAAGGACGGCCAGAAGCTGACCGAGGCGATTGCCGTGCCGGTGCCGGGCGATCCCGACCTGCACACGCATTTTCTCATGCCCAACGCGGTATTCTGCGAGAACGGCCGTGTCGGCTCGCTCGACTTGAAATACCTCGATGGGCTGATCAAGGAGACCGGCGCGCTTTACCAGGCGCACTTGGCGCAGCATTTGAGGGACCGCCTGCAGGCCTCCGTCTCGCTCGATCCGGAGACCGGCATGGCGCGGCTCGACGCCATTCCCGACCCGGTCCGCACGCATTTCTCGAAGCGCACGCTGGGCGGCGAAGAAGCGGCGCGGACCTATGCGAAAGACCAGGGCCTCGACTGGGACGCACTCTCGCCGGAGCGGCGCGCCGGGCTGCTGAAGGCAGGCACGCAAGGGACGGCACCAGGGCTGGACGGCACGCTGCGGGAGAAGCTGCGCAAGGACGACATGGCCGATTTCGCCGACTGGCGACGACAGGCGGACGGTCTCGGTTGGCGATACGCCGGTATCGAGACCCACGGGCCACCGATGCCACCGCTCTCTCCGGAGGAACGGCTGCAGAAGGCCTACGCGGTCGCGCTGCCGTGGCTGGAGACGGAGCTGGACCGGCGCGCCGTGGTCGGGGTCGGCGAGGTTCGCGCCGCTGCGCTGCGCGGCCTGATCGCGCATGGCATCGAAAAAACGGCAGACGTCGACGCCGTGACCGAGCGCTTCATGGCGCAGGGCGTGATGCAGCACGGCCAGACGACGCGGCTCTACTGGCAGGAAGCCGAGGAGCCGCGGCAGGCCAAGCTGACCACAGCGTTGCATGTCTCGCAGGAGCGGGCGTTCATTGCGCTGGCGAAAGAGGCCGCCGCCGACCGAAGCGACGCACTCAGCCGCGACCAGGCCGGGCAGGCCATACAGCAATCGGGGCTCACGTTCTCGGGCGAGCAGACCGAGGCCATCCACCGGCTCGGCGAAGGCGGGCGGCTCGGGGTGATGATCGGCGCGGCAGGTATCGGAAAAACGACAAGCCTTCAGCCGCTGGTCAGCGCCTGGCACGAGCAGGCTCGCGACGTGCATGGGATCGCCCTGGCGTGGCGACAGGCCGACGAGCTGGTGGACGCGGGCATCCCGCAACAGCGAGTAAAGGCGCTCAGCGTGTTCGAGCAGGCGGCGGCGAAGGGAGAGATCGCGCTGTCCTCGAAATCCGTGGTGGTGGTGGACGAGCTCGGCCTGCTCGGCACACGACAGGGGCTGGCGCTGCTGCGGCTCCAGCAATGGCACGGTTTCCGCATGGTGTGGATGGGCGATCCCAAGCAACTCGCCAGTATCGAGGCAGGCCCGATTATCGAACTGTCGCGCCGCGCGCTGGGGGAAGAACAAGTATCGGAGATCCTCACCACGCGCCGGCAGCAGAGCGAGCGCGAGCGGACCATCGCCGGGCTGTTCCGCGAGGGAAAGGCTGCCGCGGCGCTCGCGATGAAGCGCGAGGACGGCACGGCGGAGCTGGTGGCGGGCGGCTACCGCGAGGCGGTGGAGCACGTCGCGGCACTGGTCAAGGAGCGGCTCTCGGCGAATGCCGGGGACCCTCGCTACATCCTTACCGTCTCGGCGCCGACCAACGCCGACGCGCACCGGCTCGGCGTCGCGATCCGGCAGGCGCGCCGCGAGCTGGGCCAGGTCGGACCCGACCGCGTCCGCATCAAAGCGGTAGGACAGGGGGGCAGCGAGTATCCCATGGCCATCGCCACCGGGGACAAGGTGCGCCTGTTCGCCTCGACGCGGGTGCAGGGCGAGCGGGGCAGCATCGGCCGCAACGGCTCGGTGCTGACCGTGCTGGATGCCGACGAGGCCGGGATGCGGGTAAAGAACCTCAAGGGGCGGGAAGGGCGCGTCGCCTGGAAGACGCTCGCCGATCAGGCGGGCCGCATTCGGCTTGCCTATGGCGAGGTGATGACGACGCACACCGCGCAGGGATCCACCGCGACCGAGCATATCTACGCGCTGCCGTCCGGCTCGCAGACAGTGACCGGCTTTGCCGCCTACTCGTCCGGCACGCGGCACCGGCGCGCTTCCTACCTGGTCATCAGCGAAGGCGCGGAGAAAGCCGAGGTGGCGCGGTCGCGTTCCCTGAACGATATCCGCCCGATCCGCGCCGAGGACGCCTGGGCCAACGTCGCGACGAACTTCTCGCGGCAGCCGACGAAGGAGCTGGCGCTCGACTTCCTGGCGAAAGCCGGCTCGGTGCGGCGGGGCGCGGCCCGCGCGCTGCAGGACGGGCTGCGACCTATCGAGCGCCAGGGCGGCATCACCCACCTGCACCGGACCTTCGCGCGCAAGCAGGAGACGGACGCGCTATCGCCCGTGATCGCCACGCTCGAGCGCACCGTGTCGCGGCAGCGCCAGATCATCGAGCGAATCAAGGAGCTGGGCCCGGCGGTGGCGCAGGCCGTGCGGCAGCGGATCGAGCACATGCGCGGTCCTACCCGGGACCGGGGGCAGGGGCCGAGGATCGGTCTCTAAGGCCGCCTGCTGAGCACGCGATAGCCGGTGGCTATGCGACGGCCGACGCCGGCCGGTTCGCAAGTCAGAACCAGTAAGTTTACAGAGCATAGACTGGATGACGGATTAAGTGACATATTCAGAGGTCGCGAGGGCACGTCGCCCGCATTGTCACATATTCGCTCGTTTGTGGAGCAGCCCGTGTTGATCGGCTACATGCGCGTCTCGAAGGCCGACGGCAGCCAGACGCTCGACCTGCAGCGCGATGCGCTGCTTGCTGCCGGTGTCGAACCGGGGCACCTCTACGAGGACCAGGCGTCCGGCAAGCGCGACAATCGGCCGGGTCTGGAGGCATGCCTCAAGGCGCTGCGGCAGGGCGACACGCTGGTGGCGTGGAAACTCGACCGGCTCGGCCGCGACCTGCGCCACCTGGTCAATCTCGTCCATGACCTGACCCGGCGCGAGGTCGGCTTGAAGATCCTGGCCGGCCAGGGCGCGCAACTCGACACCACCACCGCCAATGGTCGTCTCGTGTTCGGCATTTTCGCCGCGCTGGCCGAGTTCGAACACGCGTTGATCGTCGAGCGCACGCAAGCCGGCTTGGCCTCGGCGCGGGCTCGTGGCCGCAACGGTGGGCGCCCCTTCAAAATGACGGCGGCCAAGCTGCGGCTTGCGCAAGCCGCGATGGGCAAACCCGGTACTAAGGTCGGCGAACTGTGTGCCGAACTCGGCATCACACGCCAGACGCTTTATCGTCATGTCGACCCGAACGGCCTTCTCCGCTCAGATGGCGAGAAGTTACTCGGCCGAATGCGAACACGATCGGCTACCGTTCCAAGCCGCTGAAGTCGAGTGTGATATTTTGCTGAAGTCGACTTTAGAAAATGACACTCGCCTTATGATTTGCTTTCCCTGTGTCGGACGCTGCGCTCAAGCATGTCGATCTGGCCATTGCACGAGGCGCTGAGCGAAGCAAGCCGCTCGGGACTGTCGATCTGTTCTCGTATCTGTCTGGCCTTGTTCTGTGTAAATTCCTCCATCAGGCGCGCACTTGAGCTCAGAAGCCCCGTTTCCATCGTCCTTTTCGCCGACACCTCATCGGCGGCTCTCTGCGCTTTCAATTCGCGCAGTTGCTCGGCAAGCGCTGCTTCCTTTTCCTGAAGAAAACCCGAATGGCTTCACTCACCAACCGGTAATGTTCTGCCTCGTGTGCCAGCAGAGCAGATTTTACGCAGGAGTCCGACACGGCTTGAGGCGCAAGCACGATGCCACGGTGCGTGATACAAAAACCAAAGACGACCGTTTCGGGCGCATTACAAAAACCGCCGCCGACCGCCGGTATCAAACGATGGACCGGTGCAACATTGCTGTCGACTACATACCATACCGCCATAAGCGGATGCGACGTGCGACCGGTGACTATTGTCGAAAGGCGCGCGATCTGTTCTGGCAGCGCGACTTCCTCTTGAACATTATCGGCCGAAAGCGGCTGAACCTTCAGATCGGTTGGAGGAAGGTCGGGGTGCGCAAAGGCGACGCCGGCGACGATAAGAAGGCCGACCGCCGCACCCGCCGCGAGCGGCACGAGACGCCAGCCCCGGCGCAGCAGCAGTCCGATGTGTCCGGCGTCAGCGCCTATGAGACAGAAGGGGCCGGTTGAGGAGGAGAGGGTTGATAGCCCATCGTCGCCAGTAAAGGAGCGAAGATGGGACAACAATCCGAGCCGGTGAAGGAGCCGGCGGAACAGGTCATCAAAGAGATCCGTCGTGCAACGCGCCGCCAGTTTTCGGCGGAGGAGAAGATCCGCATTGTGCTGTCTGGGCTTCGTGGCGAGGACAGCATTGCCGAGCTGTGCCGCCGCGAAGGGATCGTGCAGAACCTGTATTACCGCTGGTCCAAGGAATTTCTGGAAGCCGGCAAGAAGCGTTTGGCCGGCGATACGGCGCGGGCAGCCACCCCGCAGGAGGTCAAGGATTTGCGCCGCGAGGCCAGCGCGCTGAAGGAGGTGGTTGCCGAGCTGGTGCTGGAAAACCGGCTGCTCAAAAAAAGCACGATCGGGGCTGGGGAGGACGAGGCATGAGATACCCCGCTGCCGAGAAGCTGGAAATCATCCGGCTGGTCGAGGGCTCGCCGCTGCCGGTACGTGACACGCTGGCAAAGCTCGGCATCCCGCGGGCGACCTTCTATCGCTGGTACGACCGGCATCGCCAAGGCGGGCCCGATGCCTTGGCGGACCGAGTACCGCGAGCGGAGCGGGTCTGGAACCGCATCCCGCAAGCGGTGCGCGACAGCGTCATCCAGCTCGCGCTCGACGAGCCGGCCCTGTCGCCGCGCGAGTTGGCGGCTCGCTTCACCGACACGAAAAGCTATTTCATCTCAGAGGCTTCAGTATACCGCCTGCTCAAGGCGCAAGGCCTGGTCACCAGCCCGGCTTTTATCGTGATCAAGGCGGCAGACTCGTTCAAGGACAAGACCACCGCCCCCAACCAGCTGTGGCAGACTGATTTCACCTACCTGAAGGTGATCGGCTGGGGCTGGTTCTATCTGTCGAGCCTGCTCGACGATTTCTCCCGCTACATTGTGGCCTGGAAGCTGTGCACAACCATGCGGGCCGAGGATGTCACCGCTACGCTCGATCTGGCATTGCGAGCGAGCGGTCTGGACCAGGCGACGCCGGCCGATCGGCCACGTCTGCTGTCCGATAACGGATCGAGCTACATCGCCGGCGACTTGGCCCGATGGCTCGAGGATCACCACATCAAGCACGTGCGTGGCGCCCCTTACCACCCGATGACCCAGGGCAAGATCGAGCGCTGGCACCAGACACTCAAAAACCGCATCCTGTTGGAAAACTACTTCCTGCCCGGCGATCTCGAAACCCAGCTCGCCGCTTTTGTCGATGACTACAACAACCACCGCTACCACGAGAGTATCGACAATCTCACCCCGGCTGACGTTTATTTCGGACGCGGGCCAACCATTTTGGCAGCACGAGAAAAAATCAAACGAGAGACTATTGCTGAGCGTCGCTTGCAGCATCAACTACAAGCATGATATGACCACTGCGATGGGCTAAATCCTCCCTTATTTTAGCCAGTTCGCTGTCTCAAATACTCTGACGACGGACAGTACCAGAGAGCGGAGAGCATCAGAACTGCGCAAGGCAGCATAAAGCCAGCTGGGAAGTCGTTCACGATCCCGGCGATTTCACCGGTGTCTCGGAACCACACTCCAGATAGCCGCGATACCCCACCCGAAGGCTCTGTCCGACTTCGAAGATCATGTTCGCCTGCCGGCGCAGATAGCCAGGATCTTCGGTCTGCGCCCCGGGGTCAGGCGCAACCGTCATGCGGATCGGTTCAGCAAGCAGAAGAATTTCTCCATTACGCCCAGCCGGTTCGATCGGCGCCGCTTTCAACGGGACCAGGTGCCCGTTGAGCTTGACGACACCCTCGGCCGCCGCCGCGGGCGCTCCCGTGCTCACCGCCAGAACGGGTCTGCCCGTGCTGGTATACCGGAATATGCAGCGGGGCCCGTTACCAATTGCCTTACGGATTTCCGCGCTATTCATGGTGGCGGGATCGAGGGTGGGGATATGCGCTCCGGCAAGTGCTTCCTGCGCCGTCACGATCCTGGGGATCTCGGGCGCTCGCGCCGGCTGTGTCTCGTCATCCGGCGCCTCATTGTCGCATCCCGCCAGCAGCCCGAGCACAAAAAGAAGCGGAAAAGAAACTCGGAAAATCCGCGGCAGGAATCCATCCATCAGTCGCGCGCCTCGAGATCGGCGGCAAGATACTTCATCTCCGAAATTTCGCGCTCTTGCGCTTCGATAATCTCGTCGGCGAGTTTGCGGACGCGCGGATCGGAGATTTGAGCACGCTTGCTGGTCAGAATGGCGATCGAATGGTGCGGGATCATTGCCTTCATATACTCGACATCGTCGATGCTCGCCTGGCTGCGCACAAGCCAGAGGGCGATGGCGAATACGAGGGCCGAGCCTCCGAAGATGGCAAGATTGATCAGACGTTTCTTGTACATGCCGAGCATAAAGCCGAGCATGATGACGGACATGGTCGCGCCCATAACGAAGGCCATCCAGAAACGGGTCTCGCTCCAGAACACATGCTCGAACGCATAGGTGTTCAGGTACATCAGCCCATACATGACAGCGGTTGAGGTCGCGATCATGGCGGCGAAGCGCCAGTAGGACATCTCCATATGTCTTTCCCGTCAGCGCGAGTGCACAGCACCGCTGTCAGGGCCGCTTCCGTGGTGCGCACTGCCATTTTGCGGCGCATCGCCCAGCGATCTGTACCGCTCAGGCGTCATGGCTGGCAAATTCTTGACGAAGGCGACGATGTTCCAGAGCGTCTGGTCATCGTGCGTCGGCCCGAATGCCGGCATGCCGGTCATCTTGACGCCATGCTTGACGATCCAGAATACCTCCTGGGGTTCCCATTCGGCCGCCGCTTCGGTGAGGTGGGGCGGTCTCGGCCGCATGCCGCTCGCCCAGGGTGCGCGCTCGACGCCCGGCCCGGCATGGCAATGCTGGCACATCGATTTGTAGGCGCTCGCTCCCGCCGTAACCATGCCTGGCGTCAGACTTTTGGGCGTGATAATTTCTTCGGCACGGCGCTCGACAGAGTTGTGAAAGGTGGTGTCGAAGGCCCAACGCATCAGCGAAGCGTGTTCCTCGGTCGCGGCCACATTATAGATCCCTGTGTAGACGACGAACAAAGCGGCGAGCGCGAGCAGAACCAGGAGGCCCAACGCTCCCGCGACTACACCAAGAACCGCCGCTTTGTTCAATTGTTCAACTCCGTTTCTGTCTCGCCCGTATGTAAAGATCTGCGTCTCGGAAGGCGCCGTACATCGGCAACGCGGGAACGGGTAGCCGGTTCCGACAGGCGGGGCGAAGCGGGTCAATCTCCATATGATGTCCACAGCAAACGCACGCTGCAGCAGGTGGCCGCTATGGATCGGCTCGGCCCATTCCCCGGCGATTACACCCCCCTGGATCCTGAGCAAGCAGAGTGTCCGCGCACGGTTGAGGCAGCGGGGCGGATGCCGGTGCGAGCGCCGGGGCTAGCGGGTGCCCTTTGATAAGGGTCAGCCAGATCAAACTGATGAGGTAATGATCCCGCCGCCTACCGACCCGGCAGCGGGACATCGCCGCCTATTCGGCGGCGACTGCGGCAAGCTCGCGGCGCTCAAGTGCAGCGAGGCAGCGGTCTCCCGCCGCCACCTCAAACTTGCCAGATGCGGCAAGGCACATCTGAAAATCTGCATGCCGCGCTTAATAAGGGCTCACGGCGCTAATCCCGGAACCGTTCCCCGGCGGATGTCTCGACCTGCCGCCCACAGCGCCAGCGAAGGAATGACCAGCCATTGAAAGGCCGGAGACAAGCCCGTTCCGAGGCCGGGAAGTACTGGCATCCACGGCGAATAGGTCCAGCTTTGCCGTACCGTCGTATTGAGCCACTCGCTGAACAAGGTGTAGGTAAAGCCGGCTATAACGGTCAGCACGGCAACGCGCCAGGTTGCTTCAACGGGCCAGCCAGGCCGACCGGCAACAAGGATGGCGAATGCCCAGGCGGACAGGGCAATCAGCACGTCGCCGCCAGTGCAGTGAAGGACCGCGAACACATTCTCGCGGAGAGTGCCGTCAGTCCAGATCGTGTAAAGCGGCAGATGCGCGGTTTCCCAGAACAGGTTGGCGATTGCCGTCACAACGAGATAGCGCCGTAAGCCGCGCAGCCAATTCGAAGGAACGCTCACGGCGGTTTCAGATCCGTCGTGATCAGCGGCGGCCCGCTCTGCTTCTGAAGATAGGCGATGATGTCCCGCCTCGTCGCCGGATCGCGCACCAGGACCATCATGCGCGTGCCGGGGGCGAAGTTTCGCGGATCGGCGAGCCAGCGATCAAGCTCCTCCACCGACCACTGCACAGGAGCTTCACGCAACGCCGGCGAGTAGTTGAAGCCGGACACGCTCGCCGCCGCGCGGCCGACGACGCCTCCCAGCATTGGACCCGATTTGTTGCGGTCGAGCGCGTGGCATGCGCCGCAGCGTTCGGCAAAAAGCCGCTCGCCGCGCGTCGCATCGGGAGTTGCTGATGGGACAAAGCGGGAGAGGTCCTTGGCCGCTGCCGGATTCCTCGAGCGGAAGAATGTATAGGAGAGAGTGACGGTATTGACGTCGCGGGTTTCCGGATCCTCGGCCAGTGCCGGATCGACGAAGAAATCCACCGGCATATCGACCTTCTGCCGTGCCCCGAGCCGTTCCTCGTCGAAGCAGAAGCACTGGATCTTGTTGAAATACCGCGCGGCCTTGACCGGCGTCACATTGAATGTCGCATGACCGACGATTGGTTCGTCCGTGAGGTTCTCGGCAGAAAAAAACACCAGCCTCTCTTCGCCGAGACGGACCTTGACCTCGCGCTCCTCCGGCTGGAACCGCCAGGGCAAGCCGGGCGCGACATCGGCACTGAGGCGAACCGTGACGATGCGGTCGGTGACCCGGCCTGCCGCCGTATCGGCGCGCTGTGTCGTGCCGCCATATCCGGTAACTTCGCAAAACCAGCGATAAAGCGGTACGGAAACCGAGACCAATCCGATCATCAGCGCGACGATGCCGCACAGCGCCGCCACGGTAATGCGTTTACGGCGGCGCAGCAGGGACAGCTGTCCGGTCATCGCCAAGCGGTCAAACGGCCGGCTTTATCATCTGCCGGAGCTTGTCGGCCAGCTCTTCGCCGGAGGCTTTGCCGGTCACGACATTGACGAACTTCCCCTCGGGATTCATCACATAAAAGAAATTGCTGTGGTCAACGAGGTAATCGTGCCCTTCGTGCGCCGACACATAGACGCGGTACTCGCGGATAACCGAGGCGATCTGCTGCTCCGTACCGGTCAGCGCGACAATGCGCGGATCGAAGGATTTGAGATATTCGGCCAAGGCCTCGGCCGTATCGCGCTTCGGATCGACGGTGATGAATACCGGCTGCAAGGAAGCCGCTGTCTCGGCGTCGAGCCGCTCGAGCGCCACGCCCATGCTGTTGAGAGCCGTCGGACAGGCGTCCGGACAGGATGTATACCCGAAATAGATCACCAGCCATTTGCCGCGGTAGGTCTGATCGGTGACGGTGCGGCCGTCGCTTGCGGTCAACGTGAACGGACCGCCAAGCTTGCCGGTAACGGTGGTGATGACCCGCTGCGGCGGGGCGGGGAAGAGCATCACCGCCGCGAGACTGCCGGCGCCGACGACGATCAGGGCGATCGCGCAAGCGAGCAGGATGCGCAAGCTGCGGGTCATCGGAGCCTCCCGGCCGGGCGATAGCGGCTCACGGTTCTGAGCCCGATGCGGAGCGGGTGCCGGGCTCGCCCAGGCGCGCCGCCGGTTGCTCGGCACCGGCCTTGTTGCCCTTACCCATCATGCACAGGCCAAGCGCGCACATGATCAGGCAGGGCGCGGTCGCCACGATCAGCGGCGCGACCCCGACGGCAGTCAGCCAATCCCAACCGAGCGTCAGCCCGGCACCGCCAAGCGCGAGCCCCGAGAGGGCGAGGGCGCGGCGATTGCCGATCCAGGATGGCCACACGCCCTGTAGCGAGGGCGCCGCTGTGGCGCCTGCGCAGCACGATTCAGTCGCGGGGCTTGGAACGGTTCCCGCGGATGGTGCCGAGGATCCTGCTGCGGGCCTGGCTATTTCGAAACTTTGCGTCATTTCGACTCCTCCTGCAAAACGGATACGGAAGCTGGGATTGACATCGGCGAACTCGGCATCGGTGCCTTCATCCGAAGCGCGCAAAAAACGGAAAGGTTTCGAGCAGCCAGTAGGAAAGCCTGGTCAATTGCCCGGTGAGCATCGCGATCCCCATCGCGGTGACGACCGCCCCGGCCGCGAGTTGCAGCGAGCGGCCAATGCGCCTGAGCATCCGCAAGCGCGCCAGCAGACCATCGGTAAAAGCGGCGGCGGCGATGAACGGCAACCCGAGGCCGAGCGAATAGACGCTCAGCAGCAGGATGCCCTCCGATACGGTCGCCGAGACCGCGCTCGCGGTCAGGATCGCGCCGAGGATCGGACCGATGCAGGGGGTCCAGCCGAAGCCGAACGCAATGCCGATCACATAGGCGGTCCCTGGCCCGCCGCCCATCAGCTCGGGATGCAGGCGCAGCTCGCGCTGCAACCAGGGCAGCTTCGCCAGCCCCATCATGAATAGCCCGAGCAGGATCACGATTATGCCGCCGGCGAGATTGGCCTCGTAGCGGTAGGCGAGCAGCAGCTGGCCGAGCGAGGTGGCGCTCGCGCCGAGGATCACGAAGACCGTCGAGAAGCCGAGCACAAAAAACACGCTGAGGCGCACCGCCGCGAGCCTGGTCCCGGCAACGGCAGGCCCCTCGACTGCGGCGAGCCGTTCCCCGGCGACATAGGAGAGATATCCCGGCACCAGCGGCAGCACGCAGGGCGATAGAAACGACACGATGCCGGCCGCGAAGCTCGTGAGCAGGCCGATGCCCGACATCATCGCCGCGGGCTTTCTTCCGGGCCCGGCGGCGTCTCGATCTGCTGCCGGATCCGCGCGATCATGTCTGGGCTGTCCCACTCGGCGGCGCCCATCTTGCGGGCAACCTCGCGGCCGTCGCGGTCGATCAGAAGCGTTGTTGGCAGGCCCGGAGCGCCGAGCGCGCGTGAACTGGCACCCGAGGCATCGACATAGACCCCGAGATGCTGGAGCCCAAGCTCCTCGTAGAAACGCTTGATCGCCGGCAGCCCGGCGCGGTCGATCGACAGCGCGAGCACCACGAAATCCTTGCCGCCGAGCCGCGCCTGGAGCCGGTCGAGCGACGGCATCTCATGGCGGCACGGCACGCACCACGTCGCCCAGACATTGAGGAGGACGACTTTCCCGCGGAAATCCGCGAGGGTCAGGCTGCGGCTCTCGGAGTCGACGAAACGGATCTCCGGTACATCGCGCGGCTGATCGAAGACCGACAGCTCGAACGTGGTCGCCGCGGGCGCGGACGGGGCGGAGCCAGGCGGTGCAACGGTCGGAGACGGCCAGAACGCCGCGCCGTAGCCGAGCACGAGCAGGATCAGCGCGGCGCTTCCGGCGAAAGCGGCCGCGACCGCAATTATGGATCTGCGTCCGGGGGGCCAGTGCATGCGGCGAATCCCCGTTTCTACGGCCCAACGGCCGATTTGGACGAGCTCGCCCGGAGCTTCGCCACCAGAGGCAGAATCGTGGTCTCGACAATCTCCGGCGTGAGCGGGCCGATCTGCTTGAAGGCAATGCGCCCCTGCGCGTCGACCAGGAAGGTTTCCGGCACGCCGTAGACGCCCCAATCGATCGCCACCTTGCCGTCGAGATCGGCGCCGGTCCGCCTGTACGGATCGCCCATCTGATCGAGCCAGCGCGCCGCGTCGGCGGGCTTGTCCTTGTAGTTGAGGCCATGCAACGGCAGATCGCCTCGCGCCTGCAGTCGCATGAGGAGCGGATGCTCCTCGCGGCAGGCGAGGCACCAGGAGGCGAACACATTGACGAGCGACACCTCGCCTTTGAGATCGCCCGTTGCCAGCCCCAGCCGGCGGCCCTCGACCGGCGGCAGGCTGAATTCCGGCACCGGCTTGCCGATCAGCGGCGAGGGCAGGATCTTCGGATCGCGCCCCAAGCCGGCGACGAAGGTCAGCACCAGCCCCAGGAACAGCGCCGCCGGGCCGAAAAGAACCCAGCGCGACCGCCTTGGGCCGGCAGCTGGCGGCTGGGCGGCATGCTCAGTCTCTGGTGCCGCCGGCAAATCCCGGATTGTCATCGGCTACACGACGGCGAAGACCTTGGGCGAACCTTTGGCGATTTCATAAATCGTCAAAGGGCCGGGCTTTGGGCCAGGCATGCCGGGTGTGCCCGTAGGCATGCCGGGCAGGTTGATGCCGGTGATCTGCGGCTTTTCCGCAAGCAGGCGTTTGACGACCTCGATCGGGATGTGGCCGCCGACCACGTAGCCGCCAATCAAGGAGATGTGGCACGGGGTGGCCTCGTCCGGGATCCCGTATTGCTGCCCCATCAGCAGCAGATCATTGGTGGGCACGGAATTGACCGCGAAGCCGTTCTCCCGGAGGTGATCGGCATAGCCTTCGCAGCAGCCGCATTGCGGGTTTTTGTAGAGCGTGACCGCGCCCCGGCTCCCGGCGGGCTCCGCGTTCGACGACAGGATGCCGGTTGTGCCGCCAATCAGCGCAGATGCACCAGTCATAGCGGCCAAACCCGCCAGCATTGTCCGGCGATTGAGCTTAGGTTTTAGAAATTCCATAATCGTTCTCCATGCGGCGGCCCCGCGGGGCCGCCGCTTACATCACGATCAGCCTTTCTTTTCTGGGCTGCTTGCCAATGGCGCTGCCGGTGTGCTTGGCATCATCTGCGTCATGCCCTGCATCATCCGGTTGCAGCTCTCCATCATGCGGTTCATCTCGCCCATCATTCCCATCATGCCGCCGCCCATCATCCCGGCATTGGGTTGAGCAGCGGGATTGCCGGCCTCCTGGGCGGCGGTAATCGAGGCCGCAGCGCCGAGCGTGAGGCCCGCAACCAGGGTGGCGACGATCAGCAATTTCGGGTTCGGCATTTCGGTTCTCCTTACCGTTCGTATTGCCCTCCGGACCATGGCGCGGGAGGGCGCGCGCCCCGCATCAGGCGACGCGGAAAACACTCATCATCCCGCCCTCCTGATGGCCGAGGATGTGGCAGTGGAACATCCAGTCGCCGGGGTTATCGGCGACGAAGGCGATCTCGGCACGCTCGCGCGGCGCCATCAGGAAGGTGTCGCACCACGGCCGGTATGTCGTTGGCGCCCCGTTGCGCGTGATCAGGCGGAAGGAGTGGCCGTGGAGATGGATCGGGTGGTACCAGGCCGTCTGATTGTCGATCGCAAGGACGTACGACTTGCCGCGATCGAGCGTCAGGACCGGCTCCGTGTGTCCGGTGTGATCGCCGGGCATCGCGATGCCGTTGATCGCCCACATTGCGCTGTCCGCCATCATGCCGTGCATGCCGGCGCCCATGGCCATGCTGCCCATCATGCCCCCGGTCAGCATCACCTCGTGCCGCCGGGCGGATGCGAGATCGGGTTCCGGGATCGGGTTGGGCAGCAGTTTGGCGGGGGATGCCAAGACGTTCGCCCTGAGCGGCGGCTCGGCGCCATAGGCGAGATCGACCAGCTTGTATTCCAGACCCTTGTAGAAGGTGTCCATCACCGGCGCCGTGATTTTTGGATCACCGGTCATGTCGAGGACAAGATCGATCCGCATGCCGGGGCCGAGTACCACCCGCCCGCCGTCTGGCGGATGCGGCTCGACCGGCTGCCCGTCGAAAGCAATGACGAGCGGCCGGTGGCCCGTGAACTCAAGACCGAAGATGCGGGCCGGCGCGGCATTGATCAGGCGCAGCCGCAGCCGTTCCCCGGTGCGCACGGCAAAGCGGTCGGGAGCGCGGCCGTTGATCGTCACGGTATTTCCGACCCGTCCCGACATGCTCATTTCCATGCGGTTGTCGAAGCCGCCCGCAATCGAGCCGTCGTCTTTGAGCCGGAAGTCGCCGAGGACCCAGACGATCTCGCGGTCGACTGGGAGCGGTTCGGGCTCCTCGACAATCAGGGCGCCCATCAGGCCGCGCCCGACCTGCTCGGTGCTGTGCGCGTGCGGGTGGTACCAATAGGTGCCCGCATCCGGCACCGTGAACTCGTAGGTAAAGCTCTCGCCCGGCAGAATCGGCTTCTGCGTCACGTTCGGCGCGCCATCCATTGCATTCGGCAGGCGTACGCCATGCCAGTGAATGGTCGTGTCCTGGGGCAGGCAGTTCTCGAGGGTGGCCTGCAATCTTTCGCCCTGGCGAAGCCGGAGCGCCGGGCCGGGCACTATGTCGTTGTAGGCCCAGACGGCGGTTTTTGGGCGCGGCGCACCGGTCAGAGGAACTTGGCTTGGCGATGCGACAAGCGTTTTCTTAATCGCGCCGGTCGCGGCGCGTGCAATTCGCGGCGGCAGCATGCCGGTAAGCGCAATACCGCCAGCGGCGACCAGAACCGACCTTCGGGTCGGTCGATTGACCAATTCCACTTTGTTTCCACACTCTTGCTGACTGCCCGCACGGGAAATCGAGTGCCCGTGGCGGCCAGAAATCAGACAATTTGACCGTGCCCCGAGGCCGGGGCGCCGGCGGACGGATTACGTGTGGAAAAGAAGGCGTGGTGGATGCGGGTCGGGGCAGGTCGCAATGCCCGCGACCGTAAGATCCGGGAGCCGGTCGAACGCAAGCTGTTGCGAGCGGTGCGGCATAGTACTTTGGGCCGGCAATGCCGGAGCGGTCCAGCAGCTGACAGCGCTACAGTTCGCCATCAGACCGCTATTCTGGTCGCCGGGACATCCGGGACACGGATGCTCGGAGGCCATGCCATGACCTGTCGCCGGTTGCATTTGTGCCATGACTGCGGTTGACGCGAACTGACCGGCCATTCCCAGCGTGAAGGCCAGGAGCAGCATGAGTACGCGGAACCGGCTGGCGAACGAACCCAACATGCCCGAACAACATAAGATCGTGCGGGAGACTTGCCAAGCTGTGCGCAGGCAACTGACTAGGCGCGCTTCCGAATGGGTGGCCTCAATCTGGGTGGAAGCTGAACACGCTGCGGCCTTCGGCCGCTGCGTGTCCCTGACTGTACTGCTGCTCTCTGTCTCTACGTTCGCCTCACCCGAGCTGCTCGCCGGGTCTGCGGAAAAGGGATCGGGTAATTCTCAGAGCGCCAATCACGTTGAGGTGAGCGCCCGCCGCGCGGGCAATGCCATCCTGATAACCTTGCGAATTGATGAAGGCTATCACGTCAATGCGAACCCGGCCTCGGCCGAATATCTCATTGCGACGAGCATTGCTTTCGAGGGACTCGCACCGGAGCGGATCGCGTACCCGACGGCGATACGGCTCGAGCCGGCTTTCGCGGATCAGCCTATCGCGGTTTACGAAGGCACCGTAACAATCGTGGCCATCTTTTCGCCGGGCGCGCTCGACCAGCGGCGCGAGCTCAGTCTCACGCTGACCGCGCAAGTCTGCACCGAGCAAATCTGCCTGCCCCCGGATGACATCATCGCCAAGGCGAGCTGGTGATCAAAATCGCTGGCGATGATGGCGGAAAAATCCAGATCGCTCATCTCATTCGGCCGGATGTTGGCACGCCAGGTCAGGGAAAGTCGCAGATGACTTCGCGGATGCACCACTAAGCCTCGAATCCGCGATTTAGTTGAAAACGGGCTTCCGGATGGTCTTGATGTGGGCCGTGCTCACGACTGGCACGAAGTACCGTGAAGGCGTCGAAGCGGGCATCACCTCGACCGCGCTCCGATCTGCGTGATCGTGTAGGTCCCGGCAGCACCCTGCAGCGTGAACTCGACAGGCTGTTCCGCTCGGATCCCGCCCAGATCCACGCCTGGTGCCACATCGAACTCCATCGTCATCGCGGGCCAGTTGATCGCGGGGATTGGTCCATGACTCAGGTTCACCCGCCGCTTTGCGGCGTCGACGGACTTGACGACCCCGCTCCCTTTTGCCGTCTGCGGCTGGCCCGGTGACTGAGCCGATCCGCCATGTGTCATCCCCATGCCTTGCTGTGCAATGGGATTGCCAGACGCCGCCGGCTGCGCGAGTACGGCTCCGGCTGCGAGCATCGCAGCGGAGGCTGCTGTCATAATGCTGAATGGCCTCATAGTTTCTTCTCCCTCACTCTGCTGGACGCGCGGCCGCAACGAGGCCGTGTGCAGCTACGCTAGCGGCCGGGTTCCGCACCCGAAACCGTTGCCAAATCAGGTATACGGCGGGGATCACGACCAAGGTCAAGATGGTGGTACTCGCCATGCCGCCGACCATCGGGGCGGCGATTCGGCGCATCACCTCGGACCCCGTGCCGTCGCCCATCATGATCGGGAACAGCCCGGCGAAAATCGTCGCCACGGTCATTGCCTTTGGCCGCAGCCGCAGCAGCGCGCCCTCGACGACAGCATCGCGGATGTCGTCCGCCGTGAGCCGTCCGGCAGACGTTTCCTCGCGACGTTTCAGTGCGAGATCGAGATAGACAAGCATCACGATCGCGGTCTCGACGGCGACGCCCGCCAGCGCAATAAAGCCGACCCCCACCGCGACCGAGAGGTTGAAACCGAGCCACCACAGCAGCCAAACGCCACCGGCGAGCGCCACCGGCAGCGACGCCATGATGATCAGCACCTCGCCAACGCGCCGGAAGGTCAGCCACAACATCAGCGCGATCATCGCCACCGTAGTCGGCGCGACGACCGTGAGCCGTTGTTGCACCCGCTGCATGTATTCGAACTGCCCGGACCAGCTCACGGCATAGCCCGGCGGCAGACTCACCGTGCCCGCAACCGCTTTGCGCGCGTCCGCCACGTAGCTGCCCAGGTCGCGGCCCGCGATGTCGACAAACACCCACCCGTTCAGCCGCGCGTTCTCGGTGCGGATCATGCCCGGGCCGTCCTGGATGCGAACCTGCGCCACGTCTCCGAGCGCGATGTGAGCGCCGCTGGGAGTGACGATTGGTAGAGTCGCCAGCGCATCCGGGCTGTCGCGCCACGCCCGTGGATAACGGACGTTAACGGGAAAGCGCTGGAGGCCCTCGATGCTCTGCGTGACTTCCTCGCCGCCGATCGCCGTGCGCACGACCTGCTGAACGTCGGCAATGTTGAGCCCATAGCGCGCCGCCGCCCGGCGGTCGATCCCCACATCGACGTAGCGCCCCCCGAGGGGGCGTTCGGCGTAAGCCGATACCGTGCCGGGCACAGCCTTGACCGCTGTCTCGATTTCGGCGGCGACCCGGCCAATTCCTTCCAGATCCGGTCCCGAGACCTTGATGCCGACCGGCGTCTTGACGCCGGTCGCCAGCATATCGATGCGATTCTTGATCGGCATGATCCAGACGTTCGTGACACCTGGAACCTTCACGATGCGGTCGAGCTCGGCCCGGATGCCCGCGATCGTCATTCCGGGCCGCCACCGGTCGCGGGGCTTCAGCTTGATCGTGGTCTCGACCATCGAGATCGGCGCGGGGTCGGTCGCCGACTCGGCGCGTCCGACTTTGCCATGCACGCTCTCGACTTCCGGCACTGTCTTGATGAGGCGGTCCGTCTGCTGCAGCACCTCGCGCGCCTTGCCGATCGAGACGTCAGGGAAGAGGCTCGGCATATACAGGAGGTCGCCTTCGTTCAGATCCGGCATGAACTCCGAGCCGATCCGCTGTAGCGGCCAGACCATGCTGGCGACCAGCACGATAGCGAGAAGCGTGGTGGTCCAGGGCGCGGCGAGGGCGGCGCGCAGGACCGGGCGATAGAGCCAGATCAGGAGATTGTTCAGTGGGTTCCTGGCCTCCCGAACGATCCGCCCGCGCACGAAGTAGCCCATCAGCACCGGGACGAGCGTCACCGACAGGATGGCCGCCGCCGCCATCGCATAGGTCTTGGTGTAGGCCAGCGGCTTGAACAGCCGCCCCTCCTGCGCCTCCAGCGCGAATACCGGCAGGAAGCTCAACGTGATGATGACGAGCGAGGAGAACAGGGCAGGCCCGACCTCGGTTGCAGTCTCGGTCACCAGCCGCCAGCGGTTCTCGGAGGTAATCGGCTCTTTTTCGATCCTGCGGTGCAGACTCTCGATCATGACGATCGCGGCATCCACCATCGCGCCAATGGCAATCGCGATGCCGCCCAAGGACATGATGTTGGCGTTGATCCCCTGAGCGTGCATCACCACGAAGGCGGCCAGGATGCCGAGCGGCAGCGTCAGCAGGATCACCAGTGACGAGCGGAGGTGCAGCAGGAAGGCCAGGCAAACCAGGATGACAACGACCGACTCCTCGGCTAGCTTCTCCCACAGATTCTCGATCGCACGCCCGATCAGCCCGGAGCGGTCATAAGTGGTGACGATCTCCACTCCTTCGGGGAGGCTGCGTCGCAGCTCGGCGAGCTTCTCCTCGACCGCCCGGATCGTGGCGAGAGCATTCCCGCCCCAGCGCATGATGATGACGCCGCCGACTGCCTCGCCCTGGCCGTCGAGCTCGCTGACCGCTCTGCGAAGTTCGGGCCCGAGCCGGATCTCGGCGACATCCTTGAGCAATACCGGAATGCCGCCGGGATTGGCCTTCAGCGGGATGGTCCGGAGATCGTCCACGCCTTTGATGTAGCCTCTGGCGCGGACCATGTACTCGGCCTCGGCCATCTCCAGCACCGAGCCGCCCGCCTCCTGGTTGGCCCGCTCGATGGCCTCGCGCACCACCGACAGCGGCAGACCGTAGGCACGCAGCGCATTGGGATCGACGACGACCTGGTACTGGCGGACCATGCCGCCGATCGCGGCCA
Organism: Alphaproteobacteria bacterium; assembly: GCA_050246595.1. GTDB lineage: Bacteria > Pseudomonadota > Alphaproteobacteria > ATCC43930 > CGMCC-115725 > DATARH01. The sequence continues at coordinate 27,298 of JBFWVT010000004.1, forward strand.
CCTCGGCGACGCCCGGCAGCGATTGCAGCTCGAATTTCAGGAACCAATCCTGGATCGCGCGCAGCTGGCTGATGTCGTGGCGCCCGGTGCGGTCGACGAGCGCATACTGGTAGACCCAGCCCACGCCGGTGGCGTCGGGGCCGAGCGCCGGGCGAGCGCCAGGCGGCAGACGCGGAGCAACCTGGCTCAGGTATTCGAGGACCCTACTGCGCGCCCAGTAGAGATCGGTTCCCTCCTCAAAAAGGACGTAGACGTACGAGTCCCCGAACATCGAATAGCCGCGCACCGTCTCCGCCCCCGGCACGGCGAGCATGGCGGTCGAAAGCGGATACGTGACCTGGTCCTCAACGACCTGAGGCGCCTGACCGGGATAGGCGGTCTTGATGATGACCTGGACGTCCGAGAGATCCGGGATCGCATCGACAGGCGTGTTCTTGAGAGCCCAGACGCCCGCGAACGCAAGTCCCGCAGCCAGAACCAGGACGACCAGGCGGTTGACGACCGACCAGCGGATCAGGGCCTCGATCACGGCCTCCCCCCGGCCGGCTCGACGGCTACGATGCGGTAATTGCCATTGTCGGCGCGCCCGAGGCCGATCCGCACCGTTCGGCCCTTGTCCAGCCCGTCGAGCGGGACGGCATCGTCGACGCGGAAATCCATCGTCATGGCAGGCCAGCCGATTGCCGGAACGGGCTCATGGCTCACATTGACCATGCGATCACGCCCGGGCTTCCGGTTGACCTTGGCCGTGGTCCAGGCCGCAACCTGAGCAGTTGACTGTCGCCTGGCAGGCGCCTGCGATGCGGACGGCCCGATCCGCTCGATCTTAGTAGCCGTATGACTCCCGTCCGGGGCTGCGAGGACCGTGAAGCGGATGCGGTCGCCCGGTGCGAGGCCTGCGGGCACCCCATCCGGCGGCAGAGTGAAATCCATCGTCATGGCAGGCCAGCCGAGGGCCGGGATCGGGCCATGGCTGATGGTCACCTTGCCCTCGCTGCCCTTCACGGCCTTGATTTCGCCTTCCGCGCCCGGCGCAGCAGCAGCCGCGCCCCCATCCGCGCCCTGTTTTTCCATTTGCGCGAACGCGGCCGACACCTTGCTCTCGCTGTCGATCAGGAACTGCGCGGAGGTGACGACCCGGTCGCCTTCCTTGATCCCATCGAGGATCTCGACGGTGTCGCCGACGGTGAGACCCGCCTTGACCGGGACCGGCTTGAAGCGCCCGTCCCCCAGCGCCAGCACCGCGCGCTCGCCTTGCCTGGTGCGGATCAGGGCATCGTTCGGAATTGCCACCACGTCCTTGCGGGGCGTCGTCGCCAGGCGGACCGAGGCGTACATATTGGGCTTGAGAGCACCGTCTTTGTTCTCAACTTGCATCCGCAAGCGCACGGTCCGGGTATCGGACCGAAGGTCCGGATAAACGTATTCGACCTTTCCTTTCCACACGCGCGCGGGCTGTGCGGCGGTGCGGATCTCGGCAGGCATTCCGGAGTGCACGAAGGCCGCCTGGCTCTCGAAGACTTCGGCCAGCAGCCACACTGAATCGAGGTCAGTAATCGACATGAGCGTCATGTCCGGCTGGATGTACATGCCTTCGGCCACGTTGAGGGCCACGATCACCCCGCTTTGCGGGGCATAAACCTTGATGCGCTCCGGGATCTGGCGGCTGTTGCGGATCTCCTCGATCTGAAGCGGCTGGACGCCCAGGGCCACCAGCTTGCGGCGGGCGAGTTCGGCCAGTTCGGTGCCGCGCTGCACTTCGCGCACGAACTCAAATGCCGCGAAGACGAGTTCCTGGGAGAAGAACTCGAAGAGCAGCTGCCCGCGCTCTACCCGTTCGCCGACGATGCGGGTATGCAGCCGCTCGATCCAGCCCTTGCCGCGGACATGCAGGTGCGTGGTCCGGCTCTCGTCGAACGCGATCGTGCCGAAGGTCTCGATCGTCGGAACAAGGGTGGTTCGCGCCGCGGGTGCGGTGCGGACACCGAGATTGTTCATCGCGGCGGCGGAGACGGTGACGATCTCCGGGTCCGACCCCGGGCCGGGTTCCTGGCCCTCATAGACCGGGACCATGTCCATGCCCATCGGCGACTTGCCCGGTTTGTCGCTCTTGAAATTCGGGATCATCGGGTCCCACCAATAAAGGATCTTGGGACCGCTCTGCGTTTGCTGCGGCGCGGAGGCGCGGGACAGCACCTCACGCTCGATCAGGATGCCGCCACCGAGCCCGGCGGCGATGCCGAGCAGCGTGATCAGGACGGCTGCTGGTTTCATTCGAAAGCACCTCGATGGCAGAACGCAGCAACACAAGGATTGGAGAGGGTCGTATCGGGGCCCGACCGCTTCTGGCTCTTACCCGCGCTGACAAGAACAGCATGTCCCGTCATCACGGCGGAGCCGGACGAGCGAGCTCGCATCTTGTTCAGCGGCCGACCCGCTTCGAAAGTCAGAACAGGTTACGGAGCTTCTGCCAGACCGACCCGGCATCGGGCGCATGGTCGTGATCGTTGGTCAGGGCATTGATATGGGTCACGAGATTGACGGGCTCGAAACGCAGGCTGTGATAGCGCGCCCGTAACCGGCCCTCCCTGTCGATCAGATGCGTGACAAGGGCGTGCATCTGCAGCCCGTCTGGGGTCTCGGTGAACTTTAGCCCGTAGCGATTGGCAAGTTGGCGCGTCTCCTCCGGCCTGTCCGGGCCGCTGGTGAGGAACACCCAGTTCGTGGCATCGAGCCCATGCGCGACGCCGTGCTCGCGCAGTATCTCCGGCGTGTCCCGTACCGGATCGGTCGTAATACTGACGAACTGCACAAGGTCGCGCATCGGCGTCCGGTTGATCATTGCCTGGATCTCGGCGATGCGCTGACTGTGCAGCGGGCACACGTCCGGACAGCTGGCATAGATGAAGTTCAGCACGACCACCTTGCCGCGCAGATCGGCGAGGTTGACGGTCTTGCCATCCGGATCCGCGAGCGTGAAGCCCGGCGCTGGACGGTCGACAATCTCGAGATACTGCTCCTGTTCGTGGAGCTTGTTTTGGACATCGTCAAGGGAATGCGCCGCGGCAGGGCCTGCCGGCGGGATGGCGGCCAGAGAGAGAGCGGCAATTACGAGCAGGCTTCTGGCCAGGGGCACAGGGGTGTCTCCGAATTACGGCAAAGTGGACGCAAGCCCGGCCGTATCGTTGCGGTCCGGCTTGCGCCGCTGAGGGGGCCGAGGGCCACCGGCACCGCCGGTGGCCCTCGGCCCGGGCAAAAAAGGATTAGCCCCTCTGCCCTTGCGGCTGGGGCGCCGGTGGGGTCTGCGGACCCTGCTGAGGCATCATCGCCTGCATCATTCGATTGCAGGTCCCCACCATTTCATTCATCTGGGACATCATGCCCATCATCGGCATCATGCCACCCTGGCCTTGCTGAGCACTGGGCGTGGTCTGCTGCGCGGCGACGGCCGTGACTCCAAGCAGCCCGATCGCGAGCGCGGCTGCGGCGGTTAGGTTCAAGCTCTTACGCATTCTACTCTCCTTAGGACACGTGGTTAGGCGCTGATGGCACCGCGAGGGTGCCCTGGTTCAGCCTGCGGGCGCGACCGGGGTTCGCGCTGCCTGGGCCGAAGAGGTGAGAGGTGCTGGTTGCAACAGCGGCGCATTCTGGTGCCCCGCCGCCGAATCCGGCACCGCTGAAGCGGATCCGGGGGCATCCTGCTTGGAGCACGATTTCATGACGCAAAGGCCCAGCGCGCACATGATCAGGCATGGTGCCAGCGATAGCAGCAGCGGGGCCAATCCCGCGGCCAGCAGCCAGGGCCAGCCAAGCCATACCGCCGGTACGGCGACCGCGACGGCCGCCGAAAGAAGAGCCCGGTGTCCGCCCAGCCATGCCGGTATCGGCAAGCCTTTGTTTTGAGCAATCGAAGTCTGTGAACGCGACACGTCCATGACCTTTCCTTTCCAGTTCAAAAGCGCCCTCACTGCACAGTCGTGTGAATGCCAAGTTCGGCGACGGGCCGCTGTGGGCCATTCGTGTTGACCTTCACCGTGCGAGCGACCGACCCTTTCGGTTCTCCAACAGGTGTTTTGCATCCGAGCGGTCCGATGCGGCTCACCTCGCGCGCGGTGCGGTCCCGTGCCTGCCGGATCAGGGCAATTCCGTTTCCGGGGTCTCACTGCCCGGCGATCGGTTAGCCGACCAATCTGGCGCGCGTTCTTGGCCGATCAGCAAGCTGATCGGAGGGAGCGCCACCGCGGGGCGATACGCCGGCCAATCGAGATGGGCCGGGATACGATCCCGAGTGGTAGTTCTCCCGAGCGGCAATGGCTCAGGACCATTCAACAGAAGCCGACCCGCACGGGCGGCTCTGCTTTAAACGAGGAGGGGCGATCTGGGAGGGTGGGGGTCGGGAAATCCCGAAAGCCCGGCGCCGCATTGGTCCGGAGCGACGGCAAATGCGCTCGACACCGGCAGGGCAGGGGCGTCGCTGCGCGGCAAGACAGCGGCCATGCCGATGCAGGCTGCCTGTAGACAGGAGGCCTGCGTCATGTCGTCGTCGCAGCCGTCGCAGTCATCCGGCATCGGCTGGTCCATCCCGGCAGCCATTGCCATCGGCGTCAGGCTGCCGTTCGCGTGCGCCATCGGCAGCACCGCGCCAAGCGCGAGCGCCAGGACGATGAGGAGGCTGCAGAAGCGGCGCACAACGGGCATGCCCGAGAATATAGCCGATCAAGATCCGACATCAAGGAGGCGGGCAGCAAGGGTGTCGGTAACGGATGCTGTCCGCCTTACTCGCGGGTGAGTTGTCCACCAAGTTCCTCTCCCAATAATGTGACAGAGACTAAACTCGACTTTGGCCATCAGGCAGCGTGGCAGAGCGCATAGGTAATGCCTTCCTGGAGCGCTGAGCGGGGTTTCTTCGCCTCGCCTGGATGGCGCGACATGGCGAAACCCTGTTCCTGCCAGAAATGTCGCCGCACAGCGGCGAGTGTGTCGCTGAAGGTGGGGCGGCGTTTGCGATACCAGGCCGCGCTCATGACGGCCCCGCGTGCCTTCGGGGGGAGCTGTGCGGCGAGCAGGGTCACGAGGGAGAATAGCCCGAGCAGGCAAGGGGTGGTGCGTGCGATGGCCAGGTCGGACCATTGGCGCTGGGTCTCGACGCCCAGATGCGCCCGGGTCTCCTGGAATGTGGTCTCCAGTTGCCAACGTTGCACGAACCAGCGCAGGACCTGGCGCGGGTCCTGGTTGGGATCGGTGCAGAGCAAGGCTTGCGGGTCGAACCGGCCCAGCGGGTCACGCACCAACACCCACCGGATCGGCACGACAGGCAGTCCGGCATGGCGCCAGACCGCGGTGCCGGAGCACAGATCAACGGCGCGCTCGCCCCCGCCATACCAGCCCCGCACCAGGACGTGCTGCCAGACCGTGCCCGGGTCGATGAGCACCTGGGACAAATTCGGCAGCCGTTTGCCTTTGCTCCGAGGGCGTCCGGGTGTTCCGGGCAGACGGGGCGGTGCCGGATCATAGAGGGCGGCATCAAGGCGCAGGCGGGTGATGCAGAGGACACCGTGGCCGGCAAGAGCGGCCAGGAAATCCAGGGCGGCGAAGCTGCTGTCGGCAACCAGCACCAGCTCGCGTCCCGGCAGCCACCGGCGTGCTTGCAGGACCACCTGCCTGCCCCACTCGGTCAGCTTTTTGTGCCGCCTGCCGTGCTCGCGGTTGTGTCGTTCGGAGGGGGCCAGCGCGGTCAGAAACGGAAGCGCCCAGATGCGCTCCGCCCAGGGGATCGGCACCAGCAGCATCACGCTCAGCCAGCGCAGGCCGGACGCCTTGACAAAATGCCCGTGGCTGGAGCGCACCGGGTCGCGATAGATGCCTTTGGCGGCGATGCGCTTGCCACGGCGACGCTCGATCGTGTCGTCGAGGCCGAGCACCACGGGACCGTTCGGCGCGAAAGTCTCGATCAGCAGCCGCAACAGCAGCCGGGAGGCCAGAAGCGGGTTCCAGGCCGCTCGGTTCAGCTGAAGTTGCCCCGGTTTGGTGGACACCGACGATGCTTTTGCGCGAGGTGTCCGTTTTATGGCCAAGACCCATCCCCCCTATGCGCCGGAGTTTCGGCGCCAGATGGTCGAGCTGGTGCGTGCCGGGCGTGATCCGGCCGATCTGGCTCGCGAATTCGAACCCTCGTCCCAGGCGATCCGTAACTGGGTTGCACAGGCCGACCGGCAGGAAGGCCGCCGGGAGACGAAGTCGGCCGCCGCCGATGCCGGTCTGAGCGCGGCCGAGCGCGAGGAATTGAGCCGGCTGCGACGGGAGAACAAGCAGCTGCGCCTGGAGCGCGACATTCTCTCTCGCGCGACGGCCTGGTTTGCCCGCGAGACCGGCGTGCTGCCGTCCGGCTCTTCCGGTTGATGAGCGCGAACCAGGCCTGCTTCCCGATCGCCGTCATGGCACGCGTGCTCGGCGTGTCGAAGGCCGGCTACTATGCCTGGCGCTGTCGCCCGCCCTCGGCGCATGCCCGAGCGGATGAGGTGCTGCTGGCCCGGATCAAGACGGTACACATCAGCTCGCGGCAGGCTTATGGGGCACCGCGCGTCCATGCCGAACTGCGAGCTGCCGGCGAGCGGCACGGCCGTAAGCGGATTGCCCGGCTGATGCGCATGGCCGGTCTGGTCGGCGCCAGTCGCCGGCGCGGCGGCCCGGTCACGACGCAGCGCGACAAGCAGGCACGACCTGCGCCCGATCTGGTGGACCGCGACTTCCAGGCAGCCGGCCCGAACCAGCTATGGGTCGCCGACATCACCTACGTTCCGACCATGGCGGGCTTCCTTTATCTCGCGGTCGTCCTGGATGTCTGGAGCCGCAGGGTGGTTGGCTGGGCGATGGCCAACCATCTGCGAGCCGAGCTGGTTCTCGATGCCCTCAACATGGCCCTCGGCCAGCGTCGGCCGCGCGAGGTGATCCATCATTCCGATCAAGGCAGCCAATATACCTCGCTCGCTTTCGGCAAGCGCTGCAAGGAAGCCGGCGTGCGGCCCTCGATGGGCTCAGTCGGAGACGCTTACGACAACGCCCTGTGCGAGAGCTTCTTCGCCACCCTCGAATGTGAACTGCTCGAGCGGCGCCGCTTCGCTTCACAGATCGAGGCACGCATGGCCTGCTTCAGCTTTATCGAAGGCTTCTACAATCCCACCCGGCGACACTCAGCCCTGGGGTACCGCTCGCCCATTTGCTACGAACAGGAGATGCAAACAGACCGACAGCCCGCCAGACCCTGAACCGTCCACAAAAACGGGGCAACTTCACAGCACCCGGTGATAGTTCACGAAGTGCCGCTCACGCATCAGCCCACAGATCCGCAGCAGGCTGGCCACTGTGCGCCTCCCCGGAGCGAGAAGGGCGCCAATCAGCAGCACCTCGGCATGGCGCCAGCTCCGATAGTAAAACAGCGGCGCGAAGTGCAGGATGACCGTGGCGAAGCGGGATGGCAGGACCGGCATGGCGGCGTCTCTTGGCGGGGACACGCCAGCCAACGGCCAAATCGCTCCGCCACTCAATCCCGCCAGAAATGGCCAAAGTCGAGCTAAAGATAAACCGCTACTTCCAGGTCGGCATTTCAAATGCATGGTCGCTCTTATCGGTATGCCTGGGAGACAGGCATTTCGCATGATCGTGATCGGCCAGCACCTCGATGACCCGGCAATCCGCGATGCGGCCACCAATGCAGGCCTTGATCATGCGTTTGAGCTCGGTCCGCAAGGTCGAGAGCCGTGCGATGCGGTTCTCGATCTCGGCCAGATGCCGATGCGCAATTTGATCGGCGGCGCTGCAAGTTTGCTCGGGATTATCGGTGAAGGCGAGCAATTCGCGGATATCGTCCAGCGAAAAGCCGAGCTCGCGGGCATGGCGAATGAAGGCCAGCCGCGCCGCGGTCTTCTCATTATAGAGCCGGCGCCCGCCTTCGGTGCGGTGCGGCGGGGGTAAGAGGCCGGCCTGCTCATACCAGCGGATGGTCTGGACGCTGCAGCCGCTGCTTTTGGCAAGGGCGCCGATCGGCTGCAAGGGGGCCATTATTTTCTCCTTGTTCCTACAGTCGTTGTAGATTGTAGGATAGGCTGACGACTCAAACAAGGGGGCTGCAAAGGCCAACGATGACTGCATGCTGCTCGAATAATTGCGAACCCTTTGACGGCGCCTCGCCAGCCTATCGGCGGGTGCTGTGGATCGTCATCGCCCTCAATGCGGGCATGTTTCTCACCGAGACCGTGGCCGGTCACTTTGCGGCCTCGCAGGCGCTCAAGGCGGACGCGCTCGATTTTCTGGCCGATGCGGCGACGTACGGCCTCAGCCTGGCCGTGATCGGCCGTCCATTGATCTGGCGCAGCCGGGCGGCTTTGCTCAAAGGCGCCAGCCTCGCGCTGATGGCGGTCTGGGTACTTGGCTCGACGGCCTGGCAGCTGCTTGTGCTCGGCCAGCCCGAAGCGCACGTCATGGGCGCCATTGGTTTGCTGGCGCTCGCGGTCAATATGACCGCTGTGCTGCTGCTCTTACGCTGGCGTGAGGGCGACGCGAATGTGCGATCGGTTTGGCTGTGCTCGCGCAATGATGCGATTGGTAATGTGGCGGTGATGCTGGCAGCGCTCGGCGTCTGGGGCACCGGTACCGGCTGGCCGGATCTTATCGTGGCCGCGATCATGGCCGGACTGTTTCTGGTCTCGTCCGTAAAGATTTTGCGGCAGGCCATGGCCGAAAGTGCCTCGCTTGCCGCTCCCCACCCGCGCGCGCTATAGGTAGGTGGAATGATTCGGCGCCTTTTCACCTCTCGCGCGATTGCCCGTCTGGCGATTTGCCTGCTGGTCTTTGCCAGCCTGCAAGCCAGCCTTAGCGCGTCAGCTGCACAAGGCGCCCCCCGCTTCCTTGAACTCTCAGCGGCTCTCGAAAAAACGAGTGCGCCGCATGATCACGGCACGACCATTTGCCATTCCTGCCCGGACCATCTGTGTTTTGAGCAGCATGGCACGCTAGACCAGCCGTCTGGTCCGACGGCTTTGCTGGCCGCCGCCAGCATTATGACGATCGAACCCTGGCCGGCTTTCGAAGGCTGGGCGCATCCGCCGACCGCGCCGCCGCGATCGGAATTTATCCATTTCATCTCCCTTCCGCGTGCTCCTCCCGAACTGAGTTGAAGCCCTTGCGTGCCTTCGCGGCCTGCCGCGATCGGTGCAAGGCATTCAATAGGTTCGAGCTCCGGGCCATTTAGGCCCGCTTCCCGATATCAGGCCGGCATGACCGGCGAGGCGGCTTAGCAGCCGCTGGGAAGTGCCTCAGAGGAGACGCACATGCGTTTTATGCCCGCTGCCTTTGCCCTTGTTTTGGGCCTGTCGCTGACGGCCGGTTTTGCCCAGGCGGGAGGACAAGGCCATCCACATCATGGTGGCCAAACGCGGATTATCGGTACTTATGAAGTGGAGCTCGTCGCCAAAGGCGCCGAGGTCACGCTCTTCGTTCTCGATGATAAGGATCAGAAGGTCGATGCCTCAGTCTTGAGCGGCTCGGCCGAAGTGCTGGCTAAGGGCAATGAGCGCAAGACGGTTGAGCTCAAGCCCGCCGGCGACAACAAGCTTGCGGCGCCGATCAATTTCCGGGTCGAGGGCAAGTTTCGCGCAACCGTGACGCTGCGGAATGCGCAAGGTGAGGTGGGCAAGGGCCGATACGCCGTTGACATGAGCCCGTGAGTGGGTGGCTTCAGCTTGTCGGCCTGATTGCCGGCCTGGTTCTGCTGGCGGCAGTCTATCCGGTGCCGGCCAATGCGCAGAATAGGCCGGCAAGTGCGGACGGCTCGTCGATCCGGTCGCTTGATCAGGCGATCGCCCTGGCGCTGGCGCAATCGCCGGCGCTGCGGGCGGCGGAAGCGCGGCGCGATGCGAGCCGTGGTGAACGGCGGCAAGCCGGCATGCGCCCCAATCCCGAACTCGCGGTTGAGGGAGAAAATTTCGCGGGCTCCGGTCCTTACCGGGGCGTGCGCTCGCTCGAAGCAACCGTGGGCGTGGGTCAGCGGATCGAGCTTGGCGGCAAATGGACCGCCCGCGTGTCCGTCGCAGATGCCGGTATTGCCGTAAGCGAAAGCGAGTATCAGGCGGCACGCCTCGATGTGATCCGGGATGTGACCAAGGCCTATGCCGAAGCTGTCGCCGCACGCCGTGCAATAGAGGTCGAAGCCGAAAGGATGCGGCTTGCGGACGAAGTGCTGCGGGTGGTCCGCGCGCGCGTTGAGGGCGGCAAGGAGCCGCTGGTGCAGGTGCGCCGGGCCGAAATCACTCGCTCGCGGGCAACGCTGGCGATCGAGAAGGCGCGCCGCGAAGCCGAGATTGCCCGCCGTTCGCTCGCCACCTTGCTGGGGGTCGAGCGCGTCGAAATTGCGCCCGACAATGCCTGGTTCGAAGCCATCGGACCGGCGCCCGCAGGACGTCAGCCGATTGGGGCGGATGCAGTAGCCGCAAACCCGGACCTTGCGCGTTGGGAGGCGCAGATTGCGCGCAGCCGGGCTGGGCTTGAGGTCGAAAAAGCGGGTGCCGTTCCGGATGTAACGGTTGGCGCGGCAGCCCGGCGCTTTCAGGACACGCGCGACAGCGCGGTCGTTGTGACCTTGTCCGTGCCGATCCCGGTGCTCAACCGCAATCAGGGTGCGATCGAGCGGGCCGGCAGCGAATTGGTCCGCACCGAAGTTGAGGCGCGGCAGGCGCGGCTGACGCTGGAAGCTTCGGTTGCCGATGCCGAGGAACGGCTGATCACCGCCTGGCGCGAGGCCGACACGCTGCGGCGCACGGTGTTGCCGGCCGCCCGGCAGGCTTTCGGCTTCGCCCGCGAAGGCTATCAGGCGGGGAAATTCGCCTTCCTTGATGTGCTGGAGGCCGAGCGCACGCTGTTCGATACGCGCGCGCAGCTCAATGACGCGCTGAAAGAAGTTCACGCGCGGCGCGCCGATCTAAATCGCCTGACCGGCCGCTTCGCCTCCGGCGCAATCGGAGGCGCCCGATGATGCGCCGCCTTGCGCTCCTCCTTGCCGGCGCCGTCCTTGCGCTCGCTCTGCTGGTCTTTGTGCCGGGTCTTCATGGCTGGCTGCGCCAGCAAGCCGGCCTGGCTCCGGCTACGTCAGCGACAGGCGAAAAAGGTCATGGCGACGAACATGCGCCTGGCGAGAGCGAACATGAGAATCCGCTGAAGCTGACGGAGGAGCAAATTGCGGCCGCCGGCATCAAGATTGCGCCCGCGCAAGGCGGATCGATTGGCCGCCTCGTGACGGCGCCGGCCACGATCGCCGCCGATATCGACCGGCTCAATCAGGTCACGGCCAAGATCGCCGGCACCATCGCCGAACTGAAGGTCAAGCTTGGCGACCAGGTCACGGCAGGGCAGGTGCTCGCCACGATCGAAAGCCGCGAGATCGCTGAGGCGAAAAGCGAATTCCTGGCCGCGGCACGTGGGGAGGAGCTGGCGCGCATTACCTTGCAACGCGAAAGCACGCTTTGGCAGAAGCGCGTCACCGCCGAGCAGGATGTTATCAAGGCCCGCGCCGATGCTGACGAGGCGCGCATCAAGCTCGAACTCGCCCGCCAGAAATTGTCGGCGCTTGGTCTTGGCGATCAGGAAATTGCGGCGCTATCGAAAGGACGGACGGAGCTCGCCTCCTTGCGCCTGCGCGAAGTGCGCGCACCGATGGCCGGCCGCATTATCGAACAACAGGCGGTGCTTGGCGCCCCTGTGGGTCCGGATACCAAACTCTTCACCGTCGCCGATCTCGCAACCGTATGGGTCGAGATGGCGGTGCCGACCGGTGATCTACCCTCCGTCAAAGAGGGCCAGACCATTGCGGTCACCGGGGCAGGAGGCGAGAGGGCGGAAGCAAAAATCATTTTTGTCAGCCCGGTGATCGATCCGGAAACCCGCTCGGCCCGCGCGGTCGCCCGGCTTGCCAATCCGCAGCAAAGCTGGCGGCCCGGCAGCTTTGTCACCGCGTCGATCGCTTCGGACGCGCAGACGGTCGATTTGCTGGTCCCGCGCGAGGCGCTGCAAACGATCGATAACGAACAGGTCGTGTTCGTACGCACGCCGGACGGGTTCGAAAAACGCGAGGTGGTGCTGGGCCGCGGCAATGAGCAGGCGGTCGAAATTGTCTTCGGGCTCGATCCCGGCGAGCAAATCGCGGTCGCCAACAGCTTCACGCTGAAGGCGCAGTTGGCGAAGGCCGAAGCCGAACATTCGCATTCTCATTGAGGGGCGGGGCATGATCGAACGCATCCTCGCTTTCTCGGTCGCACAGCGCTGGCTTGTCGTGTTGCTGACCGCGGCCGCCGCCGGCTTTGGCATCTGGTCGCTGCAGCATCTGCCGATCGATGCGGTACCCGACATCACCAACAATCAGGTCCAGATCAACACGGTGGCGCCCGCGCTCTCGCCCTTCGAGATCGAAAAGCAGGTGACTTTTCCGATCGAGACGGCGCTGACCGGCATGCCGGGGCTGGAATCGACACGCTCGCTGTCGCGCAACGGCTTCAGCCAGGTTACGGCGATTTTCGGCGAGACGGTCGATGTGTATTTCGCGCGCCAGCAGGTCATGGAGCGGCTGGCGGAAGCCAAAGAAAACCTGCCGCCCGGCGCTGATCCGAAAATGGGCCCGATCGCGACCGGTCTGGGCGAGGTCTATATGTGGGTGGTCGAGTATCTGCCGCCCGCCGAGCGCAAGCCGGCAAAAGACGGCCAGCCCGGTTTTCAGAGTGACGGCAGCTATCTGACGCCGGAAGGGCAGCGCCTTACCAATGATCTCGAACGCGCCGCCTATCTGCGCACCGTCCAGGATTGGATCATCCGCCCGCAAATGAAGGGCGTGAAGGGCGTCGCCGGCATCGATGCGATCGGCGGCTATATCAAGCACTACCAGGTGCAGCCTGACCCGGTGAAGCTGGTCGGGCTCGGCCTTTCGTTCGGCGATGTCGTCGAGGCGTTGGAAAAGAACAATGCCAGCCTCGGCGCCGGTTATCTCGAACGCAATGGCGAGGGCGTGGTCGTGCGGGTCGATGGCCGTATCAACCGCATGGCGGATATCGGCCGCGTCGTCATCACCACCCGCGAAGGCGTGCCGGTGCGCCTGCAGGATGTCGCCCAGATCGGCATCGGGCGCGAGCTGCGCAGCGGCAGCGCGAGCTCGAACGGGCAGGAGGTGGTGGTCGGCACGGCCTTGATGCTGATCGGCGGCAACAGCCGCACGGTCGCGGCCGCGGTCGACGCAAAGATGCAGGAAATCGTGCGCACCCTGCCGCCGGATGTACGCGCCAAAACGGTGCTCAATCGCACCAAGCTGGTCGACGCCACGATTGAGACCGTCGGCAAGAACCTGGCCGAGGGTGCGCTGCTCGTCATTGCCGTGCTGTTTCTGTTGCTCGGCAATATGCGCGCCGCGCTGATCACGGCCGCCGTCATCCCGATCACCATGCTGCTGACGGCAAGCGGCATGCTGGAAGGCAAGATCAGCGCCAATCTGATGAGCCTTGGCGCGCTCGATTTTGGTCTGATTGTCGATGGGGCGGTGATCATTGCCGAGAACTGCCTGCGGCGCCTCGGCGAAAAACAGCATCAGCTTGGGCGCATCCTGACGCTGGACGAGCGCCTCAGCGAAGTGACCGTGGCGGCCAAGGAGATGATCAAGCCGTCCGTCTACGGGCAGGCGATCATCATCCTCGTCTATCTGCCGATGCTCACTTTCACCGGCGTCGAAGGGAAGATGTTCGAGCCGATGGCGCTCACGGTTGTCATCGCGCTCGCGGCGGCCTTCCTGCTGTCGCTGACCTTCGTCCCGGCCATGATCGCGATCGCCGTCAGTGGCCGCGTGACCGAAAAGGAAAACCGTCTCGTCACCTCGATGAAGAACGGCTATGCGCCGATCCTGCGCCGGGCCATGCAAAACCCGGTCCCGGTAATCCTCGGCGCGACGGCTTTCTTCCTCTTGTGCCTGTTGCTGTTTGCGCGGCTCGGGCAGGAATTCATACCGACGCTCGATGAGAAAGACATCGCGATGCATGCGATGCGCATTCCTTCAACCGGCCTCACCCAATCGCAGGAAATGCAGTTTGCGGTCGAGCGCACGGTCAGCGGTTTCAAGGAGGTGGCCTTTGCCTTCTCCAAAACCGGCACGGCCGAGATGGCATCAGACCCGATGCCGCCGAATGTCTCGGACACTTTCATCATTCTGAAGCCGCAGGAGGAATGGCCGGACCCCGATCTGCCGAAGGGTGAGCTGATCGAACAGATTCAAGCAGCGGTCGCGAAACTGCCGGGCAATGCCTACGAGTTCACGCAACCGATCCAGATGCGCTTCAACGAGCTGATTGCGGGCGTGCGTTCGGATTTGGCGGTCAAGGTCTATGGCGATGAATTCGAGCCGATGCTGCAGGTGGCGAACCGGATCGCCGGCGTGCTGCGCGGCATCGAGGGCGCTTCGGATGTACGGGTCGAGCAGGTCACCGGCCTGCCGTTTCTTGACATCAAACTGAATCTGGAAGCCGCGGCGCGGCGCGGCCTCAGCGTTGCCGCCATTCAGGATGTGATCGGTGTTGCGGTTGGCGGCCGTGAGGCGGGCTTTGTGTTCGAGGGCGATCGGCGCTTTCCGATCGTGGTGCGTCTGCCCGATGCGGTGCGCTCGGATATCGAGGCGCTGCGCAACCTGCCGATCCCGCTTCCCCATGAGGCTCGAACAGGCGATGCCGCGCGGGCGGCGACGGTCCCGCTCAAGGAAATCGCCACGCCCACCTTTACTGAGGGGCCGAACCAGGTCAGCCGGGAAAATGGCAAACGGCGCATCGTCGTGCAGGCCAATGCGCGCGGCCGGGATATCGGCTCACTGGTCGCCGAAGCGCAGGAAAAAATCGCGCAGCAGGTGCCGATAGCGCCCGGCTACTGGCTCGATTGGGGCGGCCAGTTCGAAAATCTGACGGCTGCCCGGCAGCGGCTGATGTTCGTTGTGCCGGCCTGCTTCGCCTTGATCTTCCTGCTGCTGTACTCGGCGCTCGGCTCGCCGCGCGATGCGCTGCTGGTCTTTAGCGGCGTGCCGCTGGCACTCACCGGCGGCATCCTCGCGCTATGGCTGCGCGGCATGCCCTTTTCGATCTCGGCAGCTGTCGGCTTTATCGCGCTGTCGGGCGTGGCCGTGCTCAATGGCCTCGTGATGGTCTCCTTCATTCGTCAATTGAGGGCCGATGGCTATCCGATTGATCGCGCGATCTATGAGGGCGCGCTGACGCGTCTGCGCCCGGTCGCCATGACCGCGCTGGTCGCCTCGCTCGGCTTCATGCCGATGGCGATTGCAACCGGCACCGGCGCCGAAGTGCAGAAGCCGCTCGCGACCGTCGTCATTGGCGGACTGATCAGCGCGACGCTTCTGACGCTGATTGTGCTGCCCGCGCTTTATGCCCGCTTTGGGAGCTCGGCGGCCGAGCGGGCAGGGGAGGCGGCCGGGGACCGGCTCGTCACCCGGGTGCATGCGCCGGGCGAGTGAGGTTAACAATGGGCCATTTCTTGAGACCATCCGCCGGCGCATTGGTCGCCATCATGCTTCTACTAATCCAATCGGCAAATACGTAGCATCGTAGTTTTACGCGGCATAGCGGACGGTAGCGGCCTGAAAGAAAGCGCGCACCTTGGCGGGACAGCATTGCAGACTGCGCATGTAGGAGGTCAGGCTGGACTTGAGCGCAGCCTTGTCCTTTGGCGTGCGACGGCGCGCCATCGCCTGCTTGAGATCATTATTGAGGAATTCGTCCGGATTGTGCTCGGGGGCATAGGGCGGCAGATAGAAGAGCTCGATCCGGTCGGCATTGTCTTGCACCCAGGCGGTGACCCGGCGCGCGCGGTGGACCGGCAGATTGTCGACGATCACGAACAGCTTGCGCCCCGCCTCGCGGACCAGACGGCGCAGGAAATTGAGAAAGATCGTCGTGTTGAGGGCGCCCTCGTAGATCATGAAGCGCAGCTTGCCCTGGTTGGTCAGGCTCGAGATCATCGACTGCGAGAAGCGCCGGGCCGGTCGCCGCAGGATCGGGGTCTGCCCTTTTGGGGCAAAGCTGCGGCCATAATTGGCTTGGTTAGACAGGCCGGTCTCGTCGGCCCACTGGATTTCACAGCCCTGCGTCTTGGCCCTGCGGGCGATGTCCGGATAGATGTTCTCCAGCCATTCCCGGACCGCTGCATCCCGCCGTTCGGTGGCGCGGCGCATCGGCCGCTGCGCGGTGAATCCCCAGGCTCGCAGATAACGGCCAACCACCGGCAGCGTCAGCCAGACCCCGGTCTCGCGCGCGATCAGCGCCCGCACCGCTTGGCGCGTCCACAGCGCAAACGACAGACCGAACCGGTCGGGACACCCCCGGATGATAAGGCTGCGCAGCCCTTCTTCCTGCGCCGCGCTCAGCGCCTTCTGCTCGCCCGGGCGACGACCCCGCCGCCCTCCCGCCAACGCCGCCTCGCCGGCCTGCTCAACTGCCTGGACCCACCGGCCGACAAACCGCCGGTTCACGCCCACCGCTTCGGCCGCTTCGATCCGCGTCCGGCCCGCTCTTACCATTGTCACCGCAACACGGCGCAACTCCGCCTGCGTCGCCGGGGTCAGCTTGCGAAAATCCCGTTCGATTGCCATGCCGGTCATATAGCCGGGCAACCGGAAAATGCTACTTATTTGCCGCTCGGATTAGTAATAGCGGCGCCAAGCGCTTTTGCAGCATCTCCGTGCGGTGAGCTTCCTCCGACCGATCTGCAGCTTCAGCCGCTATCGGTCGAGGATATTCAGGAAGAGATCGCACCGGCGGAAAAGATCGCGCAGCTTTCAACCGTCATTCGCGGCGACGCGCCGCATCCGCTCATGGCGGTGCGGTATGTGATGGACAGTAACGTCGCGCCGGTGCATCGCCTGGTGCCGGCGCCTGGGGGTTACTGCGATGCGCCGAAAAGGGTTGTCTTCGGTTTTGGTGTGACGCGTCGGCGGGTCATTCTCACGCCTGAAGCGGCGTCGGAATCCTGCGTCAAATCCGCTCTGCTAGCGCATGAGGCGGACCATTACCGGTTTGTGCGCGAAGCCATTCGGGAATTTCTTCAGGGGCAGGAGGAAGCGGTTGCCCGAAAACTGGAGCAGCTGAAGGCGCAGCGAGCAACGGATGAAGATTCGGCAAGACGGGCGATGGAAGCGGGGCTTCTGGGCGTGAGTGCCCAGCTAATCCAGCAGTTCAATCAAAATGTCGGTCGAATACGGGAGATGATCGACAGCCCCGCCCAGCTTGCAGCGCTTAGCGCCTCCTGCAACGGACGCGTGGCTGAGCTTGAGGGCCGCGCCCGGCGCAGGGAACGGGAGTTGTGAGAGCCCTTATCCAGCCGGGCGAGCCGGAGCAAGATGCATGAACTAGCCAGGGCAGGTGCTGGCGCTGGCCTCGCCTGCCAGCGCCGGGCCTTCTGGTACGATTTGGAACAACAATGTCCAGTGTAGGGCACAAGATGCCAAAAACAAGGGGCAGGGCCGAGACGTATGTGATATGCCGAAGAGGAACATCCTATGGGGCAAGGCCGCTTCTGTCAGCTCTGATCTTCGCAGGGTTGTTGCCCTTTGCGACAGTTGCACAGACCCAGCCTGAAGAGGCGGACCAGAACGATTACATCAATACCGACCGTCCAGGCTTCGCCGAAAGCAGCAATGTTGTTGGGACAGGTCGTTTTCAGATCGAGACCGGGATTCAACGAGAGTATCACAAGGATTCCTCAAGCCATGATGTGACCAATTTCATCCCGACTTTACTAAGACTGGGGATCACCGAGAAATTAGAAGCTCGCCTGGAAAGCGAAACTTTCACATGGATGAAATTACACGATCCTGACCAAGGCAAACGTCACTTCACGGGTTTTGCACCCGCATCGCTAGGGCTTAAATACCAGTTCATCGAGGCGGAAGGCGTTGAGCGCCCATCTGTGGGAGCGATCCTCCGGGTTTTTCCGCCTTCGGGCTCGGGACGTTTCCGGAGCACGCAGACAACAGGCGACTTCCGCTTGGTCGCCGACTGGGATTTCGCACCGAAATGGTCGCTCAATCCCAATATCGGCGTTGCTGCTTATCAAGAAGAGCCGAACAGTCCGCGCTATATGGCCGGGCTATTCGCGACAACATTGAGTTACCACCCGAGCAAAACCTTCGAGGTGTTCGTCGATATGGGGGTTCAGGCTCCAGAGTCGTACCGCGGCAAGACGTCGGTGATCTTTGACGTTGGTGTGGCTTACATTATCGGCAAAAACACACAACTCGATCTCAGTATGGGAACAGGCGTAACAGGGGAAACATCACCGCGACCCTTTATAGCGGCCGGCATCAGCCATAGATTCTAGGCTCAAGCGCCTGAAATGCCGGAAAGGTTCAATCTTCTGAGCTTGGCAAATTGAGGAGTTGGTTGACCGGCCAACCGAATAGCCGAGCCTGAGAGCCAGTTCGGTATGGCCTAAAACGTAACCTTCGTTCGCAATCCCAGGATAGCGGCATTGCTGATCGTGCGGCCCGGCGCGTTGGGGTTGGGAAGGCCGCCGCCTGGATTAAAGACATATTGGAAAGTCGGCTGCAGCTGCCACCACGGCATCAGCTGGGATTGGTAGCTGACCTCCAGCAGCATTTCGCGTGAACGCACCGGATAACCCGGCGTTATCGCGGCCCGATCGCGATCGAGAGAGCGCGCGGCACTGCCGATCCGTGCATAGGCGAAACCGACGCCGACCGTGTCGTCAGTGCGCCCGAACGGGCCCTTATAGGCAAGCCCGGTATCGAAATAGAAATCGACCAGGTTGCGGTCGCCCGGAGCGCCCATCACCCGCAGAAAGCCGGCAAGGCTGCTATCCGCCTCGCTTGCTTGCCACAATGGCTGATCAATCACCCCGTAAAGGCTATAATTTTTGTCGATCCGCCGCGCGACACCGGTCGAGAGGGGGCTTGCCAGCGATTGCCCCGTTGTATCGAAACGCTGGTTGGCAAAACGTCCGGAATGAAACCAGGTACCGATCTTGAAGGTGCCATTCTGCGGCGAAGAATCCGGATTGTACTGGGCCTCGAAAAAGGCCAGCAGGCCGTCATCGGTGCGGAAAGCGATGCCGGACGCATTACGCGCCTGCGGCGCCACTGTTCCTGGTCCGGACGGATCGCCATTGAAGACCGCAGCCAGCAGAACGAGTTCGTCGCTGGGATTGAGCTGCAGCCGCACGGCCGGAGTGCCGAGCGGATAAGCCGGTCCCCCCGAAGGCAAGTCGGCTGCCGGCAAGGTCGGAAAGCCGAACGTCGCGTTGATAAATAGCCTGGAGGTGGTCGATACGAGAAACTCCTGGTCGGCAGCTTGCTGGCCAATTTTGACCTGTACCTTGTCGCTCACATAGTGCTCGTACCACAGCTCGAACAGACGTGTTGACGGCAGTGCCTCGATCGAGCTGGCCGTCATGAGGTTGCCAATATTATCGATGCTCAGTCCGCGTCCGTGAATCTGGAAGGCCCGCACAAAAGCCACGCCCGGCCATTTGAATGCGGTTTGCAGATCCCATTGCAGATTGGCGTCGGCCAGCCCCTCATAGATCGCGCCGCGACGGAACCCGCCAGTCAGGTTGCCGAGTACCTCGCTGGTCTCGCTAACACCAAAAGTCAGGCCGTATGACGCGAGCGCGCTCCGCAAGCCACCCCAATCGCCGAGTAGCGGTTGGTCGCCTGCGTTTTCGGCCGCTGGCGTACTTCCGGACGTGGGTTGCGGAATCTCCTCCGCGAGAGCGGTGCTGCCGAGAAAGGGCAGGGCGGCGAGCGCCGCTCGCCGAAGTGACCGGCCGAAGGAAGTCGCGAGCGATGGCATCACGGTTGAACTCCTCGGGATTGCGCGTCCCGTTAGAGGTTTCACAATCGCGAGGCGGGGTCTGACTCTCGGCGGACCGCTGATGCGGCGGGCCGATTACAGTGGCGCGACCGTGCCGGGTTTCCACCGGCTTCCGCACCTCGCGTAGGTGTTCGGCAAAGCTCCGCTCAGATCACTCCACCAGGATGGCGACCCTTACGAGAAGGTCAAGGCTGTGACGCAAGAGAGTCTATGAGCAGATGATGACGCTCCATGAGCGAGGTGGGAATGATGAGCCGACGGCAATTGAATTGATGGCTTGTGGGCCTCATAACCGCGGTCGTCGCCGTGAAGATCATGCCGGAAGCGCGGCCCGCATAATTCGGCCCTTGACTCTGGACTATAGTACGGACCCCACATTGGGAGCCGGAAGGTTCAGAGATGCCGGCACTCACCATCGCAAGAGCCGCACGGGAAGCGGGCGTCAATATCGAGACGGTGCGCTTCTACGAGCGGCGCGGTCTGATCGAGCGTCCGCCGAAAGGCGAAAGCTACCGGGTCTATTCGTCCGATCAGATCGCGCGCATCCGGTTCATCAAGGAGGCGCAGCAGATCGGCTTCTCGCTGACCGAGATCAAGGAATTGCTCGCGCTCCGGGCCGATCCGGACACTGACTGTTCGGCTGTCCAGCGACAGGCGGTGGCGAAGCAGCAGGAGGTCCGCCGCAAGATCGAACAGCTTGAGGAAATCGACGCCGCGCTCGAAACGCTGATCGCCGCCTGTCCGGGTCAAGGTGCGCTGCAATGCTGCTCGATTATGGAAGCCATAGCGATGCGAGCCGCGCACCAATCTAAGGTCGTAAGAGACCAGCAACACAACGCAGCGGAGCAACCGATGATAACCGCCACATTCTCGATCGAAGGGATGCACTGCAACGGGTGCGCTTCGACGATTAAAACCCTGCTTGAACGCCAACCTGGTGTGCAGATGGCGACGGTCTCCTTCGCCGATCGCCAGGCCCGCATACTCTACGACCCAAATGCGATCGACGAAGATCGCCTCGTTATTGCGATCGAGAAACCGGGCTTTCGGGTCGTCGGGCCGCAATCGTCACAACCGTAATCATCCGTACAGGATTGATCTCGTATGAGCATCGCCGCCACTGACCTCGGCCGTCTCCAGCTATGGAGCGAAGAACCGTCAACCCGCCCGGACCGGCGAAAAATCCGCGCCCGCATCGGCGGACTTCATTGTTCGCTATGTACGGGCACCATCGAAAAGGCGCTGGGACGCCTGGCTGGTGTCGATAAAGTCGCGGTGAGCCTCACCCATGAACAGGCGCTTGTCGAATACGACCCGACGGTCGTGCGCCCGGAGGAACTGCTCGGCACACTCCGCGACATTGGGTACACGATCCACGATCCACGCAAGCTGCGGCCGTTCGAGGACGAAGAACGCGATCTCGTCCGCGAGGGCAACAGGTTCGTGGTCGCCGTTGCACTCAGTGTCGCGTCCATACCGATCATCGCCAATCCAGCGGAAAGCTGGATCGGCCTGCTGCCGGCAATCGTCTGTCTGAGCCTGGGCGCGCTCGTGTTTCTGGTTTTGAAGCCGAAGGGTCTATGGACTGCTATCGGAGGGGCCGGCGCCTTGGCCGTTATGGCGCTCACCCTGCTTTACCTGAACCTGCAAGGTTATCTGACAGAAGCCGCGCCGTGGGTCGTCGGCGGGTTGGCGGTCGCACTCGTCTTCGGTGTCGGGCGGCATATCCTTTATATGGCCGCCCAGGCACTACGACGCGGCATTCTCAACCAGCATGTGCTATTGGAGATGGGGGCCTTCGCCGGGATCGCCGGGGGCATTATCGGCCTCTTCCTCGACCGGCCCGACTATCCGACCGCTCCATTCTTCGCCGTCTCCGTCATGGTCGGCACCTACCACATCTTTTCCGAGTGGCTGTCGCTGATCGTCAAGACGCGAAGCTCGCAAGCGGTGAAGCGGCTGCTCGATCTGCAACCCGAGACGGCGCGCGTTGTGCGTGGTGATAAAGAGGTCGAACTACCAATCGAACAAGTCGGGGTGGGCGATCTGGTGCGGGTTCGCCCCGGCGAGCGCATCCCGGTGGACGGCAGGGTGGTCGGCGGGCATTCGGGTGTCGATCAATCGCTCGTGACGGGTGAATCGTTGCCTGTTGCAAAGGCCGAAGGTGATGCCGTGATCGGCGGCTCCATCAACGGCACCGGCGCCCTGCTGATCAGGGTCACGGCGATCGGGGACGAGAGTTTCCTGCACCAGATCGTCCGCCATGTGGAGGATGCACGCGCGCTCAAGCCCGGCCTGCTCCATCTGGTCGATCGGGTGCTGCGCGTCTACACCCCGGCTGTCTTGGCGATCGCGGTGCTGGCCGTGATCTGCTGGTTGGCTGGCTCCTGGCTTGTGACCGGACAAGTCGATCTCGAACGGGCGGTCTTCGCCGGCCTGAGTGTGCTCGTGATGGGCTACCCGTGCGCGATCGGAATCTCTGCGCCGCTGTCGATTGTGCGCGGTGCGGGTCAGGCAGCCGAGCACGGCATTCTGATGCGAACCGGTGAAGCGTTCCAGGGCTTCCGGCTCGTCAAGCAGATCGTATTCGACAAGACCGGCACGCTGACGGAAGGCCAGCCCAAGGTCCGCGAAATCGAGACGATGGATGTGAGCGAGATCGAACTTCTGGCACTCGCCGCTGCCGCCGAAGCCTCGTCCGAACATCCACTCGCGCAAGCGGTTGTGAAGACGGCTTTTGAGCACAGCGCCGCTCTCCCGGGGGTCGAGGCGTTCGGTGCTCATCCCGGAGAAGGGATCGTGGCACGCATCGGCGAGAAAGAGGTTCTGGTCGGCAGTCCGCGTTTCCTGACTGGCCGCGGCGTCGATCTCTCGCGGTTGCAAGAGCGTATTGAAACTTTCGAAATCGCCGGGCGAACCGTCATCGCAGTAGCGCGCGACGGTCGTGCTATCGGCGTCCTCGCCCTCGGCGACGCGCTGCGGTCAGATGCGGCCCAGGTTGTCGCCGCCCTGCGCAGGAGCGGCATCAAGACGATTCTCGTGACCGGCGACAATGAACGCGCGGCGCGGCGCATCGCCCGCGAGGCGGGGATCGAGAAAGTCCATGCCGGCGTGCTACCCCAGGACAAGGCCGGGATGATCCGAAAGCTCCAGGAGCATTCCCCCGTCGCTATGGTCGGCGACGGCATCAACGATGCCCCGGCGCTCATGCAGGCTGATGTCGGCATCGCCATGGGCGGCGGCACCGACATCGCGATTGAATCGGCGGATATCATCATTCTCTCGAACCGGCTGACGGCGGTGCCGGTTGCCCGAGAGATCAGCCAGCGCAGCTATGTGAAGATGGTCCAGAACATCACGCTGGCCTTTCTGTTCAATGTCGTCGGCATACCGATCGCGGCGACCGGGTTGATCTACCCGGTGTGGGCGATGATGGCGATGGCCGTGAGCGTGACGGCGATCTTCATCAACTCGCTGTGGGGCAGCCCGCGCCTCTTTACGGACGCAATCCAAAGCGTCGGCCAGCCGGTTACGAGCACCGCGCCACAGGCTGCCTGAGCCGAAAAGGATTCGGGACGATGAGACACCCTGGTCATCTGTGGCGGTTGCTGCGTATCCGGCCGCTTACGGTCTTCGCGTCTCTGGTGGTCCTCGCGGGTATCTCGGGCCGGCTACTTGCGGCGGAAGCCACGCCCGTCCCCGCATCCGAAACGAAATCTTCCCTGCACACGGTCGAAATCCCTGTCGAGGGGATGGCGTGTTTCGTGTGCGCCGGGACGATAAAGAACACGGTGAAATCCCTTGCCGGCGTGCTTCAGGTGGAAGTGAGCCTGGAGAAGCGGGCCGCAACAGTCACCTATTTCGGCGACGGACAAATTCCCGGTCGGATCGTCGCCGCGATTGACAGGCTCGGCTATAAGGCCGGAACTCCGAGGGAGATCCCGTGATACTTGAGCAGTTCTTGCAACCGCTGAGTTCCGGGTTGGCTCACAACCCGCTGACGGCTCTCGGGATAACCTTCATCGGCGGCATTCTGGCGAGCGCGGTGTGTCCATGCACGCTGCCAATGGGTCTCGGCGTCGCGGGTATGGCAGGAGCCTCCCAAGTCAGCGCTCGATATGGCGGGCTACAGGTCTCGGCGGCATTCTTCGCGGGCATCGTGGTCAGCCTTACCGCCTTGGGCGGGGTAGCAGGGCGGCTCGGGGCGCTCGCAACCGAGTCATTCGGTCGCCATTGGGCGCTCGGGATGGCGGTTCTCTCGTTGCTCGCGGCGGCGCTTGCCCTGTGGTGGCCGCGCATGCCGATCGATCGCCTCACCGCTTGGCGCCGACCGGGGGTGGTCGGATCATTTGCTTACGGGATCGTGTTCAGCCTCGGCACGTCTGTCGCTCCCTTTCTTCTGCTGCTGACGATTGCTGCCGCCGTGGGGAGACCAGAGCAGGCCATCCTGCTCGCCCTCATCTTTGGTCTCGGGCGCGGCTTACCATTCTTGCTGGCGGGCATGGCCGGCAGCGCGGTCACAGGACTAACCCGGCTCGGATTGGCCGGTCGCGCGATCCAGATTGCGAGCGGTGTGGCTCTCCTGGTCGTCAGCGTTTATTACGCCAACGTCTTTGTCGCGTTGCTCTAAAGGGGGGCATGGTGCGAAAGATGGCGCGCGATACCGGCCCGCTTTGTGACCTCGAGTTTTCGGTACCATCGATGGTGTGCGACGGTTGTGCGGACAGGATCCGCCAGGCGCTGACCGCACTTCCCGGCGTTCAGACGGTGAAAGCTAGGCTATGGCGCAAGTGCGTCCAGGTTCGTTTCGACCCCTCGAAGGTGCAGGACGCACAGCTACAAGATGCATTCGATGCGGCGGGATACAACGCGACACGGATCGCCCAAAAATTCTAAATAGAGCAATCGTTAGTGCTGGAACGGCGAATAATCATCTGACAATTTTCATCATGCAAATTGGGGCGCTTTCTTGAGCAATTTCCTCAGAACGGATAAGTTGATTAGCGGGACGTTCTGCGAACGGAGTTACTGAAATACCTTTATTAAAATCTCGACAGAAGGGTCTCTTGCCACATCATTTTTGAATTGTGAGGGGTTCTACCTCGATAGTCACATGCGAGAGGTCATGGATGTGGGCGAGTTTCTGCCGATAATGCGACGGTGGCTTCGGGTCACCCGAGGCAATCGACACGATCGCGCCGTGATGACCGGGGCCAAGCTGCCATACGTGTAGATCCGTTATTGACTCGCTGCCGTTTTCGATTGCTGTCCTGATTTCATCAGGCAACTCCTCATCCGGCGGCACATAATCGAGCAGCACGCCACCCGCATCGCGGATGAGGCCCCACGACCAACGGGCGATCACAATCGCACCGATCATTCCCATAACCGGATCGAGCCATATCCAGCCGTAAATACTTCCTGCCGCAAGCGCGACGATCGCCAGCACAGAGGTCAGTGCGTCGGCCAAGACATGCAGGTAAGCTGCGCGCAGATTGTTGTCGTGATGATCGTGATCGGCATGGTGTTCATGGCCATGATCATGATCACCGCGCAGCAGCCATGCGCTGATAATATTAACCGCCAATCCGATAACGGCAACGGTGATTGCCTGAGGAAAATCGATTGCTATAGGCGCACGCAGACGTAAAAAACTCTCCCATCCGATTAGCAGCGCAATCAGTGCGAGAACAATTGCGCTCGCAAATCCGGCGATATCGCCCAGCTTGCCGGTGCCAAAGGTGAAACGGCGGTTTCGTGCATTTCGGCGGGCGTAGAAATAGGCAAGGGCTGCGATCAGCATGGCTGCCGCGTGCGTTGACATATGCCAACCATCGGCGACCAGAGCCATGGAGCCGTAAATCGTGCCGGCCACGATCTCCACCACCATCATGGTGGTGGTAAGCGCGATCACGAACCATGTACGGCGCTCGTTGCGCTCATGGCTTTTGTCAAGAAACACATGCTCATGACCGCCCGCGGGCGGGGCTTCGTCCTGCAATATGCTCATTTCAAATACATCTTCACAACATCGATCAATTCGATTGCGCCTTTCTCCCTAGCAGGTTCGTTCGCAGCATTCATGACATGCTCGCGGATGTGATCTTCGATCAATTCGGCTGTAAGCCCGTTCACGGCCCCACGCACAGACGCCACGAGGTTAAGGATTTCACCGCAACGAGCTTCGGCCTCAAGCGCCCGCTCAATTGCTTCGAGCTGTCCGCGAAGGCGGCGAACCCTCGCCAGCAGCTTCTGTTTTTCTCGAACTGTATGGGCCATTAGTCAGAGATGGGATACCCCCCTAGCCTATACAAGATGATGATCGGCGCTTCCGGGGCAGCAACGAGCACGGCCGGCAGGGCGACCTAAGATCAGCAAGATCAGTATGTAAATCTTAATTGACTACGTGGTAACATTTATGTTACCTTACGGTCTGTGCTCGAAATCCGTTACTATCTCGCACCTGACGGGCGCAGCCCTTTCGAGGGCTGGTTCGGCTCGCTCGATCCGGCGGCCCGGGCAAAGGTGACCGTGGCGATCGCGCGGCTCGAGCAGGGTAATACCTCGAATGTGAAGGGCGTCGGGGAGGGGGTGCTCGAGTACCGGATCAATTTCGGGCCCGGGTACCGGGTTTATTTCGGGCGGGACGGCGAGACGCTCGTGATCCTGCTGACCGGTGGCACGAAAAAGCGCCAGCAGCGGGACATCGATGCGGCGATTGCGATGTGGGCGGATTACCGGCGGCGCAAGCGGCCGCGGTGATGGAGGCGAAGATGGCACTGACACGAAGCTTTAGAGACCTGGTGCACCGGCAAGTCGCCGAGGACCCGACCTATGCTGAAGCGCTACTACGCGAAGGGATCGACACGATGCTCGCCGGCGATGTCGATACCGGCAAAGCGATCCTGCGCGACTATATCAAGGCGACGATCGGCTTCGAGAAGCTCGGCGAGGCGACCGGCACGCAGCCGAAAAGCCTGATCCGCATGTTCGGGCCGCGCGGCAATCCGCAGGCGCGCAACCTATTCAATGTCATCGGCTATCTGCAGAAGCGGGCCGGGCTGCAGCTGCATGTGACGGCGGGCCCGGGCTAAGCGACACCAAGGTGACGCTATGCTTCTGATCGCGGCAGAGCGGGCCTACGCCGTAACGGAAATAAATACTAATTAAGCGGCACAGCACCAGATAAGGGGCAGTCTAGAATGTACATTGAGCGGATCCAGGCTCAAACCTAACGAGCATCTGATAAATGTCGGCTTGCGCAGGCCCGGTAATCCGCTGTACTCGAGGCTTCTTTGACCGTCTCGTTCACCGGAATCGGGATGCGGGATAGCGCAATTGTGGTTACCAGCCGGGAATGACTGTGCAAGCTGGCTCGTTTATCTCCTCACAAAGACTCCACTTCTCTTAGGAGATTTCCGATGTCACGCATGCGTCTTGGTCTGCTGGCACCCGTGCTCGCGGCGACATTTGCTCTTGCCCTCGGCGGCGGCACTGCGTCGGCGCTCGCCCAGGACAGGCACGGCGGGGACCACTCCGGCTACGTCCAGCACGAGCGAGATCACAGGGCCGCCGAGCGGGAGCATCACAGGTCGCACGACCGCGCCGCGCGCGACGAGGCGCTGCGTCACGGCGACTTTTTTGGTGCCTGGGGCGCACAGCAGCACCTGAATGCCGAGCGACATCGCGAGCGGCATGAGGGACCGCACGGCGGGTACGGAGGCGGCGGGTACGGAGGCGGGGGGCACGGAGATGGCGGGCCCCATTAACAACCCGCCCCTCAGCCAAATCGTCATAGCCGGGTCAAGCCCGGCCGTGACGATCACGGCGCCGCCAGACTGAGGCGGCGATAACGCGCTAATCGCGCGCGAGGCACATCGCGATTCCCATGCCGCCACCGATGCACAGCGTCGCGAGACCCTTTTCGCGTCGCGCTTCTGCATCTTGTAGAGCAGCGTCACGAGGACCCGCGCCCCCGAAGCGCCGATCGGGTGGCCGAGCGCGATCGCGCCGCCATTGACGTTGAGCTTGTCGCGCTCGAAGCCGAGATCCTTGCCGACCGCACAGGCCTGCGTCGCAAATGCCTCGTCAGCCTCGATCAGGTCAAGATCGCTTCAGGCTTCAGAAAACCTAGATCAGTTTCCTTTCAATCAGTTCGGCGATGCCGAAGACGATGGGACCATGGTGGGGTCACTTGCCGATTTGCTCAAAACTGCACGATAAGGGGAGACTCCTGAGAACGCCTGCCGTTCCAAATCCCAGTTGCCTTTGAAGTCAGTTTTGAAAGGGGATTTTGAAAACCAAAATCGGCAGAAACCCGTAATAATCGGAATCTATTCGCAAACGGATGTTTATGAAACGCGCTGAATTCGTTTGGTTTTCGGCTTAGCGTGCAGTTTTGAGCAAATCGTCAGGTGACCCCTCCTACGAAGCCGTGATGAATTTCATGCGTCGCCCCTGGGGTGTACCGGTAGAGCATACCTATCCGAGGAGACGATAGGCACACCTGGAAAGATCCGGTTCGGCATCAATCCAACGGCTTTTCCCGCCAGTAGTTACGATCGTCGATCGTCACCATGCGGCGCCTGACCAGGTCCTCCAGCGCGCAGCGCACGGTGTCTTCGTCAAGGGAGGCGTAGCGCGCTACCGCCTCGGTCTTGCACCCGCCCTCCCACGGTAATGCGGCGAGCACCTTTCCTTGAATCAAATCCGAGGTTCTGTACTGCTTTGACATTCTATTGTTATTCTCTTCTCTCTCTATTCCTCGCGATTATCATGGCAGAGGTGCTCGACAAAACACGTCGACCATTCGGGCGGGGCGCTGGCACCGGACGACGCGTGGACCGACGCGGAGATAAAGCACGAGGTCGGCCTTTTCTTTCTCGATCATCATCGCCTCTTCCCCGCCATGCCGCAGTTATCCGCCACTGACGGGCGTTTGCGCCCCATATATGCTTGGTTAGGATGCCGGTTGAGGAGAACCTGAGATGAACTCCCGGGACAGCAAAGACACGCCGTATCGCTCCACGCAGGCCGGGAAATTCGTGACCGCGGCCAAGCCTATCAAAGGAGCCGCCACCGTGCTGCGCGAAGGGCGCACGGCCCGGGTCGCCTCGGCGCTGTCCAAGGCCAACCGCGCCACTGGTCTGCTCGGCCGTGACGGCGCCACGAGGCGCATCCTCAAGAAGTAATGCCCGCGACGGATCGCGAGGTCTTCGCCTATTTCCTGCAGGACGAGACCACCACCCGTGAAATCGCACTGCTGGCCTATGCCTCTTATGCAGCCAGCAAGTACGACTGGGCCGCCCACTTCGAGCAGCGGCGCGGGCGTCCGCCGACGCCGGAGGAAGCGGACGAGTGGACCGCCGATCTGCCTGAGAGCCGCCTGATCGAGATCCGCGACACGGCAGTGACTTTTTTCGCCGACGCCGCCACCGCCTACATGCTCCCGCAGATCGAGGAGGCGCGGGCGAGCGCGCTGCGCGATGCCCTGGTCGCGAGGATGGAAATTGTCGAGGCGCGGGTCGAGCGCGCCACCTCGTTCCGCGCAACTTGGCTTCCGAACCTCTTTATCGGCGTGGTGGCGTCATTCCTTTTTGCGCTCATTGTGCTGGGTGGCGCGGCTATCTATCGAGGCGATCCGTCGATTTTCGCCCTGTTCAAGGATCCGCCGCCTGCCCCGGCGCAACCGGCCAGGCCATAAGTGGAGACAAGATGGCTACCCCCAGGTATGCCGCAGGTGGATGACGTTCATACCGGGATTCTCACCGAAGTCGCGCCTCGTCGCGATGACCTGAATCGGCGTGATCCCCGGGTCCGCCGCCAGAAAAACGAATGGCTCCAGCACCAGGCCGACGCGGTCGCGCATCGTCTTGCCCTTTGCAATGTCCGGGAAGAGATCCAGGATCACGAGCCCGGGATAGTGACATTCCGTGAAGCGACACAGGTTCAGCAGCGCATAGTGATAGGCGAACAGGAAGTAGATGCGCAGCGTGCCTCCAAGTTGGAGCAGGGCGCGCCGCCGATTCATCAGGTACCGCGTTGCCCGCTCACCCACACGCACGGAGATCGCGCCATGAATATCCTTTGGGCCCCTACGGCGCCGTCGGGGCAGTCTCCTGCCGCATCCTGATCTTCGGCTGCTGACTCTCTGGCACCGGGATCACCACCGTGCCGTCATCGCGCGCGAGCTGATAGCTCACCACCGGCACCGACGGGGGCCGCCGTCTCAGCCGCGCGAAAGCCGGATCGTCATACCAACGCAGCTTGTTGAGCAGGAATGCCGGGACGGACGATCGGAATACGAGTTCCTGGCAAGCGGGCATGCGGGCCACTTCCTGGGGCAGGAGCAGCGCGCGCTTTTGAAGGCTCGCCGTCTCACTCTGTCGATCCGGCCTGAGCCACGCCATCCAGCGCGGCGTTGAGCGGCTGAGCGCCTCCACCGTGTCGTAGCCCGCCCGCTCGCTCGCTTCTTTGCACAATTGCGGATCATTGGTGCCGAAGATGATCTCCGCGCCGACATTCTCCAGCAAGCTGGCCTCGCCCTGACCCTTGTATTCCTCGCGCACCTGGTTTTTCGACTGCACGACGAACGAAAAGCGCAGGCCGAAGCCCGCTGCGAAGCCCGCCGCCTTTGCCAGCGGCCGCATGGCGGGAATCGAGGTGAACTCGTCGAGCAGCACGTGGCATTTATGATGGATTGTGTTGTCCTGCTCCGGCAACACGTCCGTGTTGGCCTCGAAAAGCTGGGTGAAGAACAGGCGCAGCAGCACGCCGAGCTGGCCGAGATCGGCGGGCATTACCGCGACATAGACGCTCATCCTGCGGCGGCGCAGCTGTTTCAGGTCGAAGTCGGAGCGCGACGTGGCGGCGGCGATCTTTGGATTGAACCACAGGCCCATGGTGGCGGTGACATGCTTGCGCACGCCCTTGACCACCTCTTCCGTGCCGGTGAGGTAGTCGGAGATCAGATCGACGCAGGTTTGGCTGTACGGGTTACCCGTCTTGCGCCGGCCCTCGATCCGGCGGGCCAGCTCGGCCGCCGCATCGCCCCGGGCGAACCAGCGGAACACGGCGTGCGGGTTCAGGGTCTCGTCCGGCGTCTCGGCGAGCAGCACCGCGATGCCGAGAAAGGCGGTACGCGCGCCGTCCTGCCAGAACTTCTCGCGGCCCTGAACCTCCGGAAAAATATCGTATGCGCGGCGCTGAAGCTTCGAGACGTAGTCCGGCTGCGAGGCGTCTATATCGCCGAGCGGGTTCCAGCAATGAGTGCGCCCGTCCTCGGCCAGCGGCTGAAACAGAAACACCTCCTGGCCCATGCGCCGCCGATGGCCCGCCGTGGCGTCCCAGTTCTCGCGCTTTACGTCGAGCACGACCAGCGACTCCGACCAGCTGTACGCATTAGGCATCACAAAGCTGACCCCCTTGCCTGACCGCGTTTTCGCCGCGAGCAACACGTGCTCGGTGCCGGGCAGGCCGACATAGCGCTGACCGAGGCCGAGAAACCCGCGCGTCTTGCCCAGGATGATTGTGTCGCCGCGCGGCGTTCCGGTGAAGGTCAGCCCGACTCGCCTGCCGTCCCGCTGCGTCGCAAAGCGCGTCGTGCCATAGAGCGCCTGTCCGAACGATCGCCTACCCATCAGGGCCAGGCGCACGCCAATGCCCGCGATCAGCAGCGCCGGCACGCCGGCGGAGACGAGGAGGAGCTGACGGAACAGCGAGCTCTGCGCCCAGTAGCGCGTCGCTTCCCACCACATCCAGGGCGAATAGGCGAGCCCCGCGTAATGCACCGGCTGCATCACGAGCAGCGCTTGCCAGAAGATCAGCGAGGCAGCGCAGAGCCAGGCCGCGAGCAGCAGCGGCAACACCGCGACGCCCGCGACCAGGGCGGCTGAGGGATGATGGCCTTGCATGATGGATGTCCGTTCACTGCCAGCCGAACACCGCCCCGGCCGCCGCGCAGATTTCATTCCAGACCGCCGCTGCCGTCACGGCGATCACGCTGTACACGGCGATGCCGATGAACAAAAAGAACAGGCCGGCCCCGACGCGACCGTTGAGAAACGCCAGCAGTCCGCCGCCTGGAAACATGTCACTCCTCCGCCAGATTGAACCACACCTCGGTGATGCCGAACCGCCCGCCGTCGCGGGCGCAATGCACCACCACATCCACCAATCTGCGGCACAGGAGCCGGATGTCGTCGCTCGGCAGCGTCGCGCCGGCCGGATGCTGGCGCACCATCAGGCCGAGCGGGTCGAAGGCGGTCGCGGCCGAGGGTGCGTGCCAGGTGGTAATGCCGGGATGGCCCGAGGCGACGGCGCGCAGGAAGGAAAAGGCCGCCCCGTCGCGCAGCTCCTGCACCAGCAGCCAGCGCGGTGCCATGCGCAACGCCGCCTCGACCAGCTCGTTCGGCCCGACCCGGGCGGCACCCTGGTCGCCCTTCGAATAGAACAGCGCCACACGGTTCGGATGCGGCAGGCCGCTCCACTCATCGGTATCCTCGACGGTGACGATCCGTTCGTCGCGCGGGATTTCGCCAACCAGCGCTTTGGTCTGATGCGTCTTACCGGAAGCGGTCTCGCCGACAAATGCCACCGTCTTGCGCGCCTTCACGCAGACCCGCAGGAAGGCTTCCCAGTCGGCGCGGCGATAAAGCGCCAGCAGCGCCTCATCCTGGGGCGACAGGCCACCGGGGCGCGGGCGCGTCTCGCGGAAGATGCCCGAGGCGGCCAGCTGGTCGAGAGTGGGCATCTCGGTCGAGCCACGCCGGATGGTCAGCGACGCCGTACCAGGTTTCACGCAGGGCGGCAGTGCCGCCTGCAGACGCTCGCCGGTCGGCAGCTCGGTGGCGAGCAGCGGCTGGGTACGGCCCACGTCCTGATGACGCGCCGCCCCGGCCAGGATGGCGATGGCCTCGATATCGGCAAAGGAGAGGCCGGTCACGTCATGGCGTGTCGTCGCCGCACCGCGCCGGACCCATATTTCGCCCTCGCGCTGGACCATGACGTCCTCGACCGACGGGTCGGCCAGGGCCTCGGCCAGCGGCATCATGGCGTGCGCCAGCAGCGGAATGGCGGCGCTCATCTGCTCGACCTCAGCTGATAGACCTGGTCGAACAGCAAGTCGCGGGCTACGAAGATCGCCGCCGGCTCGCCCTGCGGACGGGTGCCATAAGGCGGTATATTGATCGTCGAGTCCAGCGCCGTGGCCGCCGCGCTGCGGCCGCCCGATTGCATCTGGTAGAAGCTGACGTTGCTGCTTGAACCGCCCTGATTGACCAGCCCGCTCGCGCCGACCGCCGCCGCCTGCAAGCCCGCGTCGATGAAGCTCAGCATGATCGCTCCGCCGAACCGCGACCAGAAATTCGTCTCGATATCCACATCGAGCCCGTTCTGACCGAGCGCATCGGTCCCCGGACTGGAGAGCTGGATGATCACCCCGTCCGGCGTCTCGACGCGGGTCCACAGGACAAAGGCCCGGTTCTGCCCGTGCCGTATGCCGCTCTTGATCTGGCCGACGATGCGCGTGCCGCGATCGAGCAGCACCACCCGCCCGGTGGTGCCGCGCACCTCGACCGGCACGACGCAGGACAGGAAGCCCTCGAGCTGGGTATTGAGCGGCTGCTGCGGCGTGCAGGGGATGATGGTGCCCATGGTGATGGTGAGCTCGGGATCGCGCAGCCGCCGGGCCTTCGCGGTATCGGTGCGCGTCGCCTGCAACCGCGCCGCCAGCGCATCTTCCGCGCCGCCCTCGCCGACTGTGGCCGCCGGCGTCACCGCATCGCCGCGCGCACCGTCCTGCGTCTCATAGCCCATGACCGGCGCGGGGCGGATCGTGGTGCGCGGCCCCCGCGGACGCGGCGCGATCTCGATGGAGCGCGGCACGGGTGCGGGAGCCGGTGCGGTCATCGCCACCGGTACCGGTTCGGGCGGCGGAGGCGGCAGCGGCGCGATGCGCCGGATCGTGCCCGCCGCGCCGGCGGAGGCCCCGATGCCGTCCTCGTTCTTCGCCGAGCTGCCCGAGGCGCTGCCGAGCCAGTACAGCACCGCCAGCAGCACCAGCGCCGCCAGCGCGACACCGATCTTGCCGGCCGCCGACATCGGAGTGCGCCCGCCGCTCACTGAGGGCGGCGGCACCGGCGGCGTGCCGGGGGGAGGAGCCGTGCCGTTCATGGCGGCGGCGCCACCGCCGCGCGCACCACGTCCGGCGAGACCGTACCGGTGCCCGGATTCTGGCCCGCCGCGACGTAGCCGCGATTGAGCAGGCATAGCACCCGCCCGCCGTCGCGCAGCCGTAACATCGGCGAGTGCTCATGCACCGTGACCCAGCCATCGGCACCGGTCGAGACGTTCACCGCCGCCTCGCGCCCGTCGGGCAGGATGCTGAACACCGCCGGCATGCGCTGCACGCCGGGAAACCGCAGATAGGTCGAGCGCCCGTCGTCGCAGATCTCGGAAGGCGCCAGCGCCGCATCGCCACGCCCGGTATAGCGGCGGTTTACGTTGGCAATCGCTGCGCAAGGGGCGGCCTGTGCCTGCACCAGCCGGTCGCGGGCGACCTGCTGCTCCCGCGTGCGCTGCTGCTCCGCGGCGCGGGCGCGGCGCGCCTGCTGCTCGGCGAAGATGTTGCGCACCCGCACGCTGTAATAGTACGGCGTCTCCCCTTCCGCATCGGCGCGCAGCTCGAAGGCGTAGCGATGCTGCCGTCCCTCGCGCTCGGTCAGCACGAAGAAGGGCTGCGGCGCGAGCGGTCCGTGCGGCTTGACCACCACCGCCCTGCCGCGCACCGCCACCGACAGATTGCCGTCCACCGTCGCGCCGCCATCCTCTTCGGAAGCGACGCGGACCGCACCCTCGCCCCGCCCGCGCGTCATCAGCGTGTTGTCGCTGACCGGCACGGCTAGCACGCGCTCGCCGTCGGGCAGCTCGATCACCAGCGAGGCGCCGGGGCGGGCCCGCAATAGCACCACCTGGCTCGGACTGGCCGCGACGCAGCGCACGCGGGCATCCCCGCCCGGACAGGCACGGGGTTCCTCCAGCGCCGCGGCGGGACCGCACAGCGGCACCAGGGCGACAGAGGCGAGCAAGATGCGGCGGATCATTGGGCGCCCTCCTCTTCGGCGCGGTACTCGACCACTTGCAGGCCGAGCGGGTTGTAGGTGACGCGTTGCCAGGCCGGGATGCGGTCGACCCGGTGGAACCGCACCGTGGCGACCCAGGGCCGGATCTGAGGCGGCTGGCCTTCGGTATGGACAATGCGCCGGAACCGGACCTGATAAGCGTCCGGCTCACGGCCGAGGCAGCTGTCATGCGCGCAGGGGAAATGCTCGGAGACCCGCTCCAGCCGGATCACGGTGCGCGTGCCGAACTTGCGGGCCGGGCTCTCCGGATTGCGCGGGTGGACCAGCGACTCGTAGACGTCGCCCGCGCCCTTGTCGGACAGCATGTAGACGAGGCGCTGATCCTCGTGCCAGCTGGCCGAGGAATACCCCTCGCGGGCGCGCACATAGAGCCACAGCGTCGCCTGGGTCGTGGCCTCCTGCAGCGAGCGCGGCAGGTCGGACTGGCTGATCGTCGAGGTGAAGGAGCCGTCCGCGTGCTGATGCACGAAGACCGGCACGATCGTCTTCAGCGGCAGCAGGGCGGCCAGCGCCACCGCCAGGGCCACGGTGGTGCAGCCATGCAGGAAGGAAAAGAGATGGCCGCCGCGCTCCCGTCGGCGATGGCGCTTCAGCTCCTCCCCATGCGCCGCGACGATGCGCGCATAGTGATCAGCAAGCACTTCGGGGGGGATCGCCGTGACGGGTGGAGCGGGCGCGGCGGCCCCGCCCTGTACCGAGGACGGGCGGAACAGGGCGGTCATGGCGCCAGATCATCGGGACCGGGTTGCCACAGCCCGGGATTGAGAACGAAGGGCGAACCGGTGCAGGACGGCGCTTCTCGGGCCTGCGAGCAGGCCGCCAGAAGCAGCGCGAGCAGCAGAGAGAGCAGGCGCATCGGTCAGAACCTTTCGTAGCGGCTGGAGCGGATGGAATTGGCGGCGGCGCGTCCGGCGGCCCGCCCAGCGGCGGCGCCGAGCCGCGCCGCGCTCATCGCCGCGGAGGCGCCCAGCGTGGCGGCCTTGCCCGCCAGCGCCCATCCGGCGACCGAGGCCACGCCGATCCCGGCGGCGGCGGACGAGCCGATCGCCGCGTAATAGGGCAGACCCAGCATCACGATCGCGTTGAGCCCGAACCAGATCACCACCTTCCACAACTCGTCGACCATCTCGGGCAGGCCGATCCCGGTGGCGCCGGCGACGCGCTGCACCCAACTCATCGAGCCACGCAGCACGATCTCGGCCAGGATCGCGGCGCAGAGCTGCCAGACGGCGAGGCCGACCAGCTTGCCGACCCATTGCAGGACCCAGGACCGCGTCGCGTCGAATAGGAAGGCGATCAACAAGAAAGGCCCGGCGGCGATCAGCAGCGCGGTGGCGATGCGCGAGACCAGCCAGAGCGCGAAGGAGATGAAGAGGAAGGCCTTCATGCAGGCCTCGGCGACGGTGATGGCGATCTGCGGGCGGAAGTTGAACAGCCCGGTCGCCTGCTGGTCCGCCACCGCGACGAGGTTCGAGGCGGCCTGGTCGACGCGGTCGAAGCGCTGCGCAGCGGTCGTCGTGGTCGGGCTGCCGGAAAGCGAGCTGGCGACCTTGTCAGGGATGGTCACCCAGAACGTCTCGCGCACATACGAGCCGTAGGTCGCGGCCTGCAGCAGCGCAATAACCGCCATGGCGCGCACGCCGCGCCGCACCGCCTCCCAGCCGCTCATCCGCCCGTACATCACCATCACGGCGGCGATCAGCACGTAGAGCATCAGCGCGCTGCGCAGCACGCCGAGCGAGGCGGTGATCCCGGCGGTGATGACCTCGTCCATCCCCGACGTGGTGAGGTCGTCGGTAAAGCGCGCGTACTCCTCGTACATCGCGTCCTACCCCCTCCCCGGTCGGATCAGATGCGGCCGCACCAGATACCGAGCAGCCCGCGCTCCGACGGCGGCCGAGCACAGGCGCGGCGCGCGCCTTCGCGCACCATCGCGCTCGGCGGATCGGGATCGTGTGGTATCGGCGCGAGGCGGCGCCTGTAGACGCGCGTCTCCGCCGTCTCGGCGTTGGCGCAGAGCGCGCTGCGGCCCAGCCGGTGATCGTCGCGGCACCGTTTCAGCACGGCGCTCCGCTCGGCCGGATGCGCCTCGAACCAGGGGATGGTCTGCGCGAGGGCGGACGCTGGCACGGCGAGGAGCGACAAGGCGATGAGAAACCGACGCATGGTTACCAGCCCTCCAGCGCCGGGGCGGTCTTCCTCACCCACGCATCGAGGTCGCGCCGCCAGCGCTGCTCGGAGCGTTGCTGGGTAACGCGGTCGTCGGCGGTCAGCAGCAGTCGCGCCTGCTCCAGCATCGCCTGGTTGGCGCTCAGGCGCTGATGCGCCAGCGCCACGGCGGCGGATTGCGCCGTCACCGCCGTCACGTCCGGCGCCGACTCCACCTCGGCCTGCAGCGTGTCGAGCTGGGCCAGCTGCTCCTCGGCATCGGTATAGGCCGCCTCCGCCATTGCCTTAGCATTGGCGGTCACCCGCTCGCGGCGCTCCATCTCGGTGGACCATTCGTCCGTGTCGCTCGGCGCGTAGAGCCGGTCCTCGCGCAGCCGGGTGTTCGCCGTGCCCCATTCGCTGCCGCTGCCGTTCATCAGGCGCGGCAGCGTTGAGCCGGACGGCCCAGCCTGGCGGGTGAAGCCTCCGAGCACCCCGTTCGCGCCGGCCAGCGAGGTGACGTGCGAGAGCACGCGATGCGTGTCCTTCAGCTGTGTCAGCTGGTCGGCCATGGCTTTCAGCTGCGAGCTCCATTGCCGCAGCTGATCGATCTGCCGCAGGACGGCCATCGCCTCCTGCTCGCAGTTGGAGCAGACGATAGCCCCGGCCGGATGGCTGAGCATGGCGGTGCCGAGCAGCGCGATCGCGGCTACCCCTATCAGGCGAACCATAATTCTCTCCCCCTCAGGCCGCTGCCTCGGGCAGGCGGCGGCGAAACTCGTCAAGCCAGGCGGACGCCTCTTCGCGGCCGGTGTGCGCGATCACCTCGCGCAGCAGCCGGACGCTGCGCTCCGTGCCGGACAGCACCGGGAGGTGCTGCGGCAGGCCGGACAGGTCGAAGCGGCACAGGACCGAGCGGTCCTCGCGCTTGATCAGCACCGAGTGCGGCCCGGCCATCATGTCCTGCGTCACCGCCTGGAACTCGCGCTCGGTGCAGCCGAGCCCCTGCCGGTAGGGGCCGGGCCGCGCATCGGGGTTGCGAAACAGCACCCGCGTCTTGCACTGCCCGATCAGCGACGGACCCGTGGGGTGATCGAGAATGTGCTCGGGCTGCTGCGTGGCGATGCAGAGCGCCCAGTTCTTCTTGCGCCCGGTGAGCGCAAAATCCTCGAAGCCGTCCGCGAACCGCGGATCCGGCAGGTAGGCCCGGAACTCATCGACCCAGAGGACGGCGCGCCGTCCGTCCATGACCGACCCGGCACGGTGCAGCAGGTAGGCGGCGAGCGGCGGCATCACCGTCTCGTGATCGAGCAGCGCGGTCGGATCGACGGCGGCCAGAGGCGCGTCGAACGCGATGCCGTCCGTCTCGCCGTCGAAGGCCCAGCCGAGCGCCCCGCCATGGCACCAGCGCTCCAGCCGGGCGCCCGCGCCGAGCGGATCACCGTGGCCGAGGAACTCCCGCAGGCCCGCCAGCGAGCGCATCGCGGGCGGCAGGCGCATGATAAAGGCGATGCCGGTGGCGAGGCGGCGCGCATCCTCCGGGGTGAGCGCGCCGCGTCCATCCGCCAGGATCAGCCCGGCCACGAACTCCTGCAGCCAAGCGCGCGCCGCTTCACCGTCCGGCAGCGCCTTCAGCGGCGCCGCGCCGCTATGCTCCCCCTTGGCCAGCCGGACATACCGGCCCCCCATCGCGCGGACGACGGTCTCATTGCCGCCATCCTTATCGAACAGAATCTGTGTGCCGCCCTCGGCCCCGACCAGCGCATCGAGCATCACCAGGCAAAAAGCGATCCACACCGTCTTGCCGCCGCCGGTCGGTCCGATCAGCAGCGTGTGGCCAACATCGCGCAGATGCATGCCATGGTCGTAGGCCGTGCCGCCGGTGGTGCGCAGGCGAAACAGCGGGCGGCCCCAATGGTGCGTCGCCTCGCCCGTCGGATGGGCGTGCAGCGAGGAGAGCGCGGCATAGACCACCGAGGAGACGGCCCCGGCGCGGGCGCGCAGGAAGCCGGGGCTGCCCGGAACCTGCGCAAAGAATGCCGCCTCCATCGCCACGTCTTCGGTCGCCGCCACCGCCCCCATGTCGGTGACCTGCGAGCGCGCCGCCGCCGCCGCCGGCTCCAGCTCTTCCCAGCGATCGACATGGACCGCCAGGCTCCAGTGATGCTCGCCCATCACATGCTCGCCGCGATCCACCGCGTCCATCGCCTCGACCAGCTCCTCGCGCAGCGAGTGAGCCCGATCGCCGGCGCTGTCCATGCGCCGTCCGATCAGGGCGAGCTTGTCGCCGGCCTTGGCGCGCGAGTGGAACCGGTAGGAATTGGTGAGGGAGAAGCGGCAGGGCAGGCCGATCAGCGGATCGGCCATGCCGACCCGCCAGGTGCGGGGATAGACGCGAAAGCCCTGCATCGTGCCATACGCCCGCCCGCCGCCCGGCAGATGCACCTCGAAACCGCCCATGCCGCAGACCACGCGGTCGGAATAGATCGACGCGCCGAGGCGGCCCGGCGCCACCAGCGGCACCGGCATCCAGCGCGCATAGAGCGCCATCCGGTGCGCCTCGGCGATTTCGGAATAGGCGACGTCCGCCGCAACCCGCACCCCGAGGCGGCGGGCGGCGGGCAGCGCGGCCAGTACGGCGCTGACACGGTCCTCGAGCCGCATGCGGCGGTGATCGAGCGCCGGGCTGCCCCGGCGGGCGCGTTCCATGTCCTGCGACCGGGGCGTCATGCCGAGCGCGCCGCGCCAGCCGCCGACCACGAAGCGTGGGCGCACCAGAATGGTCAGAAACCAGCTCGTCTCGCGCAAGCCCCCGAGACAGGCGTGCGCATAGTCGCGCGCCAGCTCGGCGCCGTAGCCCATGCGGCGCGGCTCGCCGCCGGCGATGGCGGGCACCGCGTCGTGCTGCACCAGATGCTCATAGAGCTGCACGTCGTCATCGGCGACGGCGCGCAGCAGCGCGGCATGCACGGTGTGGTGCGCGTTGAGCTGTCGCGGATCAGCCAGCTCGAAGGGACGGCCCGGCACCGCGATCACCGCGCAGAGCGTGCCGTCCTCCATCAACACGGCATCCTCGGCGAGATGGCCGTAATGGCGCACGTAGCGCAGGCCCGAGCGCTCGCCGAAGGGACTCAAGTCGTGTGGCATCAGACCAGTCCCCGCGGCTCGGCCGGGCGCAGTGGGAAATGGCTGAGCGACGCGCCGCCCCAGCGCCGGTTGTCGAACGCGGGACCGGCGGTGCGCGCCCAGGCCATCAGGCACTCCACCGCGTACCAGTCAAAGCTGACCCAGACACGCAGCGGCAGCGTGACAGCGAGCACGATGCCTGCCGCGTAGAGCAGACCCTGGAGGCCGGTTACCCCCATCTGCACCTCGGCCGCCGCCAAGAGCGTCGGCACGGCGGCGCTGAACGGGATGCCAAGGCCCGGCACCATCGGTGGACGGGTGGCGCCGAGATGGACCGGCCCAGAGCTACGCTCGTCCTCGTCCGGGAGCCAGCCGGCGGCCATAGCCTCAAAATCCCATCCAGCCGACGATCGTGTCGATGTTGGCGAGCACCAGGCCGCCGCCGAGCACAAAGCCGACCACACGCAGCGAGGCAGTGAACACCCAGGCCAGCACCGCGACGCAGGCAATAGCGAGCATCGCGACACCGCGCGCCGGGCCGCCAATGAACCACTCGACGGCCTGGGTGAAGGGATCGCTGCCGGTCGCCTGCGCGAAGGCGAGGTCAGGCCACAGTAACGTCAAGGCCAGCAACGAGCCTGCCACTACAAGGATGCGGCCGGTGATGCTCATGATGCATTCCCCCAAAGGAAGCCGCGCACTGGACCGGCGCGTCGGCCGCGGCTTCGACCGCCGGCGCGTCGGTGTTCTCGGGCCGCTGCTGACGCGGTGGTTCCGCCGGCTGCCGGCAGACTGCCCAGACGTCCCAGGTCGGGGCGCAGGGAGGCTTGGCGGCGAGCGGCGCATAGCGCGACGGTGGCGGCGCTGCACCCGTCGACAGGTTGGGAAGGGGTTGCCGCGCCAGCGACGGCATGCGCGCGTTGCGCTGCGCCTGGGCGGCGACGCGCTTGGCATAGGCTTCGGCGCGGGTCGGGCTGCCCGAGTTGTAGCGAGATAGGGCGCGCATCAGCGCCTGCCATTCGAGATTGTAGTTGGCGGCGAGCAGCTCGGCCCCGGCCTTCATGTTCTTGCAGGGGTCGAACGCCTCAGCGATCGACAGACCGAATGCCGATGGGGGCGTCAGCTGCATTAAACCGACGCCCAGCAGGTGCCCCTGCGCCGTCAGGCGGGCCGCGAGCGCCTCGGCGGCCTCCCGCGACGTCGGGTAATGCAACCGATCCGTCGTTTCGTCGCGGATCGCGTACGGGTGAAACCCGGATTCCTGCCGCGCCACGGCGGCGACATTGGCCGGCGGCATTCCCGGCGCCGTGCAGTCCGGCGTGGCGGCCAGTTGCAGGATGATGGCGAGGGAGAGAACGGCGGACACCAGGCTAACCTCCGATAGAACGGAGCTATCCTGACTCGCCGCGCAACAATTTGTAAAGCAGCTATTTCTACTTAGTTATGCCAAATAATATCAGCCCAGCGAGGTGGTCCCCTGCAGCAGGATGGCGGGCTCTACCCCCAGCGCCTGGGACAGCGCCAGCACGGTGGAGAGGCGCGGTTCCTGGACGGCGCGCTCCAGCTGCGAAATCTGCGGCTGCGACACCCCGCTGCGCTCGGCGAGCTGGCCCTGCGTCAACCCGGCGGCGGTGCGCAGGCGCACCAGGTTCCGCGCGAAGGCCTCCTGGATCTCCTCCTGGGTCAGCGGCATCAGCGGCGCCATGGCCCGCAGCATGGCTTCGTGCCGGTACAGCCATTCGGCGAGGAATTGCAGCTCGCGCGCCGTGTCCGCGCCCGGCACGGCCGCCAGCAGCCGCATCCGTTCCGCCGCCGCCGCGCGCGCCCGGGATAGCCCCTCCTGCAGCGCCTCCCGGCTCAGCGGCCCTTCCGGCAGGCCCGGCGGCTCGAAGGGGGGCACCACGCCCCCCGGCTGAAGGGCAGGCGCGGCAGATGCGGCCCGACCGCCACCGCGTATCCTCTCCGGGATCAGCTGCGTGAGATGCATGCGCAATCCCCAGACCAGCTTGAGCAGCGCCGGCATGATCTCGTTCGGGTACGGACAGAGCCCAAAATAGATCGCGAGCTGCAGGCAGAATTCCTGATAACCGGTTAACGAGGCCGCGCCGCTGAGCAACTCCCTCGCATCGGGTGGCCTCTTGCCGGCGATGGCGGCGAACCACTCATCGGTACGAAGGCCCGAGGCCGATTCGGTCTCCCTCATCCAGCGCGCAAAGGCGGCGCACTCCTGCGCCGTCGCCAGCTCTTCAAACTCGCCGGGTGTGTCGGGGTAGAACAGGAAGCCATCCGGCTCTACCCCAGGAACCGGAATGCCTCCCCAGCGCTCCGAGTAATACAGCGGCTCCGCCGAACGATCGGCATTGGTTCCAGGTGCGCGGCCGGCGCGCCGCCGCGTCCTGGGTTCGTCCAGGGTTCTGCCGCCATCGGTCGTCCCTGACGGTCGTCTCGCCACGCTGCCTCCACGCGCCCAACCGTCGGCTGCGGCAGCTTTGCCGCTAATCGCGTAGCATACGATATGGCGCCCAAAATTCCGAGCGCGGCCCGGCGTTTGGCTTCCGTTTAACGCAGCGTTGCGGTCCGCGCTACGCTCCCGTAGCGACCACGGCTAGTGCCGCCGGTGTTGATGGGGCGACTGATATCGGCCTTCGGCGCGTGATGAGTCTTGCTGTCCGGATATTCGCGCGGCTTATAGGGGACATACGCGAGCTCAGGAGCCCAGCGCTGCGAGCAGCTGACCGCGATCGACTGGGCGGCGCGGCTCGTCTGCTCAGCTTGCTATGCATACGCCGTGGATTCCGTGGTCACCGGCTGCGAAGGATAGGCGTCCCAAATGACTGCCGACCTCCTGCTCTTTGTGGCTGTCGGATTCGCGGCCCAGATTGTGGACGGCGCACTTGGGATGGCGTACGGCGTCATCTCAACCAGCGTACTTATGAGCTTCGGCATCACACCGGCAGTAGCTAGTGCCAGTGTCCACGCCGCCGAGGTATTCACGACCGGTGTGTCTGCGTTTTCGCACTGACGGCTTGGTAATACTGACAAAAGGCTCTTCGCGCGGTCGGCAATCCCTGGCGCACTCGGCGGCATTATCGGTGCCTATGTTTTAACCGAGCTGCCCAGTGATCTAGTCCGGCCTTTCATACATGCGTATCTCACTGCGATCGGTGCCCTTCTTCTTTGGAAGGGTCTGAGGAAGCCGATCGAACCAAAGCTACCGAGATACGTCCCGCTTCTCGGCCTCTCTGGCGGATTTCTCGATGCCATCGATGGGGGTGGCTGGGGTGCGCTTGTCGCCTCCACCCTCGCGGCGACTGGGACGAGGGTGCGCTATGCGATCGGGTCAACAAACGCAGCAGAGTTCGTTGTCACGACCACCGTTTCAGCAACCTTCGTGTTCACCATTGGGCTTGAGCTGTGGCCGATGATAACCGGGCTCATAATTGGAGGTGTGGTCGCGGCTCCGTTCGCTGCATACATGACTAAACTGGTTCCAGATCGTCCGCTCATGATCCTGGTTGAGATCGTTATCCTTGCGCTGAGCCTGCGTGGGATCCTGGGCATCTTCTAACTGTAACCCGAGTGCGGTCCCCCGTTGAGACCAGGCTCAACGCGCTAAGCCAGGTCTCGAGTATGCAGTCGCGATAGCCGCTCCGTCACACTCGGCGACATCGCCGGGAGGGCGTTGTCATCCCGTTCGGCTACGTGACCTCGCCCGCCACGGCAAGCCGCCAACTTGACGGTGCAAGCCGAGCGGATCGAGGAGAAAGCGCTAGGCGTCGATATAGTAGGGCGCCGGGTGTCACTCGACAGACCGCAGGCAGGGCGGCAGTTTTTGAAGAATGCCGGGCTGCCCGGCTTATCAACCACGATCGTCTGCACGCCGATTCGTCACGCTTCCGGTGAGTGCCTTCTCGATCGCGTCAGCAATGTCGCGCCATACCTCGGCAGAGGTCAGCCTGTCGTCCTGCACCTCGTCCGAAACCTCGGCCAGCTTGCGAGCAATATGCGCCGCGCCATCGCCGAACTGCTCCATCATTTCCAGCGCGACACGTTTGATATGATTGTCATCGTCCATAGCCGTATTGCATACGGCGTTGCTCTGAAATTACGGTTAACAGCTTCTATTCAGAGCTGCGCTGCAAAGCCGATGAGCTTGTGATTTTGAGACGGCAAAACAGCAATGCTTAAGATGGCGTGCGGTTATCGCGATGCTTTGATGCGGTAGTTTAGCTTCGTAGCGGCGTTGATTACGGCTGACTTGGATGTTCCGGTCCTTCAGTTACCGGCAGCAGATCTATTCCTGCCGCAGGAATGGCGCGGTGGTGAGATTTTTCGTCCCGTTAACGAATTCTTAAGATATCGTGAGATATGAAATTTCAATGGTTTAGGCGACCAATGCCTACTTATTAGGCAAATCGGCATTAACCAATATCCCGTCCCGCATTGATGGCTCGGCAAGCTCAGTTATCCACATCGTTTCCCACGGAAGTTGGGAAAAGACGTGGGTGGC
The DNA here is from genome assembly GCA_050246595.1 of Alphaproteobacteria bacterium. Classification (GTDB taxonomy): domain Bacteria; phylum Pseudomonadota; class Alphaproteobacteria; order ATCC43930; family CGMCC-115725; genus DATARH01. The sequence continues at coordinate 72,129 of JBFWVT010000004.1, forward strand.
TTCATCCACATCCTGCATCTCAGGGGTCAGGATGAGCGTGTCGGCCCCGCCCTTCGGGCCGGCGAGGAGGTGCTCGCCGACGCCTCCCACCACCACGCCGCCGGCAAAGCGGCAGAAATCCTCTACATCGGCTTCGCAGGTGGTGAGGACGATTACGGAAGGGCTGCGTAAATCTGCCGCCTTATAACGGGCCGAGAGCACCGTCCAGCTGTTCATCGCCCATGTCGGAATCCGGTGTCGCGGTAGGCTCACTCTCATTACGGGTGGCGCGATACTTCCCGCCTTCGCGGCGCACCTGATTGCTCTTGGTCAGAGCGGTCAGGGCATTCGACACCGACATCTCGCCGCTCTTGTCGCCCTTGAGGCCCATCCGCTCCAGGAGCTCGCCGCGCGACAGCCCATCGCCTTGCCGGATCAGCTCGAGCAACGCCTCTCGCCGACTGCCGCGGCGTGCTTGCCGTTGACGGCCGGGCGGCGTTTGCCGTGCCGCCTTGCCCGTCTTCGCCGTCTCATAAGCCTCGATAGCCGCAAACTCCCGGTTTATCGCATCGAGCCGGCGCTGCAGCTCTTCCTGCTGATTGAAAACTTGCTCGCGCTCGGCGCGGAGCCGCTCCCGCTCTCTGGTAATAAATTCAGCAAAATTGCTGTCTCCGAAGCTACTATCGCCATTAGCCTCGGACATCTCGGAAAAGCCGCTGCTCCTGAAGTTACCAGCGTCATTCACGTCGGACATCCATGCTCTCCATTATCGACACGAGCAGAGTATGTAGGCCTGGCCTCCACTCCTGAAAAGCAGTGTCATATTTCTGGATACAAGCCGGCGGTTTTAGGACCGAGAGTGGGCGCCGACTCGTGGGGAGCGCGCGCTCAATGCGCGAATCAAAATTCTATGCTTATGATCCTCCAGCGGCCAACAGATTGCTGCAGGAAACGGGAATGTCGATGCCGATCAAGGTACGGTTTTCAGTGATCAATGGAGCGGTTGGCGGCAATGATGTACTGGACGCGTTATTGATTACCCCGGAGCTTGGCATCTCGTGAATGGTGGGCTGAGGCCGCAGCCGGCTTTATCGGCTCAGGAAGTCCTGGCAGGTCTCGTTGAGCGAGTCACCTACCACAATGCCGAGAACGGTTTCTGCGTTCTGCGTGTCAAGGCGCGCGGGCATCGCGATCTGGTGACCGCCGTCGGGCACGCCGCCACGATTTCTGCCGGCGAATGGATCACGGCCTCGGGTGAATGGATCAACGACCGCACCCATGGCCAGCAGTTCAAGGCCCGCTTTCTGCGCAGCTCGACCCCGACCTCGACCGAGGGCATCGAGAAGTATCTCGCCTCCGGCATGATCCGCGGCATTGGCCCGGTCTACGCCAGGAAGCTCGTGAAGGCATTCGGCGACAAGGTGTTCGATGTCATCGAGGCCGAGCCCGGCCGCCTGCGCGAGGTCTCCGGTATCGGGCCGATGCGCGCCGAGCGCATCGCGAGTGCCTGGGTCGAGCAGAAGATCGTGCGCGAGATCATGGTCTTCCTGCACGGCCATGGCGTGGGTACGGCGCGCGCGGTGCGCATCTTTAAGACCTACGGCGCCGATGCCATCCAGGTCATGTCGGAGAACCCGTACCGATTGGCGCGCGACATCCGCGGCATCGGCTTCAAGACCGCCGATGCGATCGCGATGCGGCTCGGCATCGACAAGGCGGCCATGGTCCGAGTGCGCGCCGGCATCTCCTACGCGCTGACCGAGGCGATGGACGAGGGCCACTGCGGTCTGCCCCGTGACGAGCTGGTGCCGCTCGCTGCCGCCTTGCTTGAGGTCCCGCCGGAGCTGGTGCAAACCGCGCTGGAGCTTGAGCTGGTCGAGCGGACAGTGATCGCCGACACGGTTGGCGAGCAGAGCTGCATCTTCCTTGCCGGGCTGTACCGGGCGGAGCAGGTCATCGCCGATAGGCTCCGGCGCTTGGCCAGCAAGGCGCTGCCCTGGCCCCAGATCGACCCCGAGAAGGCGCTGCCGTGGATCGAAGACAAGACCGGCCTGTCGCTGGCCGAGAGCCAGGCCACCGCGATCCGGCTGGCACTCGTGTCCAAGGTGCTCGTCATTACCGGCGGACCAGGGGTCGGCAAGACAACGATCGTCAACGCGATCCTGCGCATCATCTCTGCCAAGGACGTCAGTCTGTTGCTGTGCGCTCCGACCGGGCGGGCCGCCAAGCGCATGACCGAAGCTACCGGCTTCGAGGCCAGGACCATTCATCGGTTGCTCGAAATCGACCCGAAGACGGGAGACTTCAAACGCGGCAACGACAACCCGCTCGACTGCGACCTGCTCGTCATCGACGAGACATCGATGGTCGATGTGATGCTGATGCAGGCGTTGGTGCGTGCCGTTCCCGATCATGCCGCCCTGCTGATCGTCGGCGATATCGATCAGCTTCCCTCGGTCGGCCCGGGCCAGGTTCTGGCCGACATCATCGGTTCCGGCGCTGTTCCTGTCGTACGCTTGACCGAGATCTTCCGCCAGGCCGCCGAGAGCCGAATCATCACCAGCGCACACCGGATCAACCGGGGCATGCTGCCCGATCTGAGCAAGCCCGAAGGCGACAGCGACTTCTATTTCGTGCCGGCGGAGGATCCCGAAACCGCCGTGGCGCGCATTGTCGACCTGGTCGGGATACGCATTCCCCGCCGCTTTGGCCTCGATCCGATCCGCGACATTCAGGTGCTGTGCCCGATGAACCGCAGCGGCGTTGGCGCTCGCTCGCTGAACATCGAGCTGCAGACGGCTTTGAACCCCGCCGGGGAGAACAAGATCCAGCGTTTCGGGTGGACCTTTGTCCCCGGGGACAAGGTCATGCAGATCGAGAACGATTACGAGAAGGAGGTCTATAACGGCGATATTGGCTATATCGACGGGATCGATCCTGAAACCGGCGAGCTGACCGCCAACTTCGACGGCCGCACGGTCACCTATGGGTTCGGCGAGCTCGACACGCTGGCGCCGGCCTATGCAGCGACGATCCACAAGAGCCAGGGATCGGAATATCCCGCTGTCGTTATCCCGATGCTGACGCAGCATTACGTCATGCTGCAGCGGAACCTGCTCTATACCGGCGTGACCCGAGGCAAGCGGCTGGTCGTGCTGGTCGGCCAGAATAAGGCCGTCGCGATCGCCGTGCGCAACGTATCGGGGCGGCGACGCTGGTCGAAGCTGGACGAATGGTTGGCAGGACGCAAGCAGACGTAAAATATCCGGAGCGGACCGGATAATGGCCATTTGCCAGCCGGCAACGGAGCCGTCAGGCCGGCCCCACCTCGCGGATCATTGATGTGGTCGCGGATGGCACGTTCTTTCCCTTCAAGCTGAGAAAGACAAGTGGCGGCGAAGACAACGCTCAACGCGAAAAACCTCGAAGCGCTCGGCGCCGAGCGGCTGGCCGAGCTGCTGCTCGAAATCAGCGCCGGGAACGCAGCTGCAAAACGACGCATGAGATTGGCGCTGGCGGGGGCTCAAAGCCCGGGGGAGATGGCAAAGGAGGTGCGCAAGCGGCTCATGACGATCGCGCGGTCGCGATCTTTTGTGGACTGGCAGGGCATCAAGCTTCTGGCCGACGATCTCGATACGCAGCGCCGCGCAATTGTCGAGACGGTGGCCAAGGCGGAGCCGGGGGGAGGCCTCGACCTGCTCTGGCGCTTGATAGCGTTGGCTCCCTCGGTTTTCGAGCGGTGCGACGACAGCAACGGGGTGGTGATCAGCGTTTTCCGTCAAGCCTGCCGCGACCTGGGGGAGGTAGCCTCGAAGGCCGGGGTAGACCCGATAAGCCTCGCGGATCGAACGTTCGAGGCCCTGACCGGAAACGATTATGGCCAGTTTGATGAGCTGATTCGGGTTCTCGCGCCGGCTCTGGGGCAGCCTGGCCTGGAACACCTGAAACAGCGCATGATCGACCTGTCGAACTGGCCGGTGAAAGAGCCCGCCGAGAGGGACCGGGTTAAAATCGGCTGGTCATCGGCCGGGCCGATCTATGAAGATGAGATCGAAGAGCGCTCCCGGATCAGCACGGTTCGTCTGGCGCTCACCGAGATCGCCGATGCCCAGGGCGATGTCGACGCCTTCATCGCACAATACGATGAAGACGTGCGAAAAGTGCCGAAGATCGCCGCGGAAATCGCCCAGCGCCTCCTTGCGGCCGGTCGGGTGCAGGAGGCATGGCGGGCGATCGAGGCGGCCGAGCATCCCCGGCGCGATCGCGGCTGGGATTGGCCCGACTTTGAATGGGAAGACGTCCGGATCGAGGTTCTCGAAGCGCTCAGGCGTCCCGATGACGCCCAAGCCGTGCGTTGGGGCTGCTTCGAGCGCTCGCTGTCATCCCGCCATTTGCGGGAATATCTGAAGCGGCTGCCTGATTTCGACGATGTGACAGCCGAGCAACGGGCGCTCGATTACGCCCAGCGATCGCGCAACCTGCTCCAGGCTCTGGCTTTTCTGATCTCCTGGCCTGCCCTCAACCGAGCGGCGGACCTCGTTCTCAAACGCTCGGACGAATTGGATGGCGATCACTACGAAATCCTGACGCGGGCGGCCGAAGCGCTTGCCGGTAAGTATCCGCTCGCTGCAACGATGTTGCTGCGCGCGATGGTCGACTTCTCGCTGCGGAACGCCAGGTCCAGCCGCTACCGGCACGCCGCGCGCCATCTGCTCGACTGCTCCAGCCTGGTATCGGCGGTCAAGGATTTTGGAATGTTCGAACCGCACAACGCCTACGAAGCCAGACTGCGTCGCGAGCATGGCAAGAAGAGTTCATTCTGGAGCTTCGTTGACTGAAAATCCGGACCGGAATTCTTTGTTTATCGGGTGTACCGGTCTCCGCCTTGTTGTGTCCAGTGTTTGCCTACCAGCGTGGGTTGTGGATAGCCAGGCAGATTTGCCGCTCTGGTGTCACCAAAGCAGGATCAATTTCCTCTATCGGCTGTAAAACGTGACAACGCAGAGCGAGGTCATGCAGTCAGCGTGGCCTGACCTGCAGCTCAGGCCCGGCATTGCCATGACAATACCGTCCCGCTTCGGTTCGCAGCGATCACGACAGGAGGTTCGACCTGTGGCGTATGACGTTCAGCAATTATTGCGAATGACACAGTCGCAGCTCGACGAACTCTTCACCGCCAGCCCTGCAGGTGACATTCCCGACGGCGAGGGTAAAGGTACGGCGATCATCGGCGCCGGATCGGGCTTCACCGTGCAAATTGCCGGTTTCATCAATTATTTTGTCTGGCAAGGCAAGATTTTCGACGCAAAGGCCGGGCTCCTCAAAAACAAGATCCTGCCATTCGGCATCGCCGGCATCGTTGCTCGGGTCTACAAAGGCGAGAGCTGGCTCGACCATAAAGAGTGCATTGTGCTCGATTACTCGCAAACCTCGCTGGTGGCCGGCTGGATCCGCGATGAGATCCGGATAATGGAACCGGGCTCTTATCTTGGCCAGGCATTTGGTGGCAGAATCCGCCTATTTCATTTCGCGCTGCAGTTTTGATCCCGGAGCAGACGGAGCCATGCTGCGCCGCGCTCCCTCGATGGGAGGGGTGTGATCCTGTGACTGCTTCCGCATCCGCCGCATGCTGACCATCACGATGGACAAGGGCGACACGCCGTTGTGTGCCACACAACCGCTTCGTATTACAAAGGTATACCCGTCCGAGGCATGGCGGTGAGACACGAAAGCTGTCTTATTGGGTAGGAAATCGCCTATACGAGACGACATGGTGAGCGGGTCTAGAGGCTATCAGGACACCGCCTCTTACCACCACGTCTTGATCCGGTCTCGCAAGTATCCGAAGCGGGGTCAAGTATTCGGCACGGCTGTCCGAGCATGCGCCGGAAATCGAAAACGACCGGACCGGCCGCGAGGACTTCGCAGAGCGATTTTTGATTTTAGGAGAACTTCAAGCACCTTTCCAGAATGACCATTATAGGACTTTGAAAGAAACCACCCGAAGCCGAAACAACACAAAACATGGAGCGCGGCGCTGTCTCCCTGCGGTTCCGGCACATCCGATTTGAACAATGTGATTGGCCAGTGTCCGGCCAATAGCGCTAAGCTTAGCGAGTTGCCTCCTCAGCGAAGCTTGCGAGAACCTGGTCGATTGCGCTGGCATTTTGCCCCGACATTGCGAGCCCGTGGCGTGGATAGACATAGCTCATGAGGTAATCGCCCGAATTGTAAGTGAGCCACGCCTTGCCCTGATCATCCTGCCAAACCAGCGCCTTCAAAGGCACATCGATTGCCAGCGTTGGCGTTCCTTCCATCGGTTTGGTCCCAAGTTTGGGGTTGCCAAATACTATGACAGTGCGCGGGTTTAGCGTGAGTCCGTTTTTGCTTGCAGCAGCAGCGTGGTCGATTTCGGTGAAGACCATCCAGCCATTAGCTTCCTTGGCCTTTACGGCTCTCTTGAAACCCTCAATTGTTTCCTGAACTGAGTGATTGCTCGGCTTCGAGATCAGCCCGGGCTCGGCAGCGTGAGCGTCTGGCAGCACAGCTACGAAGAATCCTACAAGCAGGATGGCTCGGCAGATTAATCGATTGAATACCATATGACTTCCCCAGCCGGATGTCGCCAATTATAGACCGATCACGCAAGGTTTGGAAGCTATCCAATTCTGTCGCCCTGACAACTTCCCGGTTGTTATGGACCCTGCTGGAGCCGCGCAGCTTCATTTCGAGCTGTCGGGGTCCTCGCGATCCAGCAGGGCGGGCGGCCTCAGGTGGTCAGGGGCAGGAAAACCCCGAGCGTCAACCCGTACGCCGTTTGCGCCAGCAGCGTAGTTACCGGTGTTCGGAAGCCGTAATTTAGGCCCAGAAAGCCGGGCGGCTCCAGGCGCCGTACGTCGCTGGGGCCATCGTATTCGGATGCCATGCGCGGGTGGAAATGCGGCAATACCGGCAGCATCACGGCCAATAAGAATAATCCGTGCAACAACCCGATCACCGCGCCGATCCACCAGCTCGCGCCCCCGAGCGCCGCAAACAAAGCCGCATAGATCGCCGCAAACAGCCAGCCTCCAATAAGGTACGCGATAAACCCAAGTATGGTGGCGCGGTCGCGATCGGCAGTAAGGCAGGTGCCGACGAGAAAGGGGAGGCTCAGCCTGGACAGGCCGGCCATCTGGCTGCCATACATAATCGTCGTCATCACGACGGTCGCCGCGAATCCCCATAGCGCAATGGTCCAGATATCCGGCAGATCGGCGATCCAGCTTGCCATCAGATCTGCCTTGCCCCACCGCGTTCCTCGGCTGCGGCCAGCGAGAGGGCGGCGTTGATTAGACCGATATGCGTAAACGCCTGGGGGAAGTTGCCGATCGCCTCCCCGGTTCCGGCATCGATCTCTTCCCCATAGAGCCCGATGTCACTGGCGTGCTTCAGCAGCTGCTCAAACCGCAGCCGCGCCGCGTTCAATTCTCCCGCCTTTGCCAGGTAATCGACGGCCCAGAAGCTGCAAAAACCGAACGCGCTCTCGTTTCCGTCGAGCCCGTCGAGCCCGGGACGGTAGCGGTAGACAAGCGGACCGACGGCCAGTTCCCTGTCGATATAGGAGAAAGTGCCGGCCATTCGCGGTTCGTCCGGCTCGCAATAGCGGTAGCGCGGCATCAGCAGCAGGCTGGCGTCAGGCTCGGCGCTCCCGAAGAATGACGTATAGCTGTTGCAGGTCGGGTTAAAGCCATGCTGCTCTATGGCGGCGCGGATTTCGTCCCGGACATGCCGCCACTTGTCGGCCGATCCCGAAAGGACCCCGCGCTCCGACAGGTCGACGAGACAGTCGAGAGCGGCCCAGCAGGTCACTTTTGAATAAGTATAATGCCGCTGCGCGCCCCGAATTTCCCAGATCCCGTGGTCCTGGTAGTTCCAGTCGCGGCACACGCAATGGCCGAGCCCGGTTAGCATTCGCCGCTCGCTGCGGCTGAGATCGCCGCCACGAGCGGCATGAGTCGCGGCGGCCATGATGACCGAGCCGTATACGTCCAGTTGCGACTGGTTCCATGCCCCATTGCCGATGCGGACAGGACGCGAGCCGCGGTATCCTTCGAAGTGGTCGAGCGTGGCTTCCCTGATCCGGCTCTCGCCATATACGTCATAAAGGACCTGCAATCGCGGCCGCGTCAGACGGGTCGCGTGCAGCAACCAGTTCAGAAATGCCGCACTTTCGTCCTCAAAACCGAGCCCGGTAAACGCTTCTAGCGTCAGCGAGGCGTCGCGCAGCCAGCAAAAGCGATAATCCCAATTGCGGCTCCCGCCGATCGTCTCCGGCAGCGAAGCAGTAGGCGCCGCTATAACGGCCCCCGAAAGACTGAACGTGAGCAGTTTGAGGACCAGCGCGCTGCGCTTTACGTGGTCGGCATACGGCCCGTCATAGCGGCAGCGGCCAAGCCAATCGCGCCACCATCGCACGGTCGCATCGATGCGCGCCGCCGCAGCCTCGCCCAGCGGTAGGACGACGCCGATATCGTTACGCACGTAACTCGCCGAGAAGAAAAGCCGCTCGCCGGGCTTTATGCGCACGCGCGCCCGCAGGCTCGTGCCGTCGCCGGCCGGTTCCAACGGCAGATCGCTATGCAGCAGCAACAGATGGCTGCGCCACGCGCAGGCCCAGCCGAGCTTGCCGCGTCGGGCGAGCCTTACGTCGGCTCGCGCATAGTCCGGCCGAGGCGCGTAGACAATATCGACGGGTATCTCGGTGCCGACCGCTTCGATGCAGCGCAGTAATTCCCGCTGGGGCAGAAGCTGCGGCCTTTCGAGCGCGCCCGGGATTGTCATCGCATCGGTCAGCCGCAGCTCGCCGCCCTCGATCCGAAACGTCGTCTGCAGGACATTGCTGCCGTCAAGATATTTGCGCGCGGCGCGGTGCTCGATCGCCGGGCTGATGCTGAACCGGCCGCCGTTGGCGCGGTCGAGAATCGCGGCAAAGAAAGCGGGCCCAGCGAAATAGGGCAGGCACCACCAATCGATCGAGCCGTCTCGACTCACAAGCGCCGCGGTCCGGCAATCGCCGATCAGGGCGTAATCGCCGATCGCAGGCCAGTTGCCATTTGCCATCGCCAGCGCATCAGGGAAGGCGGCGCACGGTTCCGAGTGTCGGCTGCCTTCCGCTTCGCGTCGGTGACGCCGCCTTGCCGGCTTGGTCGAGCATCGGCCTGGAAACATGATCCCGCCGTTTGTTGCGTTCGCTGTTTCTCCGAGATCGTGCAACCGAAATCACCGCCCGGCGCGGGCTTATGGCAGTTGATGCATCCGATGGGTTACTTCCAGTCCGAAGGCGTCCGACACCGTCTGAGCGAAGAAGACTTCCAGCGTGGCAACGATGAGCCCAGCCGAGCCTACGCGTTCGGCAGGGCTTTTCGGCCAGAAGACGATTCCGACCACATCCAACTCCAACGACGGGTGGCGTCGTCATGACATTTCCCGGTTTGAGTGCGCCGAATGGAAGTTTAACGCCAATCGGGCCACGACCAGCGGCACGCCCAGCAGAAGCCCGGTTGCGGCAGCCGTTCGCATGAGCGGCGGCAGTGGACGGAATAGGCCTGCCGTCCAGGCGACTACCGCCAATTGCGGCGCCGCCTTCCATACGTCCGCGATCGCCCGCGAACCGGAGCTTTCGAGCTTCTCACGCATTTCCCCGAGCCCCTGTGCCATTGGCAGGAGCTTGCGCTCGCTTTGCGCCTCGGGCGGGCGCTCGCCACGCCGGACCGCATCGAGCGCGCGGCGCAGGCTCGCGTTGTCGCCCGCCCAAAGAGCGCGGAATAGGATCACGCCGTCGCGATCCACCAGAAAAGCCGCGTTTGGCAATGCGCCTAGAGCGCGGTGCAGCGCGCCGCTCAGATCGTCGCTGACAACCGGGAACGGTATGGCAAGCTCGGCCTGCAGCAGGCGGGCGCGATCGAGCTTATCGCCGAGCTGTTTCGGCTGCGGCAGCTTCTCGCCCGGATGCGCCTCCCGCACATTGAGCATCACGAAGTCGATCGCGGCCCCGAAGCATTCGTACAGCCGTTTGAGCGCGGCCATTGAGGCCGCCGTCATCGGACAGCTGCTCGAACCTGCAATCAGCAGGACCGGCTTCTCGGCGAACAGGTCGGCGCTCGAGATCAGCGTGCCGTCCAGCCGAAGAAGATCGTACGATCCGAGCCTGTCGCCCGGCGCGAGCACGCCTCTGGGGAAATGCATGTGTTCCTTGAACATCTCGGCATTGACGTGGTCGTTTAGATACACGCGGTGCGCTTCCGCCCTGCCCTGGGGTGGGATATCGGTTCGGGTTGGGGTGACTGTCGTTGCGTTCATGACGTCTCCTAAAGCGTGCAGAAGCTAACCGGCGGCGGAGATGGCCGGGTTGGGCTCTCTGCAGAATGCTGAACGGCATGCAATGCCCAACCACGGAAACTCCATCCAGTTCCTGCTGCGTATAGCCCGAAGCTCTCCGAATATCCGGCTGCTTACGACAGTCTCGCATCGTCCACATATTGTATTCAGCCGTCCCGATATTAAGAAGGCATTCAATTAAGACAAGCCAATCTCCCTTAACTTCACACTGTTATCTTCTGCCGATTGGAACCCTGATTTTGCGCCTTCCGTTCGGGAAGAAATGCAAATGGGTAGCGTGGGGCAATGCCGCGCACCGGTTCTTGACTTGCCGCGGTGGAGGATGCGAATGCCGACGAAGGGAACCGACTGCATTCGGGGTTGGCCGGAAGAATCGCGGAGCGCCGCTCAGCTGGTCATCGACAAATACGGCGAGCCGGACGAGGCCACCTACAGTGAGCTGATCTGGCACACACGCGGTCCGTGGAAACGGATCGTCGCCACGAAGACCTTTTACCCGCACAATTTCCCGGCGCCGCATATCGACGCGATCGAGTCGGTGATCGACTATCGCGTCCCGCCGGACAAGTTAACGCCGCTCGCTGAATTCGACGGCAGCGTCGTCGTGGAGCGCACGGCGGGCGAGGTCTCGGCGCGCTGCCACGACGAGGAAGCGAATTTCCTCGCGCTCAACCTGATGCATGACATCGTGACCGGGACCAAAACCGTGCAGCAGGCGCGAAATTATTATGCAAAGGAGTTCGCCGATTACCGGCGCAAGAAGCCGACCCCGTACATGCAAGGGCTGCATTTTACGCCGTGCGGCGAGGACAACGCCCGCGACCCGGATGTGCGGCTGCTCTCGGATGCCGACCTCGAAGCGGCGATCAGGGAAGGCGAAGGCGCGGTTAGCGGCGGAGCAGATCAATGATGCGGAACGAAGCAGCTTTGAAAACGGCTGCATCGAAACCTACCGGCTGGATATTGCGCGATCTCGTGCGCGGGGTCGCCGCCGGGCTTGCCGGCACGGCGGCGATGAGCCTGTCGCAGTCGGCGGAAATCGCTGCAACCGGCCGAAAGCCATCAGCTACCCCGGCCGAGGCGGCATGCGTGCTGCTCGGCATCGAGACGCGCACCGAGGCGCAGGAGCAACGCTTCGCGCGGGAGGCGCATTGGGCCTATGGTACCCTGTGGGGCCTCGGACAGATCCCGCTGCGACGGATGCCGGAGCCGTACCGATCTCTGATGTATTTCGCGGCGGCCTGGGGGGCGGGGGCCGTTTTGTTGACCCGCTTGAAGCTCGCGCCGCCGCCGACCGATTGGAAGACGAGTTCGCTGCTGAGCGACTTGGGACATCATGCCGTTTATACCGGGGCGAGCAACCTGGTTTTCGATCTGTTGGATCGATCGCTACCTACCTCGTCGGCGGCCGACAGGCTCCGATCGGGCTCGGAAGCATAGCGACAGGAGTAGTCGCATGCGATCTGCAACAGCAGGTGCAATCGGAGGACTGACCGCTGGGGTCATCCTGAGTGCCGTGATGGTCATTGGGCGGCGCGCCGGCCTGCTTTACGAGACCCTCGCCGAGCGCTCCGAGGCATGGCTGGACGAGACATTCGCGACCCGCAACCGACTCGGCGCTTGGAGCACGACCATTCTCGAACAGGCCAACCACGCTGCCGCGTCTGTTGGGTTCGGCATCGCGTACGGAAGCGCCCGCCGGTATTTTCCCGGGCTGCACCCGGTCGTCGGCGGTGCGATGTTCGGGGCCGGTCTTTACACGGTGAATATCGCCGGCATCGCGCCGCTGATCGGGATCACCCGCGGCGAATGGCGGGAGCGGGGATTGATGGCGTTCCAACGGCTCGGGATGCATCTCCTCTACGGCATCACAACGGCCGTCGCGACAGACGCGCTGTCAAAGCCGTCTCAGCCCTCTTCCGCGCGATACGACTGCGGATCCTGGCCGTAGGCGGCACGGAATGCGCGGGAAAAGTAGGTGCGGCTGGCATAGCCGACCTTGCCTGCGATCGCCGCAACCGGCAGATCGGTGGTACGCAGCAGCTGCGCGGCATAGCGCAGCCGCACACGCTTGACGAAATCCATCGGGGTCGCGCCGAAGGCCAGCGAGAAGCGCAGGGCGAACCCCGAACGGCTCATCCCGGCCTGCTGCGCGAGGGATCTCAGAGAATAGTCGCGCGCCGGGTTTTCGAGAATGGCGGTAACGACGCCGGCCAGCCGCGAGTCGACCAGGCCAATCAGCCAAGCGGGTTCGCTTTCGCCGCGCAGAATCCGGCGCAGCAGCAGCACAAGGCATTGCTTCAGCAGAGCATCGGCGAGAGCGCGCGTGCCGATCGTCGGCGCCGCGAGCTCCGCCAGCATTGCCTCAAAGGCGTGGCGCAGCGGATCGGTGCGCCTGAGATGCACCGCAATCAGCCGGTCCAGACGGTCGAAGAGACCCAGACTGCCTGCATAGCTCGCCTCGATCATGCCGCAGACCACCAAGACGTCCGTCTCTCGCCCGGCGCGTGCGTTCAGCAGCGCTTCGGCAAGCACGACGCAATTCTCGGATGCCAAGACGACGTTGAGATTTTCGCCCTCCGTCTCGATGCGATGCGGCGTGCCGCGCGGGATCAGGATGAATTCATGCGTGCCGAAATCGATCACCTGGCCATCTTGCAATCGCAAGCTGCCGGAACCCTGCAACACGTAATGGATGATTGGGACGGTCGCCGCGTCGAGAGCGAGCGCCCAGCCGTTTTCAATCTCGCAGACCGCAAAGGACCGAACTTCGGCATCGAGGCTGTCCAGCAGCTTGTCGATTAGCTGCATCTGCACGTCACCGAAGCCTGGACGGAACAATACATTGTATGAACGATTGGCCCATTGATTTGATCCATGTACAACACCCCCGCCTTCAACCAGGAAAGGTAACTTTTTCCGGCGCGGCATCGAACTATTTGTCAAACCGATCGACTGATCCTCCAGCAAGACAACTGGGTGGCGCAGTGATCTCGGCAGTCCAACGCTTTCGATCGCGGGAGAACTACGATGAGGAAGTCTCTTTTAGCAGCAGGTGCCGCAGCAGCGATGCTCGCGGTCACGTCACTCGGTTTTGCCGGAGGTGCACAAGCCCAATACCCGTGGCCGGGCTGGGACCCGTATTTTCGGTCAGTGCCGGGGTATGATAACCAGCCCTACTGGCCGGGCAACAGCTTTGCAGCTTCTCGCAACTATCCGGATGGGGGCGCTTTCCCGCCGTTTGGCGACCCCTCCTACCCGGGGCCAAGGCTTCGCGGGGATGGTTTCTGAACGAGTTCGGCATCAGACGGGCGCGCGGCGGGCATGGTGGCCGATAGGTCGCCGGCGCCGCTCGCCAACACCATCGTACCGGCCAACCGTACCTGCCAGCTCTATTGCCGCGAGCAAGCGGAAAATGATGAGGTAGTCAGGACCGGGCTTCATCGGCGAGCTGCGTCCTTGGACGAAGAATAAACCTGGAAGAAATTTGAATGCATCGAGCGAAAATCCGCATGCAGCACCCGCACTGCATCTACCTTTCGGAACGACGGCAACAAGCGGTCGTTTAGACGATCAGATACAGTCCTGTTAGGGAGAAACAACATGCGGTGGACCATCGGAAGTGCGGTTGCGCTGCCGGCTGCGGCACTGTTCATGGCTCTACCAGTACTGAGCAGCGCCGCCGAGGCGCAGTCGACACCGACGCAGCCCGGGCAGCAGGCGGAACAGCCCGCACAGCCCGCGCAACAGACCGAACAGCCGGCGCAGCCGCAAACGTCTCCATCGGCAGGTCGCGACGAATCTCCGCCGGGGATCACGATCGTCTCCGAGCAGGACCGCTTTTTTGTGCACAAGGTCGCCACGGGCGCGATGCTGCAGATCGCGCTGAGCAAGGTCGCTGCGGAACAAACCGGCGATCCGCAAGTGCGGCAATTCGCGCAGAATACCGTCGACCAGTTCGGCAAGGCTGCCAAGAAGCTTCGCCAGATCGCCGGCGAGGTCGGCATCTCCATTCCCGAGCAGCCGCCGGGGCAAGTCCAAACCTTGAAGGATGCGCTCGCCGAACTCGAAATCGGCACCCTCAACCGGCAGTATTTAGCGCTGATCCTGCCGGTCAGCGTCGTTGCCGTGAACATGTTCGAGCAAGAGGCCAATGATGGAGCCAACCCGAAGCTTGTGAACTTCGCCCAGACCATGCTGCCGAAGATCAGGGAGCATCGAGCCAAGGTGGCGGAGTTGCGGGGCTAACACAGAGCAAACCACTCGACAAACGGCTTCGAGCACAGAGACACAGCGTGCCGGCGAGGGCCGTGCAGCTCCCGCCGGCCGAGAGGATGGGAGCAGAAGCATGGATACCAGCAGGTTTTTGCGCGGCATGGCGGCCGGTTTCGGCGCCACGGTCATTCTCAGCATCTTCATGCTGATAAAGGCGGCCGCCGACATCGTGCCCGAGGCGAACGCGATCCAGGCCCTTGTCAAGGTCAGCACGATCTGGCTCGGCACACCGCTCTTGCCCTGGATCGGATGGCTGGAGCATTTCTTCATCGGCACGGTGCTGTGGGGCATCGCTTTTGCGATCGTGGAACCGGTGCTGCCCGGACCCGGCTGGCTGCGCGGGCTGATCTTCTCGACCGGCGCCTGGATCGTCATGATGGTCACGCTTCTTCCCGCCGCCGGGGCCGGGTTTTTCGGCGCCTATCTCGGCTGGGGAACTCCGGTCAGCGCGTTGATCCTGCATTGGATATGGGGCGTATCGATCGGCGTGATTTACGAATCCCCGCCGCTGCACCAGCTCCATTTCGGCCATCCGGCGCGGACCTGATCGCCGCAGCCCGTGCGCCGGGGCTCGCATCCGCCGACGGTGACGGCTCGGCCTCGTCCCGATGGACGATCTCGCGGCGCGTAACCTTCCGCCGTGCCGAGCCGAACCGTCGAATGCGGCGGCCCAGTCCGGAGGCCGGGGCTGGCGCATTCGGCATAGTCAATGCGTGTAGGTGGGGAAATGATCGGAGTTCGTCTGGGTGTAGTCGCAGCGTTCATCCTTATTGCAATCGCAGGATCGGGTTTGGCCGCCCAGAAGCTCGCGTTCGACGAGGCGCGGTTCGCCGCGACGCAACAGGCTAACCGCCCGATCCTGGTCGAGATATCCGCTCCGTGGTGTACGGTCTGCAAGCTGCAGAAGCCGATTATCGAACGCTTGGCAGCAAAGCCGGAATTCAAGGACCTGACGATCTTCGAGGTCGATTTCGACACGCAGAAGGATGCGGTCAGGGCCTTGGGGGCGCATTCGCAAAGCACGCTGATTGCCTTCCGGGGAACCACCGAAACGGGCCGCTCGGTCGGGAACACGCACGAGGGCTCGATCGAAGCGCTGGCCCGATCCGCGCTGCAGTGAGCCGACCGTGCTTGCCGGCAGTCTCGTCTTCGCATTCGCGGCGGGCGTGTTTTCCACGCTCTCGCCTTGTGTCCTGCCGATCCTGCCGCTGGTGCTCGGCGCGGCCGTTAGCGAGCACCGGTGGGGACCGGCCGCCTTGGCCGGCGGCTTGGCGCTCTCGTTCACGGTAGTCGGCCTGTTCATTGCAACAGTCGGGTTCTCAATCGGGCTCGACGCCGGCATTTTGAGGAATATCGGGGCTGTCATGCTGATCGGGATCGGGCTGGTCCTGATCGTGCCGCAGCTCAGCGGCAGGGTCGCGCTGGCCGGTGCCGGGTTCACCAGCTGGGCGGGCGAGATGACCAGCGGCTATGCCGCCCGGGGGATTGGAGGACAGTTTCTTCTCGGCGGCCTGCTTGGCGCAATCTGGGTTCCCTGCGTCGGCCCGACGCTCGGCGCCGCCTCGCTGATGGCCGCCCAGGGCGAAAACCTGCTTCAGGTAAGCGCGACAATGCTGTTGTTCGGGGTAGGCGCCGCTTTGCCTCTGCTCGGCCTCGGCCTATTGTCGCGCGAAGCGGTCATCCGGTGGCGCGGGCGTCTCGGCGGCTTCGCCGAGCACGGCAAGGCGCTTTTGGGCTTTATCGCTGTGGCCGTCGGCATGCTTGTCTTGACCGGCCTCGACAAGCGGCTGGAAGCTGTTCTCGTGGCGGCCCTGCCCGAGTGGCTGATCCGACTGACGACGCAGTTTTGATCGGGCCGTATCGTCGCGGCAGCGATGCGGGAATGGAGGGGTCATGAGTCCGATACCGTATGAGAACGCTCCGATACGGGTCCGCGACGACCTTGCAGCGGCGCATCGGCGCGCTTGGGACCATATCGCGCGTCCCGGGACATGGTGGGACGGAAGCCAGCGCGTCGCGATTGCCGCCGAGACGCGCAACGCGCCCGATTGTTCCCTCTGCCTCCAGCGCAAGGAGGCGCTGTCGCCGGCCGCGATCTCCGGATCGCATGACAGCCTTGGACAGCTGCCGGAGAATGTAGTGGAGGTTGTGCACCGGGTCCGCACGGATCCGGCGCGCCTGACCCGTAGCTGGTTCGAGGGCGTGATCCGGTCGGGGCTGACGCCGGAGCAATATGTCGAGACCGTGTCGATCATCGTGCATGTCGTCTCGGTCGATACGTTCACGCGCGGAATTGGGACACCGCCGCTGCCGCTCCCCGGCCCGGCGGACGGTGCGCCGAGCCGGCGACGCCCTACCCGCGCGAAGCCCGGTCCGGCATGGCTTTCCTGGATCGAGCCGGCCGATCTGACCAGGGCCGAGGCGGACATCTATCCACGCGGCCGGGAGCCAGCCAACATTCATAAGGCGATGAGCCTCGTACCGGCGGAAGTCCGAAGCTTTTTCGATATGTCGGAACACCAGTACCTCGGCGGGATCGAGATGCGCGACTTCAGCCGGGAGTTCCGGGCCATCACGCACGCCCAGATCGAGCTTCTCGCGGCGCGGGTATCGGTTTTGAACCGGTGCTTTTATTGAACGACCAGCCACGCGCAACTGCTCCGTGCGAGCAGCCAGTACAACGGTGAAACCTACAATCTGAAAGCGGTACTCGGGGCCGCCGCGGACGATGCTGGCATCCCGCAAGGTCAAGTTCTGGTGGAGTTCGCCGAAGCGGTACTCGGCGAGGACGAGGAGGTATTGGTGCGGACGCGAGCGAGACTGATCGACCGACTGGGTGCCGACGCTCTGGTCGATGCCGCCGCTGTGGTCGCAAACTTCAATGCGATCGACCGGATTGCTGATGCGACCGGCATCCCGGTTGATCCGGAACGGCTCGAACTGACGGCGGACCTCCGAGCGGAGCTTGAGATAAATGCGTTCGCCGAAGGCCGGACGTAGCCAGCGAGATTCTTCATTGATGCACAGGATTGGAGCCTTGCGTCTGCGCCTGAGTCGACAGCTCTTGCTGCTCCTGTGTGCGATCTTTCTCCGCCCCGAAATGTCGGCGGCGTCGGATCGGCCGGTTTTTCGCGGCTACAGTTCGCAATTCATCTACCTGCGCCCCCTCAAAGAGGTGGGACCGGCACAATTCCTTGACGGCGCCGGACAGCCGGTCGATTTCACCCGGTTCCGCGGCAAGGTCGTGCTCGCAAATCTATGGGCGACCTGGTGTGCCCCCTGCGCCTATGAAATGCCGGCTCTCAACCGCTTGCAGGCGGAGATGGGCGGCGATCGGTTCGCGGTCGTGGCCATAGCCCTCGACACGGCGGGTTTTGAGACGGTTGCGCCGTTCTTCCGCCGGCACGGTCTGAGGCATCTGCCGATTTATCTCGATCCGTCGCGTCGCACTGTCTCCACGGATCCGCGCTACCCAAAGGGAGCACCATTCACGCTGTATGGACTGCCGATCAGCTATCTGATCGACGATCGCGGCCGGATGATTGGCTACCTCAAAGGGGTTGCCGATTGGACATCCCCGGAGACGAAGCAGTTTCTCACACACTTCACCACCGCGATCCAGACCGGCATAAAATAGCGCAGGACCGAGCCACATGGACAGGGCGAAGGCATTGGTATTCGAGTAACCCGGAGACCGCTTCGAACGAACTGCAAGATGAATGGGCTCCGATCAAGCCCACCTGTGTTTCCGGCTGGAGATCTGCATGGCCAGAAACTTCCTCCGACGATCGGGACTGCTCTTGCGGTTTGGCGAGTCGGGACGTGAGATCGCGGCGGCCTGGCTTCTTGCTTTGTTTATCGCCGCCGCCAGCTTGTCGGTGCTCGGCATTGGTCCGTACTGTGCCGATGACGGCGTCTCTGTGGTGGCCACCCCGCACATCGGCGATTATCTCCACTCGGCCGATGGGCCATGGAAAGATCCCGGGTTTGCGGAGAAAACCGGCTACAGCGCAAGGCCGGTCTATTCCGCGAGTGGCAACGGAATGCGCTTGCCCCTGCACGGTGCTGACGGCCCGCAGGAGCAGCGCCTATGCTGAGCTTTCTCGACAGCAAGAGGCACACAGGGAGGTGATGATGGAGATTTCCTATCCTCCGGTCGAAGACGTTACGGACGAGGCGCTCCAGCGGATGAACATTTCGCGCGATGACTACGCACGAATGCGCGCCGAGCGGGTCGAGCGCGAGCGGCAGGCTCCGGCGGTCGGCGCCCCAGCGCCGGACTTTACCGTCGAGCGGCTCTCCTCGACAGGTAAACGCACCGGCGCGATGTTCCAGCTCTCGTCAGCCCAAGGCAGGCCGGTCGCATTGATCTTCGGTTCCTACACCTGACCGCCGTTTCGTGCCCATGCCGTGCGCATGAACGAAATTTATGAGCAGTACAGGGACAGGATAGATTTCTATCTTGTCTACATTCAGGAGGCTCATCCGATCGACGGCTGGCTGACGCTCAGCAACATCGAGCAGGAAGTCCTTTACGCCCAGCCCCAGACCCCCGACGAGCGCGCTGCGATTGCTGGAATCTGCATGCTCGATCTCGGTTTCAAGATGCCGATGCTGCTCGACAATATGGACAACGAGGTCGACCGGAAGTATGCCGCATTGCCCGAGCGTCTTTATGTCCTCGACAAGGATGGCATAATCGCCTATCGCGGCGTCATGGGATCGCGCGGTTTCGACGTAGAGAGCTGGCACGAAGCTATCCAAACGCAATGGACAAATTACGAATCGCCGCTATTGTAAGAAGAACCAGCATGCATCAATCGGTATAATCTCGGCTTTTTCCATGTCGCATGCCGGGCAGGCGATCGTGAATTTGAGGCTGACTGGCATCCCCAAAGGCGCTGGGAATTGAGCAATCCTCCCGGAGACGCGCCGGCCAGAATTCGCCGCACCTGATAGCTCCAGCTGACAGGTGTTCGCCGGCAATGAAGGCCCGCGACGTTGATTGATAACAGAGTGCTCGGCAACGTTGTTGCCATGGGCAGGCTGCGGAATAATCTTAGGGCCGAACGACTGGGCTTGCGAGGTCGCGATCCCCTCTGGTCGGGAGCTGAATTGGGAACGCGGCGGAAACCGGAAGCAGCATCGCCAGCAGCCGAACCTCAGTCGACTCCTGGCCGGGCACCGCGGCTTTGGGCTGCCGAGCGACGCGAGCTTATCCTGAACGAGGCCGCACTGTTCTTTGCCGATCACGGCTTTCAGGGCACCACGCGTGAGCTCGCGCGCCGTCTCGGGATCACCCAGGCCGCTCTCTACAAGCACTTTCCCGGCAAGAAGGCGATTTTCGAGGCGATTTTCGAGCGCTCCGCCGAACGCTGGCGCCAGGAGGATTGGCGGCCGCGCCTCGCTGATCGCAATGTACCGATCGAGATCCGGCTCGGCGATCTATACGCGGCTTATGTCGGGCGAATAACCGGGCCGAGGTTCCGTCTGTTCGTGCGGGCGGGGCTCGATGGTCTGGCACAGCCGGCCCGCCGCGGCGCGATGCTGACCGCGACAATTCTCGAACCGGTCATCGAGGCCGCGCGGATCGAAGCGGGTCTGCCGGGTCCCGACCAGACGCCGATCCTGCACCGCGAGCGCGAGATCGCAATGGCGCTGCACGGCGCGCTGATGTTTCTCGCGGTCCGCAAGCACGTCTACCGCATGCCGATGGCGGACGACTTCTCCGATCTCGTCCGGCTGCAAGTTCGCCTGTGGGTTCCCGGGGTCGTCGAAGAACTGCGGCGGCTGCATGCGTCGCGCGACGAGCCTCCGGTGCTGTCGCCGCGGCCGAACCGGCGGCAATCGGACTGACACTCAACGCTTGTCGGCGTCCATCAGCGCCTTGGCATAGGTAAAAGTGAAGTCGCGCTCGCCCTTGCGATTCATGTGACAGCTGAAGCATCCGGCCGTCTTTAGGTTCGGCCGCAGGCTTCCCTCGGGGGTAAAGGCCGAGTAATCCCAGTCGCCGTTGCGCAAGTCGGCCGCAATGCCGTTGCCCCAGCCCTTCTCCTTTTGCATGACCCAGATCGCGGTAACCTCGCCGGTTGGCACGAAGCGGCCGTCGGGTCCGATCTCGGGGTTTCCCGAGGAGTCGAGCCGGATCTTCATGTCCTCCATGACCAGTACCGTCCCATCCGGCATCGGCTCGCCGGGTTTGGCGCGCTCGTGCGCTTCAGGGTTCACGTACATGTTGCGGACGATTTTCCGGTCGGGGTGCTCCACGACCGTGTACTTCACCCAGTCCTTGTAGCCGGTCGGGTAAGAGACGCGCTCCGGCCCAGCATAGGCGAGCCCGGCCGCGATCGCCGCCAAGCCGACCAGGCCCGCCACGAGCGGCGGGCGCGCCAGATATCGCCTCGTCATGGCTTCACCGTCACGCGCATGTTCATGTCCTGGTGGAAGACGCATTCCACCTCGAAGCTGCCCGGCTTTGTAAGAAGGAGCCGTGCCGATTTGCCGGGGTCCTGCTTCCCGAGATCGGTCGAGAAGCCGACGGTGGGTACGAAGACGTTGTGCGCCTCGGTGTCGTCGTTCTCGAAAACCAGCGTGTCCCCGACCTTCGCCTCGATGGAGGCGGGCGCGTAGTCCGATCCCGCCATCGTTATCCGATGCTCGGCCGCTGCGATCGCCGAAGCCAGAGCGGAGGCGGCGAGCGAGAGAACCATCATCTTCAGCATCGGCCAGCTCCAGGGACGTGGAACACTTACGCGAGGATCGCGCGCTGGACCGATAGTTGTCAATCGACAACTAGGAGCTCAGCAGCGGTTCTCTTGGAGCGGCGGGCATGGGATCGAACCGTATGAGCAGAAGACGCAGCAATCTCCCGGCTTCGGCCGCAGCAGCTCGCCGCAGCCAATGCACTCGTAGAAGAACTGGCACGCGTTGGTCGGCATCGTTTCAAGTTTTTCAGTAGCGCACTCCGGACAGGTCAGCACAGATTCCAGAACCACAGCAGAACTCCTTCAGCGGCATCAGAGCATATAGCCGACATCAGACACACTAGTCGGATATGCGAATATCGTCTGCTTGATCTGGTCCGCAGTCAGATTGTTGCGGACCGCCATGGCAAAGATATTGATGACCTCCTCGGCGTCAGGCCCAACTATGTGCGCGCCAAGAATACGTCCGGTTTCTTCTTCTACCAGAGTCTTGTATCCGTAAACGGTCTCAGCCAGCCGACACGCCGAAAACCAGCTTCCGGTCTTCTCGCTCTTCATACGGTACTTGATGCCCGCCGCTCGGGCTTCTGCTTCGCCCATCCCAACGGACGCAATGGGCGGTACCGTAAATGCGACGCTCGGCACTCCGCGATAATCGGGACAGTGCTGGTTGCCTTCGAGCAGGTTGGCCGCGACCACCCTGCCGTCATGGCTCGATACCGGCGTAAGCGGCGGACCCTTCGCGGCGGAATCTCCTGCCGCGTAAACCATCGGGTTGGAAACGCTCTGCAAGAACTCGTTCAGGACCAGCCGACCCTTCTCGACGGCAACACCGGCGGCCTCGGTGTCGAGCGAGTCCAGGTCGGGGCGGCGCCCGGCGGCATGAACCACGAGATCGGCCTCGATCGCGATTGTTTGGCTGGCTGAAAGGGCTCGCACCCGGAACGCGCCGCCAGACGCTTCAACGGCCTCGACCGCCGTGCCGGTTCTCACGTCGACGCCAATCTGCGCGAACTTCTCCATCAGCCAGCCGACAAGCTCGGGTTCGAACCGCGTGAGCATACGGTCGGCCCTCTGGAGCACCGTCACCTTCGCACCGGCCCGCGCCGCAATGTGCGAGAATTCGGCGGCGATGTAGCCACCGCCCACCATGACGATACGTGCCGGAAGCTCAGGCAGTTCGAGGAATTGGTCGCTGGTGATGACGTGCTCGGCGCCCGGGAACGCGAGCGGGACCGGTCGTGCCCCGGTCGCGATCAGTACATGCCGCGCTTGTAGCGCCTGACCGTCCACCTGGATGGTGGACGGTCCGGTAAAGCTCCCGGTCCCATGAAACGCGGCGATGCCGCGCTCGGCGTAGCGGCGCTCATGATTGGCCGGGACCGGATCGGTAAAAGTTCGCTTAAAGGCGATCAGATCGCGCCAGTTTATCCTCGCGTCGCCTTCAATACCGCGACCGCGCATCCGTTGCGCCCAATCGACGGCTTCCGCGCCGCTGATGAGCACCTTTTTCGGGTCGCACCCGCGCAGCGCACAGGTGCCGCCGAACGGGAGGTGGTCGATAATGGCAACCGACCACCCTGCCGCCCGGATTCGCCCGCTTGCCACCTGCGCGGCCGTGCCGCTGCCGATAACGACCAAGTCGTATTTTTCCATGTCTGTCATTTCGGATTGCGTGGCTTGGTGGTTATCGCCACGGAGGTTGCACGGGCATATCTGCGGTAAAGCCCGACCCCCACGAGAATGAGCCCAATCAACAGCACTGGGACGAGAACGTAATCTGCCTTGGCGATCCAGGCGGTGAGCCCGACCCCCGCCAAAAGGATCGCCAGGATCGGGGTCGCGCAGAATATTGCGGCTAGAACCGCCGCGATGCCGCCGCTTGCGATCAGCGAGCGGTCATTCATGGACGTCACTCCTGACGTCGGACGGATAGCCCACATCGGCGGTCGCCGCCATCAATGCCGAGGGAGCCGTCTTCTGGTCGTCGAACGTTACAACCGCTGCTTTATCGGCATAGGAGACGACGACTTTCACGACCCCCGGCACTCCTTCAAGGCTCGACTTGACGATGATCGGGCAGGCCGCGCAGTCCATGCCGGGCACCGACAAGGTGATGATCCTCTCAGCCGCGCGAACGGCCGGCGACATCAACAGGGCAATCACAAGCAGGACAGCGACGACACTTTTGCTCATTGCGATATCCTCCCTCCGCTCAGCGGTTATAGGAAAAACGGCACGAACAGGTTGAGCGCGATCACGCTTGCAATCAGCGCGCCCGCCGCTGCGAAGCCCAGCATGACGATCCGGTCCGGCAGCGGGCGAGTGCAAATCCCGTCCTCGGTGCACACCGCGCGTTTCGACCGGCGCCGCAGCCAATATCCACCGCCAATGGACAGAGCGGCGAGCCCGAGAAAGTAGGGTTGATACGGTGCAAGCCGGGTCAGGTAGGCGATCCACGCGCCGCCGGCTCCGATCCCAAACAGCGCGAGCGGCACGAGGCAGCATGATGAAGCTGCCAGCGCGCCGAGCAGGCTGCCGCCGGCAAGAAGTCTTTGATGGATATCGGGCGTTTGCGCCTTGGCTGGCGGCTCGGCCGGCCGGGTTCCGTTGTCGGCTTGGCTGTTCATGGTCGTGGTGCTACATCCTGTAGCGACTACAGGATCAAGGGAATTTTTTGATGCGTTCCGCTGGCCCCGCGGACCTTGCGATCTCGATCGGCGAACTGTCGCGCCGGACCGGGGTCAATATTGAGACGATACGGTATTACGAGCGCGTCGGGATCTTGCCCGCGCCGCCGCGCGCCGCGAGCGGGCGACGGATCTATGGCGCCGCAGACACTCGGATCCTGCTCTTTGTGCGCCGCGCCCGCGAACTCGGTTACACGCTCGACCAAATACGCACGCTGCTCGCCCTGGCCGCGAACGACGCAAGCGGGAAATGCGCGGAGGTACGCGAGATCGCGGCAGGCCATCTCGCCGAGATCCGGATGAAAATCGCCGATCTGCGCGCAATGGAGGCGCTTTTGGCGGAAACCGTGGCACAGTGCGATGCCGGCGCGCTGCCGACCTGCCCGGTTATCGAGACGCTCTCAGCAGCCGGGCAGACCGTGGATAAGCCGGCTATTTGAGCGCTTTGACGTCCTGAACGGTTTTATCGGGCTCCGGACGGTAGCGATAATCGGGATCCACATCGACCGCGCGGACGATGCCGCTTTTATCGATGACGAACCGGCCCGGCATCGGCAAGGTCCAGCTGTCCTCGCCGTTACGCGCGGCCAGGTCATTGCCGAAACTCAGGTAAACCTGCTTCAGATCGTCAGGCAGCTTGAACCGCAATCCGAGCTTCGCAGCATACTCGTTGCGAGGGTCGGAAAGCAGATCGAACATGATTTTGTGCTTTTGGATCAGCTCCTTGCTGGTCTCCGGCGGTTGCGGCGTGATTGCGCAGATCGTCGCGCCCAATCCCTTCAAGGTTCCCGTCACTTGCTGCAAAGCATACAGCTCTGCGTTGCAATAGGGTCACCAAGCGCCACGGAAGAAGGTCAGAACCAGCGGTCCTCGGGCGAGGAGATCCGACGATCGCACCTCCCGACCATCGGCGGTCGGCAATGCGAATTCCGGCAGCCTGTCGCCGACCTTTATCACGCGGTCCATGATGCCGGAGGCGCGCAACTCTTCGGTGGCACGATGCATGATCGCGGCCTTGTCCACTGGAATGCGCTTGGCCGATGCTTCCCGCATCCCTCTCAACGTGTCTTCGAGCGACATCGATAATCTCCTCCGTTGACGCGCAATCATACCTCGATCCGCCGTTGCAGCGAGAGGGGGACGCCGCAACGCGACGCCCCCTCCGATTCCTACTTCTTCTTTGCCGCGCAGGGATTCTTGCCAGCACACGGATTTGCCTTGCCGGCACACGGATTTGCCTTGGCACCGCACGGGTTGGCGGCCGCCTTGCCGGCGCATGGATTTGCCTTGCCGGCGCACGGGTTCGCCTGCGCGATCTGCTGCTCCAAGGGGGCGGCAATGGCGGGCGGTGCGATTGTCGTTGCAGCAGCAAGTGCCGCGACGGTCAGGGCAGTAGCGCGTAACTTCATCAGTCATTTCCTCCTCGGGGTCCGAGCCCGATCCCGCCGCGTCACGAACTCACTCTCCGACAATCGGCAGAGCAACCCGGTACTTCCGCGAAACCGGCTCGACAAAATGTTCGCAACCGACCGCCAAAAGGTTACGCAAAAGTCAGCCGAGCCGAGCCAGTGCGATATCGATCTTTTGGATTTGCCGGTCGATATCGATCGCGACTGCCGAGGTCACTTCGAGCGAGCGATCGTCATAGACGCTGGCGGGCCCGCTCGTTTTCGATCGCCACGCCGCGATCGTGCGGTCACGCGCGCGCACCAGCTCGACGATCTGCGGCTTGAACAGCCTGAACATCGCGCTGATCCAGCGGTTCAGCGCCCAGGAGGGCCTTGTGTGGTCGATGACGAAGTAGTCGAGCATCGCCCAGACATCGGCGGCGCCATACCACGTCTCACCGGTAACCCAGCGGTTGGTCGTGAACAGCCGGATGGGCAGCCCCGCGGGGTGCATCGAGATCGCGACCAGATGGCAAAGTCCCGGGCTGTTGGCCGGTTCGGTTTTGTCCTCCCGATCCGAGGCGGGGGGATCGGCCGGCGGCGGCACGTCGGCAGGCTTGACGCCCGGCGGCATCCCACCGGGGCGCAGGAAGGTATGAAAGTGGCCGTGCTCCGCCCATGGCCGGCCGCCCACAGGGTGGGCATGGTAGTAGAATTGCGAATGCGTCACCGCATCGAAGACATCATTTTCCGGGCAGTGGTCCCACTCGCGAAAGACGCCCTGATCGCGCAGGACTTCGCCGACGATGTTATCGTCGGTCTTGGCCAGGACCCGATAGCACTCGCGAATTTCCCGCCCCGCCTCCGACATGCACCGCAGTTCAGTAAGGCTCAGCGCGGCAAAATCGATGCGTGCCGGACGGGCAATCCGGCGCCGCACCAAGCCCGCCCGGTCATCCAGCATGAAGTCGACCATTCGGATGAAATGCCCGGAACGCGAAGGCGAAACTGACATCGTAGACGACATCCTCGAGCCCCGCCGGGGTGCGCCGCTGCACGACGGCGTTGCCGATGTCGCGGCCGGCCTCGATCGTCGCCGCGTCGAGGGCTGACGCCTGGCCCGGCTCCCAGGTCAGCACCAGATCGCCCGCTTCGATCCTGCCGCGCTCTTTCAACAGATCGAGCGGCCAGGCCTGGTCGCCGACGACGACGACCCGGGCCAGGGGCGGGATCAGGTCGTCGTAGTGCCCCTGATACAGGAGCGGTGCGGCCGACCGGTCGTAGCCGACATAGGGATTGGCGCCGTACGGGCGGCCGCCGCCCTGGGGCGGTACCATCACCTTCCCGTCGGGAAACCGTTGAGCGAAGCGCTCGAACGATTCGATCCGCGCCGGCAGCCGAGCAAGCTGATGGTTCACCAGATCGCCGACGATGGCCTGCCCGAGGAATTGCTGCCACCAGCTCTCGGTCTCGCGGTCATACATGACAAGGCCCGAGTGGCGCAGCTTGCCGGTCGTGCCGAAGCTCAACACTCGGCCGGTGACCCGCCGGTCGAAGACGATGCTGGAGTCGCACAGCGGGCAATACGTGACCGCGATCGGCATCCCGCCGATGCTGTCATTGACGATCTCATGCCACATCAGAATGCGCAGCGGATAGGCCCGCGCTTCTCCGGCGATATGGACCGATATCACCGGCTCGCGTGCCGGCAGCCTGCCGCGGCTCTGCGCGACGCCGACGAACTCCGGACGATCGATCGCGGGAATGCCGTCCTTCGCCGGTCCGCCGGAGACGATCTCCTGCAGCGGAACCGAGGCCTTTGTGAAATCGGTTCGCGGCCACTCGCGCGACCAGTCGGCGGGCATGGCCGAAACCGGCACAGCGAACGCGATCGCCAGCACGACTGCCCCCAGGACGCAAAATACTCGGGTGAACCCGGTCGCCGCCTGCATCGCCATACTTCCCACACAAGCCTTGCCCGACGTTTCGCCCGCAGTGGCGGCAAGGTTACTCGGAGGACGAGGGCGTCGGCGCGCCGAAGCGCGCCGCGATTTGGCCGGCCGCGTCAGGCGCTACTCGGCGGCGTGCTTGCCGACGGTCCAGCCTTTCTGCGCCAGAAACCGCTGTCCTGCCTCGATCGGCGATGATTCAAGCTCGGTCGCCATCGTGTCATTGAAGCGGTTCAGGAAACCGAACAACGCGATGACCGCGACGATGTCGACGATCTGCGCCTCCGTGTAGTGGCGCTTCAGCTCTTCGAAATCCGCGTCGGTGACCGCGTTCGGCACCTGGGCGGCGCCCTGCGCGACGCGCAGCGCGGCACGTTCCGCGTCCGAAAACAGCGGACTCGTCTCATATTCCCAGAGCGCCTCCTCCTTTGCCTCGGAGATCCCAACGCGCTCCGCGGTATGCGCCGTGTGGGCCATGCAGTAGCCGCAGCCGGACGCGCGGCTCGCCATTTGCGATACGAGGTTGCGCAGCTGCGGGTCGATCGTCGAGCTCGGACCGTTGATCGCGGAAGCGAGCTGCGCGAAGCCGCGCAGGACTTCCGGTCGGCGCGCCATGATCAGCTGCGAGTTCGGCAGAAACCCCATGCGGTTTTTCGAGCCTTCGAGCAGATCGGCGAGTTCCGGAACGGTTTCGGGCGACAGCGGCTCAATTCGCGGCATATTCCTCTCCTTTTGAGGGTTTATAGTAACAACACCGGATTCTAAAGCGAGGGAGCTAGCGCATGCGAGCCGCCCTTCACGTCGCCGTATTGGCATCGGCCGGATTTGCGTTGCTGTCGGTCGGTTATGTCCTGGGGCAGCAATCGGCGCCGACCGATTACAAGCTGGTCACCCAGGATGTTCTCGCCGCGATCGATCTCGCCAAGGAGATCGACAACGTGCAAAACCGCGAGCTGCGCCTCAGCCATGCCACGATCGCACCGGGCGGGCATATCCCGTTGCATAGCCATCAAGGCGATCCCACGATCGTCTACATGCTGTCCGGGGTGCTGACCAATCATCATGATGATGATGGCACGGTAGAGGAGTTTCGTCCCGGCCAGGTCTTCGCCAAGTTCGGTCCCCGAGCGCACTGGGTCGAGAATAAGGGCTCCGTCCCGGTCACGTTTATCGTCGCGAATATTCATCGTCGAGATTAGCGCCGGCCGCTTCAGGGCAGCCAAGCCAGCGCCCGTACCGCACGGCACGTCCATGAACTGAAGAGGCGGGGCTTGTAGAATTCGATGGCCGCCAATTTGTTGGCCTCGCCCCAGGTCGGGTATGGCGCCAACATGCCGGCGATGTGCTTCAGCTTGAGCCGCTGCTCGATCGCCAGCACCCAGAGATGCGCCAGTTCGCCGGCATGCGCGGCGAGGATCGAGGCGCCGAGGATTTGGCCGCTGCGGCACGCGACGAGCTTTATCAACCCGGCGGTATGCCGTTCGGTTTGCGCGCGATCGTTCTCGGCGAGCGGTAAGCGGAGGACTTGCAAATCCTCGCCATACCGGTGGCGCGCCGCTTCCTCGGTCAACCCGACCTGCGCAAGCTCGGGATCGGCATAGGTGACCCAGGGCAGCGCGGCGTAATCGACCTTTGCCGGGAAATGGAACAGCGCGTTGCGGATCACGATGCCGGCATGATAGCCAGCGACGTGCGTAAAATGCGGGGCATCGATCACATCGCCGATCGCATAGACGCCGCGCGCGGTTGTGCGCAACCGCCGATCGACCGCGATGCCGCGTCGGTCGTATCGAATCCCGGCGCGCTCCAGGTCGAGGCCATCGGTCCGCGGCTTGCGGCCGACCGCGATCAGCAGGTGCGATCCCTCGATCCGCGTCTGACGGCCGTTCTCCTCGACATGGAGCACGACCCCGGTCCCGTTCGGCGCGGTGGATTTGATCTCGGTCTGTTGACGGATTTCGACACCTTCCTCGATCAGGCTACGGAGCAGCATCGCCGCGAGTTCCGTATCGTCCCGCGGCAGTGCGCGGACGGCCTCCACGATCGTTACGGCGGCGCCGAGCCTTCTGTGGGCCTGGGCCAGTTCGATGCCGATCGCGCCGCCGCCGATGATGACGAGATGCTCGGGAAGCCTGTCGTTCTCGAAGATCGTCTCATTCGTAAGATACGGGACGGCATCGAGGCCGGGGATCGGCGGGACCGCAGGCTCGGAGCCGGTGGCGATAACGATGCGGCGCGCCCGGATCAGTCGATTTCCGGCGGCAATTTCGCGTGACCCGACAAAGCGCGCCGCGGCATGAATGACATCGACCCCGAACCCCTCAAAGCGCTCGACCGAATCATGCGGCGCGATCGCGTCAATGACGCCCTGCACGTGCCGGTGGACGGACGCGAAATCGACGCTCGGTGCGGCGCCGTTCACGCCGAAGCGGCGAGCGTTCCGCATGGTATGCGCCGCCTTCGCCGCGGCGAGCAGCGCCTTGGACGGCACGCAGCCGGTGTTGAGGCATTCACCGCCCATCCTGTCGCGCTCGATCAGGACGGTGCGCGCCCCGAGTTGGGCAGCAATTGCCGCCGTGGTCAGCCCGGCGGCGCCGGCGCCGATCACGCACATGTCGACGAAGTCATCGCTCACGCGCGCCCCTCCGGCTCATCTCCAAGCGCCGGTACGTCCACGCCGGCCTCGCGCAACAGCGCCCTGGCCTTGCGTGTCACCAGGACGACAACAAATGCGGTTGCCAGCAGCCCGAAGCCGAAAATAGCCCAGGTCGCGGGGCCAGCGCCGGCAGCCATGTCTCCAAGCGCGCCGATATAGACGTAAAGCGCCGTCCCCGGGATGATGCCGGCAAATGTCGCCGCGAGATAATGCGGAAACGGGATCGCGGTGATCCCGAAAACATAGTTCTGAAGATTGAACGGTATCAGCGGACTGAGCCGCAGCAGCAGGACGATCTTCCAGCCCTCCGCGGCGATCGCATTGTCGATCGCGGCGATATTGCGCCGGGTTTCGAGCAGCCGCCGGACCCTGTCGCGCACGGCATAGCGGCCGACCAGAAAGGCGAGCGAGGCGCCGATCGTCGCCGCGACGAGCACGATCGGCAATCCCCAGAAGCCATACGCAAAGCCGGCGGTAATTGTCAGCACCGATCCCGGCATGAGAAAAACCGTCCCGATCGCGTAGATTGCCGCAAACAGGACGACACCGATAAGGCCAAGATCGGCGATCCAGCCGCGCAACGCGCCGAGCCAGTCGCCGACCGGCAGCAGGTACCACCCGGCGCCGATCGCGATCAGCAGCGCGCCCACCGCGATCCAGCCCAACCAGCCAGCCAGCCAGCCAGGACGGCGGCCTGCCGCAAGCCGGCTCCTGCCTTGCCGATCCGCGCCGGAGACGGAGCAGGCCGCTTCCCTGGTCATCACGCGAGCACGACCAGATCGATCGGCGTCGGTACGCCATCGATGACGACGCCAGGCCGGAATTTGGCGGTCTCGGCCGGGCGGTAGCCTTGCGCCACCGCCAGCCGGTAGGCGGCAGCCGTGGTCAGAGCACGCACCTGCTCGCGTTTCGTGTGCTTTTCGAGCTTCACCACAACGTTCACGACCTCCCCGATGACCGTGTATTCGAGCCGGGTCGCATCACCGACCGTGCCGAAGACGATGTCGCCGACCGCCCCCGCGATGCCGACAGAAGGCGCCGGCAGTCCGCGCTGTTCGCGGTCGGCGCGCCACAGCTCGGAAACCGCCGCCAGATCGTCGATCGCCCGGCACAGATCGGCCGCGTAGCTGCCGCTTGGCACGACGGCGCCGAAGCTCGCGAGAATCCCGTCCCCAAGATACTTGTCGACGCTGCCGCCATGCCGTTGGATCACCGGCACGAGACGCGACTGGTACTCGGCCAGCAGCGCAATCAGCTCTTCCGGCCGCAGCGTTTGCGAGAGGGCGGTAAACCCGCGCAGATCGGTCATCAGCACCGCGGCATGGGCGGCCGTGCCGTGCCCGTTCGCGGCGTCTTCCCGGGCGTCTCTGATCTGTTCGGCGATTTCGGGCGCGAAGAAGCGCGACATGTTGCTGATCGCCCTCTCCCTGGCGACCGATCGGGCAAGCAGGCCGCGCGCCCGGGCGAGCGACAGCGCGAGAACCGCCGTCACAACCAGTATCGAGATGATCTTGTCGATCTCGGCGCCGCGCAGGATCTTGTACGATGTCACGTATTCGGCGTAGCTGCGGGTGAACATCGACCCTTCGAACGCAGAAGCGGCATAGACGAACAGAACGAGCCAGCCGACGGCGGCGCAAATCCCGGCAAGCAGTACGTAGGCCGGCTCGAACCGCAATGTCCGCAGCGCGATCAGAATGAAGACGTACATCAGCGTCGGCGCTTTCAGATAAAGCGCTGGCGGCGCTTGGTACTGCAGGTGAAAGCTCCAGATCGTGATCATCAGAACCGCCATGTCGAGCACGACCGAGAGGGCGACCAGCACGCGGCCCAATCGGCCGCGATAGGCGAGCCACAGGCGAAGAGCGGTAAACAGGGCATAGAAGCCGAGCACCCAGGGTACCGGCTCGAAAGGCGTATCAGGCGGGAACGCCTTGGGGGAGACCATATACACAGTCGCGAAGAACAGGATCGCGCTTGCCTGCACCCAGCCGATAATGATCTCGCTGGTCTGCTGATAGCGCTCGATGTCTCGCTCCAGCCCCTGCGGGAGCGCGGGCCGCTGCCAGGGAACAATCGCAGCCGCGGCGATATTGGCCAAGCCGAGCCATGAAGGCTGTCTCGGCGGCGCAATATCGCCAAGGTGTCGCATCCGCGTGTCCGACATTGAGAGGCTCGCTCGATCGGCCGGCGGGCGGTCTAGGCAAAACGCGGGGCCAGCCAGCGCCACAGCAGATGATCGAGCGAGAGCACGCCGGCGCCGTGGGACAACAGCACCAGCATCATCGCCGTCCATTGCAGATGAGTCGGCCAAGCCTCCGGGTAGACGAAGATCTGGATAACGGCCGTCATCCCGAACAGCACGAACACGGTCGGACGGGTGAACAGCCCAAGCACGAGCAGCACCGGCGCCGCCAGTTCGATGCCGAGCGCCATATTGGCGGCCCATTCCGGCGGCAAGACCGGCACCTGGTACTCCTCGCGGAACAGCAGCAGGGTGCGCTCCCAGTTGAGCAGTTTCACCTGGCCGGCGTTCCAGAAGATCCATGCCAATCCGAACCGCAGCGGCAGGGCCAGCACCCAATAGGGGATCGCTTCGAGTCGATCGCGGAGCAGCAGAAGCAGTCTCGCCACGCTCGGACGCGCATGCGCCGATGCGAAAATGACATTACTCATAGGTTGATGGCTCCCATTTCGGAGGCGAGGCGAAACCCGCTGAGGCGGCCGCCAACCAAATGCTCGGCCAGCAGTGCCGCAGCGTCGGGTCCGCCGCAGTTCAGGAGATCGCCGAGCCTTTCCCCGGCAAAGAGCCGGCAGGCGAATTCGTAGGCCTCTTGCGTCAGCCGCAGCGCTTGGACCCCGTTCGGTCCGCGGTTGACGACAAGACGCGCCGGGCCGTCCGCCAAATCGATCGCGGCAATCGCATCATCGTCGTCGGCGAGCACCGCATCGGCGATCCGGTCGGCCGGGTAGTCCAGTTCGAGCAGCCGGACCGACGGATGCGGAAGAAACGACAGGTGCTCGTGCTGTCCGGGATCGAGTTTGGCGAGGCTGTTCAGATCCAGCGAAGCAGCGCCGTCGGCGTTGGCGGCACAGCTTAAAGTCCATTCGAAGCGCGCCACATCGGGCAGATAGCGCAGCGCCGCCCCGATCTCGGGCAGGCCCGCGAGAAAATCGGCAAATTCGCCGCCGTATTCGTTCAGATATCCGCTGTGCGGCGGGCAGGCGGCGCAGAACCACTCGGCGGCAGCGTTGAAGCAGTCGGTCCCGACCAGCCGATCGACCGCCGGATAGGTCATCCGCAGCACGTCGGCCAGAACCGATCGGCAGCTGTTCCGGTAGATCCCGAGCCGTTCGGCGGCCGTGAAGTCGCCCGCGACGACGAAATCGGCGACATGGCCATTGCCCCCGCCGCCCAGGCTCACAGCGAATGCCCGCTGGATCTCAGGCAGCGTCGGCATGGGCTCGCTCCGCTGCAAGAATGCGATCGGCCTCGGCGGCCTCCTCGACCAGCACCGCGAGCGGCGGCACGTCGGTGTCCCACTCGATCAGCGTGGGCACCCGCCCGAACCGCGCGACCGCCTCGCGGTAGAGCGCCCAGACCTCGGGGCCGACCCGTGAACCGTGATCGTCGATCCGGATCGCGCGGCCGTCCTCAAAGCGGCGCAGGCGATGCCCGGCGAGGTGGATCTCGCCGATTCGTTGCGGCGGTAGCGCATCGAGGTATCGGCGCGCGTCAAAGCCGTGATTAAAGGCGCTGACGACGATGTTGTTGACGTCACACAGGATGCCGCAGCCGGTGCGCTCCGCGACAGCGGCGATGAACTCCCATTCCGGGATCGTCGAGTGCCGGAAGCACAGATACGAACTCGGGTTCTCGATCAGGATCGGTCGGTTGAGAAAATCCTGAGTCACCTCGACGTTCTGGCAGACGATGGCGAGCGCCTCTTCGGTCAGAGGCAGCGGCAGCAACTCGGGGAAGTGCACGCCCCCGACTGCGCTCCACGACAGGTGCTCCGAGACGAGACCGGGTTCGATGCGGTCGGCGAGATGCCGCAGCCGCTTCAAATGCGCCGCGTCCAGCCCGTCGGCGCTGCCCAGCGACAGCCCGACCCCGTGCAGCGCGACCGGGTACTCGCGGCGTATGCGGTCGAGATAATCGACGGGTCTGCCACCACCCATGTAGTTCTCGGGATGCACTTCGAGCCAGGCGATGCACGGCTTCTCGCGCAAAACCGCCTCATGGTGCGGGAAGCGCAGCCCGATCCCCGCCGAAGCGGGGACCGGGCCGGCCGGCCCGTGCCGGGGGCTGGTCACGGGCGGGCGTCTCAGCTAGCGGTCAGCTTGCCGCCGGCGATCTTCTGGCAGTCGCCCTTGGCCACCAGCAGGAAGGAGGCCGGGTCGCGGTCGAAAACCGCCTGCCCGACGCAGGAATGCGCGCCCTCAGCGCAATCGTTCCGGCCGCGCGCCGCAATACCGTAGCACTTCTCCAGATTGTACTTCTGCATCCGCTCCATGACCTGCTGTTGTTCCTTGGTCATCTGCTGCGCCTGGGCGCCCGTCGCGAGCGCGATGCCGATCGCGGCGGCAAGCGCGGTCGTTGCGAGTGTCTGTTTCATCTGGTCGTCCTCTCTGCGGTGCTCCCGGTTTCCGGGCATTGCACCTGAGAGTTCGGCGGCTGGCGGGGAAAGGTTACGTTGCCATTCGATGTTGCCGGGCCTACGTCATGCGCCGAAGCCTCGCATCGAGGCTGAGCGGAAACCGAGGATTCGTGGCGCAGGGGGACTTTCCGGATCGCCGCCGGGAGGACGACCGTTCCTCATGGTCGTCGCTGATGGCCCACGCGCAGGACGGCGACCAGTCGGCCTATCGCCAACTTCTTTACGAGATCAGCTTGTATTTGCGTTCCGTGGTTGCGCGGCACCACCGCAACCCGGCTGATGTCGAGGACACGGTTCAGGACATCCTGTTGACCGTGCACGCGATCCGCCACACCTACGACCCAAGCCGCCCGTTCGGGCCGTGGCTGGTCGCGATCGCGCACCGCCGGATTGTCGACAGGCTACGCCGTCAGGGCCGCGAGAGCCGGCGCGAAACGCCGCTGGAGCCCGAACATGAAACCTTTGCGGCTCGTGACGCGAACCTTACGGATATCGCTGGCGATGAACGTGCCTTGCGCGCGGCGATCGAGCGCCTGCCCGAGACGCAGCGCCAGGCGATAACGCTGCTGAAGCTGAAGGAGATGTCTCTGAAGGAAGCGGCAGCGGCAAGCGGCATCTCGATCGCGGCGCTTAAGGTGGCGACGCATCGGGGCCTCAAGAGCTTGCGAAAGATCTTAGGAGGTCGAGACGCGAGGTGACCACGACACCTGACCTGATCGAAAGCCTCGCTGCCGAGGCAGGCCCGGTCCGGCGATTACGCCATCCGCTGCTGCGGGCCGGATCCTGGCTGGCCCTCGCGGCTTGCGTGATGCTGCTGCTCGCGATCGGTTACGGGGTCAGGGGCGATATCGGCGATCGCTGGCAGGAGCCGGTGTTTGCCGCCACGCTCGCGGCCTCGGCCGCCACCGGCATTCTCGCCGCGGTCGCGGCGTTCATGATCAGCCTGCCCGATCGGTCCCGCGTGTGGCTGCTGCTCCCGGTGCCAAGCCTGTTGGCTTGGCTGTCGACGATCGGCTATGGCTGCCTGACCGATTGGGTGGCGCTGACGCCGAACGGGATCGAGCCCGGCGAAGCGACTCGGTGTTTCGCCACGCTGCTCCTGACCAGCGTACCGCTATCCATCGCGCTGCTGCTGATGCTGCGGTATGCGGCTTGGCTGCGGCCGACCGAGACAGTCATTGCCGGGGCGCTCGCGGTCGCGGCGATCACGGCGACGGCGCTGTCGCTGTTCCACCCCTTCGACGCGACGATCATGGTCCTGATCTGGAATGTCGGGGTCGCCGCGCTCTTCGTCGCGCTCGGCGGCGCCTTCGGGGGCAGGTTGCTGGCTTGGCTGGCGCCGCGGCCGCTGTTGCACGCCGCCCCCTGACCGGAGCTGCGATCAATCCCTCGGCTCCCCCGGAACCTGTAAATCAGGTCACGAGCGGTTCGAACTCCGATTCGAGCGGCACGCGCAAGCCGTCGTTCAGCTTATTCAGCATGCCCATCGCGGTCGCCACGATCGCCACTTCGACCCGCTCCTTGGGCGTAAACTCCCGAACAAAATCAGCATAAACCGGCTCGGGAATGCCGCCTGCGTCGAGGGTGATCGCCTGGGCGAACCGGACCGCGGCGCGCTCGCGTGGGCTGAGCTCGTCGCTGTCCGGTTGCCAAATCGCCGCCATCTTGGGTTCCGACACCCCGAGGCCGGCGAGTTGATGCCGCTGGTGGGCTGTGCAGTATCGGCACTGGTTGGCGGTTGCAACGGCCAGCCGGATCAGCAGCCGCAACTCGTTCGGCAGGGAGGTGAGCGCCGCCACCGCCTCGAAATAGTCACGCGTTGCCCCGCCGAGCGCCTCGGAATGGGCGAACGCGTGGAGACTGTTGACGTTTACCCCGAGTCGCTCTCGGCCGCGGCGTGCACGCGCCTGGAAGGCCGGGCTCAGCTCCTCGAAGGACGGAATAGGGACGATCGGATCGGCCATCTGTTCAGCTCCTCTCGCTTGAATCGGTCGGATGCACCTGTCGGATCAGCAATCCGGTTCAACGCCGCAGAATTGGCGCCGGATTGCTCGGTGCCGCGCGCGCGGCATGCAGCCGATAGGAAACGGCGCCGTAAGTGCTGACGCAATACGGTACGAGGTATGTGAGTAGCAGCTTGGGGAAATTGAGCGCCTCACCGATTATCAGCGCATCGCCCTGGTTGATCAGGTTCAGGATCGTCCCGACGATCAGGGCGACTGCGAGAGAGCGCCTTGGTACCCCGTCCGAGATGGCATACCGCCAGAGCCGGCCTATCATCGGGGACGGGCTTATCTGGCCGACATCGGCGCAGTCAACCCGCGTTGGCAAGGGGCAGGGAATCCTTCCGAACTGATCCACGCGCGCCGTCCGGGTCAGTCGACCACGGCCGGCTCGGAGCGGGCGTGGCCTCGGACCTCAGCACCGGATCCGTGTTGATTGATCGCGGCGGCTGCGCCGCCTCCGTCGGACAGATTCCGTACGGCTTCGATGGCCTCAGGCAGTACCAGGCCCAACGTAGCAAAATGCGTCAGCGCATCGGTGATGCAATAGGGGCACCACGCCTTGTCGACACAGGGCATCTGATAGAACAGGTATTTCGCGGCGATGATCGTCTGCGGAAGCTCCATCGCGGCGGCCAGGATTGGCAGCCACGGATGCTCGCGGGCACGATCAGCTCCGCCGGTCGACGCCAAAACCAGGTTCACCGAATGGGCCAGGATGTTGATCGGGCTATCGGGCCCGCCGTAGCTGTACGCCTCGTCGGAGGAGTTTACCTTTTTCGTATCGAAGTTGCCGCAAGGCGGGTCCGGCAGTCGCCGGACGATGCCCATTTGCAGCAATGTCGTCAGGGCCATGCTGCCGATACCGAGCAGCGTGACCGCAACCGTGGCTCGTCGCAGACGCATGTATCGCCCGATATCCAATTGGATCTGCTCCCGGAGCGTTTCGGGAGTTGTGCCCATCCACTGAGTTATCGGGGCCGGCATGCTTCGATCTCCTTTTCAGAGCCGCAGTTTTGGCTTCAATCCGGCATGCCGCGCGTCGGATCGGCTGACGGGCGGAGCATGCTTTTGGTAAATCTTCCCCAAGCGTTCGGGCGATATGCCGAGCCAGAACAGCAGGTGCAACTTGATCCAGCCGAACACGATCGCGATCGTCCGGCGTCCTTCGAACCGCCGCGACGAGGTGATCAGCGGCGGCTCGTTGACGCGGCAGGTCCTGCCAAACCGCTCAAGACGGCGGACGAAATCAAGGTCCTCCATCAGCGGGATCGGCCGGAACCCGCCGACAGCATCATAGGCGCTGCGGCGCACGAAAATCCCGGAATCACCGTAATAGAGCCCGAACCATCTGATCCGGGCGTAAAAGCCGGTCAGCCAGCGGCTGAAGCGGGTATCGCCATCGAACACAAGCCGGAAATTGCCGCTGATTGCATAGGGCCTTGCCGCGAGGATCTTCTCGATGGCAGCCAATGCACCAGCAGGAACGATACTGTCGGCATGCAGAAACCAGAGGATTTCGCCGTGTGCGGCCTCAACGCCGGCGCAGAGCTGAGAGCCTCGTCCAGGCGGAGCCGAAATTACGCGAACCCGATAGCTCTGCGCGATCTCGATTGTTCGATCCGCGCTACCACCGTCGACCACAATAACCTCATATTCTCCCGGCTCGCGTCGCAGCGCATCCAGCACCGCCGGGAGTGTCAGCTCCTCACTCAGCGTCGGAATAATGATCGAAATCATGCGCGCTCTTTAGCTTAAGCTAAGGCTGCGCGGCTTGCGGAACACAGACGGGGTGTTAATGCTCATCGCTTACCGCTGCATGAGCCGCTTCCGAGCACGCAAAACTGTGCGCAGTACGGGTGGTTGAGCCGCACCGGGCCGCTCGCCGCACGCAGGCTGCGGCCCAGCTCGAATTCCCGGTCGTAAGGCAATAGGGTGCAGGATACGACGGTCGGGTGGGCCGCCCCGTTGCGCTTAATCACCATGCGCGAGCTGGCGCACATCACCGTGTCCGGAGACACGCCGAGAATGCCCCAGCACGCGGTCGTGATCTCAGTTACATCGTGGGCAGCCTCCATCTCGGGGAAGAGCACGAGCTGATCGTTGTCGAACGCGTCGATCTGCAGATCGTGGGCGCGGAACAGCCGGGCATACCCGGCTCGCAGCTCCGCATCCGGTTCGCCCGAGAACCGCCGCCCGGCGACCCTGGCGGCGAAACGGTTGCGGCAGAGCCAAGCCAGGCCCGCCAGTGTCGGCGCCCAGCTCCGCTCACCGCGTTCACCCTCATGCCAAGCCCGATCGTAATGGTCGAGCGAAACGCGAATAAACAGCTGCCGTGGAAAACGGCTATTCAGCAAGAGCAATGGCGTCTTTACCTTCATCATCGGGCGCATCGCGTTGGTCAGGACCAGAACCCGAAAGCCGCGATGCAATGACTCTTCCAGCATCGGGAGGATTTCGGGATTCATGAAGGGCTCGCCGCCAGTGAACCCGATTTCCTCGGTGTCCACGCATTCACTCTCGATTTCGTCGAGATACGATGCAACTTCGGTGGCCGAGAGATAAGCAAGCCGGTCGTTGCGCGGCGATGATTCGATATAACAGTTCCGGCAAGTCAGGTTACATAATGTGCCGGTGTTGAACCACAACGTCCGCAACTTCTTGAGCGAAACCCATGCTCGCTCTTTGCCGTCTGCCGTGAGCAGAGGGTTGCGGAATTTCGCCGAATTCGACAGCGGTTCCGCCGTACCTGCTCCTTTCACTTTGCCTTCTGTCAAATCTGCCTCCGCGCCAACCTCCATTGGAGATTATTCGCAGCAGGCCTGCGCAAGGTTACAGGGTTACGGGGCTGAGCCGAGCCCAGGCAGTCCCGGCGCGCCTCGCCGTACAGAACGATTTGCCAGTGATGACGAGCATGATCTTTGCAAGCTGCTGATCCGCGGTGCCTGATCTGCCTTCAGGGCTAACGAATAGCGGCACGCCTCTGGGGGAATGGCTGCGGGCGCTAATGGCACGCACCCACAAGAATGCTGCCGTGGTAGCGCTGGCCAACAAGCTGGCGCGGATCGCCTGGGTGGTGCTGCGGCGCGGCGAGGATTTCAAGACAGCGGCCACTGGAACGGCGGCGTAGATCGGCCGAAGCGGCACGAGCTGCCGGCCGGCTCTGTGATATCTGCTGGTGGTGGAAGCGAGATGGCCTGACAGTCGACCGGCGTCCTGGATACCTGGTTTGAAAGTTGGCGCTCGATGCCGTGATAATTATGAGGACCGGGACGCGTGGATCTCCATCTTGGCCGCGGCACTTGCCTCAGGCCGGATACGTTGACGCGGACTGCTTGACCGGATTACGGAAACTACTTGCGGACGGGGCGGGCCATACGTTTCAAAATGACAGTCCGATCCCTGTCATTTTGAACATTAAGTGGGCTCTTGGCCACTTTTGATGATCGGATTTTTACTGGTTAGCCGACCACCTCCGAGGCGAGCGTCGGGATACGGGCTGGAGCCAACGGCCCGGTCGGAGGCGGATCAACCTCTGAAAATCACCGGATGCTAGACGTATGGCCGCACCGGAATCACCTGCTCGGCCGCCCGTTCCCGCTTGCCAGGTGATCATCAAAAAGTGGCCAAGAGCCATTAAGTGGCGCAAAATTTTGCGGATTATCTGGCGCGCTCCGTCCGTCAATCGGGCACCCGTCCCCGACGAGTCCGCCAAACGGTCGATGAGCGGCCACCTGCGAACTGTCCGGCAACCCTGGCCCAAGGACGCCAAACCGGACGGGATGATTGTCGGACGGGAAAGCGGATCAGCGCGCCATGTTGATGGAGCCCGAACGGGCTGCGCCAGCTAATCTTCAAAATGACAGGAATCCCCCTCCCCTTGCCCTCGTCCTTCACGCATGATAACGTCCTTTATCAACCATGAGTAGACCCGGGGAGGGTGTCATTTTTCAAAGTCGGCTTCAGCAGAATGTCAAAGTCGACTTCAGCGGCTCGGAAAGGTGACTGATCGTGTTCGCATTCGGCCGAGTAGCTTTTCGCCATCCGGCCGGAGAAGGCCGTTCGGGTCGACATGACGGTAAAGCGTCTGGCGTGTGATGCCGAGCTCGGCGCACAGTTCGCCGACTTTGGTGCCGGGTTTGCCCATTGCGGCTTGCGCGAGCCGTAATTTGGCTGCCGTCATTTTGTAAGGGCGCCCGCCGTTGCGGCCACGGGCACGCGCTGAAGCCAGGCCGGCCTGCGTGCGCTCGACGATCAGCGCGTGCTCGAACTCGGCCAACGCCGCGAAAATACCGAACACGAGACGACCGTTGGCCGTCGTGGTGTCGAGCTGCGCGCCTTGGCCTGTCAGGATCTTCAGACCGATCCCGCGCCGGGTCAGGTCATGGACGAGGTTGACCAAATGGCGCAGGTCGCGGCCGAGCCGGTCGAGCTTCCACGCCACCAGCGTATCGCCCTGCCGCAGTGCCTTGAGGCATGCCTCCAGACCCGGCCTGTTATCGCGCTTGCCGGATGCATGGTCCTCGTAGAGGTGCCCCGGTTCGACGCCGGCGGCGAGCAGCGCATCGCGCTGCAGATCGAGTATCTGACTGCCGTCGGCCTTCGAGACGCGCATATAGCCGATCAACACGGGGCTGCTCCGCAAACGGACGAATACGTGACAGCGCGGGCGACGCGCTTTCGACGCCTCCCAGGATGTCATTTAATCCGTCACCCCTTCTATGCTCTGTGAACCTCCCAGTTCTGTCTTGCGAGACGGCCGGCATCAGCCGTCGCATAGGCTGGTCGGCGCCGGGCCGCGCGGCTCAGCATCACCCGCAGCTCATCCAGCGCCGCACTCCCCTCTTCAGTGAGCGACCCGTCCTGCAGCGCGTTCATGCGTGCCTGTATCGATGCACCGTTCATCTCCCGCAGCCGCTCGACGGATACACCCGTGCCGGACGACAGACGGGCCAGCTCTGTGTCGGAAATCCTGTCCAGGTCGCGCGCCCCACGCCCGGTGCGTCCAAGAGCATGCTTGAGAAAAGCATCGTAGCTGACGCCGTATGCGGCCGCGATGCGGCGCACCCAGTTTTCCAATCCCTCCCAGTCGCGGGGCTGCGGGTGCAGCGGCCAGCGGCGATCTGGAACGAGATCGTCCCTGAAGAGGATCGTCACCGCAGCTCGCGCTCGAATAGGCGCCGGCGCACGCTCGGCGGCTGGTACTCGACCACATCCAATGTCGCATCCGCGATCCGCTCCGCGCCGGCCAGCAGCGCGGCTTCGGTTGCAGCGGTCAGCAAAGCCGCGATTTCACCGATCGTGCCCTCCGAACGGCGCAATACATGCGTGCGCATCGCCGGCGCCCCCAAGCCCGACGGCTCACGAAGCGGCAGCACGGCCTCAAAGCTGGCGAGCAAGCGGCCAAGCTCCGGTCCATCCTCCCAGGGCGGCAGAAGAAACGGTTCGAAGCGGTTTTCGAGCTGGTCGTCGCTGCGAATGGCGAGATACGCCTCGCGCGTGCCCAGGCAGACGAGCGGGATGCGCAGCTCGTTGCCGACATAGCGCAGCAAATTCAGCAGTTCGCGCTGCCGCGGTATCGGGGCAGCGAGAAGGTTATGGAGCTCGTCCAGCACCAGCATGCGACAGCCGACCTGACGCAGCAGATGCAATACCGTGGCCTCCGGCGATGCCGGCCGGCTGTGCAAGCCGCCCGGCACGTCCAGGGCAGCGAGGATGGCGCCGTAGAGCCGCCCCACCGTGGGCGAAGGCGGCGTCTGCACCATCAGCACCGGGATGCACTCGTGCTCGCCATTCGCCGAGACGTGCTGCGGGTGATCGCGCAGGAAATGCTCGGCAATAGCCGTCTTGCCGTTATTGGTCGGGCCGACGATCAGCAGGCAGCGGGGCCGTACCCGGCCGGGTTCGCGCTCCAGCATCATCTCCAAATGAGCGAGTGCCTGCTGCGCGCGGGAATACCCGATCCATCGATTGGCGGGCATGCGGGCCAAGCGCTCGGCGGCGGGCAGCTCGACTAGCTGGCACATCTCGGGGCGAAGGTGAGCCAGGTCCGCCACCTTCCCTACCACTGCTCGATATCATCGAATGGCTGCGGTAATTCCGTGATACCCCTGCCCGGATCAGCCGGAGCGGCGGACGGTGCAGCGCCGTGTGGCGTGGTCGCGGGCGACGCGGTAATGGCGGCAGGCCCATCCGGAGCCGACGCACGGCGCGTCCGGTCGCGCCGGGCGGAGCGGGTCAGATGCTCGGCTTCGCGTTCGGCCGCGCGCATCTCCTCTATCGCCGCGTACAGCGCTGTTTCGTTCACCTCACCCCGATGCCGGATGCGCAGACGGCGCCGGGCCAGGCGATGCTCCCACAGGCTGATCGCCGGTCTGGAGAGATCGCGTGTCGGCACTTCCAGGTAGCCGTCATCCTTGGGATCGAGCACGAACACGCGGCTGAGGTCGCGCGGGTCGCGGCGGACCAGCAAGGGATCCGGCCGGTCTCGCGCCGTAATCCAGGCGCGCAATGCCGGGCTGAAGTAGGTCAGATGATCGATCCTGATCCCGTTCCGCTGCAGGCTGCGGTTCAAAACGGGCAGGAAGTCGACCAGATAGGCCCGCGGATCGCGCGGGACCGGAATGGCGCCGTCCTCGGCCGCAAGCGCAATCACGCCGTCCTGCCAGCGGCGTAGCGGCGATTGGCCGTTGAGACCGGCATGCGGGCGCAAATGGTAATACTTGGCGACGGCGACCGCGAGCCAGCGCTCCAGCTCCTCCAGGGTCAGACAGGCGGCCTTGTCGCTATCGTAAGTGCCGCGCTGGCCAATGTTGGAGAACGTCGTGCCGGGCAAGCTGTGCACCAGTCCCATCAGGGTGCCGATCACTCGCTCCACGATGCCGCCGAAATGCGGCTGACCCGGCGGCCGCCACTCAATGGCGATGCCGTGCTGGGCACAGCCGCGTTCGAAAGCCTGGGAATGGAACTCGGGGCCATTGTCGACGCCCAGCCGGCGCGGCTTGCCGGTCACGGGCCATTCGCCCTCGACACCGCGCAGCATGAGCCAGGACGCCTTATCCATTGCGGCGTGCGTCAGGCACAATCCGACCGAAGTGGCCGACGGTGCTTCAAGCGAGACATGAAAGCCGGCGATACACCGGCTGTAAGCATCGATGGCGACCGTCAGCCAGGGCCGTCCAATCGGTTCGCGGTCAACCGGATCGACAAGGATCAAGTCCACCGGCGTGTGATCGATTTGCAGTAAATCGAGCGGGTGCCGGGCGGGCGGCGCATGGCCGTGTACCGGTTTGGCCTCGGGGTGCTCCTCGCCGCGGCGGCGCAGGTCGGAGAGCGACAGCGCCTTGAGCCGGCGCCGGATCGTACTCGGCGAGGGTGGACGCAGCCCTTCCTTGCGGCAGCGCCCGATGACTTCCTCGACGACGCTCGCAGCTCCGCGTCGCTGTGGCGTCAGATAGCTTTCCTCTACAATCCGGCGAAGCGTCGCCTCGGTCGCGGGCACCATCCGCGGCGTGTTCCGGCCGCCGCTCGATCTGCCGGGCAGCAGCGCCGTCAGCGTGCCGCCGGCGTCCCGGCACCGGCGCAGCAAGGTGTAGATCTGACGCTCCGACAGGCCCAGCGTAGCCGCAGCGGCCTGGACCAGGTGGCGCGGCCAGCGGTCCTGTTCGGCGAGCGGGCGGACCACTTCGGCCCGGCGCTGGGCCTCGCGCCAAGCCGCCTCCGGGATGAGCGACAGGTCGGCCATGCCAATCCCCAGGCTGCAGCGTATTGCAGAGGACTATGACATATTGCAGTCTGCTGCAGCCCACTTTGACAACGATTGCAGCCGAGTTTGACAGGGC
Organism: Alphaproteobacteria bacterium; assembly: GCA_050246595.1. GTDB lineage: Bacteria > Pseudomonadota > Alphaproteobacteria > ATCC43930 > CGMCC-115725 > DATARH01. The sequence continues at coordinate 116,655 of JBFWVT010000004.1, forward strand.
AAAGCGTTATAAATCAATGCGCTTTGCTGAAGCCGACTTTGAAAAATGACAGGGAGGGGACCGATTTCAGACCAGCCAACATCACAGCTGCCGGCGACGATCCAGCAGGCCGAGGTCGCCCTCGACCAGCGGGCGCCAAATATCGTCCCGGCGCTAATCGCCGATCTCGGCGATGCGGCGGCGTGGCGCTATATCGAATTCTTCACGGCCAATATCCGCAACCCGCACACGCGCCGGGCCTATGCGCGCGCGTGCAGCCGGTTCTTTGCTTGGTGCGAGGACCACGGCCTGACGCCGGCGACGATCCGGCCGCATGATGTCGGCACCTATATCGAGCAGCTGCAGGCCAAGGTCTCGGCGCCGTCCGTCAAGCAGCAGCTCGCCGCGATCCGGATGATGTTCGATTGGCTGGTTACGGGCCAGATCGTGCCGAATAATCCGGCCTCTTCCGTGCGCGGTCCAAAGTATGTCGTCAAGGTCGGCAAGACGCCGGTGCTTGAAGCCGAGGCCTGGCGCAAGCTGCTCAAATCGATCCCGACCGAGAGCGTGCGCGATCTGCGTGATCGGGCGCTGATCGCGACGCTGACCTACAGCTTCGCGCGCATCAATGCCGCCCTGAAGATGAAAGTCGAGGATCTGCGGCCGCGCGGCGCCAGCTGGTCGATCCGGCTACACGAGAAAGGCGGCAAGCAGCATACGATGCCGTGCCATCACGCGCTGGCCGAAGCACTGCACACCTATATTGGTGCGGCCGGCATTGCCGATGACCGGAAAGGCTGGCTATTCCGCACGGCTCGCGGGCACAAAGGGAGCGCGCTATCCGAGAAGCCGATGGGCCAGCCTGATGCCTGGCGCATGATCCGACGGCGTGCCGCGGCGGCCGGCATCGCCGAGGCGATTGGCTGTCACACATTCCGCGCGACCGGCATCACCGCCTATCTCGCCAATGGTGGCGCACTCGAGCATGCCCAGGAAATGGCTGCGCACGAGAGCCCGCGCACGACCAAGCTCTATGACCGGACGAAAGAACGGCTTACCCAAGACGAGGTCGAACGAATTCGCTTATAATCGACGTCAACTACGCACGAGCCACGGTCAACAGGCAACCGCGTCATCACTGCCGCCGAGTAAATCAGATACGTATAGGCGCCAAGACGTCCTGTAGACCATCTGCAACGGGGAGGAGCAGCGTGAATTGGTCAATGGACGACATTCTCGACGCCAATCCGCGGCAGGGTACCCAGCCCAAATCAAGATTAGAACGATTGATTGATGTGGCCGGAACGAACCTCGAAATTCTCAGCGATGCTGCTAACGAATTAGAAGCCCGCCAGCCCCCGCACGTCGCAGCTTTCTTTCAGCTTCCATATCACCTGCAAGTCGAACCCACTTGGCACCGCGTTGCGACGTTAGAACATGGCCTGTATGCTGATCTGAGATTTGAGCCTTGTGCAGTAGAGCCAGCCGATGCAGGTAACTTCAAATTAATCAGGGAAACCACCCAGCAAAAGCGCCAAAGACTGGCGCGTGTGACACAGGTTATAGCACTATTGCCTGTATGGGGCAGACGTTCGCTCTTTCATCAAAAATATCTTCACCAAGCAAACAGCGGCCGATCTGATAATCCGATAATTGTTCCCCAACGGGAGAGTTGGATCGACAATAGACCGTTATCTCGCGGTGAGTATGAGTCAAATTTCGCTAGTCGCCTTATTCGTGAACTGATGACCGCAATGCGCGTCTTTCTTCCCGCTTACAGCGTGAGAGCCTTACAAGAAGCGCCAGTGCCAAAGCTTCTTTATTCATATCACACTATGATTGCCCCAGGACACCTAGTTTATGCAGGTGATAACGTCCCTATACTCGGGGCGCTCATGGAATCAGCAGAAGATAGTGAGTCAGTTGATTACGTTTCGGGTGCTGAAATTTCCACCGCTATGCAAATGCGGTACCGAGATCTCAGTCGGTTTGAGCAACAGCTATTCGCTTTGGAGCGCATGCGACGAGGCGGCGAAGTTACGCTTGCGCTAATTGGATGCTTATCGCTCCTCGAATGGTTGTTGAATTTATACATTATAGGAAAAGGAGGAAAGAAGGCGAAATTATTTGAAGCCCTGCGTCATCCTGTTATCGATTTTCTCTCCAATAATGAAAAAGAGATTCTTGATGATGCCAGACAAGCACGTAATCTGGCGGTTCATGAACGGCCGCTTACCCACACTGGACTAACGGGAGAAGACACCTCCTCTGGCCGCGAACTTCGCGGCATTTCGGCCGGGCTTACGGCATCCGAGGTCAGGACCGTGATGCAGATTGTTTTCAAAGCTTTTCGAGAAATCAACTTACGCGGCATCTCCACTCGCTGAGCGGGCACCCTTCATTCCACCCGTGCGGCGGATGAGAATCCGATGACGGATAGTGTAACACATAACCGCATAACCTATTGACCTCAAACGACTTTAGACGTGTTTCGTAACGTCCTTTATGTTACACTTCTGTCACGGGCCGTTGGTTCGTCAATCCCTCTGAGCCATGATCCTGTTGCCGGTGTCTTGCTTCTGTCCGGGGTCGGCGCGGGGCCGCCACCTGATGGGGTCGGATGAGGAACAGGTCGGCCGATCTAAATACGCGCAGTCATCCAAAGTGGCGCCGCTGTGTAACATGCGGCCTGACCCGATCCATCGTCCCGGCAACGGGACCTTGCTCCGGGGGCTGGTGTCTCGCCCCCGAACCTGTGATCTCCTTCTTAACGCGTTGTAGCCGCAGCTGCCTTGTCAGCCAGGAAGCTCGTTTTGTCGGCCAGCATGCGATGCAGCACCACGGCGAGCTTGCGGGCGAGCGCCACCTTGGCCTTGCGCATGCCGGCGCGGGCCGCCAAGCGCATCCCCCAACTCTTCAGGGTAGAAGCCTTCACCGGTCGGGTGAGGATGACATTGGCTGCCTCGTAGAGCGCGGTGCGCACACTGGCATCGCCGATCTTCGAAATGCGGCCGGTCACATCGGTCTCGCCCGACTGATATTTTCTCGGCGTCAGCCCGAAATGCGCGCCTACCCTCTTCGAGGACTTGAAACGGCCGGGATCATCGATTGCCGCGACATAGGTGAGCGCGACAATCGTGCCGACGCCGGGCGTGGTCACAAGCCGCCGAACACGGTCGTCATCGCGAGCGAGGGATCGCAAGCGCTTCTCGAGCTTCTGCCATTCGCTGAACAGTGTGTCCCGGGCCGCCAGCATCGCCTCGGCAATCGTCGACAGCGTCGCATGACCGGCGACCAGTTCACGAACGCGGCTGGCAAAGGTTCGCGGCGTCGTCGGGCCGACCTTCAATCCGAAGCCACGCAGTACACCGCGCAGGCTCATCTCGACATCATGGTTCTTGGTCTGAAGCAGTTTGCGCGCCGTCAACAGCGCGCGTACCTCCTGTGCCGGCAACGACTTGCAGTGAACCGGGCGAAACCAGCCGAGCCGCATGAGCTGGGCGATACCGCGTGCATCCTTGCGATCAGTCTTGACCGGCATCGCCTTGAAGGCGTCCCGGACGTGCCGGGTTTCCAACAGCTCGACCGCCAAGCCCGCCTTCTGCATTCCCGCATACAGCCATTGCGAGAGCGGGCCGGCTTCAAGTCCGATCCGCGTCATCGTGAGCTCCAGGCGGTTGAACCAGGCGATCAACACCTCGGGTTCGCTGGCCACCTTAGCCTCGCGAATGATCCGCCCTGTCGCATCGACAACACACAGGCTCGCGCTTTCCAATGACACGTCGATACCGGCATAGTGCTCCATGGTCGTCCCTCGATGATGCTTGGAGCAGGCTGCGCCTGACTCCGCTTCTTGACACCATCACTCTGAGGGACGGCCGCCAGCGCAACTACCCTGGTTGCCGGCCCGTGACCCCATCTAACATTAAGCTCAACGGGCTAGGTTTTCACCCCAGTGTCGTTTCCCGGCAACGCCCCGTCGTTATCGGACCAGCATGGATGGCGTTGGCGCCATATCTGCCGCACCCTAAGCTGCGGGTAACGCAGCATCACCGACCACCGTCATGCCAGTAGACCTACATCAGCGGCTGTCAGAATTTTCATACGGATATGGGGTAACGCGTGAGGTTGAGCGTTTGCTTAAATCTGTGGGACTGAGACCTGTACCTTTCCTCCCGTCGCTGCTTCAAGAAGCTGATCTCGGTTGTGATGTTGCCTTTGATCGTCCCGGAAGGCCTCTGCTTCTACAATTTAAACTTGGTGAAGCGCTTGAACGATTTGTACGAATTAATAAGTTGAAACCACGACCTCCGCTTGCTAAGCAATTTTGGCGTTTTAATGTTGATACCGCAGAGCAAAACGGGCAATTCGACGTACTTCTAAAATCCGAATTGGGCGGCGCAGAGGTATATTATGTCGCCCCACGCTTTACAGGCTGGGATTCTTATGTTTCTGCCTTCGAGCGCGAGCAGGTGTTAGGCCGCTCATTGATTATGAAGCCATCTGAGATTGACAACAAGCTTGCTATTGAATTCGAACCTGACGGTTGGCATCGTATCGTATATGATGAGGGCCAGGTATTCGTATGTTCGAAACCGACCCGCTTGGAGGAGCATCCGGTGGAGTTGCTCGGGCAAACGATCCGCGATAAAATCGAGCGCCATCCAGTAGACATCGCCTATGTTTTAAAAGACGTGTATTCAAGCCTGAACCGGCAGCGCGATATCCGCGTGCCAAGTGAGGAAGATGCGGGCCACCTAGTCAGGCGTCCCGCACCTGCACCAGATCTTGCGCCATCGGCCACGCAGGTCGCGCAAAATCGCCTTGCACGGCTTAATGGCTTCCAGGCTAGATTTGCCAGCGAGGAGATCGCGGTTTTTGCCGCTCTCGGTGTCGAGACTTGGGCCTTGGGCATGCAGCTGATCGCGGTTACTCTTGAGAGCTGACTACCGCCCTGCCCCCGTTGTCATCGGGCAACTGCCTATGCCGTGAGGTCGGCAGCATGGCAAGCTTTGCGGTGTTCGGGTCGTAGACGTAATCGGTTATGGTCCCGTCCTTGATCCGCTCTACTGCTTCATTGATTGCATAGAGTGGAACTAAAAACCATTCACGTGGAATAAACGGATTGCCGAACCGATCTTTGATTTCGATACTGAGACGCGCCCGGTCGAAAATGCGATGGATAAGATTTTCCAGTCTGGAGCGGTTGATATTGTAAAGCTCATAGGTCGCGATGATCTCTACATCGGCCAGCAGGAAGGTGGGGTCGAGCTTTGCGTTAGCGATGCGCCGGAGAACATCGCCGCCGGTGACGCCGATCTTGTGGAGAACGTCGCGGTTGGCTGCAACGACCGGATGGTCTGACATACTCCGCACGACATAGATGGTGCCGCTCGCCAGATCGCCGTCATCGGCTTTGCCGGCGAATAGCGGCCCGGCGGCAGGGTCGGTGATTCGCCGTCCGGCCTCGTCGCGGTGAAGTGCGCGCTGAAGCGAGCGCAGCAGCACATCGCTCTCGGTTCCGTTGTCGTAGATGACGCGCAATCGGCTGTCGCGCCGGTCGTATTGGGTTATGAACTCCTCGCCTAGCTCTGCGATATAGGCGATCTGCCCGCCGACGATGAAAAACTCGCCTTGCTTGATTTCAGCCATTGTCTGGAAAGGCCGGGTCTGGCGGACGCCGGCGTCGAGCTCCTTCTTCACCTGAACGAAGAGCGGCTTAAAGTGGTCGAAGTCCTCGCACTTCGTGCGATTGGCGATTTCCTCGGCTGCGCGTTTCTCGGCGCTGGAGCGGACATGACGAAGCTCGGTGATCTCCGATGCGCCCGCAGCCCCGCCTAGTTCTGCCAGCAGCTCGTCGTCATCCATCTCCTCTACAGGTGCGGCAGGAGTGGATTTCCCTCCCTCCAGCAGGCCCTGATGGTCGAGCGGCGCAAGCAGGGAGCGACATTCTTCAAGCGCGCGAATCCGGTCGAGGCGCACGGCATAAAGGCGCTCGAAAATGTCACGGTCCTCGCCATGCTGAGGGGCACGGCCATGCTCCTCCACAAATCGCTGGATTTCCTCAAATCCGGCGATGATGCGCTCCTCCCGCGGGGAGCGGCCGCCTTTCTTCTCCGGCTGGGCGAAGTCGTCGAGTTCGGAGCGCAGTTCGTCAAGGTCGAGATCACTCATAGCGGCCCTCGTCCTTGAAGCGCACAAACGCGGCGGCGCCTTCGGCCATCCGCTTTTCCCAGGCGTCTGTCGAGCTGATCGAAGGGAGCCGTCCGCGCTCCTTCTTGAACTTAACGGCCCGCACGGCAAGCTCCTTGGCTTCCTCCGGCGTGAGGCTCGTGCGCTTGGCGGCAATCGCCGCCGCGACCTGCTTCAGGCTGTCTTCACTCATGGTCTTGGCGAGGATCGCATAGGCCTCGCCGAACGGATTGATCCGGTCGATCAGGTCGATGTCCAGCTCGCGCACGTCCATTGCAAACTTGCGAACACCGTCGATCAGGGCGGTATTGCCGCCGGGTTCCGGGTCGGCGCCGCCAAGCGCGACCTTCTTCGCCTGCTGGGTCAGGTTGAGGGCGGCAATGGCGTGCTGGCGCACCGCCTCCTGATCCTCTTCGTTCAGTTCGGGATATTTATCCCTGATGATCTTGCCGAGGCGCACCTGCGTCAGCTCCTCGGGCACCAGTTCCTCGTCGAACAAACCGCGCTCGATGGCGGGCTTGTCTTGAACGAAGGAGGCGATCACCTCGTTCAGGTCCTCCCGGCAGATGCGGGCGGCTTCCTCGCTCTTGGGTTCGGCCAGCCCCTTGATCTCGATCTGGAACTGGCCTGTCTCTCCATTAAAACCCACATTGCACTTATTGGGATCGTAACCGCCTTCGCCGTAGTCGAAGCCCGGGGTCGGCCCGCTGGTCGGGTTCTTCGGCTTGAACTCGAAGCGCGGCGCCAGCACCTGCTCCATGAGAAGGCTCGCCGCAATGGCTTTCAGCGTGTCGTTGACGGCCTCGGTTACGGCTTCCTCGGAAGCGTCGGGCTCGGCAATCAGGTTGGTGAAGCGCGCGCGGGTCTTGCCCGGCGCGTCGCGCGTGGCGCGGCCGATGATCTGCACGATTTCGGTCAGGCTGGAGCGATAACCGACCGTCAGCGCATGCTCGCACCAGATCCAGTCAAAGCCCTCCTTCGCCATGCCAAGGGCAACGATGACGTCCACATGGCCCCGGTTATTCTTCTGCGCCGGGTCCTTGAGCGCAGCAGACACGCGGTCGCGCTTCGCAGGATCGTCGTCGACCAGGTCGGCAATGCGAAGCGTCCGGCCCTCCGGCGTCCTGACCAGCTGGAAACCGGTGGCGGGGTCGGCGCCCTGCCAGTCGCCCAGCTCCTCGATAATGTGCTCAACTTCCCTGATCTTGTCTTTCGTGCTCTCGCGCGAATTGACGTTAGGAATATGAATGATGGTTTTCTCGGCCGGGTCCAGGACATTCAGGAGGTCGTCGGTATAGGAACCCGAATAGAAGAAATAGCCAATATCGAGCTGTTTCAGATATTCATAGCCGTTCAGCTGTTCATAATAGGTGTAGGTGACAGTATCGAACCTGGCCTCGTCCTGAGGCGCCAGCACGGCTTCGGCATCGCCGCGGAAATAGGAGCCGGTCATTGCCACGATATGCACGCGGTCGCGGGCGATGAACTGGCCAAGATGCAGCCCCAACTTGTTGTCGGGATGGGCGGAAACATGGTGGAACTCGTCCACCGCGATCAGTCGGTCGTCGAACGCCTCCACGCCGAACCGGTCGACGGCGAAGCGGAAAGTGGCGTGAGTGCAGACCAGCACCTTGTCGCCGCTTTCCAGGAAGGTGGCGACCGAATTGACCTTGCCTCCGTTATCCGCGCCGGGGGCATTGCATAGATTCCACTTCGGCTCTACATGCCAGTCCGCCCAGAAGCCGAACTGGGTCAGCGGCTCGTCATTGAAGCTCGCGCCGATCGATTTCTCCGGCACGACGATAATGGCCTGCTTGAGGCCCTGATTGGCGAGCTTGTCGAGGGCGATGAACATGAGCGCACGGCTCTTGCCCGACGCAGGCGGCGATTTGATCAGCAGGTATTGCTCGCCGCGCTTTTCGTAGGCGCGTTCCTGCATCGGCCGCATGCCGAGCGCATTGGCCTTGGTCGAGCTGCCATTACGCGTATAGGCAACTGAAATTGAAGGTACTGATTTTTTGTCGTCGGTCACGCGCTTGCCCTCGCCTTTTTCCTGGTCGCACCCACCGATGAGGTCATCTTGGTGTAAAGGTCGAACAGCTTTTCCAATCGCTCAGTATCGTTGCGGAACCGGCGGCCAATATAGATGCGTTCCAGCACCTCGTCGTTGTGCTCATGTGCTTCCCGCAAGTCGGCTGGCATATTGTCTGAGTCATAAAGATCTGCGATCGTCGCCGGGAAGTGCGCCTCACGCGCTAGAAGAATGTCCTCGGCGCACCGAGTCAGGTCGGTCTTGTTCTTACCAGTGAGGGTCGGAACCGGAAAAGTGTTCCAACCTAGAACATTGGAATATCGATATCGCGTTTCGAGTTGGCCGCAAGTTGTAGAAATCCAAATTAGATGCAGCCGTGAAGCAATCAATGCAAAGTGCCATAGCGGAGTATCGAACATTGCAAACGCCTCACTCGATACTACGTTTTCTGCATTTAGTACCCCTGCAGGAAGATAAGGCCGCGATTCCGATGATGTTCTCGGCATAATAATAGTGTGCCTCTGAGCGATCCGCATCTCTCGCATTTGGTGAGCTCGCGCAGCCATTGCCCGTCCGCCGCTATCAGTGCTTTTCAGCCGCATGGCTCGGACAGCTTCAATCCGGCTTTTTATACCCGACACCTGCATCGCTTCCGTGAGTCGGTTATCTTCAATCCAAAGACAATATCGTTCTGAGTTGTTTATAAACTCCTTCGATCCATAAATTCGGCGAATAAATCTCCGGCGCTGCACATCTGTTAAACTGAGAGCGGAAAGATCTTGCCTGGAAAGTAGTAAATTTCCACCGTCATATGGCATATTGCCGAGATCCATTGAAGACAGCTCACTTAGTGGAGACGAGCGCTTCTCCACAAGCACGTCTGCTCCCCCAACTAGATAGGCATTTATATGCGATACTTCTCTGGATAGGGCCGCACCTTCGTCCGAAATGGAAAAGAGCTTACGTGTATTCGTTGCTTCTTTAGTGATGCCGATAATTACGACCGTAACCCCAGCATTGTTGCTCGCTAGGTTCGCCCACTTAAAGGATGTATGCGCGAAAACAATCTGGTGGCCCGTTGCAAAGATCGGTGGCCAAATGAGCGGTACTTGATGCCCTTGGCACAGTGAGTTCGTTGTCACAAATGCGTATGCCGATTTAACCCTCATGCCATAGTCTGCTGCTTTCATAAACCAGCATCCTACGTAATCGATGTAGCCGTGCTTCACGCCACGGTGACCGAAGACAAAATCCATATCGTCAATCTCTTGGGACGTCTTCTTACCCTTACCCGCATAAGGTGGATTCCCGCAAATGTATGTCTCCCCTCCCTCATTTTCGAAGTCGATCTGTGCTTGATCTAGCGGTGTGTAAAGCAGGTCATCGGCGTAGTGCTTCACGCCGGTTCCCGTGGATAGGCAGATGCTGAGCCAATCCAACCGCAGCGCATTGCCACAGGTGATCCAGTTCTGCGCATCGAGCGGTAGAAACTCTTTCAGGGCCTCCCTCTGACCGCGATAAAGCACGTCACACTGAAACTCCGCGATGATTAGGGCAAGACGTGCGACCTCTGCTGGAAAATTGCGCAGCTCGATTCCCCGAAAATTCGTTAATGGGATTTCGGTTCGCCGTCCGGCTTCACCGCGCCGCTTGTCGATCTCGGCCTCAATGGCTCGCATTTCCTTGTAGGCAATGACGAGGAAATTCCCCGAACCGCAGGCCGGGTCGAATACTCTGATCTTCGCTATGCGTTTGCGGAGATTGAGAAGCATGCGAGAGTTGCCCCCCGCTTCGTCAAGCTGCTCCCGTAGATCGTCGAGGAATAGCGGATTGAGCACTTTGAGGATGTTCGGCACACTAGTGTAATGCATGCCGAGGGCACCCCGCTCTTCGTCGTCGGCGACAGCCTGGATCATTGACCCGAAGATGTCTGGGTTGATCCTTGTCCAATCGAGATTGCCGATGTGGAGGAGGTAGGACCGCGCGATCCGACTGAAGCGCGGCACCTCCATGCTGCCGGAGAACAGCCCGCCATTCACAAAGGGAAAGGCGGTGGCCCAACGGGGTAGGTTCGCAGTGGCCCGATCCTCGGTTTTGGTGTTCATCGCCCGGAATAGAGTGCCGATCACCTCATGGGTATTGGACGAGTCCCGGGCGCTCATCTGCTCGACTGTGGCCGTGAACAGGCTGGTGCCGTTGAAGATGTCGGTGTCCTCGGCAAAGAAGCAGAAGATCAGCCGCGCCATGAAGTGGTTCATGTCGGGGCGGCGCTCTGCAGTGCCCCAGTCGGGATTATCTTTCAAAAGTTCGATATAGAGCCGGTTTAGCCGGCTTGTTGCCCGGATGTCGAAGGCGTTTTCAGTGATTTGCCGGACTGTCGTGATGCCCGCCAGCGGGAGGAAAAAGCCGAAATGGTCCGGGAAGTCCCGATAGGCGCAGGCGACCGTTTCCCCGCTCGACAAGTTCTCTGCCTCGAAGGTATCGCCATCCGTCGCCAGAATGAATTTCGCTCTGCCCCTGGACGTCGCCGGGCTGGCCTTCAGCCTCACGAGGGTCTCCGTGACCTTGCCGAGCTCAGCAACCGAGATATGAATGTTGTTGGTTTGAAGGACCCCGCCAAGGTCAGACCTGTTTGACGTCCCACTACGAAGCCGTCTTATTGTTGTTTCCTTGTTGCCGAACGCTTCGAGGAAGGAAAAAGGAAATTCCTCTCCATCGAACGGACGCTCTGCTAATGCAGAAATTGCTTGTTCGATTTCAACAGCGTTCATGTCGAATTTCCGCCGTCACATTTTTACGAACAGCTCTTCCTGCACCGGGTGACGTCGCCCGGCTGGTTCGGCGATGGGTGCCCCGTACAGCGCAGCGAGTTCGGCTGTTACGAGCGTCATGTGATGGTTCATGTTGACCCAGCGCCAGATCATCGGGTTGCCGACGCCTGCCAGTCCCCGCGCGCGGCTGCCGATGAATTCATCACCGGCCGAGAACGATTCACCGCTAAAGTTGGCCGAGGCAGCGATTTTACGGACAATTGACCGGATCGTATTGCGATCCTCCGAACCGCGCACGATCAACCACTCCATCGGCGTCGCGTAGCGCAGGTGCGTAATCGCTTTCCCGCCCGCACTGAAATCGATCCGTGCATTGTCGGCGCCGTAATCGCCGAACATCGCAAAACTTCTAATGCTCTGGTCCATCTGCTGGACGCGCTGCCAAATAGCCCATTCAGATCGCGGGATTGCTGCCATCCCATCAGCTGGTGCGGGGTTCTTGCCGCGCGGATAATTGGTTGCGAGCACTATGATGCGCCGCCACGTCCCGAAGCCGCGCAGCTCAACGAGCCATTCGATCAAGGATTTCGCGAAATCCTCGATTAACGAAAGGTCCGCCTCCCCGAGATCGAGCGCGACCAAGCACTCATTGGCAGGGATCCCCAAATCGGATAGCTGTGTCGCGATCATTTGTTGGCGCTGCGGGTGGGACAGATCTGTCAACGTCACGCGCAAACAGGCTCCGCTCTTCGCGTTGTGAGCATGCGCACTGGCGGCAGCCGTCCGGTAGTAATCGGTCGCGAGGCCGATTACCGGAATCACGCGGCATCCAACGCTTCGCGCATGAGTGAGAAGCTGGTTCACCCGAGCAGCGTCGCTGCCGGCATCGGCATCAAATCGGAGGAAACGGAGATCGAGGAGGCAGGGTCGTGATTTCCAGTGATCCCAAATTTTGCCGACCTGGTCGGCGATCACCTGGTCCCCGCTTAGATCCTTGTTTTCCTTTGCGGTGTACGACGGAAGAACAAAATAAGGGAGAAGCCGATCTTTGTTCTGATCGTGCAGCTCAGAACATGCAATAAATTCGCCCGCTTTGCCACGCAGAGCCGGACAGTAAAACGTGTTATCTATCGAATACACAATGTATATCCTTTCAATTTGCCTCGCCGCTTAGGAACAAGCGTCTCACCTGGCCGCGGCCGATCAGGTCGCCAAAAATACGGTAATCATTCCGGTCTCTTCGGATGCGTCCGGCAACGATCGCCGGATGAATATTCCGGGATTGTGCGAAACTTGAAATTAACGTCGGCGACCTTGCAAACCGAGCAGGTGAAACATTCCAGACTTCGTCTGGAAGCAGCTGCGACCGGGCAAAGCTATCGGCTTCCGTTTCAACCTGGTCGGTACTCGGGCCATCGAGATCATCGTCAAGAAACCCGGCCTCAAGCCCGTGATTGAAGTGAAGAAACACGTGACCGAGCTCGTGCAATAGGGTGTACCAGAAGTTGTCTAACCGGTCGTGGCGAAGCGTGAGTCCGACGACGGGCACCCCGCCGTCGAGCAATAGCAGCGCGGCGCCATCGAGCAGTGTGTGCGGCAGCTGCGGCTCAACCACCAGGAGGATGCCCTTGGCGCGGAGCATTTCGGCGGCTCGCAACGGACCATCCGGGTAGATGCTGAGCGCGATCAAATCTTTGACCCAGCTCGGATCGGCTATGTTGAAGCGGGCTCTCACTTGGCTCCGCCGTTCAGCAGCGACCCTAAGAACGCGAACCCGCCACGCGGCGAGAGCCTTTTCGGCGTCGTCCGGCTTCGCACTTACTGATTTGCGGTGGTAAGGGACGCCCTTCGCGAGACTCGCCCCCTCACCGATGTAGAGGGCAATGCACCGCGCCTGATCGTCACGACCGCTGTCAGGCGGCAGCTCCACCCAACCACGCTTGCGTATTTCCCGTAGAACGTCTGTAGGAATCTCGTTAGGTTCTGGCTCGACAATGGCCCGCGTTTCGCTCTCATCCAACGGCAGCAATCGGGGCTGAAGCTCGATACCAAGCACTTCAAGGGTCCGCTGATAGCGCGCGAGACTGATCCCTGCATACCGCTCGCGCTCGTACCGCTGAACCTGCTGTTCTTTCATATTGAGCAGCTCGGCAAGCTCGCGCTGCGACAGCCTGCGCGTGATTCGCCCGATGATCGGCAGCAGCCCCAAATCGTCCACATCGAGTGTCGGTTCTGTATCCCTCTGCTCGGGGCTGCCGCGCAGCTTTTCGTAGGCCGCCACATCGGTCTCGAGACGCTCAAGCTCAGCCCGAAGCGCCTGTTGCCGAGCAGCTGCGACATCTGCCGGCAGATGCGCGCTGATGTCGGCGATTACGCCATCGCGGCTCAGCGCGCGCATCAACTGCGCGATCTGAGCGCGCGCTGTGCGGTAATCGCGATGGTTTAGAATTGGCATGGCGCAATTCACCACAACATATTAGTTGTGTCAAGTCGTGCGCCTTTACGCGGGCAGCCTTCGCCCTACCCCGACCCCGCCGTCACGTGCAGCTGCAGGCTGGCCTGTTTCTGCAGATAACCGATGATGTTGAAGAGGTTGCGGGCCTGCGGATTGGCGTGCGGGCCGAACATGCGGATGAGGCTCTTGGGTGGCGTGCCGGTCGCCTCGCCGAGCTTCTCGAAGCCGATTGTCGCCTTGATGTAGTCGCGCAGGATCACCAAGCCGGTGTTGATGTCGCCGGCGAGCATGGTTCCAATCCCCTCGCACAACAGCGCCGCACTAAAGACCGGCTCGCGACCGGCATGCTGGCGCACCAGTGCGCTGAAGTTCCGCGATGATGCCATCCTGCCGCTCATGTGCCGTCTTGCACCGCTGCAACCAGCCGGGTGCAGGCGGCGAGCGCGTCGGTGAAATGGATTACCTCGCCTGGCCCGGCGAACGACACCGCCCGCACGAAATCCTCATATTCCTTGGCCCATAAAGGATCGGTTGCGAGGCGCTGCAGCATGGTGGCGAACATCGCTGCGGCGTCGCCGCTCGCAGCGCCCCCTCCCCTGCCGGCGTCGGCTGCGGCCGCGGCGCGCACGAGCTTGGCAAATTGCGGCGCCGTGGCCGCGGAGCGCTCCAGCGCGGCGAGATCATGCAGATGGCGGATGACGGCCGGATCATCCTTGCGGCTGCCGCGGTCGCGCGCCAGCACGCGCCAGGCGAGCGCGCTCAGCTTGTCGGCCGCCGTCTCGACCGGATCCACGCAAGGGAATGCCGCCACCTCGGGCGGCTCGCGGCGGGCCAGGGCGATCAGGGAGCGGATCGGACGCGCGACCGGCGGCAGCGCCGGCGCCTGAAACGACATCTCGACCCGGATATGCGGGCGCAACCCCCGCCCCGCCCCGAATTCCGCGCCATAGGCCAGGTTGGCCGAAAAGAAGCGGCTCTCATTGCCGATATCCGGCTTCCCGGCCAGCTCGAAGCCGGCCGCCGTCAGCCCGTCGAGGACGCGCTGGCGGTAAGCGGTGCGCTCGCGCCGCGCGCGGCTGGCGCTCAGTCCCGCCGGCTCGCCGACCTTGAAATCGACATCCTCGGAAAAGCGCTTGATGAGCTCCCAGCCTTTCGACAGCGACGTGCCGCCGGAAAAGGCCGGCCTCATCCCGGCGCGGTCGACCTCGGCGATGACGGCGATCGCGCGCACGACATGCCAGTCCTTTTCGACCAAGCCCGGGCTGGCGCCGAGATCGGCGGCGATCTCCTCAACGAGGCGCCGGTCCGGCACGTTCGAAACTCAGATTGACTCCGTTATAGCCGATCTTGCGGCGCACGCGCCGCGTAACGCCGACCACGCGGCCGGTCGGCACCTGCGTTGTCTCGCCCGCGTTGTAGGCTCGTTCCAGACGCGTCGGCACTGTCTCGACACCGACGCGCCGGAGCGCCTCGTTCAGCGTCGCGAGGCCTTTCGCCGGCAGCGGCTCGCCGCTCGTGACCGACGGCCGGGCGCGGGCGTAGAGCCCCTGCCCTACCCTGACCAGCCGGCCCTTGCGCACGAGCTCGCGCAGCGTGCGGCCGACCTGGTCGTAACCGCCGAGATCGCCAAAATCGCTGCGCAGAAATACGTCGCCGCGCTTGCGGTCGATGCGCTTCAACAGCCGGGTTTCGAGCGTCTCGGGTTTCATGGCGGATTCCCCACCCTGTCAAGATACGACATTCAGTTAAGAAATTCAAGTATATTTCAATAAGATAGAAACTCAGATAGATAGAAGGGTTCGCTTGGCCCGCGTCGCCCGCCATGCGAAGCGGCGCTGCCGGCCAACGGCGGCTGGTGATACGCTGCGTCCGTTACGCCCGGACCGGGAGCGCCCAATGCATGAGACAGACATCGGCAAGGCCGTGCAATTGCTCGATCTGATCCACGACTTTTTCTCCGATGACGCGCACTGGACCCGCGGCTGTTACGATGACGGGAACGGCGGCCACTGCCTTGTCGGCGCCCTTTTACATCTGAGCCGCAAGCATCGCCTTCCGGCAGCGTTGGCGATCTCGCTCCTGCAGGATGCAATGCCCCGCCCCGGCCTTCCCCTTGTTCATTTCAACGATCATCGTTGCGGCAGCCTCGCCGAGCTGCGCTCCGTCATCGTCAAGGCGCGCCGCCTCGCATATGATAGTGCCGAAAGAGAGCGTGCCGCTATGGCAGTGAAAACCTGGCTGCTCTCTCAGATCGAGCAAAAAAGAATCGCCGTGCCGGCCTCAGGCGAGCAGTTTGCCCCCGAACGTCTCGCCGCTTAATATTTTTCCACAGATGGCGAGACCTCTCCTTCCGGGTGCTCATCGCGGGCTCCACATCCGTGCCGGTCCTGAATCGAATTCTGTACTCATAATTTCCAGCAATCTGGCCGACGCGCAGGACATGATAAAAGTATAATCTGTAAACGAATCAGCACAGAGGTGGCGAATGCCGATCAAGGCTGAGATGCGTTGGTTCTATCCCATCGACTGGCCGCAGCTCAGCAACCATGTCCGCTTCGAACGCGCCGGGGGCCTCTGTCAGCATTGCGGGCGCCCGCATGCCGCCATTATCCATTGCCTGCCGGACGGACGTTGGTATGACGAGACCCGGCAGGCATGGCGCAATCATCGCGGCCGCCTGGTGCGCTCTCCCGGCCTTCAGGACATGGCTCGCATCCGCCAGACCCGTGTCATTCTGGCCGCGGCTCATCTCGATCACGATCCCGGCAATAACCGGCCGAAGAATCTGAGAGGGTTATGCCAGCGCTGCCATCTCATCCATGACCGGCCGCATCATCTCGCCCGGCGCCGCATCACCTATCTGCTGCGCCGTGCCCTCGGCGATTTGTTCTTCGGGCCCTACGCCCGCTGACCGGCACCGAGCCACGATCAGCCGGCGCCCGTAATAGCGGCTGTCAAAGAGCAAAGTCAGATAAAGCAAAGTCTGCCAAGAGGCGGGCTATGCTATCCGGAATGAAGATAATAAGCAACGCGTCAAGGCTTCACCGATCCCGAGGCATCAAGGATGTTTTTCAGCTTTCCCGAAGACGCCCGCTGGAATGCCGAATGCGAGGCGGTCGAATTCGGTGTCGGCATTGGCGAGTATGAAGGCGTGGTGCGGGTGCCGCGCAACGTGTTCCGCCGCTTTATTGACGGTCCCGTGACGCCGGAGCGCTGCCTGGAAGCCTATCATCTGCAGCGCACCCGCCTCGAGCTCATCGCCGAGCGCAAGCTGCGGCGGCGGCAGCTGACCGAGGACGGCAACGTCGAGATCACCGGCCGCGACCTGCGCGAGGGGAAAAACAGAAGCGAGGCAAAGAGGGTATGAGCTTGGCGGGATGATTTTGGGCGTCCCGGCCGCAGGGCGGCCGGCCGCGCTCTATGGCGCAAGCGCCACGGAGCCGGCCCGTTTCTTTCTTTTGGGATGTTGGACCGTCTCCGCCCATCCGGGTTGCGATCGCTGACGCGGGTTCTGCCGCCTGGTTTGACCCTTCAGGGAGGGATTGGTACCGGCCGGCATCACCGGCGTAGAGGAAGAGGGCCACGAGGACTTCGTGACGGGTTTTACAGCGCGGGAGAGGGCTCCCGTTCGCCCGTCGGGAGTATCTCAGCCATGACCACCAATTCCGCCGTCCGCAATATCCCCCTCGATCGTCTCACCCTGTCCCCCGCCAATGTCCGCAAGACCCCGCCTTCGGCAGCCGAGGATGCCGAGCTCAAGGCCAGCATCCGCGCCGGCGGGCTGAAGCAGAACCTGATCGTTTGTCCGGTTTCGAACCAGCCGGAGCGCTTCGCCGTCACCGCCGGCGGGCGGCGGCTCAAGGCTCTGCAGGAGCTTGCCGCCGAGGGTGCAATCGCAAGCGACTGCGATGTGCCGTGCCTGGTCGAGGAACCCGACGCCGCGCTTGAGACCTCGCTGATGGAAAATACGGTGCGCGCCGCGATGCATCCGGCTGACGAATTCGCGGCGATGGCGGCGCTGATCGATAGCGGCGTTACAGTTGAAGCAGTAGCGGCCCGTTTTGGCGTCTCCGAACGGCATGTCCGGCAGCGCTTGAAGCTCGGCAAGCTCGCGCCGGAGTTGCTCGACGCGTTCCGCACCGGGAAGGTCAGCCTTGAGACGGTGACCGCGTTCACGCTCGGCGCCGATCACGCCGCCCAGCTCGCGGTCTGGCAGCGGGTCAAGGACCAGCCCTATATCCACGCTTACACCCTGAAGCGCCTCCTGACCGAGAGCGCCATCCCGCTCGATTCCGATCTTGGCCAGTTTGTCGGCGTCGAGATCTACGAGGCCGCTGGCGGGCACATCACGCGCGACCTGTTCAGCCGCGACGACGAAGGCTTTTTGGACGATGCCGCGCTGGTGCGCCGGCTCGCGATCGAAAAGCTCGAACAGAAAGCCGCCGAACTGCGCGCCGAATGGGCCTGGGCGAAAGCCGTGCTCGATCCCGATTACGGCTTCCTCTCGCAGTACCGCCGCATCGAGCCGCAACCGGCCGAATATCCGCCCGAGATCGCCGCCGAACTCGACCGCATCGAAGCACGGCTTGAGGAACTGGGCGAATTGCCGGACGAAGAGCTCGGCGACGATCTGATGGCGGAAGCCACGCGTCTCGAAGAGCGCCGCGACGAGATCATCGAGACGACTGAAGCCGAGGCGGTCTACAGCGAAGCGGATCGCAAGCGCGCCGGCGTTATCGTTACGGTTGGTGATGAGGGCGGCTTCCTGATCCATCAGGGCCTGATCGAACGCGCTGCATCTGCTGTCGCTGCCGAGGCAGGCGAACAAGGCGACGACGAACCGGGCGGCGATGGCGCCGATAATTTCCCCCGCGCTTCCCGCGCGCCGGCCACGGCGCTATCCGGCCAGCGCGACCGCGCGATGAGCCCGGAGCAGCAGATCCGCAAGGCATGCGGCTTCAGCCAGGGGCATGTCGAAGATCTCAAATCCTACCGGCTGCAGATCACGCGGGCGTATCTGGCCGGCGATTTCGCGGCCGCTTTCGATCTCGCGCTCTATACGTTATGCACCGACCTGATAAGCCATGGCTATCACGACCGCCCGCTCGATCTGCGGGCCGATGAGACGACGCTGCGCAGCACGCTCAACGATCTGGCCGGCACGCCGGCCGACCGGCTGCTGACGGCGCGCGAAGCGGCGCTCGACACCGCCTGGCTCGATCTACCGCCGGCGCAGGGCTTCGCCGCGCTCTCGGCGCTGCCGGCCGAAGCCAAGCAGCGCCTCTTCGCCTGGTGCATCGCGCTGATGCTGAAGCCGCAGCTGGCGATCGAGGACGATGCCGATCTGGTCATCGAGGCAACCGGGCGGCGTCTGGCGATCCCGTTCGCCGATCTGTGGCGCCCGACCGCTCTCAATTACTGGGGCCGGATCAGGAAGGCACATGCGCTCGATGTGGCGAAGGACATTCTCGGGCCTCGCTGGGCGCGCGATCACGAGCTCGATAAGAAGCCGGTGCTCGCCGCGGCACTGGAAACGGCATTCGATCCCGAGGCGAGCGCCGCCTCGATCCATCTCGAGGGGGTGCGCGATCAAGCCGCCGCGTGGCTGCCGCCTGGCTTCGCCTTTGCCGAAGCGGCTGGCGACGCGGAAGCGACCGAGGCAACCGCAGTCGAGGAACCCGGCAGCGAGGCGGCGGACGGTCCGGAGCCGGTCGATGCCGGCGAGGATGAAGAAAGCGACGACATCCCGGCTTTTCTGACCGGCGATGTGCCGGACGGCGTGCGCCCGAACGGTGCCGCCCTGTCCTGAGCGGCGGCTGCTTTCCAGGCCTCATGGAGCAAAAGGAAGAGGACGAAGCCTGTCAGGGCGGGCCTGGAACCGGGAGAGGATTCCGGGCTTGCCTCTGGGCCGGGCGGTTCCGGCAGGGGGCCTTCCCCGCTCTCCGGAGTCCGTTCTCATGCCCGACACATCAGCCTGCTTCGATTTCAAGAAACGCGTCGCCTACGACGCTGACGCCAAGCGCCGCTTTCACCGCCATGCCCGCGCGCAGCTGCTAAAGCTCGCCGAAGCGCTCGGTCTTGAAACCCATGAATACGATCTGCGCTCCAATGAAGGCGGCATCGCCGTTATGTGGAATGCTCGCCGACTGGGGCTTCCGTAAAAGCGGAAAATAACGGCGTGAAGGGGTGAATGTGGAAGCTGATCTGCTGCTGCCACCGCATGTTCACAAGCTGCCGCGTGCTGCCGAATGGTTGAAGCTGCAGGTCGCACTGGGACGTGCCGCGAACACCATCGCTGCTTATGGCCGCGGCCTCGACGACTATCTTTCCTTTTGTTCTCGCACTGGCATCGATCCCCAGCGTGCCGGTCGGGCTGAGATCGCAACCTATCTGCGCGATCTGGCCGAACGACCGCCTACACATAGCCGCTCTGCCACGGGGCTCGCGAACGCAACACTCCGCCAGCGCGTGACGATCATCCGGCTGTTCTACGAGCACTTGGTCGAGGAAGGGGTACGGCCGGTGAACCCCGTTGGCCGCGGCGCCGCGGGCGGCAGGGGCGGGCGCGCCATGGTCCAGGCTCAGCGACAGCTGCCGTGGATTCCGAGCGAGGATGATTGGCGCGCTATCATCGACGCAGCACGCGACGAGCCGCTGCGTAACCGCCTGATGCTGGCGCTCGCCTATGATGCTGCGCTGCGCCGCGAGGAGCTGTGCTCGCTCGAGACCGGCGATTTCGACCCGGCATACCGCACGCTGACGCTGCGCGCCGAGACGACGAAGACGAAGCGGGCGCGGTGCATCCCTTACTCGGCCGCCGCCGCCGAACTCTTTGCCGCCTACCTTCGCGAGCGGCGGGTGTTGGCCACGTCTCGCGGGCTATTGTTCCTATCGACATCCACCCGCAACCGCGCCACGCCGATCAGCAAATGGAGCTGGTCGAAGATCGTTCGCGGACTCGGCCTGCGTGCCGGCGTGGCGAAGCTGACGACGCACAGCTTCCGCCACCTCTGTCTCACCGATCTTGCCCGCGCCGGTTGGGAGGCTCACGAGATTGCCTCCTTCGCGGGTCATCGCAGTCTGCAGAGCACGCTGCTCTACATCCACCTCAGCGCCCGCGACTTGGCCGGCAAGTTCGCGCGCGGCATGGCTGCGGTTCACGATCAGCGCGTGGCCTCGCTGCTCGGCCATCCGTAATGGACTACGCGGGCCACAAAGGGGCGCGCGCTAACGACGCGCCGTTTCTCTTGGCCGATGAGCGATTTGATCGAACGCCTGAGCTCTCGGTTCCCGAATGTTCGGCGCTCGCGCTGCTGGATCGAACCTTTGAGGCCGGCTCACCGATCTGGCCGCCGGGTGCCCGGGAGGCGATCAGCCGCCTGACAATGCCGCTGCGCACCACGCTCGATTGGCTGCGCACTCCGAAATCGACGCAATACGCGATTATTCATTTACTCGTCCGCGAGATGCACCGGCGCGATCGCGCCTATTGGGGTTGGTCCAGCGACGAGTGGATCGAAACTCTGTGCGCCGATTTCCCGTCCTTCAGGTTACGGCACGGCCCCGGGGGAAAGTGCCGCCAGGACGTGCTTGCGATCGCCTACCTGCTGTGCGGTTTCGACCGGCTGGCCGAGATCGGCCGCTTCCTGCGCTATCATCTCGCCGTCAAGGTCTTCGGTCGCGCCGCTGTCGACCGGGCGACGAGCCGGATACTCTCGGAAATGGCCGGCATTGGCTACACCGTGGCGCATCAGGACTACGGGGTAGCGCAGGCGCTGCACGACGCCTTCCTGATCCAGCGCTCGGCGCAGCTCGACGCGATTACGCCGGAGACACTGCGGATCGTCGCCTCCAGCTCGCAGCTCCTGATCCGGCGTGCCGCCGCGACGCTGTCACGGACTTTGATGCGCCTCGGCATCATCCGATCCGCGCCGGACGATCACGGCAGGTCCGGTCGCAGGCCGTCGTCGGGCTATCGAGCATCCGAGGGTGTCCAGCCCGAATGGCTAGATTACTGCAACCGCTGGCGAGCAACTTCGACAAGTGCCGAGACCACGCGCGAGCAGGTCTATTATCGCATTCTCAAATGCGGCCGTTGGCTGGCCGCCAAGCATCCGGAAGTCGCAACCCCGGGGGACCTGTCGCGCGCGGTGGCGATCGAATACGTCGCCGCCGTCGACCGCATGACGATCGGCGAGTGGGCGAACCCCAACGCCAACTACGTCCAACCTCTCGGCAAACCGCTCAAACCAAGAGCAAAGGCTTCGCATCTGAGCGCGATGCGCCACTTCATCCGCGATCTCCAGGAATGGGAATGGATCCCTCGGCGCTTTGATCCGGCACGGGCGCTTGCCTTGCCGAGATCAGTGCGCGTGCTGATCGGCCCCGCTCCGCGCATCGTCGCCGACGATCATTGGGCGAAGCTCGTCTGGGCCGGGATGAATCTCACTGCGGCCGATGTTCAGGCTGTCGCCCCGGGTGCTTCCAGAGCACCCGGAGCCTATTATCCGATCGAGATGGTTCGCGCGCTCGCGCATCTCTGGCTGTTCGGGGCTCTGCGCAGCGATGAAATCCACCGCCTGCCGGTCGGCTGCATCCGCTGGCTGCAAGACGATAGCTCCGAAACCGGGTGCGTGCGGACCTGTCTGCTGGACGTCCCGATCAACAAGACCGCGACCGCTTTCACCAAGCCGGTCGACGCCATCCTGGGCGAGGCCGTCGAGGTGTGGCAGCGGATACGGCGACCTCATCCCAAAATGCTCGACGAGAAAACCGGCGCGATGGTCGACTTTCTCTTCGTCCATCGTGGGAGCCGGGTCGCGCGGGATTACCTGAACCGCTCGCTGATCCCGATGCTTTGTGCCAAGGCAGGCATACCGCTCGCCGATGCGCGTGGCCGGATCACCAGCCATCGGGGACGCGCAACGATCGCGTCGCAGCTCTGCAATTCCAAGGAGCCGCTGACGCTTTTTGAGCTACAGACCTGGCTTGGGCACGCCTCGCCGGCATCGACACAGCATTATGCTGCCGTGACGCCGACCAAGCTGTCGGGTGCGGTGCAGCGTGCCGGATACTTCCAGCGCAATCTGCGCACGATCGAGGTTCTGGTCGACCAGGATGCGATCCGGAGTGGGTCGGCGGCTTCGGGCGAGCCATGGCGCTTTTACGATCTCGGCCATGGCCTTTGCACATATGACTTCTTCGATCAGTGCCCGCATCGCATGGCCTGCGTCAAATGCAGCTTCTATATTCCCAAGGAATCTGCGCGGGCGCAGGCGCTGGAAGCCAAAGTCAATCTTGCGCGGATGCTTCGAGAA
This sequence comes from Alphaproteobacteria bacterium, assembly GCA_050246595.1. Lineage (GTDB taxonomy): Bacteria > Pseudomonadota > Alphaproteobacteria > ATCC43930 > CGMCC-115725 > DATARH01. The sequence continues at coordinate 139,401 of JBFWVT010000004.1, forward strand.
ATACCGCTGCTGGACGAGGAACGCGCCGCTGTCGAAGACGGCATGGAAGCGATGACAAAGCTCGCGAGCAGCCTACGCGACATCGCCACACCCGACGGCCGCACCCCCGCCGAGATTGCTGCCGTCGTTTTTCCGGGAGTCGATGCATCGACTCCCGGAAAAACAGAACCCGAGCGCTGACGCCCTCTTTACATTCCACATAATCGCCGTCTCCGGCGAGATCACATTGCATGCTGACCACCTCTATGTGCAGGCGAGCCAATCGGTCATGGGCGCCGATACCGGCATCCTGTTTCGCTCGTGCGAGGGGCGGCGCGACTACACCGGCGGGCGCAACAATTTCGCCTCACTCGACTTGCTGCACCGGCCCGACGAACTCGCCGCGCTGATCCGCCGGCATGTTCCCGTCGAGGGAGGCCAGGCATGAGCACCAAGAAACTTGATCCCGCCGTCCTCGCGCAATTCACCGGCAGCGAACACTGGTACCGCCATGGCCTCGTGCGAGACATTCTCTTCACCGACGGCGCCAAATGCGTCGCCGATGCCGGTGGCGCATACTGGTTGATCGATGAAATTGCGATCGCGCAGCGCTTCGAGAAAGCGGTCGCGGCCGAGGAATTCCAGGTCTGGAAGCTGACGGTCAATTCCGACCACACCGCCCGCCTTCTCTGCGAGGACGGCAATGGCCGTACCGTCTTTGAGAAGGCGATCGAGTTCACCGACTTTCCGGCCGACAGCATCGAGCTCTGGTTCGAGAACAGTACGATCTATCTGCCGAGCGAGCATTGAGTGCGGCTGAGACCGCGAGCCAACAACATCATCGTTGCCATAAACACCCCGCCGGAGGCATCGCGCGGCCCGAACCAAATCCGGGACAAGATTCCCGGCTGATCGGCCCGAGCGACTAGAGGGAGAGGGCCAAAGGGGCAAGGTGAGATCCGGGAAGGAGACGAGAGCGCTTCGCCGGACCTTGCCCCGGACCGCGTGACGCGTCGCCGGGGATGCGCCTCGCCGCTCTCCCCGGAGATCTTCCATGCTTGCCACTTCCGCCGCCGCGGCCAGGTCCGCGGTATTGCCGCTGTTCGCCGCCGCCCCAGCCCCCGATCGCGTTTCGGGGCTTTTTCATGCCGCAACCGAACTCGCGCGATTGCTCGGGCAGAGCCGTGCGCTCGACAGCCGCGCCTTGCGTACGACGATGGAGGCGGCGTTCGGCGCCTCGGATGCCGCCGGCGTCTGGGCCTGGAAGGACGCCTACGAAGCAGCCGAGGCGGCGCAGGTGCTGTTCCTGCGCAAATTCGGCCGGGCGATGAAGAGCCGGGCCGGGTCCGCCGCCGCGATGCTCGACATGCTGACCCGGCTTTCCGAGCGTCTGCCGTCGCAGACCCGCCGCTCGGAGGAAAGCAACCGCTTCCAGCAATTCTCGACGCCGATCGCGCTGGGCCTCGCCGCCGCCGAAGCCGCTTCGATCACCGCGGACGATCTCGTTCTCGAACCCTCGGCCGGGACGGGCCTGCTGGCGATCTTCGCCGAACTGGCCGGCGCCGCTCTCGTGCTGAACGAGCTTGCCGACACCCGCGCCGGATTGCTGGGGCGCCTGTACCGCGACTGCGCCGTGACAAGGCACAATGCCGAGCACATCCACGATCTGCTCGATCCGGCGGTCAAGCCCAGCGTCGTGCTGATGAACCCGCCCTTCTCATCCTCGCCCCATGTCGAGAAGCGCTTCGCCGAAGCCGCCTTCCGGCACCTCGCCTCGGCTTTCGCGCGGCTGCGCGAGGGCGGGCGCCTGGTCGCGATCACCGGCCACAATGTCGGACCCGAGGAACCGGGCTGGCGCGAAGGGTTCGTGCGGCTGCAGGAACGCGGCGGACGCGTCGTGTTCAGCGCGGCGATCTCGGGCCAGGCCTATGCCCGCCACGGCACGGTGATGGATACGCGGCTCACCGTCATCGACCGAATACCGGCCGATGACCCGCACCGCTTTCCGCCGTCGCCGGGCAAGGCCGCAACCGCTTCCGATCTGCTTGATCACGTCATGCGCTTGGTGCCGCCGCGCCCGGCCCTCGCACCCCCCGCCTCAAGCCCCCCGCCCGTGTTTCTATCGGCGCGGCCTGCGCCGAAACCTGTGCCGACGCCGCTGTTTGCGCATCCCGTCGCGCCTCAGCCACGCGCCGCCGAACTCGCTTACGAGACCTGCGCGTGGGCACCGGCCGAGCGCGGCGGTCTGACCGCTGCGCTTTACGAGGGCTATGCGCTGCAGACCCTGCGCATCGCCGGCGCGCAGCCGCATCCGACCAGGCTTGTGCAATCGGCTGCAATGGCCGCCGTGGCGCCGCCGCGCCCGTCCTATAAGCCGCTCCTGCCGTCGCGTCTGGTCGAGGGCGGCCTTCTGTCGGACGCGCAGTGTGAGAGCATCGTCTATGCCGGCGAAGCGCATTCCGGCCACCTCGCCGGGTCCTACACGGTTGACGAGACCTGGGATCAGGTCGCCGCCGCTCCCGAGGGGGCCGAAGGGGCGGTGCGCTTCCGGCGCGGCTGGTTCCTCGGTGACGGCACCGGCGCCGGCAAGGGTCGCCAGGTCGCCGCGATCATCCTCGACAACTGGCTCAAGGGCCGCCGCCGCGCGCTGTGGATCTCGAAATCCGACAAGCTGATCGAGGACGCCGAACGCGACTGGACGGCGCTTGGCGGCTACCGCTCCGACCTCGTGCCGCTGTCGCGCTTCAAGCAGGGCGCCCCGATCAATCTCTCCGAAGGCATCCTGTTCACGACCTACGCAACATTGCGCACGCAAGCCAAAGGGGAGAGGAAGAGCCGCGTCCAGCAGATCGTCGACTGGCTTGGCCAGGACCCCGGCTCGGAGGCCGGGGCAGGTTTCGACGGCGTCGTCGTCTTTGACGAAGCGCATGCGATGGCCAATGCCGCCGGCGACAAAGGCGAACGCGGCGAGAAGAAACCCTCGCAGCAGGGTCAGGCCGGATTGCGGCTGCAGCACGCATTGCCCGAGGCGCGCATCCTCTATGTCTCGGCGACAGGTGCTACGACGGTGCAGAACCTTGCCTACGCCGCCCGGCTCGGTCTCTGGGGCAGCGGCGATTTTCCGTTTGCGACCCGCGCCGAGTTCGTCGCCGCGATGGAAGGCGGCGGCATCGCCGCGATGGAGGTGCTGGCGCGCGACCTGAAGGCGCTCGGCCTCTATGCCGCGCGCTCCCTGTCGTTCGAGGGCATCGAGTACGAGATCGTCGAACACGCGCTGACCCCGGAGCAGATGGCGATCTACGATTCCTATGCCGACGCGTTCCAGATCATTCACCGGAACCTGAACGCGGCGCTGAAAGCCGCCAACATCACCGGCGCCGATGGCGGCACCTATAACCGCCATGCCAAGGCCGCCGCGCGTTCGGCCTTCGAATCGAACAAGCAGCGCTTCTTCAATCATCTGCTGACGGCGATGAAATGCCCGACGCTGATCGCCGCCCTGCAGCGCGATCTCGATTTGGGCCACGCCGCGATCGTGCAGATCGTCTCGACCAACGAGGCATTGCTGGAGCGCCGCCTCGCCGAAATCCCGAGCTCGGAATGGGGCGATCTCTCGATCGACATCACGCCGCGGGAATACGTGCTTGATTATCTGAACCACTCGTTCCCGACACAGCTGTTCGAGCTCTACACCGACGAAGAGGGCAACCTCCATTCGCGCCCGGTCACCGATGCCGACGGCAACCCGGTGCAATCGCGCGAGGCCGTCGAGCGGCGTGACCGGATGATCGAGCATCTGGCGTTATTGCCGCCGGTGCAGGGCGCGCTCGACCAGATCATGCACCGCTTCGGCACCGGGATGGTGGCCGAGGTTACGGGACGCTCGCGCCGCATCGTGAAACGCGGTGACCGGCTCTGCGTCGAGAGCCGTCCAGCGAGCGCGAATTTCGCTGAGACCTCCGCTTTTATGGATGACGACAAGCGCATCCTGGTCTTCTCGGATGCCGGCGGCACCGGGCGCAGCTACCACGCCGATCTCGGCGCCCGCAATCAGCGCCAGCGCATCCACTACCTGTTGGAGCCGGGCTGGAAAGCCGATGCCGCGATCCAGGGTCTCGGACGCTCGAACCGCACGAACCAGAAACAGCCGCCGGTGTTTCGGCCCGTCGCGACCGACGTCAAGGGCGAGAAGCGCTTTCTGTCGACGATCGCGCGGCGTCTCGACACGCTGGGTGCGATTACACGCGGGCAGCGCCAGACCGGCGGACAGGGCCTGTTCCGGGCCGACGACAATCTCGAAAGCCCCTATGCCCGCGCCGCGCTCCGGCAGTTCTATCAGCTGATCCATGCCGGGAAAGTTGAGGGCTGTTCGCTCACCGAATTCGAGGAGGCGACCGGTCTTGACCTGTGCGACGAGGACGGCTCGCTGCGCGAGGAACTGCCGCCGGTCACGCAGTTCCTGAACCGTGTGCTGGCCCTCCGCATCGCTTTGCAGAACCGGCTCTTCGCCGTGTTCGAGGAATTGCTCGATGCGCGCATCGAGGCTGCGGTCAGCGCCGGGATCTACGATATCGGCGTCGAAACGCTGACGGCGGAAAGCTTCCGCATCGTCGAGCGGCGCACGGTCTACACCCACACCGCGACCGGTGCCGAAACCGGCTGCTACCGGGTATTGCGCCGCGACCGCAACCGGCCATTGCCGCTCGGCGACGCGTTTGCGCTTGCCGCGACGGCGGGCGCCCGCCCCGTCGTCAACGAGCAGTCGCACCGTGCTGCGGTACAGGTTCCGGCGGCGAGCCTGATGCTCGATGACGGACGGGTGCAGCCGCGCACCCGCCTCGTGCGGCCAATGGCGCGCGAGACGATGAGCACGGAGGATTTCGCCCGCTCGCACTGGCACGAAGCGACCGAAGCCAACTTCGCGGCGCTGTGGGAAGCCGAATGCGCGAAGGTGCCGGAATTTGCGGACAGCGAGTTCCACATCATCACCGGCCTCTTATTGCCGATCTGGGACCGGCTGCCGTCGCGCAACATGCGCGTCTACCGCTTCGAGACTGACGACGGCGAGCGCGTTATCGGCCGCCTTGTCGCGCCGGAGGAGCTGGGCCGGCTCTACCAGTCGCTCGGCGCTGAGGCCCCTGCCCCCGAATCAAGTCCGGGGCAGGCTCTCTCGGCTGCTGAAGCCTGGAGCGCGGTGCTCGACCGCGGCGCGGTCATCGACCTCGCCGGCGGGTTGCAGTTGCGGCGCTCGCTGAACATGGGCGCGCAACGAATTGAACTGACCGGATTCTCCGAGGGCGGCACGGTCAGCATCCTGAAATCGCTCGGTCTCGTCTCCGAGATCGTCGCCTGGCGCTTGCGCCTCTTTGTGCCGGTTTCCGAAGACGGCCCCGCGATCCTTGCCGCGCTGCTTGCCCGCCATCCGCTGATCGCCGTCCGCTCGCGCGTTGACGCGGCCTGATCCGGACATGATCGGTGAACAGCCCAGCCGGCGAGCTGGCGCGCCGCCTCGCGCGCGAGGCCGAGGCGGTGTGCCGCCATTATCTGCCGCACGGATGCCGCCGGGGCCGCTACTGGGTCACCGGCGACATCGACGACACGCCGGGGCGCAGCCTCTATGTGCGGCTTTCCGGTCCCGACAGCGGCCCAGGTGCGGCCGGTCGGTGGAGCGATGCCGCGACCGCCGAGCATGGGGATCTGCTGGACCTGATCGGCCGCCGTCGGCACTTGCCGCGCCTCTCCGACGCAATCGGCGAGGCCCGCGCCTTTCTCGCCCTGCCGCGCCCTGAAAGGGCCGATATCGCATCCCGCCCACGCGCGCCGTCCGGCTCTGCGGAAGCGGCCCGCCGCCTGTTTGCTCTCGGACGCCCGGTTCCCGGCACTCCGGCCGAAACCTATCTGCGCGCCCGCTCGATCACCGCTCGGCTCGACTGGCCGGCGCTGCGCTTTCACCCTTCCGTCTGGTATCGCGAGAGCGAGGCGCATCCGCGCGAAGCCTGGCCGGCACTGATGACCGCCGTCACAGACGCCGGGGGCGCCATCACCGGCATTCAGCGTTGCTGGCTCGACCGCAGCAGCCCAGTAAAGGCGCCGATCGCCGATCCGCGCCGTGCCCTTGGTCATCTCCTCGGCAATGGCGTCCGCTTCGGCAACGCGTCAGGGCCTGCCCCCGCGCAGACGGGGGTCCTCGCAGTCGGCGAAGGCGTCGAAACGATGCTGGCGCTTGCCTCGGTGCTGCCGTCGCTGCCGTTGATCGCCGCCCTCTCGGCCAACCACTTGGCCGCCCTTGCCTTCGCTCCCTTCTGGCGCCGGCTCTATGTCGCCCGCGACAACGATGCCGCCGGAAATCACGCGGCGGACCGGTTGCGCGAACGCGGACAGGCCGCCGGTATCGAAATCCGCGTGCTCGTGCCGGTGCACGAGGACTTCAACGCCGATCTCTGCGCCCTCGGCCCCGCCGCACTCCTGGCGCATCTCGCTCCCCAGATCGTCCCCGCCGATCTAGCTCGTTTCGCCGCAGGTCAAGGCGGTCCCTCATAGCGTCCTGTCGCGCGGGATCGCGCCGGAAGGAGGAAGCCTGTTCGTGCGGGCGGCGGTCGCCCTCAGCCGGAACCAGAGGGCCGCACCCCGGCCTTCCCGAGCGGCGATCTGCCGGAGCCGCCGGGCGGCCCGAAACGGGGCCGCCCTGATCCCCGGCGCAATGGCGGCCGCCTCGCATTTTCCGCTGCCGGCCCGGACGAGCGGGCCGGCTTTGCATCGCGAAACAAAATGCTCGGACGTCCGGCCATCCTCCGCGTTGCTGCGGCCCTTTGGGTGCGCCGCGTCTCCGTCCCCGGCTGGGTGATCGCCGTGAAGGCCGCGATGGGCGCGGCCGAATTCCCTCCGGCAGAAAGGCACCCGCCATGACACGCCACGACAGCCCCCTCCCCTTCCCCGCAAAGCCTGCCCCCGGACTTGATCCGGGGGATCCCGATACCGAACACCACGCCGCTTCGCCGACCGCCTACCTGCTCCACGAGCTGGCGCTGTACGGCTACCGGCCGGGACAGGACGAACCGGATCCGCGGCCGATGCCGGGAGCGGAAGCCGTCGAGGGCCATCTCGGCACAATCGCCGAAGCGCTCGAAGCAATGTTCGCCGGCACCCGCCTCGAGGACGACACCGCCGATTTGTTCTGGTCCTTTGTGAACCTGTTCCACCGCACGGTCCTGCGCACCGAGCGCGAGCTCGACGGCAACGAGCAGGCGCAGCGCAAGAGCCAGCTCGAGCAGGACGGCTCCGAGGTCAAGTCGGTCGAGCTCGAGCGGCTGACCGGGCAGGGCATCGGCCTGATCGAGCGGCGCAACGCCTTCGAGTTCTGCCGCGATTACGCCGCCCGCCTGTTCGAGGCCGCGACCGGCACGCTGTGGCGTCCGCAGGCCGGCTCGATGGTCAACCGCCGCACCCTGACTGCCGCGATGATCGACAGCCGCGACTTCCTTGCCGCCCGCCGCAAGGCCGACGCGGAATTGCTGGCGCCCGCCGGCCCGCGCATCGCTTTCACCGGCGGCATCGACTGCAACGATCACGTCCGCATCTGGGACGCGCTCGACCGGCTGCATGCCCGGCATCCCGACATGGTGCTATTGCACGGCGGCAGCCCGAGGGGCGCCGAACGCATCGCCGCCTGCTGGGCCGATAATCGCAAGGTGCCGCAGGTCGCCTTCAAGCCGGACTGGACGCGCGAGCGCAAGGCGGCACCGTTCAAGCGCAACGACCGCATGCTCGACGCGCTGCCGATCGGCGTCGTCGCGTTCCCCGGCTCCGGCATCTCCGCCAATCTCGCCGATAAGGCCAAAGCTCGAGGCATACCGGTCTGGCGCTTCAGCGAACCGGCCCTCGCCAGCAAGGGCAGCGGCGCTTAGCGCCGCCTTCCTGCAATCGCACCGTTCGACGCTCGGTCGCAACTGCCTGGACAAGCGGAAATGCCGCCTCTCTGTCGGCAATTTCCGGCCTGATCTTCTGCTCACTACGGGCGGTCGCCGCTGTCCGGCTCGCGCACCCCGCGAATCCTGATCATGTATGTCCGTTCCGGTCGAGGGCGTCTTGCGGCACATGTCCGGGAACCCCTGCGAACGCGCGTGATCGCGGTCCACAGCCTTCCGGTGGCCGTCTGTCCTGCATTGCGGCTCTTCAGATGTGCCCTGTCACCGCCTCCTTTTCGGGCCGCCGTTGCGCATGCCCGTTCCTGCTGGCTCTTGAAAAGCTCTGGATCCCGCGGCCCCCGCCCGCAACCCGGCGGATCGGAAAAATTTCCCCGGCCCGGCAAGCAGGCCTCCTCGCGGCCGCTGCGCTGCAAATTTTTCCGCCCGCCGGGTCCTCCACTGCGTTCCGGCCCAGGGGGTGCAGTCAGGTCCCTATGCGGGCTCCGAGCGCGAGCCATCGCAGGAACGGTTCCTGCGAACTCAAACCTCAGAAAAGGAGACTACCATGGCTATTACACTCGGAACCTTTGCGAAGCAGGAAAACGGCACCTACACCGGCACCATCCGGACCCTCAATGTCAGCGCGGCGATCAGCATCGTCCCCGTGGACAAGCACTCCGACAATGCCCCGGATTACCGGGTCTATGCCGGACAGCGCTACGAGGTCGGCGCGGGCTGGAGCCAGGTCGCCAAGTCGAGCGGCGAGACCTACGTGAACCTGAAGATTGCGGCCCCGGATTATGCGAAGCGGGGCGTTATGCGGAGCAGCGTCGCTTAGGACGAGGATTTCCGCGCCGCACGGCGGGTATGCGCTCCGCATAATACCGGGGCGGGACGCTGCGGCGCCGCACCGAGCGCG
>JBFWVT010000005.1:0-134757 GCA_050246595.1 Alphaproteobacteria bacterium
GCATTATCTGGCCAATCACACCGTCGCCGATCTCGACGCTCTCGAACACGCGATCCACAACGCCGTCGCCCGTCTCAACCACGAGCAACAACACAATCCCTCGCCCATTCCGGTACAGTCTGCTTAGGGTCAAAACCCCATCAGCTTGACTGATTTCGACTCATAACGGGCGCTCGTGCTGCCCACGACCTTGGGCGCCGAATGCCCCATAATTGCCGTTGCCGCCGCTGGTTTTGACCGATGCGGTCGCCGAGTACTCATATCATTGGATGTACCTAAGCCTACAGTGCAGCAGTTAGACCCAATCGCTTATATCTTTTGTAATTTGATGTTCGCGAAACCTTCATCAGTTGAAATTTGATTTACGAGAAAGTTTATCCATTCTTCCGAGTACGTGTAGTCCTTGTGGGCCGGATGGTAAACACAAAATGATTTTGTCGTAGCTTCTGGATGCTTGTCCCCGGCCTTTGGACGGACCGGGAATTTCCGCCAAGCTTGAGTGTGATTCCGGTTCGTGAACTTTTTTCCGGATCGCTTAGCTACAATCAGCACCACTTGATTTGGTTTATAAGGATGGGTCTCGTCCGCTGATTTATATTTAACAAGTATATTGTGGATCTGTTTGCCTTCCTCGGAACCCGGACTGATAAAGTGGAAGTGTGCTTCTGTCTTCGACGCGCTGTCGAGCGTATATACAACACGGAATTGATACTCTAAATCGTTCAATTCTTCTTCCGACATACCTTTCTTAAGTCGGGCATCTAGCGCTTCGATATGGTCCGGCACGTCGTATTTCTGGACTGCGGCAAGTTGATCTAACGTGAGCTGCGCGAACTGCAGCGCGATCGCGAGATCGTTTTGCAGTGATAGCTCCTCACCGAATAGCTCACGCATAACCTTGTCGAAGTTCAAGCAGCAGGCCTGAAAGAGGGTGAGCCATTTGTAATCGCTTTTCCCTAACAGAGTATGCTCGACAGTATCACGGATAATCTTTATCGATTCGAGATTCTTTTTCGTACCTGATGATAGGGGACAATCTGCTCGCTTGAGCATCTGGCTGAGCAATAGCGTATTGCCGTCTTCGTTAATGATTTTTACGCTTTTCCGTAGATAAAACTCATGTAACAGGTATGTCCATGCGATATTTGCTAGGACCGCAAAGACCTCCGTTTTGAAATTAAGCGTGGGGCTATTGAAGATTTGCACCGCGAGGGCCATGGCCTCGCGCGCGCGGATAAGCCGCTCGGGTGCACGAGGCGACCGAGGACGGGGGACTGAACCCATGGCCTCGCGCGCGCGGATAAGCCGCTCGTCATCAAACAGATTGAGTCCAGTTCGCGGATCGTAAGCTTTCTTTTTGCGGATGAAAAATTCTACTGCGGCAGGTTCGGCCGGTTCAATGGTCTTGCCTTGCTTTACACCTGTAATGCGGCCACTGTTGACCGTTCCTTTTCGGCCGAAATTTACAAGCGCTTGAATGTCCTGGTTGTGCCAGCCCTTGGCGAGTAGGGCTTTTGCGACTCTGGCCTCTTCGGGCGTCAGAGAGCCGCGGCCTGACTTTGCCACGGTAATGTCCTCCTACTTAGCCACCAGCTGTTTCCTCAGGGCAGCATTATAGCGCGGAATTGATTGCAATGCGGCCGCATAGCCTCGCCATGCCTTTGGCCACAGAGGGTTTGCTTCCAGCGCTTGGCTGACTACCGATCTCGAACCGGCGATCGTCCGCTCGTCCACCCACTGCGTTATTAGGCGCGGATTGGGTTTTGACCCTAAACCGCCTCCGGTAGTAGTCCCTCCCCGCCTTGAAGGACGGGGAGGGAGTGAGCCTAGGCCGCGTGTTCGGTCGTCGGGTCGATCGTCTTGCGCACTTCCGTGATCTTGGTCGCCGGGAAGCCGCTGATCTCGGCGTGTTTGCGGATGATGTCCTCGTCTTTCGCGAGATACACGCAGAACGTCTTGTCGGCGGCGACATAGCTCTCGACCCACTGGATGTCCGGACCGAGATCGCGCAGCACGCCGTTCGACTTGGCCGCCGCGCCGCGGAGCTGCTCGCGCTCCAGGCTGCCGGCGCCGGGAATGTCGCGTTCGATGATGAACTTGCGTAGAGCCATTGACGACCTCCCTCGAAACGGCGATCCCGGACGCGGACCGCGCCGAATTTCGCCGGTGGCGCAACTATGTTATGCCTTTGCCTCCTCTTTGTCTCTGTCGAGGTTGACGGATGGAATACACGACGCTCGGGCGCACCGGGCTCAGGGTCAGCGTCGCCGGGCTTGGCTGCGGCGGGTTCAGCCGGCTGGGGCTCGGCACCGGCAAGAGCGAGGCCGATGCGATCGGCATCATCCGGGCGGCGCTCGATCTCGGGGTCAATCTGTTCGACACCGCGGCGGCCTACGGCACCGAACCGGTGCTCGGCAAGGCGTTGCACGAGACGCCGCGCGAGCAGGTCGTGATATGCACCAAGGCACCGTTCGGCATCAGCAACCCCGATGCCACGCCGGAAAAGGCCGTCGCCAGTCTCGACCGCTCGCTGCAGGAACTCGGCACCGATTATATCGACGTATATCAACTGCACGGGGTTGCGCCGCGCAACTACCGGCACGCGCTCGACGCGATCGCCCCGGCGCTGCTGCGCGAAAAGGAAAAGGGGAAATTCCGCCATCTCGGCATCACCGAGACCGCGCCGGGCGACCCAACGCACGAAATGATCCAACAGGCCTGTCGCGACGGTGTCTGGGACGTCGTCATGGTGGCGTTTCACATGATGCACCAGAACGCGCGTGCGGCGGTCTTTCCGCTGACCCGCCAATACGGGGTCGGCACGCTCTTGATGTTCGCGGTGCGCAACATCTTCTCGCGTCCCGAGCGGCTCGCGGCAACGGTGCGCGAGCTGGCCGATGCCGGCGAATTGCCGCGCGAGTTGGCCGACGATCCCGACCCGCTCGGGTTTCTGGTGCGCCAGGACGGGGCCAGCAGCGTTGTCGATGCCGCCTACCGCTTTGTGCGCCACCAACCGGGGGTCGATGTCGTGCTGTTCGGCACCGGCGACGCCGGGCATCTGCAACACAACATTGCTTCGCTGCTGAAGCCGCCGCTGCCCGAGGCGGACCGCGACCGGCTCGCGAAAGTGTTCGGGCATCTTGTCGGGGTCGGGCTCGACGCGCCGCATCTGACGCCGCTCAGCCGGAGCGCCCGCGACGGCTGAGAAGCGGGGCCGATCACCCCTTCTCGGAGAGTATGGCGTCATCAATGTCGAGGCGGCGGAGCAGGTAATCCAGCCCGCCGACGCGAAACCAGCGATAACCGTAGCCTTCGATCACGAGTTGGTGCTTGCCGCCGCCGTCGGCCACGTCGTGTTCTTCGGTGAGAAGATTGATCAGAAGTTTGCCCGGATCGGCATCCTCCCCGTCGAGTCCGACCGAGAACATCACTTCGCGCGGTTTGGAATCAAAATTGTGCATGAACAGCACCGAATTGTTGCGCCAGTCGTAGCGCAGGATCAGCACCGCCGGGTCGCTGCTCGCAATGACATTGAAATCGCCCCAGCCGATCTCCGGGACCTCCTTGCGCATCCGAATAAGGCGTTCCATCCAGTTCAGCAACGAGTCCGCATCGCGCCGCTGTTTCGCCGCGTTGATCTGCTCATAACCATAGGGTCCCCCGGCAATCACCGGCAGAATCGGCTTTTTGTTAACTGTGAAACCGCCTTGCAGCTCGTTCGACCATTGCATTGGGGTGCGGGCGCTGTCCCGCTCCGGCAGGCTCAAATCCTCGCCCATCCCGAGTTCGTCGCCGTAAAAAATCACCGGCGTGCCGGGCAGCGTGAACAGCAGACTGTAGGCCAGATCGAGCCGTCTGCGATCACCGTCCAGCATCGGCGCGAGCCGGCGGCGAATACCGCGATCGTAAAGCTGCATCTCGGGCTCCGGCCCGAAGGCGGCGAATACGGCCTGCCGCTTCTCGTCGCTGAGCCGGCCCAGATCGAGTTCGTCGTGATTGCGCAGAAACGTCGCCCACTGCGCGGTTGCCGGACGCGGCTTGGTCGCGTTCAGCGCTTCGATCAGCGGACCTGTATCGGCCGTGGCCAAGGCATAGAACAGGTTCTGGTTCATCGGAAAATTGAACATCATGTGAAGGCGGTCGCCATCACGGCCAAAATATTCCATGTTTTCTTCGGGCGGCACATTGGCCTCCGCCAGCAGAATGCAATCGCCCCGCCGCCATTGTACAAGCTCGCGAAATCGGCGCAGCATCAGGTACGATTCTTTCGAGTCCTGTTCGTCCGATCCCTCTTGTGCAATGATGAACGGTGCAGCGTCCAGCCTGAACCCGGAGACGCCCAGCTCGATCCAAAAGCCCATGATCTTGAGTATCTCGGCCTGGACTTCAGGGTTTGCGGTGTTGAGATCGGGCTGAAACTTGTAGAACCGGTGAAAGTACCACGCCTTGGCCCGCTGATCGTATGTCCAGGTCGATTCCTGGACGCCGGGAAACACGACGCCCTGGTCGGCATTGGGCGGCTTTTTTTCCGACCAGACGTACCAGTCGCGATATTTTGAACGCGGATCGCGTCGTGCCTCCTTGAACCACGGATGCTGGTCCGATGTATGATTGATGACAAGGTCCATCAGCACGTGCATGCCGCGGTGATTGGCCCCGTGGGTGAATTCGACAAAATCGCCGAACGTACCGAAACGCGGGTCGACGGAATAATAATCAGCGACATCATATCCGTTGTCCCGGCGCGGCGAGACCTGAAACGGCATCAGCCAGACGGCCGTGACCCCCAACCCTTGGAGATAGTCGAGGCGGCGCATCAGCCCGGCGAAGTCGCCGATACCGTCGCCATTGGCATCCATAAACGTGCCGACCGACAGGCAATAAATAATCGCGTTCTTGTACCAGAGATCATTGATCATTCGATGTCGCCGGGGGTGAAGGTGTCACGGTTGCAAACGAACCTGCCGGGACTTCGCTCCGCCCGCGCTGCGCAAGGGTCTCAGCCCGCCTCCCCGCCGCGTTCCGACCGGCCGTGGACATGAACGTGCCGGCCTCCCGATTCGTCCAGGATACGGACGGCGCGCGCTTCAAGGGCCGGGTCGGTGCAGCGCACCCACAGCAGCACCGCGCCAGCGTCGAGCGCGGCGGCGAATTCGTCGCGATGCGGCGGCGCCGTATAGTCGTCGAAGATTTCCTTCAGCGCCGCTCCGCCAAGCCCGGCCCCGACAAGCGCCGCCATTGTCGCCGCGATCGGTCCGCCCGACAGCAGGACAATCCCGGCGACCGTCAACGGCCCGATATATTTCAGCTCCTCGGTCAGCCCCGCCGCGGTCAGCGCGCCCGGATCGTCGTCGGCCACCGCGAGCGGCTGGTGCGAGGCGAGCACCGAGAGATCGGTCTGGTCGAACCCGGCGGCCAGCAGCGCCGCGACGGCGCGGCGGAAATGCTCGCGGTCGGGGAACGAGGCGACCGCCTCCCGGATCACCGGAAACGGTGTCGGCTCGGTTTCGGCCATCGCGATCCTCCATGACATCAACCCGGTCGCCCCATGCTAACGTCGAAACCTCCCGCGCGCTCGCGCCGGTTTCACCCGCCCCTGCCTCGCCTCGCCGCCGATGACCGCCCGGCCCATCCGCCAACCCGATCCGGCTCCCGCCGTCCCGCCGCTTCCGGCTCCGTCCCCTGCCGCGGCGACGCCGGTCATGGCGCAGTACCATGAGATCAAGAGCGCCCATCCCGGTTGTCTGCTGTTTTTCCGGATGGGCGATTTCTACGAGCTGTTCTTCGACGATGCAGTCGCCGCGGCGGCGGCGCTCGATATCGCGCTGACCAGGCGCGGCAAGCAGGACGGGGCCGATATTCCGATGTGCGGCGTACCGGTCCATGCCGCCGATTCGTATCTCGCCAGACTGATCCGCGCCGGTTTCAAGGTCGCGATCTGCGAGCAGATGGAAGACCCGGCCGAAGCACGCCGGCGCGGCGGCAAGGGACCGGTCAAGCGCGCCGTCGTGCGGGTCGTGACCGCCGGCACCTTGACCGAGGACGGGCTGCTCGATGCGCGGCGGCACAATTACCTTGCCGGGATCGCCGAGGCGGCCGGCGAATTGGGCCTCGCCTGGCTTGACCTCTCGACCGGCGCGTTCTCGCTGGCGCCCTCCGCCGAGGCGACGCTCGCCGCCGATCTGGCGCGGATCATGCCCGGCGAGATCCTGGTCCCGGAGCGGCTGCTGGCGCGCCCGGCGCTGTTCGAGGTGTTCGGCGACTGGAAAGCCGCGCTGACCCAGCTCGCCAACCCGCGCTTCGACAGCGAGGCGGCGCGCCGGCGGCTCGAAGACTTCTACGGTGTCAAGGCGCTCGACGGGTTCGGTCAGTTCAGCCGGGCCGAGATCGCCGCCGCCGGCGCGCTGGTCGATTACGTCGCGCTGACGCAACGGCCAGCGGAGCATAGGCTGGGCGAGGCGGGAGGCGTCTTGCATCTGGCCCCGCCGGCGCGGCTCGCACCCGACACGGTGATGCGGATCGATGCCGCCACAAGGCGGAATCTGGAGCTTGTTGAAACCTTGTCGGGGGAACGCCGCGGCAGCCTGCTGGCGGTGATCGATCGCACCATAACCGGGCCGGGCGCACGTCTCCTGGCCGAGCATTTCGCGGCCCCGCTGACCGTGGCGGAGCGGATCACCGCGCGGCATGACGCGGTCGCGTTCCTGGTCGATCGCCCGGCGGTCCGAGCCGCGCTGCGCGAGTGCCTGCGGCGGGTTCCCGATATCGAGCGGGCGCTGAGCCGGCTCGGTCTCGGACGCGGCGGCCCGCGCGACCTCGCCGCGCTGCGCGACGCGCTCGGCGAGACGGCAGCGCTGCGCGCCGCCCTGTCGGCGCCCGGTCTGGTGCCGCTGCCGGAGGTGCTGGCGGAAGCCGGGAGCGGTCTCGGCGAGCACCGCGTCCTGGTCGAACGGCTCGGCCGCGCGCTGGGGCCGGAGCTGCCGCTGTTCGCCCGCGACGGCGGGTTCATCGCACCCGGCTACTTGCCGGAACTCGATCAGTTGCGTGAATTGCGCGACGACAGCCGGCGCGCGATCGCCGCGTTGCAGACGCGCTATGCCGAGGCGAGCGGGATCGCCTCGCTGCGCATCCGGCACAACAACGTGATCGGCTATTACATTGAGGTGTCGGCTGCCAATGCCGGCAAGCTCGGCGCCGGTTTCATCCACCGCCAGACGATGGCCGGGGCGCAGCGCTATACCACCGCCGAACTGGCCGAACTCGAACTTCGTATCGCCAGCGCCGCCGAACGCGCGCTGGCGCTCGAACAGCGCCTGTTCGAGGACCTTGCGGGCGAAGTCGCGGCGCGCCGGGCCGAGATCGCGGCCGCCGCGGCGGCGATTGCGGTGCTCGATGTTGCCGCGTGTCACGCCGAGGGCGCCGCCGAAGCCGGCTGGGTGCGGCCCGAGATCGATCCGGGCACCGTCTTCGAGATCAGCGGCGGACGCCACCCGAGCATCGAGGCGGCGCTGGCCGGGAAAGGGGCGTTTATCGCCAATGACTGCGTGCTCGGCGAGGACCGCATCTGGCTCGTCACCGGCCCCAACATGGCCGGCAAGAGCACGTTTCTGCGCCAGAATGCGCTGATCGCGATCCTCGCCCAGATCGGCGCCTTTGTGCCGGCGCGTTCGGCCCGGATCGGCATTGTCGATCGGCTGTTCAGCCGGGTCGGCGCGGCCGACGATCTGGCGCGCGGCCGCTCGACCTTTATGGTCGAGATGGTCGAGACCGCTGCGATCCTGAACCAGGCCGGGCCGCGCAGCTTTGTCATTCTCGACGAGATCGGGCGCGGCACCGCGACGTTCGACGGGTTGTCGATCGCCTGGGCGGCGCTCGAACATCTGCACGAGGTCAATTGCTGCCGCGCGCTGTTCGCAACGCATTACCACGAGCTGACCGCGCTCGCTGCGAAGCTGCCGGCGCTTGCCTGTCATACGATGCGGGTCAAGGAATGGCAGGGCGATGTCGTGTTTCTGCACGAGATCGCGCCCGGCACCGCCGACCGCTCCTATGGCATCCACGTCGCCAAACTGGCCGGGTTGCCGCCGGCGGTGACGGCGCGGGCTGCCGAAATTCTGGAGCTTCTGGAAAAAGGGGAAGAGGCCGGCGCGCTGGCGCGGCTGGCCGACGAGCTGCCGCTGTTCCGCGCCGCCGTGCGCCGCCCCGCTCCGGAGCCGGCGATGCGCCCCTCGCCGGTCGAGGAATTGCTGCGCGAGGCCCGCCCCGACGAACTCACGCCGCGCGAGGCGCTGGAGCTGGTCTACAGGCTCAAATCGCTACTGGCCGAGTAGCTTGAGCAGCGCTGCTACCCCTCCGATCACCGCGAGCGTTTGGAATCCGATTGCACCCAGCACCCATTTCAGGATGTCGGCTTTGACATTGGCGATTTCCAAGCGGACCTCGCTAATGCGAAGGTCAAGATACTCCTTGGTGACAACTGTATCGACGATCGTCTCCCCGATCGCGCTCGCCATGTCCTGCGCCTGCTTTGGCGGGAAGCCGGCTGCCTCCAGCCGCTGGGCAAGCTTCAAAGTGTCAAAGGCAACGGAAGCCATGGAAGCAAGACACGCTTAAAGGCGCGTCGCGTCAATCGCCTTCTGACCGTCGCCTGATTGGCGCAGTGAGACGGTTGCGCTACTGTCCGCGCCAACATTTACGGAGAGATGGCGATGTCTGACGGCGCGCGCGAGCTGGTCCGCTTCGAAAAGGACGGCGAGATCGGGGTCATCACGGTCGATAATCCGCCGGTCAACGCGATGTCGCCCGGCGTGCCCGAAGGGATCGTCGCGGCGCTCGACAAGGGCAACGCCGATCCCGCGGTCAAGGCGATGGTGCTGATCGGCGCCGGCCGCAGCTTTATCGCCGGGGCCGATATCCGCCAGTTCGGCAAGGGGCCTTCGACCCCGCCGACCGGCCGCCGCCATTACAACGTCATGGACGACAGCGACAAACCGGTGGTCGCCGCGATCCACGGCTATGCGCTCGGCGGCGGTCTCGAAACCGCGCTCGCCTGCCATTACCGGGTCGCGGTGCCGAGCGCCAGGGTCGGGCTGCCCGAGGTACAGATCGGCATCCTGCCCGGCGCCGGCGGTACGCAGCGCCTGCCGCGGCTGATCGGACCGAAAGCGGCGCTCGACCTGATCGTCACCGGCCGCCACGTGCCGGCCGAGGAGGCGCACCGGCTCGGCATCATCGACGAGCTGGCTCCCGAGGGGCGGCTCAAGGAAGCGGCGATTGCGTTCGCGCGCCGGGTGGCTGACACAAAACCGCTGCCGCGCATCCGCGACCGCGACGAGCGTCTCGCCGAGGGCACGCCGGACGTCTTCGAGAGTATGAGAACATCGATCGCGCGTCGCGCCCGCAACCAGCGCGCGCCCTATGCCTGCATCGAGGCGGTCGAGGCCTCCTGCCGGATGCCGTTCGATGAGGGGAGCGCGTTCGAGCGCAGGCTGTTCGACGAGCTGGTCGCTTCCGAGGAGGCCAGAGCGCTGCGCTATGCGTTCTTCGCCGAGCGCGAGGTCACAAAGCTGCCGCACATCCCGGCCGGGACAACGCAGCGCCCGACGGAAAAACCCGGCGTGATCGGCGCCGGCACGATGGGCGGCGGGATCGCGATGAGCTTTGCCGATTACGGGTTCGATGTGCGGATCACCGACGCGACCAAGGAGGCGCTCGATCGCGGCATGGCCCGCATCCGCGCCAATTACGAAACCAGCGTCAAGCGCGGCAGCCTCGCCGCCGATGAAATGGAGCGCCGGCTCGCCCGTATCCGCCCGGTGCCGAGCATCGACGATCTCGCCGATTGCGATGTCATCATCGAGGCCGCGTTCGAGCAGATCCCGGTCAAGGAGGAAGTCTTCAAAAAGCTCGATCAGGTCATGCAGCCGGGCGCGATCCTGTTCTCGAACACCTCGGGGATCGACATCGACATCATGGCCAACGTGACGAACCGGCCGCAGGATGTCGCCGGCACGCATTTCTTCGCCCCGGCCAACGTGATGAAATTGTTCGAGGTCGTCCAGGGCGGCAAGAGCGCGCCCGACGTGATCGCCACCGCGATGGCGCTGGGGAGAAAAATCGGCAAGGTCAGCGCGCTCGCCGGCAATACCGACGGCTTTGTCGCAAACCGCAGCCGCGCGCCGTTCGGCATGGAAATGAACATCATGCTCGAAGAAGGCGCGTTGCCCGAGCAGGTGGACAAGGTCATGGTCGATTTCGGCTATCCGATCGGGCCGTTCGCGACCGCCGATCTGTCCGGTCTCGATATCGGCTACGACACGAGGAAGCGCCGCGCCCAGCATTATCCGAACTACCGCAAGCAGCCGATCGCCGACCGCATCGTCGAGGCCGGACGGCTCGGGCAGAAGACTGGCGCCGGCTGGTATCGCTACGAACCCGGCAACCGCGCGCCGATCCCCGACCCGGAAGTGGCGCGGATCATCCACGAGACCGCCGCCGAACTCGGCGTCGAGCAGCGCCAGTTCACCGACGACGAGATCCTGAAGCGGATGCTGTTCGCCAGCGTCAACGAGGCGTGCAAAATCCTCGACGAGGGCAAGGCTTTGAGGGCCAGCGACATCGACGTGATGTGGCTGCACGGGTTCGGCTTCCCGCGCTATCGCGGCGGGCTGATGTACTGGGCCGACACGATCGGCGTGCGCGAGGTCTACAACCAGATCGCCGCCTGGCATCAGCGCTACGGCGATCGCTGGGCGCCGTCGCCGTTCCTGCGCCGTCTCGCCGAGGCCGGATCGCCGCTGCGCGAGGCGAAAGGGAACTGGCCGATGTAATCGGCGCCGCCCTTTGTTCTTGGGCAGCCCAGAGTTGTGACAGCAGAGCTTGAGCGCGGGCGGGGGCTGCGATTGAATTGCCGGCAGGCGCCGCCCCGCCGGCAGCGCGGAGGACACAGACATGGACGAACAGAACCTCGTCGAATACGCGGTCGCGGATCGCATCGCGACGATCACGCTCAATCGCCCGGACAAGCTGAACGCGGTCAGCGACGAGGTCGTCGTACAGCTTGCGAATGCCTTGCGTCGCTTCGATCTCGACGAGGCGGCCGAGGTCGCGATCCTGAACGGCAAGGGGCGCGCGTTTTCGAGCGGCGCCGATGTTCGCCAGCGCCAATTGCGCAGCCGCGAGGAGTTCGAAAAACTCGGCGGGCCGCAGGGCTGGGGCAGCAATTCGGCCGATCTGCTGACCCGCGCGACCAATTGGAAGCCGGTCATCGCAGCGGTGCACGGCTATGTGCTGGGTCTGGCGCTCGGCCTCACCCTCGAATGCGACCTGATCGTCGCCGCCGAGGGGACGCGCTTTCAGTTGACCGAAACCTCGCGCGGCCTCGGCGCGTCGCGCTACTGGGCGCTGTTCCAGTACCGCGCCGCTGGCGGGTTCGGCGACGAGATCGCGCTGACCGGTCGCTTCTTCACCGCCGAGGAAGGGTTCAAGGCCGGGCTGTTCAACCGCTTGGCGCCCGAGGGCAAGCACCTCGACGTGGCGCGCGAGCTGGCGCTCGAGGTGGCGAAAAACCCGCCGCTCGCGGTGCGCACGACGGTGCGGACCCGGCGCTGGTACATGCAGCGCCTGACCCGCGAGGCGCAGTTCATCGCCGAGCCGTTCAAGCTCTATCTGACCGAGGATTTCCACGAAGCGGCGCTCGCCTTCGCCGAAAAGCGCTCGCCGCGCCCATTCAAGGGACGCTGATGTACCCCCGCCCGTGCAAAGAATACCCCCTCTCCGCCCCTGGGGGCGGAGAGGGTCGGGGTGAGATGGGGGATTCCAGAGCGCCGGCCAGACCCACCTCACCCTCCCAGCGCTTCCGCGCTGGGCCCCTCCCTCTCCCCCCTGAAGGGCGGAGAGGGGAACCCTCCGCCACGCGAGTGCTGTAATGGAACGCGCCAACCTGCCGCTGGCCGGCGTCGTCGTGCTCGATTTCGGACAGGTCTATCAGGGTCCCTATGCGACGATGCTGATGGCCAAGGGCGGCGCCGATGTCATCAAGATCGAGCCGCCCCAGGGCGAGCCGCTGCGCCGCCGAGCGCCGCCGGGCAAGAGCACGACCTTCCCGATCGCGATGCTGAACGGCAACAAGCGCGCGATCACCCTCAACCTGAAACACGAGCGCGGCCGCGAGCTTTTGTTCCGCATGGTCAAGAAGGCCGACATCCTGCTCGAAAATTTCGCCCCCGGCGTGATGGACCGGCTCGGCGTCGGCTACGACGCGCTGAGCCGGATCAACCCGCGCCTTGTCTATGCCTCGGGCACCGGGTTTGGCCTGTCCGGGCCGGACCGCGACACCTTGGCGATGGATCTGACGATCCAGGCGATGGGCGGGCTGATCAGCGTCACCGGGTTTCCGGACGGGCCGCCGCTCAAATCCGGCCCGGCAGTCGTCGATTTCATCTCCGGCATCCACCTTTACGCCGCAACGATCACGGCGCTGTTCGAACGCGAGCGCACCGGGCGGGGCCGCAAGGTCGAGGTCGCGATGCAGGAGGCGGCTTACGCGACCCTGACCTCGCAACTCGAAGCCTATTGGCAAACCGGTAACGTGCCGCCGCGCACCGGCAATGCCAGCCACGGCCGGGTTCCGATCAATGTCTATCCGACCAGTGACGGCTATGTCGCGATGAACCTCGCCGTCGAGGAGCACTGGCACAGCCTGTTGAAGGCGATGGGTCGCGACGATCTGCGCGACGACCCGCGCTTCTCGTCGCCGGCGGCTCGCGTCAGGAACCGCGAGAAAACCGATGCGCTGATCGCCTCCTGGACGCAAACATTGGGAAAATTCGAGGTGTTCGCGATTGCAAGGCGGCACCGCATCCCGCTGGCCCCGGTGCGTGATGTCGGCGAGGTCATGCACGACCCGCACATGCATGAGCGCGGTTTTCTGGAGGACATCGAGCACGATGAGATTGGCCCGCTGACCGTGCCGAACTCGCCGCTGCGCTTCCACGATGCCGACCCGGTACATGCGATTCCCAGCCCGAAACTCGGCCAGCACAACGACGAGATCTACGGCGGCTGGGTCGGTCTTTCGGCGGCGGAGATCGCCGGGTTGCGCGAAAGCGGCGTCATTTAGGGAGGATCGAAGATGCCCCTGCTTTACGAAAAACGCGGCTATGTCGCCGTTCTGACCCTGTCGCGACCGCAGGCGCGCAATGCCTGGGGCGAGGATTACAACGACGCGCTCAAGGAAATGCTGCCGCGCCTTGAGGACGATCCCGAGATCCGGTGCGTCATCCTGACCGGCGACGAGGCGGGCGGGGCGTTCAGCGCCGGGGCCGATCTGAAAAATCCGAAGACGCATACCAGCAATTCGATCGCCGACGCGATCGAGGCGCTGCCGAAGCGGCGGCGGCATCAGGCAATGAACCTGCTGGCGGATTTCGCGAAACCGCTGGTCGCCGCGGTCAATGGCTACGCGGTCGGGATCGGCTGCATCGTCACCTATTGCTGCGATCTGATCGTCGCATCGGAAAAGGCCGAGTGGCGCCTGCCGCAGGTCGGTCTCGGCATATTGCCGGCGCAGGGCGGCACGGTGCGGCTGGCGCGCTGGATCGGCCGGGGGCAGGCGATGAAGGTCGCGATGGGGTTCCCGCTCAAGGCCGACGAGGCCTACCGCATCGGCCTTGCGCAATGGATCGTGCCGCATGGCGAGCTGATACCGAAAGCGGTCGAAGTCGCCGAGCATGTTGCCGGATTGCCGCCGCTGGCGGCCCGGCTCGCCAAGGAATCGGTCGCGTTCGGGATGGATTCGTCGCTGCGCGAGGCGGCCAACGCCGATCTCTACCGCTTTATGACGCTCGAACTGACCGAGGACAAAAAGGAGGCGCACCAGGCCTGGCGCGAGCGCCGCAAGCCGGCGATCAAGGGCCGGTAAGCGCCGCCAATCCGGTTCCGTTCGGTGGGTTCTCGTCGGTGCCGTTCGGTCCCTGGGTCAGCGCCGCCTCGATCTCGGTCAGCGCCTCCGAGAGGCTGGTGACGACCCGGTCGGCGGCGGTGGCGGACGGTGCGTCGGCGACCGAGAAACCGGAATCGTCGCGATGGTCCCAATAGCCGATCACGATCCTGGCCCGCCGCGCCCGTCGGCGCAGCCGCCGAACGAGATAGCGCAGCTGTATCGCCGAACCGCCGCCGAGGAGCGACAGGCAGATGACCGAGACGCCGCGCACCGGCAGCTCGTCAACGGCAAAGCTGGACAGCGCATCGGGCGCGTAGACGGCGGCGTGGTATCCGCGCTGCCGCAATAAATGCTCCAGCAACCATGCGGCAGCGAGATCAAGCTCGTTACGCCCCGCAATCACCGCGATCGGGGCCTCTTCATCGCTGCTCGTATCCCGGCCGAACGCTCCGCCCGGTCCGGCCGCCCGCCGCTCGCCGGGTCCATCCTCGGCAAGGTTGTCAAGCAACGAGGCGAACCCTTCGGCGATGACGCTGCGCTGATGCGGGGTCAATACGCCGCGATCGGTGTCGGCCTGCGCCATCGCCAGCGCCGGGACCGCAACCGAATCGAAAAACGCCTCGATTGATTTCTCGCGCGCGAATTCCTCGGCCTGCTCGGTCGCCTCCTCGGGGTTGCGGGCCAGCAGCCGCTGATAGAGGCTTTCCTGCGGCGACAGGACGGGGCGGTTGCCGAGAAGAATGTCGAGAAACTGCAAGGGGCGGATATAGCGCCCGAGCACGACCAGACATACCGTAATCGGGGTCGCCAGCAGCAGCCCGATGATGCCCCACAGCCAGGTCCAGAACAGCGCCGCCACGATGACAGCGACCGCGGAGAGCCCGGTGGTGCGGCTGTACACCACCGTTTCGACGACGTTCGCGACGATCAGCTCGATCACCGCGAAAAGCAGAACGGTCCATAACAGCAGCCCCCACCCGGGATCGACCGCGATCGCCAGCGTGATCGGAAAGATCGCGGTCAGCGGGCCGCCGATATAGGGAATAAACCGGAACAGCACCCCGAGCATGCCCCAGAGCGGCGCGTTCGGGATGCCGATCACAGCCAGTCCGATCCCGAACGGGATGCCAAAACACAGCCCGGCTCCGAGCTGCATCAGCAAATAGCGGCTGATCCGCTCGGTGGCTTCGTTCATCGCGGCTGTCGTGCGGTGCAGATCGCGGGCGCCGGCGAGCCGGAGCATCCGGTCCCGCAAATCCTCGCGCTGCAGCAGGATCAGCACAACGAGAAACATGACCAGCCCGGCACGCACGATCGGGAACAGCAGAGGCCCGACGACCGCTTGCATGATGTCGAGCGGCCCGGGGGCGCGCGGGCTGATTACGACCGGTACCGGCGGAGCGGCCTCTCCGGGCGTTCCGATCGCTCCCGGTGCGCCGTAGCCGGCCGGATTGGAAAGCTGGCCGAGCAGGTCCTGGAATACCTGGTTGGCTCGCTCCAGCATGCCGGCCCCGACCGCGCCGCCGCCGAGAGAGCGGATTTTCACCGCGATGTTTTCTTCATATCGCGGCAGGTTTCCGATCAACCCGATGGCCTGTTCGGTGATCGCCGCCAGGACTCCCAGTATCAGGATGGAGGCGACCAGCACGCTCAGCAGGACGGCGGCGAGCCGGCCGATCCAATGGCCGAGCCAGCGCACCACCGGGGCCAGCATCAGGCTGAGCAGCACTGCCAGCGCCAGAGGTTCGAGCACCGGCCGCCCGAAATAAAGACCGGCGATCACGACAGCCGCAACCACGAGCGGCTGCACGGTTCCGCGCGAGCCGCGCTCCAGCCCGACGGTGTTGTCGCCGACTGGCCGCCGATCGAGGTTTTCCTCAGCCATCCCGCCTCCCTCAGCAGGAACAGGCGGGCTGGTGAGTCCTCCGCTGCCGGGCTTTCCGTCGGACATTTTTCGATCCCGCATGCCGCTGCCGTTTCAAAGGTCGGCGGGTGATGTCATACGATCGATTCGGATCGTCCGAAACGCGAAGGTTTACACGACCGCCTCAACCGGCCTATGTGGTCTCCCACCGCGGCGCGCGTTGTCGGGCGAACAAAGCGGGCAAGAGGACGTTTAACCTGCGTTGATCCTCTAACGGGGGGAACCCAGTGTTCGACACAGCCATTGAGCGATCGGCGCACGCCGATCAGCGGCAAGCTTGGCGGGGGCGGTTCGAGGCAATCCGCCGCGACAGCGAAATGCTCGCCGCCAATTTGTCGCCGGAAGACCAGGCGATCCAGTCGATGCCCGATGTCAGCCCGACCAAGTGGCATTTGGCGCATACCAGCTGGTTTTTCGAAACCTTCGTCCTCGGACCGCTCGATCCGGGCTACCGCGTCTTCGACCCGGCCTTCGCCTATCTCTTCAATTCGTATTACGAGGCGGTCGGACCGCGCCACCCCCGTCCGGAACGCGGCTTCCTGTCACGCCCAACCGTCGATGCGATCGGCGCCTATCGCGACCACGTCACGGCGGCGGTGTTACGATTTGCCGACGAGGCCGGCGATCCGGTGTGGCGCGAGGCGATGCCGCTCATCGAGCTTGGGCTCAACCACGAGCAACAGCATCAGGAATTGATGCTGATGGATATCAAGCACGTGTTTTCGGTCAACCCGCTGCTCCCGGCCTACCAGGCGCCGCATCCCTGTCCGGTTCGATCGGGCGGTACGGCGCCGGGCTGGATCGAGTATGCCGGCGGGCTGCGCCAAATCGGCCATGACGGGAGCGGGTTCGCCTTCGACAACGAGGGTCCGCGTCACAAGGTCTGGCTGGAGCCTTATCGTCTCGCCTCGCATCCGGTCACCTGCGCCGAATATCTCGACTTTATCGCCGATGGCGGTTATCGCCGGTCGGAATTCTGGTTGTCGGACGGCTGGGCCTGCGTGCAAACGCACGATTGGCAGGCGCCGCTCTACTGGCGCGCTGAGGACGGCGAGTGGCGCATCTTTACGCTGGCGGGCGAGCGCCGCGTTGATCCCGCCGAGCCGGTCTGCCATGTCAGCTTTTACGAGGCCGACGCCTTTGCCCGCTGGACCGGAAGGCGCCTGCCGACCGAGGCGGAATGGGAGAATGCCGCCGCCGACATGAACGTAAAGCCGATCGGCAATCTGGCCGACAGTCTGCACTATCACCCCTGCCCGGACACCGGAGCGGAGCGCGCGCCGCAATTGCGGCAGATGATCGGCGATGTCTGGGAATGGACCGCCAGCCCCTATGTCGCCTATCCGCGGTTCCGCGCCGCCGCCGGCGCGATCGGCGAATACAACGGCAAGTTCATGTCGAACCAGATGGTGTTGCGCGGCGGCGCGGCGGTGACCCCGGCCGACCATATGCGCATCACCTATCGCAATTTCTTTGCGCCTGCTTCGCGCTGGGCCTTTTCGGGGTTGCGTCTTGCGGAGGATATCTAGGAATGCAGAGTGCCGCCTTCAGCTTTCATGACTTGGCGCCGACCGAGGAAAGCTTCCGCGAGGCGGTCGTCGCCGGGCTCTCCCGAGAGCCGAAGGCGCTGCCGTGCAAGTTCTTTTATGACGCGCGCGGCTCGGCACTGTTCGAGAAAATCTGCCGGGTCCCGGAATACTACCTGACCCGCACCGAGATCGCGATCCTTGAGGAATACGCCGGCGACATTGCGCAGAGGGTCGGTCCGCATTGTCGTCTCATCGAGCTTGGCAGCGGCGCCAGCATCAAGGTGCGCATCCTGTTGCGCGCGCTGCAAGCACCGGCGGCCTATGTCCCGATCGATATTTCCCGTGAGCCGTTGCGCGAAGCCGCGGCGCAGGTGGCAAGCGATTTTCCGCATGTTCCGGTCGTGGCGGTCTGCGCCGACTATACCCGCCCGTTTCCGTTGCCGCCGCTCCCCGGACCGCCCGGCAAGCGGGTCGGGTTTTTCCCGGGATCGACCATCGGCAATTTTGAGCCGGACGGCGTCGTGCGCTTTCTTCGGCATTGCGCCGAACTGCTCGGACGAGAATGCGAAATGCTGATCGGCGCCGATCTGAAAAAGGCGCCGGAGATCCTCAACGCCGCCTATAACGACCGTGGCGGGGTCAATGCGGCGTTCAATCTCAACCTGCTGGTCCGAATAAATCGCGAGCTGGACGGCGATATCGATATCGACCGCTTCGCGCATGTCGCCTTCTACAATGCCGAAGCCGGGCGGATGGAGCTTTACTTGAAAAGCCTCGCCGATCAGACGGTCACGGTTGCCGGCCACCGCTTTGACTTCGCTGAAGGCGAACTCGTTCACACGGAAAATTCGTACAAATACGCGATCGACGAGTTCCGCTCGCTCGCCGCCCGCGCTGGGTTCGCCGTCATCCACACCTGGACCGACACCGACAAGCTGTTCAGCGTCCACTATCTCCGGCGGCAATAACCGGGTGCGCGGTGTCAGGAGGCTGCGTACAGCTCCTCGATCACCTCGGCGAGCGCGGCCCGCCACGGGCGCGGCTCGATCCCGAACACCGCGGTGATGCGCGAGCAGTCGAGAACGGAATTTGCCGGTCGCCGCGCCGGGGTCGGGTAATCGACGGTTGCAATGGCCTCAATGCGCGGCGGCGGTCCGCGCCATCGCGACGCCAGATCGACGATCGTCTCGGCGAAGCCGTGCCAGGTCACGGTGCCGGCTCCGGTGAAATGGTAGGTTCCCCAAGCCGCGTTGCCGTCCGCGACACGCTGCGCGATCAGCGCGATCGCCCCCGCAACATCCGCCGCGCTGGTCGGTGAGCCGGTCTGGTCGGCCACGACCCGCAGCACCGGGCGCTCGCCTGCCAGGCGCAGCATCGTTTTGACAAAATTGTGCCCGTGCGCGCTGTAGACCCAGGCGGTGCGCAGGATCAGGTGCTCGCGCAGCGCCTCGCGTATCGCACGCTCGCCGGCCTCCTTGCTCGCGCCGTAGACCCCCAGCGGATTGACCGGATCATCCTCTCGATAGGCGCCGCTCTTGGTGCCGTCAAAGACGTAATCGGTCGAGATATGGATCAGCTTGATGCCGGCTTCGCGGCATGCCGCAGCGATATTGGCCGGTCCGGCGCAGTTGGCGGCCCAGGCGGCATCGCGCTCGCTCTCGGCACGATCCACCGCCGTAAAGGCGGCGGCATTGACGACAATGTCCGGACGCTCGCCGGCGACCGTCGCATACACCGCATCACGACGCGTAATGTCCAGCTCGCCGCGGCCCAAGGCGATCAGCCTCACGGCGGCGGGCCAGGAGTGTCGGAGCAGCTCGCGTCCGACCTGACCGCCGGCGCCGAGTACGAGAACCTTCACCGCCAGACCGCGCTACTCGTATCGAAAATAGGCCGGCAGATCGCTCAGACCCGGCTGGCGCCGGTCCTTGTCGGACAGCAGCGCCCGATCGCGCGATACCGGCCAGTCGATCGCCAGGTCGCAATCGTCCCAGGCCAGCCCAACATCATGTTCGCGCGAATAATAGCGATTCACCTTATAGACGACCTCTGTATCCGACTCCAACGTGCAGAATCCATGGGCAAACCCTTCCGGCACGAAAAGCTGATTGCCCTGCGCCGCGCTCAAGACAAGGGCAACGTGCCGGCCGTAAGTCGGCGACCCCCGGCGAATATCCACCGCAACATCGAAAATCGATCCGACGGCGACGCGCACAAGCTTGGTCTGGCTGGCCGGCGGGATCTGAAAATGCAGCCCTCGAA
The DNA here is from genome assembly GCA_050246595.1 of Alphaproteobacteria bacterium. Lineage (GTDB taxonomy): Bacteria > Pseudomonadota > Alphaproteobacteria > ATCC43930 > CGMCC-115725 > DATARH01. Next base: position 19,658 of record JBFWVT010000005.1, read on the forward strand.
TGACGCCGCGGTCCATTGACAGCGAATGGTTCTCCTGGATGAAAGCAGCGGCGATACCATTCTCGCGCAGCACCGACTCGCGAAAGATCTCGGAAAAAAAACCGCGCGCATCGTGATGACGCACCGGTCTGATTTCCTTTACATCGGCGATTTCGGTCGGGATGACCTGCATGCGGGGATCTCCGATCGATCAGAATGGTTGAATACCGAAACGGTTATAGACCCGTCGCGACACTAGCGGAACCCGCGATCCGATAATCCCCGCGCCCTGCCCTCCCCTTCTCAGCTTCCGGGGGAGGCGAGCCAGTCTACGATCAGTCGCCGGGCGATCGAATCACGGCGCGGCAGCCGGAAATCATCATCGTCGGCGTGCGACAGGAGCCAATCGCGCTCGAACCAGCGCGCGTCCTCTAATTCGCCGTAATCGACCGTAATCGCGGTCGAGGCGGCCTCGGCGTAGAAGCCGAGCATGATGTTGGCCGGGAACGGCCAGGGTTGCGAGGAATGATAATGCACCGCGGCGACCTCGATCGCGGTTTCCTCGCGCACCTCGCGCGCGACGGCGTCTTCGAGGCTTTCGCCCGGTTCGACAAACCCGGCCAGTGTCGAATACATGCCGGGCAGAAAGTTCTTGTTGCGCCCGAGCAGCACACGGTCGCCGTCGGTGACCAGCATGATCACCGCCGGATCGGTCCGCGGAAAATGCATCGTCGCACAGCCGGCTTCGGTGCAGCGACGGACATGACCGGCTTCCTCGCAGCGGGTCGGAGCGCCGCAGGTGCCGCAAAAGCGATGACGCGAATGCCAGAAGACCATGGCCCGCGCCAGCGCCAGCAAGGCTCCTTCGTGCCGCGCGAGACGGGCGCCGAACTGGCGCAGATCGCCAAACCGCAGCCCGGAACCGGCGACCCCGGCGGCGGCCAGCGCCGGTGAGCGCAACGCATCGAGCGGCGCGCCGTGCGCCGACAGATCGAGCGCGAAATGAGCGCGGTTATCGATCAGGCCGAGAAACACGACCCGTCCGTGCGTCAGCCACTCCTCGGTCTCACCATCGCCGGAAGCAAGCAGTATCGCCGCCGCTTCGGTTCTGAGAATAACCGCCTGCGGTTCGCCGCCCTCGATTTCGAGGACAAGGCTTTGCGAGCGCCAGACCGGTACGAAGAGGCTCTCGCGATCCAGTATTCGGTCGCGGATCCATTCGGTTTCGCGGCGGCGCAGCCCGGCCCGCTCGAAGGCTGGATGCGCATAGAAATTCGAGGCTCGCATGCGCCAAGACTGACATGCCCCCGGCGCCGCCGCAACCGCTCCCCGTCTTTGTGCATCGCACAAAACCGGCTTGAACGACAAATCATTCGTGATTAGCTTTCCGATTGTGCATCGCACCATAGGCTGACGGAAATAACGGGGACGAGTAGATGAATGAAGCCAAATCGAAGCGTGCCGTGCGCGAGCCGGCCCAGAGCGACGCCGCGTTGGCGGAAGTGGTCGCAACCGCCACCGCCGCAGCAGTCGAGCGGAGCATCGAGCCGGAGCCGGAGCCGGTATCCGCGATAGTCCTGGCGCAGGCGGCTCTCGTCGGGCCGGCCTGTCCCGTTCCCGCTGTTCCGGAAAGCTCGCCGCTGCACCAGGCGGCGGAAGAGGCTGCCGGGACCGCGGCAGCCGGGAATCCCTGGACGGCGTTCGCCGAAGCGCAATCGGCACTGGCCCGCGGCTTCGAAAAGGCGGCCGTCGAGATGACCGGCATCAGCCGTTCGGGGATGGCGGCGGCGACGGATGCCGCGGTCGCGCTGCTCGGGGCGCGGACATTCGCCGAGGCGATCGAGATCAATGCCGGGCTGGCGCGGCGCGGTGTCGATGCGGCGCTCGAAGGTTCGGCGCGGCTCTCCGAGATTGGCGCGCAGGCGATCAACGACGCATACAGACCATTCTTCCCGCGATCGGACCGGAACTGGAGCGCGCTCGGCGGCGACTGATTCCCCCGGGAGACGGCATGCTTTCCCGGCAAGGGCGGAGCCGGCGTTCCGGCGGCTTGTGCGGGGCGTCAAAGCCCTTAGATTGCTCGCGTGTCGATCGGATCATCGTCGCAACAGGTCCCGCAAGCTCCGGAACTCGCTGTGCTGCTGCGACGCGGCGAGCGGCGGGCGCTGGCGCGCGCGCTGACCCTCGTCGAATCGACCCGACCCGATCATCGCCGGCGCGCCGAGGAGCTGATCGAAGCGATCCTGCCGGCTTGCGGGCACGCCACGCGCATCGGCGTTTCCGGGCCGCCCGGAGCCGGCAAATCGACGTTTATCGAGCGGTTCGGGCTTGACGGCATTGCCCGCGGACGCCGCATCGCGGTGCTCGCGGTCGATCCCGGTTCGAAGCGCGGCGGCGGCGCGATCCTTGGCGACAAGACGCGGATGACCGAGTTGGGCCGCGCCCCGGCAGCGTTTATCCGGCCGTCTTCGGCCGGGGCGGGGACCGGCGGGGTGGCGCGCCGCACGCGCGAAGCGATCCTGGTCTGCGAGGCCGCCGGGTTCGATACGGTGCTGGTCGAGACGGTCGGCGCCGGTCAGGCGGAAACCACGGTTGCCGAAATGGTCGACATGTTTCTGCTGGTGCTGCCGCCGGCCGCCGGCGACGAATTGCAGGGCATCAAGCGCGGCATCGTCGAATTGGCCGATCTGATCCTGGTCAACAAGGCGGATGGCGAGTTGCGGGACCACGCGCGTCGCTCGGCCGCCGAGTACGCCAACGCAATACGCCTGATACGACCGGCGCATACCGAATGGCAGGTCGTGGTGCGCCCTGTGTCGGCGATGACCGGCGAGGGTATCGACGCGGTGTGGGACGATGTCGCGCGGTTTCGCGCCGCGCTCGAAGCAAGCGGCGCCTGGTGGCGGCGGCGCGCCGAACAGCAGCGGGCGGCGCTGTGGCAGGAAATCGGCGACAGCCTCGTCGAGCGCTTCCGGGCCGCTCCTTCCGTGGCGGACCGCATCGCCGAGATCGAGCACGATGTCGCTCAAGGAATACGCACACCCGCCGCCGCCGCGCGCCTGCTGCTCGCGGCCTTTCTTGGCGAGGAACAGCCTTCATAGGATCGCCGGCGTCCCGCCGGCTTGCCGGCCAGAGGCCGGCGGTCCAGGACGGAGCCGCTGCTGGCTTTCAATGTGCGCGGGCAAAATATTCGTCGTAGGGAATATCGTTGCTGATCAATACGCCGCCATCGACATCAAGGGCGATGCCGGTGCACATGCGGGCCATGTCGCTGGCGAGAAACAGCACGGCGTCAGCGATGTCCTCCGGCTCGATCATGCGACCCAACGGAATTTTCTTTGCCCGCGCTGCCTTCCGCTCGGCCGACGGGATCTGACCGCCGCCGAACGCGGTCGCGGTCGGTCCCGGGCACACCGCATTGACCCGAATATTGTCCGGCGCCAGCTCGTAGGCGGCGTGGCGCGTGAAACCGAGCAGCCCGGCTTTCGAGGCTGTATAATTCGCGCCGCCGCCGAACGAGATGCGGCGACCGGCGACCGAGGCGATATTGACGATCGCGCCGCCGCCGCGCTTTTTCATGTGCGGGATAACGGCCTGCGTGCCGTTGAACGGGCCGCGCAGATTAACCGCCATGATACGGTCCCAGTCCGCGGCGGGCATCGCGGCGATCGTTTGCCGCGTGATCGTCCCGGCGGCGTTGACCAGCACGTCGATGCCGCCCTCCGTCGCGGCAATTTCGGCGGCAAGCCGGGCGAACGCCGCGCTGTCGGAAACATCGAGCTCGTGACCGGCAGCGCCGTTGCCGATCTCGGCTGCGACCCGCCGGGCCGCCTCGCCGTCGCGATCGATGACCGCGACCCGCGCTCCGGCCTCGGCGAATCTGCGCGCGCTGGCCGCTCCGATACCGTTGCCGCCCCCGGTCACCAGGACAATTTTTCCCGTAAAGTCGAGCGCCATCGATCCGGCTCCGCGTTTGGGCAACCGATCGCGATCGTATCAGCCGGCGATAAAGCGGTCGATCTTGCGGTAGCGGAACCGCCAGGCGCCGTCCTGCTTCACCATCCGGTCGGCATAACCGCCGCCCGAGCCGATTTTCGGCCCGTCCGGGCTGTTCTGCACGACGGTCCAGTTCGAGCGCACCTCGGCCCGATCGGGTTCAGCGCCGCCGTCGAGCCCGATGACGATGTTCGTGACGAGATGGATCGCGCGCGGACGGTTGTCGCCGGCCCGCGCCCGGATGTCACGCGCGAGCTGCGCGATCGCGGCGCGTCCCGTGGCTTTGCCAAACGCAGTGTCCCAGGTGCCGTCCTCGGTAAAGAGCACCGCCATGCCGTCGCAATCGCCGCCGTCCAGCCGGAAGCAATATTCGGCCAGGACCTCGCGGATCGCGTCTTTTTCGTCGAGGAACGACATTGTCTGCTTTTCCGTGGCGTAGGGCGGGTGAGCGCAGCGTAACCCGCCTTTTGTCGAGCGGGGGCACGGCGGATTACGCTTCGTTTATCCGCCCTGCGGCTGATCCGAAATAGTGATATTCGAACGGCGGATCGAGATTGCTTCGGTGCTGCGCGCCTCGCAATGACACTTAAATCTGCCGTCATTGCGACCCGCGGGTCTGACCCGCGGGGAAGCAATCTCGATGAACCTGCCACTCTGCCTGGCAGCAACGATGGCCGGGAGAGGCCCGGCCACCTCGCATCGACAATGCTAGTTCACCAGCCGGTAGAACTTGGCGGCGTTCTCGCAGGTGATCTTGTGGACCACGTCGGCCGGCAGACCGGCGAACTGCTCCTCGATGTATTTCGAGCTTTCCGGCCAGATGCCGTCGGTGTGCGGGTAGTCCGAACCCCACATCATCGTCTCGACGCCGATCTCGTCGAGCAGCTTCGAGCTGACCGGATCGAACTGGAACGTGCAGCGGCACTGACGACGCCAGTATTCGGAAGGCTTCAGCTTCATCAGGTCGCGGAAGCGGTCCTCGAACTCGAAATCCATGCGGTGCAGCGCGTAGGCGAGCCAACCGGCGCCGCTCTCACCGAAGGCGACGCGCAGCTCTGGATAGCGCTCGAAGACGCCGGCGCCCATCATCGCGGCGATGATGTGGATCAGGCCCATCTGGAACGCCGAGACGCCGGTGAACATCGCGGCGCGCTGCACGTGACGGGCCTCGGTGCGCGAGCGCGGCGGGGTCGTCGGGAAGGTGTGGAAATGCAGCGGCAGCTGGACGTCGTTGACCGCCTTCCACAGCTTCTCCCAATCCGGGTGCCACATCGGCTCCATGTCCCACGAGCAGGACAATTCGAGCCCGCGCAGCCCCATCTTGGCGACGCGATGGATCTCGGCAACCGCCTCGTCGATATTGCCGTACGGCAGACAGGCGAGACCGATCTGCCGGTCGGGGTAGTGGCTGCAAAACTCCTTCAGCCAGTCGTTGTAGATGCGCAGCATCTCGTTGCTGGCTTCGGTGTCGTTGAGCTTCGAGGCGGCGCCGAGAATGCCGTAGATGACCTCGGCATCGACACCGTCGGCTTCCATGTCCTTGAGGCGCAGATGCGGGTCGTTGCAGCGGGTCTTGCCCTGCTTGGCATCGGAATAGAGACCGTGCTCGGCCATGATGTCGACGCGGACATTCTGTCCCGGAACGTGCTTCGCGCCGCCCGGACCGACGCCGTACAGCAGACCGAAATTGGCGCCGTTTTTCGCCACCCATTGCGGCCCGTCCGGCCCGTCCTCGACATACGGCATGCGATCTTTCAACTCGCGCCGGGCATTCTCGACAAACAATCCCGGCGGCATCCAGGGCATGTCGAGGTGGCAATCGGCCGAGATGCGCTTGTAATGCATGGTGCTTCCTTCGGGCTGGAGTGCGCTCGTATCAAACATATCGCGTTTGGCAAGGGCTTTGCCAATGCGGGGTTTGCAGCGCCCGCATGCGAGGGGCGGCCGGTACACCCCTCTCCGCCCCAGGGGCGGAGAGGGGTTCTATAATCCGGGATTGACCGGGGCGCGCGAACGGTATCCCATCCGCCGCAACAGAGTCCGCTTCAGGAGGGTGCGCCCGCGATGAGCATCAAGGGAAAGTCCTATATCGTCGGGATTTACGAGCACCCGACCCGCCTCGCACAGGACAAGACCGTGCCGATGCTGCACGCCGAAGTCGCCAAGGGCGCGCTCGAAGACGCCGGTCTGACGAAAAACGACATCGACGGGTATTTCTGCGCCGCCGGCGACACACCCGGTCTCGGCGGGCTGTCGATGGTCGATTATCTCGGCCTCAAGGTGCGGCACATCGATTCGACCGATACCGGCGGCTCGTCCTATCTGTTGCAGGTCGGGCACGTCGCCGAGGCGATCGCGGCCGGGAAGTGCTCGGTGGCGCTGATCACGCTCGCGGGCCGCCCGCGTGCGGAAGGCATGGCGACCGGCACCGCGCCGCGCCAGCCGTCCGTGCCGATGCCGGAAAGCGGGTTCGAGCTGCCTTACGCGCCGGCCACCGCGAATATGTACGCGATGTGCGCGATGCGGCACATGCACGAATACGGCACGACCGGCGAGCAGATGGCGTGGGTAAAGGTCGCCGCCTCGCACCACGCGCAGCACAACCCGCATGCGATGCTGCGCGACGTCGTGACGGTCGAGGACGTCGTCAACTCGCCGATGATCGCCGACCCGCTGCACCGGCTCGATTGCTGCGTCATCAGCGACGGCGGCGGCGCGATCATTATGACAACGCCTGAAATTGCGAAAAGCCTGAAGCGGCCGCTGGTAAAAGTGATTGGGGCCGGCGAGGCGCCAAAGCACCAGATGGGCGGCAAGGTCGATCTGACCTATTCCGGCGCGGTGTGGTCGGGACCGGCGGCCTTTGCCGAGGCCGGGGTCAAACCGTCCGATATGAAATACGCCTCGATCTATGACAGCTTCACAATCACCGTGATTATGCAGCTTGAAGATCTCGGGTTCTGCGAGAAGGGCCAGGGCGGCCGGTTTGTCAGCGACGGCAATCTGATCGCCGGAGTGGGAAAACTGCCGTTCAACACCGACGGCGGCGGGTTGTGCAACAATCACCCCTCAAACCGCGGCGGGCTGACCAAGGTGCTCGAAGCCGTGCGGCAATTGCGCGGCGAGGCGCACCCGGCGGTGCAGGTCGAGAACTGCGATCTGGCATTGGCGCACGGCACCGGCGGCTCGCTCGGCACAAGGCACAACGCCGCGACCGTGATCATGGAGAGGGAGTGACGGCAATGGCGCAAGCACAAGAGCGGAAAATCACGCCGCCGCCGGTCAACCCCGAGACGCAAGCCTTCTGGGACGCCGCGTCGCAAGGCAAGCTGCTGATAAAGAAATGCACCGCCTGCGGCGAAGTGCATTTCTACCCCCGCAATATCTGCCCCTTCTGCTTTTCAGATCGGACCGAGTGGCAGGAAACCTCGGGCCGGGGGACGATCTATACCTACAGCGTGATGCGCCGCGCGCCGGTGCCCTATGCGATCGCCTATGTCGAACTCGCCGAGGGGCCGCGCATCATGACGAACATCGTCGATTGCGATCTCGACGCGATCAAGATCGGGCAGGCGGTACGTCTCGTATTCAAGCCGAGCGAGGGCGGCCCGCCGGTGCCGATGTTCGCGCCCGTATGATGTTGACGCAGACCGAAGCTGACACCCTGCTCGCCATGGCAAAAATTTTCGCGAATAGGGCAGCCACTTCGATCCCGCCCGGTACGAATCAGACTCGCAGTCTCATCGGATCTGACCCGAAAGAGCGCTTCCTTCTCGATATGTGGCGGGGCACATTTCGGCTATCTAAGATCCGTTACCAGACACGGACTCGTCAGGTTTTCATTTTGGCGCGATTGTGCATAGATGGTGCCCCGCACACAAATCCGGACGGTACTCGTCTGTCTGGCTCTCACCTGCATGTTTATCGGGAGGGCTACGATGATAAATGGGCGCAGCCGCTGGATGCGATCCGGTTTCCCAATCCAACCGACATAGCGCAGACATTCCAGAATTTCTGTGACTTCTGTAATATCCAGGACTTACCGCGCTTTCAGGCGGGGTTTGTGTGACCAAAGAGGAGTGCCAGCAGCTCGTAGAGGCTTACATGGAATGGCTCCGTCGAGGAATCACTGCGGAGGCCGTTGGAAGCGCATGCGAGCTTACTACGCCATTTCTCGATAGACATAACGACCACCTTCAAATATATGCGAACCGGCAAAATGGAAAATTTATATTGTCGGACGATGGTTATATAGTCTCCGATCTGCAATCAAGCGGACTCGACCTGAACACGCCAAGACGCAAGGCTGTGTTGGAAACGACACTGCGAGGCTTCGGTGTCCACCTGAATGAAGGTCGGCTTTCGGTCGAGGCATCCGAACGCAATCTGGGACAACGCGTGCATTCTTTAATACAGGCTATGCTGGCTCTCAATGACATGTTCGTTTTGGCGCAGCCGCGAGTCGCTAGCTTCTTCTGGGAAGATGTGCGCGGATTCTTGGATGAACACGATGTTCGTTATAGTCCGCGCGTAAAGCTTGCCGGAAAAACCGGATATGATCACACGATCGACTTCTTAATACCCCGCTCGCGTGCCGTTCCTGAACGGCTGGTACAGGCGATTAACGCCCCCAATAAGACCACTATCGCAAATTATCTTTTTCTTGTGACGGATACTCGCGAGAATCGCGAAGATGCTGAAGCTTATGCATTTTTGAATGATCAGGATCGAGATGTCGGTGGTGACGTAATCGAAGCCTTGGAGGCTTACCAGGTTCATCCAGCATTATGGTCGCGCCGCGAACAATTCGCCCAGCAATTAGCCGCTTAGACCGACGCTCGCCGACTGATGTTGCTACTAGCCTTGATGTAGCGAAAAAGGAGCAATCAATGGACACACTCGAAACCCGGCACGAAACGCGGCCCGGCCATATCAGCCCGGAGGAATGGGCCGTGCGGGTCGATCTGGCGGCGTGCTACCGGCTGATCCATCATTTCGGCTGGGACGATCTCGTGCTGACGCACAACACCGCGCGCGTCCCCGGCACGACCGACCAGATGCTGATCAACCCGGCGGGGCTGATGTTCGACGAGATTACCGCCTCGAACCTGCTCAAGGTCGATATCACCGACGGGCATCTGATCGAGCCGTCGGAATACGAGCCGATCAACGCCGGGGTCGTGATCCACGGCGCGATCTATCTGGCGCGGCCCGATGTGCAATGCGTGATCCACACGCACACCGAGGCCGATATCGCGGTCGGTGTGCTCGAAGAGGGGCTGCTGCCGCTGTCGCAATGGGCGATGCGGTTCTACGGCAGGCTCGGCTATCACGATTACGAGGGCGTCTCGCTTGACATGGACGAGCGTGAGCGCCTCGCGCACGATATCGGCCAGCACCCGGTGCTGGTGCTGCGCAACCACGGTCTGCTGGCGACCGGGCGCAACATCGCCGAGGCGTTCTCGCTGATGTATCATTTCGAGCGCTCGGCCGAGGCGCAGTTGAAAATTCAGGCGGCTGCTTCCGGCGGCAGCAAGATCGTCGTGCCGTCACAAGAGACCTGCGAGCGGCAGGCCGCCCAGTTCACCGGCAACATGCCGCGCCTGCAAGGACAGCGCGAATGGCCGGCGCTGCTGCGGCTCTGCGACCGCCTCGACCCGAGCTACCGGAGCTGACCGGTCCCTTCGCCGTTACGGCTGGGCCTGGCCTGTAGGCCTTCAGCCCACGGACCTGGTCCGTGGGCATCCTGAGACCCGCGGGTCAAGCCCGCGGGTGACGGGTAGAAATGGCGTGCGCTCTCAGCGACCGGCCAGGGCGCGCGCCAGTTGGCTGACCGCCTCCTGGTGCTTCTCGTTCTGGATTTCGGCGAAGTTGCGGGCGATTTCGAGCAGCATCCGCTGATGCGGCGTCGCCGGACGCGGCTGCTCCTCGCCCAATCCTTCGTAGAAATACGTGATCGGTGCGTTGAGCACGCGCGCGATCTCGTAGAGCCGTCCGGCCGACACCCGGTTGATGCCGCGCTCGTATTTGTGCGCCTGCTGATAGGTTACCCCGATCAGCTCCGCGAGCTGCTGCTGGGTAAGCCCAAGCATGATGCGCCGCTCGCGAATGCGTGCGCCGACATGGTCGTCGATCGCCGCAGTTGACCGGCCCCTCTTCGGCTTTGCCATGATTTCACCTATATTGTGTTGTCTGGGCCGGTTCCCGCAACCCGGCCCGACCCGCCTTTACCGTCAACGCGAACAAGGCGCGGAAATTCCCAACCCGGCCACGCGTCGGGCAAGACCAGGGTCAATGGAAATGCGGGCGGTAAAGGGGAGAATCGGACACGATCGATGCAGACGGCAATCATCGGGCAAAGGTAAGTTGCCTTGTCATTAGCGGCGCCCAGGAAAACCGAGCGAAACCGGGTCCGGCCAAGCGGCGCGTGCGGCGGCGGCATAGGAAACTGAGCCGGGCGCGTCGGTCTTCCCTTGCCGGGCGATTTTGCGCGATCGGAAACCCCGTTTGGAAAAAAGCGGCATCGTCCGGTTCACCACGAGTTGACGAGCATGCCCACATTAGGCCGGAAGCGAGCGGGTCCTCAAGAAGGGGAAACGCGATGCCGCGCCGTCTCGAAGCGCTGCCCCGCACGGTTTTACGGTAAGCTGCTTCCCGGTTAAAATCCGCGGCGCCTCGGCCGGGTGGACCCGCGCCGTGGTCACTAGCGACGAATAACCCCCTACGCCGGGACGACCCTTATGGATTTGCGCATTCGACAGCTCCATCCGCTCTTCGTCGGCGAGACGACGGGGGTGGATCTGTCAGTGCAACTGCCCGAATCGACGATTTCCCAGATTACGGCGGCGATCGACCGTTACGCGGTGCTGATCTTTCCGGATCAGCGCCCCGACGACGACAGCCAGCTCGCCTTTGCCCGCCGCTTCGGGCCGATCGAGCCGCCGCAGGTCTATAGCGGCCCGCGCCGGCTCAAACACGCCGAATTCGCCGATGTCTCGAACCTCGACGCCGAGAACCAGCCGCGCCCGCCTGGCGACCGGCGCCGCATGAACGCGCTCGGCAACCGTCTGTGGCACACCGATGCCTCGTTCCGCCGTGTGCCGGGGGCGCTGTCGATGCTGTACGCGCACCGCATCCCGGCCCCGAGTCCAAAGGGCGACGGCGAGACCGAGTTCGCCGATATGCGCGCCGCCTACGATGCACTATCGGCGGCGACAAAGGAGATGATCGACCCGCTTGTCGCCGAGCATTCGATCTTTCACTCGCGCGCGCTGATCGGGTTCACCGGGTTCACCGACGAGGAGCGCGCAGCGATGCCGCCGGTACGGCAGCGCCTGGTGCGCCGCCATCCCGGCTCCGGGCGCAAGACGCTGTATCTGGCCTCGCACGCCTCGCATATCGTCGGCTGGCCGGTGCCGGACGGGATGTTGCTGCTCCGCGAACTGATCGAGCACGCGACCCAACCCGAATTCGTCCACCGCCACCGCTGGCGGGTCGGCGATCTCGTGATCTGGGACAATCGCTGCACGATGCATCGGGGACGGCCGTTCGACGAGACGCAGCCGCGCGACCTGCGCCGGATCACGACGCAGGATACCGCCTCGACGCTCGATCAGGCGGCGTAGGACGGAGACACGAACCAGCGAGATTGCTTCGTCGCTGGCGCTCCTCGCAATGACGGCCCCCTGTTGTCATCGCGAACGAAGCGAAGCAATCTCGCTGGCCATCGTACCGGGACCATGCGCATCGCTCTGCGACAGGAGGGGGAATTGGATATCCGGCAGAAGGCCGAGGCGATTTCGCTTCTGTTTCGCAAGCGGAGGGCAACCGACATCCTGCCGGCCGGGCTGATGCCTGCCGATCTCGACGAGGCCTACCGCATCCGCACCGAGTTCGAAGCGCTCGAAACCCGGCGCGGCCGCGGCGCTGTCGCCGGCTACAAGATCGGGCTGACCACCCCGATCATGCAGAGACTGTGCGGCGTCGATGAGCCGTGCTACGGCGCGATCTTTGCGAGCGAGGTGCATCACCGCCGCGCCGAACTGGCGATGTCGGACTACTGCCGGCTCGGTATCGAGACCGAGATCGCCGTGCGGCTCGGCCAGGATCTGCCCGAGGGCGGCAATCCCGAGCGGGTCGGCGGGGCGGTCGAAAGCTGCATGGCGGCGATCGAGCTGCTCGAAGATCTGCGGCATGATTACAAGCGGCTGACCGCTTCGGCGATGGTCGCCGGCAATGTCTGGAATGCCGGGGTCGTGCTCGGCGAGCCTGTGACCGATTGGCGCCGCCTCGATCTCGCCGCGGCGACCGCGCTTCTGACGATCAACGGGCGCGAGATCGGACACGGCAGGGGCGGCGATGTGATGGGCAACCCGCTCAACGCACTCGCCTGGCTCGCCGACAAACTGGCCGCCGCCGGCACGCCGCTGCGGACCGGTATGATTGTGATGACCGGCAGCATGGTGCCGATCCAGTTCCCCGCCCCCGGCGATCACGCGGTGGTCGAGGTCGAGGGTCTCGGCAGGGCCGAACTCGTCGCGATCTGAGCCGGTGCCCGATCTTTTCCCGCTCGCCTCTCCGCTATTGCGGGCGTTGCCGCCCGAGACCGCGCACCATCTGACCCTGAGAGCGCTGGCGGCCGGGCTGGGCGGAGGGACGCGCGCGGCCGATCCGCCGGTGCTGCGAACGCATCTGTGGAACCGCGACTTCCCGAACCCGATCGGCATCGCGGCCGGGTTCGACAAGGACGCGCGCGTTCCCGACGCGCTGCTGCGGCTCGGGTTTGGTTTTGTCGAAATCGGCACAGTGACGCCGCGTCCGCAGCCCGGCAATCCGCGCCCGCGCGTCTTTCGGCTCGACGCCGATCGCGCGCTGATCAACCGGCTCGGGTTCAACAGCTTTGGTCTCGACCTCGTTGTCGAGCGGATGCGGGCGCGCATCGGGAGGGGCGGGATTGTCGGGATCAATATCGGCCGCAACCGCGACAGCGCCAACGCGCTGGCCGATTATCTCGAAGGTGTGCGACGCGGGGCGGCGGTGGCCGATTATCTCGTCGTCAACGTGTCGTCGCCGAACACGCCGGGGTTGCGCGATCTGCAAGCGCGCGAGGCGCTCGAAGCGCTGCTGCGCGAGCTGGTCGCGGCGCGCGAGGCAACCCAGCGGCAGGTGCCGCTGCTGGTCAAGATCGCGCCCGATCTCGGCGAGGCGGAACGCGCCGACATCGCCGCGGTGGCGCTCGCCTCCGGTATCGACGGGATCATCGTATCAAACACGACCGTGGCGCGCCCGCCGGGGCTGCGCAGTCCGCAGGCGCGCGAGGCCGGCGGGCTCAGCGGCCGGCCGCTCTTCGCGGCTTCGACCGAGGTGCTGCGCGATATGTATCGGCTGACCCATGGCAGGCTGCCGCTGATCGGGGTCGGCGGGGTGGCGGATGCCGATGACGCCTACGCAAAGATTCGCGCCGGCGCCTCGCTCGTGCAGCTCTATACGGCGCTGGTCTTCGCCGGCCCCGTCTTGCTCGGACGGATCAAGAGCGGGCTTGCCGAGAGGCTGCGGCGCGACGGGTTTGCCTCGGTCGGCGATGCGGTCGGCGCCGACCACCGGCACGAGACCGAGATCTCGATCGGCGCCGGTCCGGGCGGCGCCGGTCCGGGATGATCCATCCCAACCCTGCATAGATTCCGGGAGCCCGATTGCACGAGGTCCGATGGTCCGGGGTTTTGTATTGACGGTCTGTCTGGCCTTGATGGGCTGCACGGTCGGCCCCGAATACGTCCGGCCCGCGGCCCCGATCCCGGTCTCGTACAAATGGGAAGCAGGCTGGCGCGAAGCGCGCCCGGCGGATGCGATCGACCGCGGCGCGTGGTGGTCGGTGTTCGACGATCCGGCGCTCGACGCGCTGCTGCGCCAGGTGGACATCGCAAACCAGGATTTGGCGGCGGCCGAGGCGGCGTTTCGCACCGCCGCGGCCGCGGTGGCGGAGGCGCGCGCCGCTCTTTTCCCCACAGCCGAAGTAAACGCCTCGGCGCAGCGCTCGCGCGCCGGCGGTGCGGCGCAATCGGGTCGGATCGGCAATGCGTTCCGAACCGCCGCATCGGCGAGCTGGGTTCCCGATCTGTGGGGGCGCGTCCGGCTGAATGTAAAGGGTGCCGTGGCGGTGACGCAGGCCAGCGCCGCCGATCTCGCCGCCGCGCGCCTCGCCCTGCAGGCGCAACTGGCGACGGCCTATATCGAAATTCGCCTGCTCGACGAGTTGCGCCGGCTGCTCGACGCCGCGGCGGACGCCTATGCCGAGTCGCTGCGGATCAGCCGGAACCAGTACAATGCCGGGATCGTCTCGGCCGCCGATGTAGCGCAGGCGCGCACCCAGGTCGAGAGCACGCGCGCCCGTGCGATTGCAGTCGGAGTGCAGCGCGCCGCGCTCGAAAACGCGATCGCCGTGCTGATCGGCAAACCCCCGTCGGAACTCGACATTCCGCCGGTGGCGGGGTTGCCGCCGCTGCCGGCGATACCGGCGAGTTTGCCATCCGGTTTGTTGGAACGCCGGCCGGATATCGCCGCCGCCGAGCGTCGGATGGCCGCCGCCAATGCCGATATCGGTGTCGCGGCGACGGCGTTCTATCCCGATATCGTTCTGTCTGGCGATTCCGGGACTGCGGCATCCGAGATCGGCCGGCTGGTGTCGGCATCGAGCCGGGTATGGTCGTTCGGCTCGACCCTGGTGCAGACCGTGTTCGATGCCGGCGCGCGCCATGCGCGGGTCGCACAGGCCGAAGCCGCCTTCGACCGCAATGTCGCCCTGTACCGCCAGACGGTGCTCGACGCGCTGCGCGAAGTCGAGGATCAGCTCGCGGCGTTGCGCATCCTGAGAGACCAGGCGGCAGCTCTGGAGAGCGCAGTCAGCGCCGCGCGCGAAGCCGAGCGGATACTCTCAAACCAGTATCTCGCGGGAACCGTAGTGTATACCGATGTCATCGTGGCGCAGACGACGGCGCTCAACAATGCACAAGCGGCGCTCGCGGTGAGGCAGGCCCGGCTGCTGGCGGCGGTGGCCCTGATCGAGGCGCTTGGCGGCGGCTGGGAAGCCTCGCAACTGCCGAGCCGCGAGCGCCTCAACGAAATCTCTCCGCTCAATTTCAGCCCACTGCCGCCGCCTTCCGCCCGACCGCGGCTGAAACTGTGGTGACCTGTTTCCGACCGCTCTACTCCGTCATTGCGACCAAAACGCCGTTCCGATCGTATGCCGGGCGTTGGCGGCCGGATGCCCCAGTCGCTCCTCGTACAGATCATAGAGCCGTTCAAGCCGCGGATCGCGCCCGCGGCAATCACCGAGCGCTTGACGCGCGCCGGCCCAGTCCCCCGCGCGGTATCGGGCCAGCATTGCCGCGTGTCGTGCTTCCATATCCCTGAATTCCGGGGTCCTCGCGTAATCGGTATTGCCGAGCAGCGCATAGACGCGCACCGGCTCCGCCCTCCCCCTGACGCTAACCAGATCGAGTTCGAGCGCCGCCCAGGACGCAGCGGCTTTTCGCGTCGCCTCGCCGAGGATGATCGGTACACTATAAATCTTGCTCTGGCCTTCAAGGCGCGCGGCGAGGTTTACGGCGTCGCCGATCGCCGTGTACGAAAAGCGCTCATCCGAACCCATATTGCCGACGACGCACGCGCCGGTATTGAGACCGATCCCGATCTCCAGCGGGTGGAACGCGCGTCCTTCCGCCTCGGCTTCCGCCGCAAGCTCGCGGTTGATCCGGTCGAGTTCGGCGAGCATCGCCAGCGCGCTCCCGCAGGCGTGATCGGCATGATCGGGGTCGTCGAGCGGCGCGTTCCAGAACGCCATGATGCAGTCGCCGATATATTTGTCGATCGTGCCGCCTCGGGCCAGGATCCGGCGTGTCATCGGCGACAGAAAACCGCGGTTGAGCAATCGGCCGAGCCCCTCGGGGTCGCTCTTATACGTCTCGGCGATGGCGGTGAAGCCGCGAATATCGGCGAACATCAGCGTCAAAATCCGCATCTCGCCGCCGAGCCGCAAGCGCTCGGGGTGCGCCGCCAGCTCCTCGACCAAGGCGGGTGCGAGATAGTGCCGGAACGCGGTCTGCACCAGGCGGCGCTGGCGATCGACAAACCCGTAGCGGAACAGCAGGACACTGCCGGCGGCAGCAGCCAGCGCCGCGATCGGCACCACCGCCGGGAGCCACAGCCCGTTTACAAAGGCCAGTTGCACAAAGCCGGCCCAACCCAGCGGCGGCAGAGCGCCGGCGAGCGCCGCATACCGGGTCGGAAGAAGCGCCGTCGCGATCCCGGTGGCGACCGCCAGCACCGCGACCGAGACGATCACGATCCACGGCCAGGGCGGCGGATAGTCGCGGATAAAATCCCCTGCCAGGACCATATCGATAACAGTGGCGAGACGCTCGGCGCCGGGGATCGGCGTATTGTCGAACGGTCCCGGGTAGGCATCCGCAATACCGGTAAACATCGCGCCGATCAGCACGATCCGGTCGCGAAACAACGCCGGGTCGAGCCTGCCCTCGATCAGCTCCGCGAACGAATAGGTCGGGATCGTGCGCGCCGGACCGCGATAGTTGACGACAAGCCGCATCGCAGGGTCGGTCGGGACGATCCGGTCGCCGAGCCTGACCCCGTCGCCGAGCGCAAGACCGACCTCGCTCCACGTCATGCCGAGATACGCGGCGGCGGCGCGGACCGGCAGCGACGGCACAAAATCGGCGTCGAACGGCACGGCGACATAGTCGTAGCGCGGCGCGCCGTCGCGGTCGAAGGCGACCATGACGTGGCCGAGACCGGCGGCTTCCCCGACCAGAATCGGTATCGGCAGCAAGGCCCTGGTCGGCTGCAACGGGAACAGCGGCACATTCGCGCTCGGCTCCAGCCGATGATAGACATGCTCGGTTAGCAGCGGCGACCCCTCTGCCTCGCTGTCAAACGAGGGAAACGCAACCGGCAGCAGCACCTTGCCGCTGGCGCGCAAGGCTCCGGCGAAATTGGCATCGGGTTCATCGTCGGCGATGCGCGCGAGCGTTGACCGAAGCGCCGCGTCCTCCGGTCCGCGCAGCCGGTCGGCCGCCTCTCGCACCGCCTGGCGCAATCCGGGTGGGACCGGTTCTTCCTTTTCGGCGAACAGCAGGTCGAAAGCGATGATTCGAGCGCCGGCCCGGTCGAGCAGCGCGACGGCATCGGCGTAGAGCCGGCGGCTCAGCGGCCAGCTTCCGAGCCGGGCAAGACTGGTCTCGTCGACCAGAACGACGGCGGTTGTCGCCCCCGGCGCGAGCGCGCCGCGGAGGCGAAAGCGCAAATCGAGCGAGGCGGTCTCAAGATCGCGAAACGCGCCCGGCGCCAGATAGGCGAGGCCCAGCATGACCCCGAGAGCGACAAACAGGCTCAGCCCGGCTTCACGGACGCCGCGCCGCCACGCGACGCCGCGACGCCCCGATCCCTCCGCTTTACGGAACCTCGGTGCGGGCGATAACCGCATCGAACTCTGCCTGGCTCCACACGCGCGGCGGCACCGGGTCGCGCCCGGATTCCAGCCGCGCGCCCCAGCGCGCCGGTATCGCGACGCTCGCCCCGGTGGCGGCGCCGGTCATCACGACGGCACCGCTCAGAACAGCGACTTGCATCGAGGTGGGGAACGCTTCGACAAACCAGTCGGTCGAGCGCGCCGCGGCGGTTCCGACCGCGGTATCGACCTCGAACCGCGCCGGCCCGGTGACCGGAGCGACGATCGCGCGCAGCAACCCCCGCCCGAGCGACAGGGCGGCATCCTGAAGCCGGCCGGCGGCATCGACCGCGTAGGCACGAATCGTCACCCGCGAGCCGGAGGCGACCGAGACGATCGAACCGTCCGCCATGCGCAGCTTCAGCTTTGCCGAGGCGGTGACATCCAGAACATCGCCGATATGTACCGGCTGGCCGAGCGTGAGCGAGACGCTTCTGCCGCTGCCGACGACAAAGCAATCGCCGCTGATGCCGATCACGGTCCCGGCCGATTGCGCCAACGCCGTCCGACCCGCCAGCAGGACCAGAGCGGCCAGGAGAAGCGCCAGACCGCATCCCTTCAACCGGACCAGTCCTGTGATGCGCGGCATCGCGGCTCCTCGTCAGCGCAGCCCAAACAGCGGGTGACCGATCGTCTGCGGGAACAGGTAATCCAGCACCAGATGCAGCTGTGCCCTAACCCCGGCTCCGTCGCCGGTGGCCCGGGTCGCCGGCAGCAGCGCCGCGAGCACCAATTCCCAGCCCTCACCGGCATAGGAGAGACCGGGCGCGATCAGCACGGTAGTGCGGGCGCCGTAGCTGCGTCCCGCTGGGGTCGCAACCAGGATTTCGGTCATCGGGGTCAACCCGCGGACCGGGTGCGGGAGGTCGAAACTTTGCACCTTTGATTGCAGATAGGGGATCGAATACTGGACGGCAAACCCGGCCCGGACCAGATCGGGACGCGGCCGCGCATCCGAAAACTGATAGCCGAGAAACCCGGTCACGGCGAGCGGCCGCAGATAGAAAATATCGAGATCCCCGAGACCCTTGCCGAAATAGACCCGCGGCTCGGTCGCGCCTTTGGGCGACGCGCCGACCCCGCCGGCTCCGGTCGCGCCCCATTCGCGATTGACCCCGAGTGTCAGCAGCAACTCGCGGTCGTGATCGTTGATCGCCAAATATTTGAAGCCGCTCTCGAAATTGGCAAACCCATGGCGCGAATCGGCGCCGATCCGGTCGATCCGAAGCCAATTGCCCTGGAAATGCAGGCTGAGCCGCTCGGTAATGGTCTTGTCGAAAAAGGCGCCGATATTCGTCGTCCGGCGTCGCGTCCCGGTCGTCTTGCCGGAAAGCGGCAGCGTCCACGCCCAGCCGTAAAGCTGATCGGTCGGCGCGATCTGCGGCAGGATCGCGGCCGGCGCAAAGATCCGGTCGCCGGCTGCCGTATAGGCCAGGCAACCGGCATTGGCGACCAGGCTCCCGACAAGAAAGGCAACGAGAAACCCTGTTCGGCGGAGACCGCTCGGTTTCGGCAGGCGAGCCATGGCCGTCTCTCCTGGTCCTGCCCGGCTCCGGCCGCCATTGCGGCATCAAACGCAAGCGATCCGGTCTCCGGGAAATCCGGGGTATTTGAGATAGGCCTCCCCGACCATCCGTGTCTACGACATGCGCTTGTCGAAAAGCCGATCGGCGATATGCTGGCCAGGTCGGGGAGACCGGCATCAACGATCCCGTCGATGTCTTCCCGTTCTGGACTGGCGTTGCCGGGAGGACGCGATGGCTCGACCGCGAGCCCTTGAGAATATCCGCGTGGTCGATTTTACCTGGGTGCGGGCCGGACCCTGGGCGACGCGCTGGCTCGGCGCGTTTGGCGCCGAGATCATCAAGATCGAATGGCCGGAAAACGAGCGCGGCCGGCTCCCCAGCACCACCACGCCGCAGAACCTCGAAGTCAACCTCAACACCTCGGGAAACTTCAACGACACCAATGTCAACAAGAAGAGCCTCACCCTCAATGTCCGCAGCGCCAAGGGGCTGGAGATCGCGAAAAAACTGATCGCCGTCTCCGACATCGTGATCGAGAATTTCAGCTCGCGGGTGCTGCGGAATTGGGGTCTCGGCTACGATGTGCTGCGCGAGATCAAACCCGACATCGTTTATGTGTCGATGTCGGGCTACGGTCATACCGGGCGGCATCACCATTACACGACATTCGGCCCGGTGGCGCAGGCGGTGGCGGGTCTGACCCACCTGTCGGGACTGCCGGACCAGCCGCCGGCCGGGTGGGGCTGGTCCTATATGGACGATACCGGCGGGCTGTACGGCGCGATGTGCGCGCTGACCGGTCTTTATCATCGCAACATGACCGGTCGGGGACAGCACATCGATCTGTCGCAGATGGTGGCGAGCGTCCCGCTCAACGGTCCGGCGCTGTTGGATTTTACCGTTAACGGGCGTGGCTCGCGGCGGGCCGGTTTTCCTCCCGGAAACCGCGCCCACTGGCCCGGCACCCCGGTCGTCAATAACTACCGCGGGCCGACGGTCGCGCCGCACAACGCGTATCGCACCGACCCCGGCGGGTACAATGACTGGTGCGTGATCGTCTGTCACTCCGACGAGGAATGGCGACGTCTGGTACAGGTGATGGACTCGCCGCCCTGGGCCGTGTCGGAGAAATTCGTGACCGTCGCCGGACGCCTGCAACACCAGGAGGAACTCGACAACGGGATCGAGGACTGGACCCGGACGCTCGGAAAATACGAGGTGTCGGAACGCTGCCAGAACGCCGGGGTGCGCGCGCTTCCGGTGCAGAGCGCCGAGGATCGGGTCGAGCACGATCCGCAATTGCGGCACCGGGAGATGTACCTGCCGATCGAGCATCCGGCGCTCGGGTCAAGCAAGGTGCAGAACGCCCCGTTCAAGATGACCCGGACCCCGGCATTCAATCACGCGCCGAGCCCCTTAATCGGGCAGCATACAAGAGAGGTCATCGAGGAGCTGCTCGGCTACGGTCATGACGAGCTGCGCGCCGGCTTTGCCGACGGCACGTTCTGGCCGACCAGGCGGGAACGCTTTCCGTATATGGAGGAGATGCTCCGGTGAGCGACGCTCAGCACCTTACGGGACCGTATGCCGGTCTGCGCATCCTCGAACTTGCGGACGAAACCGGCCAGTTCTGCGGCAAGCTGCTCGGCGATCTCGGGGCCGACATCGTCAAGATCGAACCTCCGGGCGGCGAACCCTGCCGCCGTGTCGGGCCGTTTCTCGACGACATCCCCGATCCGGAGCGCAGCCTGTCGTTCTGGTATTATAATACCTCAAAGCGCGGCGTCACGCTTTCCCTGGAGACCGGGGACGGTAGAGAACTCTTCCGGCGCCTCGCGGTAGATGCGGATATCATCGTCGAAACCTTCCGGCCCGGTTTCCTGGAGTCGCTGGGTCTCGGTTATGAAGCGCTCCGCGAGACGAATTCCGGGCTGATCCATTGCGCGCTGACCCCATTCGGCCAGACCGGCCCGTGGCGCGATTATCTCTCCAGCGATCTGCTGCACATGGCGGCCGGCGGCGAGATGGCGTCGAGCGGCTACGACCCGGAAGACGTGCCGGACGCGCCCCCGATCGCTCCCGGCGGCGGCAATGCGTGGCACACAGGCTGCCATTTCGCGGCGATCGCAATCATGGCCGCTCTGGTTCATCGGAGCGTCTGCGGCGAGGGCCAGTATATCGACGCCTCGATCCACGAGGCCTGCGCGCTGACGACCGAATCGGCGATCGCGAATTACGTTTATCGCGGCGAGGTGCTGCTGCGCCATACCGGCCGCCACCACGCCGCCGGTCCCTCGCCGCGCACCCAGTTCCGCGCCAAGGACGGCACCTATGTCTGCGCGCTGGTCGGCGGCCGGCTCAACCCCCGCTACATCGGGGAATTGGCCGACCTGCTCAACAGCTACGGGATGGCCGGCGATCTGAGGGACCCGAAATACCAGGACCCGGCGGTCATCGCGGCGAATACCTCGCACATCATCGATGATCTGGTTGCCGATTTTATCGCCAGCCTGCCGGCCGAGGAGGTCTATCACGCCGCCCAGCAGCGCGGCTTTACCTGGGGGGCGGTGCGCCCTCCGGAGGCGCTGCTCGACGATCCGCATCTGCACGACCGCGGTTTCTGGAAGAATGTTGAGCACCCCGAACTCGGCCGCTTCTTCACCTATCCCGGCGAGGCCGCGATCTGCAACGGTTCGCCGTGGCGCATCTCCCGGCGCGCACCGCTGATCGGCGAGCACAACACGGAGATTTATTGCGGCGAATTGGGTCTGTCGCGCGGCGAGCTGACGGTCCTTGCCGAAAACCGCGCGATCTAGCGAGATGAGCGCGTCGGCCGGCCCGGTTGCGATCGGCGTCGATATTGGCGGCACCTTCACCGATGCCGTCTGTGTCGATACGGCCGGGGAGACGCACCTGCTGAAAATTCCGACGACGACCCGCAACCCGAGCGCCGGTGCGATCGCGGCAATCGACGTGATGCGGCGCCGCTGGGGCGTCGCACCCGAGGCGATCACCCGTTTTGTCCATGGCACGACGATCGCCACCAACGCCGTGCTCGAACGCAAGGGTGCCCGGATCGGGCTGATTACGACCGCCGGGTTCAAGGACGTGCTCGAAATCGGTCGCCAAATGCGGCGCGCGATGTACGATCTCGTGCTGCAACCGGAAACGCCGGTGTTCCTCGCCCCCGGCGCGTTCCGCAAGGAGGTGCCGGAACGCATCGGCCCAGCCGGCGAAATCCTGGCGCCGCTCGACGAGGCGGCGGTGGTGCAAGCTGTCGCCGAGCTTGTCGTGGAGGGGATTGAGGCAATCGCGGTCTGCTATCTGTTCTCGTTCGTCAACCCGGCCCACGAACAGCGCACCCGCGAGATAATCAGCCGGCTGCATCCGGGGCTGATGGTGTCGCTGTCCTGCGAGGTCGATCCGGCGTTCCGCGAGTACGAGCGGACCTGCGTCACCGCTTTTGACGCCTATGTAAAGCCGGTGGTCGGCCGCTATCTGGAAGAAATGGAGCGCGATCTCGCCGCCGCCGGGGTCGCCGCGCCGTTGCAGGTCATGCAGTCGCGCGGCGGCGTCTGCTCGTCCGCGGTGGCGCGACGGCGGCCGGTGCGGCTATTTCTGTCGGGGCCGGCGGCCGGGGTGGTCGGCGCGCTCGAAGCGGGTCGCGCGGTCGGGATCGACGATCTGATCGCGGTCGATATCGGCGGGACCAGTTGCGATGTCGCGCTGATCGGCGGCGGCATGCCGCTGAGCCGGGCCGAGAGCGTGATCGCCGGCTACGGCGTGCGCGTGCCGAGCGTCGATATCACGACAATCGGCACCGGCGGCGGCAGCATCGCCTGGCTCGACGGCGGCGGCGCTCTCCGGGTCGGTCCGCAATCGGCCGGCTCGGAGCCGGGTCCGGCCTGCTACGATCGCGGCGGCGCGGCGGCGACCGTCACCGACGCCTCGCTGATCCTCGGCTATATCGACCCGGATTATTTTGCTGGCGGTTCGCTGACTCTCGCGCCGCAACGGGCGCGCGAAATCGTCGAGCAAACGATCGCGCGCCCGCTCGGCATCCCGGTCGAGGCGGCGGCGCTCGGCATTCATCGCGTCCTGAATGCGCAGATGTCGGAGGCAATCCGTCTCGTCTCGATCGGCCGCGGCATCGACCCGCGCGGCTTTGCGCTGCTGCCGCTCGGCGGCGGCGGCCCGCTGCACGCCTGCGCGCTGGCCCGCGAACTCGGCATGACCCGCATCGCCGTGCCGCGTCACCCCGGCGTGCTCTCGGCGTCCGGCCTCTTATCCGCACCGGTCGAACATGAGATATCGGCCGCGTTCCAGCGCGATATCGGGGCGATTTCGTGGCCGGAGGTCAGGGCGATGCTCGACAGTCTCGATCTCGCATGCGCCCGGCTGATGCGCGACGAGACCGTGCTCTCCGAGCGCATCCGCATCCGCTACTTCGCCGATATCTGCTATATCGGCCAGTCGCACCACCTCGAAATCCCGCTCGATATCGCCGGCTCCGACCCGCTCGGTCTTCTGTATCGCGACTTTCTTGCCGCGCACGACCGCATCTATGGGTACAGCACCGAAGCCCCGGCCCGCATCGTCAATTTGCGGACGGTGCATGTTGTACCAGTGGCCCCAGCCTCTGAGCGATGCCCCCTCTCTAACCCTCCCCCGCTTGCGGGGGAGGGCAGGGTGGGGGTAAGGCTACCGGATACGTTAAATGCGGCACCGTCTGGCATTAGCCCGGTCGAGCCGCCCCCTCGCCGTGCCGACCCTCTGGAAAGCAGTTCGGCGCGCAAGCCCGACCGGTCGATCCTGACCGCCGACGGGCCGGTTGTCGCGGCGATCTACCAGCGGGCCTCGCTTGCCCCCGGCGCCGCTATCGCCGGTCCCGCGATCGTCGAGCAGATCGATACCACGGTGCTGATCGAGGCAGGCTGGCGCGGCACGGTTGCGCCAAACGGCACGCTGCTGCTCACTTCCGACTGACGGAGACGATCATGGCCCGGCGCGACCGCTCCGAACTCGACCCGATCACGGTCGAAATCGTGCGCCACAAACTCGACGGCATCGCCAACGAGATGCAATCGACGCTGCTGCGCAGCTCGTTCTCGCCGATCGTCAAGGAAGGCCTCGACGCCTCGGCGAGCCTGTTCACTCCGGACGGCACGACCCTGGCGCAGTCCTGCTCGATCCCGATCCATCTGGCGACGCTGATCCCGGCCGTCGCCGCGGTATTGCAAGCCTGTCCGGTCGCGACGATGCGCGACGGCGACGCCTTTATCCTCAACGATCCCTACGCCGGCGGCACGCATCTGCCGGATATCGCTGTCATCATGCCGGTCTGCCATCACGGCCGGGTGGTCGCGCTGAGCGCCGCGATGACGCACCACCAGGATGTCGGCGGCATGACCGCCGGCTCGGTGCCGACCAACGCGACCGAGATCTTTCAGGAAGGGCTGCGCATCCCGCCGCTCAAACTGCGCGACGGCTTTGTGCTGAACGAAACCCTGCTGGCGCTGCTGCGCCGCAATGTCCGCATCCCGGATACGGTGATCGGCGATCTGAACGCGCAGATCGCCGCCTGCACGGTCGGAGTCCGCCGCGTCTCGGAACTCGCCGAGCGCTACGGCGACAACCAGCTCGCGGCCATCGCCGAGACGCTGCTGCGGCGCTCGGAAGCGATGACAAGGCAGGCGCTGCGCGCGATCCCGGAGGGGATTTATCGCTTTGTCGATTTTCTCGACAATGACGGGATCGATCTCGACCGGCCGATCCGCATCGAGGTCGCGGTCACGTTGCGCGACGGGGCGATCGCGATCGATTTCACCGGCACGAGCAAGCAGGTGCGCGGCCCATTCAACTGCGTGCCGTCCGGGTCGCTGGCGGCGGCGTGCTGGGCGGTGCGGGCGCTGACCGACCCAAGGATACCGACCAATGGCGGCTGTTTCCGGCCGATTTCGCTGCACCTGCCGCCGGGCAGTCTGGTCAACCCGGAGGAACCCGCGCCGGTCAACGCGCGCACCTCGACGATCAAGCGCATCGCCGGCGTCATCGTCGGAGCGCTCGCGCCGGTCCTGCCGGGAAAAGCGCCGGCCGCCTCGGCCGGGGAGTTGCTGGTTCTCGCCTTCGGCGGGCGGCGCAGTAACGGCAGCCGGTATGTCGTTGGCGAGTTGATCGCCGGCGGCAGCGGTGCGAGCGCCGGCAGAGACGGTGTCGATGTGATCGAGACCGACGCGACAAATTGCATGAACCTGCCGGCCGAGGCGATGGAGATCGAGGCGCCAATCCGCATCCACCGCGTCGCGCTGCGGCGCGATTCCGGAGGCGCCGGAGAATGGCGCGGCGGTCTCGGGGTCGTGCGCGAATACGAGGTGCTCGACGGCGAGGTGTCGTTCTCGCATCGCGGCGAGCGGCATTTCAGCGCCGCTCCGGGTCTCGCCGGCGGCGACAGCGGCGCGTCGGCGCGTTCGCTGATCCGGCGGGCCGATGGAGGCGAGGAGGCGATCCCGTCCAAGATCACGACAACGCTCGCAAAGGGCGATCGCCTCGTGGTCGAAACCGCGGGAGGCGGCGGCTACGGCGAAGCGCGGCACCGCCCGGCCGAACGGGTCGCGGCCGATATAAGCAACGGCAAGGTGAGCCGCGACGCCGCGAAAGCTGCCTACGGCCGAACCCCCTGATCCGGAGGACAGGATAGGTATCGCGTTACTCACGCCTTTACGTCGTCGTGCAGCAGCGTGCCGTCAATGATCCGCTGGTAGCCGAGCCGCGACAGATCCAGGGTCTGATACCTGCCGTGAAGCAGCAATTCGCTCAGACCCCGGCCGACAGCCGGCGCCTGCATCAGCCCGTGACCGGAAAACCCGAGCGCGATGTAGAAATTGTCGAGGCGGCCAGCCCATGACCCCAGGATCGCATTGTTGTCGAAGCTATTCTGGTCGTAATGCCCGGCCCAGGCGCCGCCGACCTTGAGCGCCTCGAAGGCCGGCACCCGTTGGGCGAGACCGGGCCAGATCGCCTCGTCAAAATAATCGTGATCGACCTCCCAGTTGAACCCGGGCGGCTCGTCATACCGCGTCTTGCCGCTGATATATCCCGCCCCTTGCGGCCGAAAGCTGACATTGTGGCTGATGTGCCGGGTCAGCGGCATCGTTTCCAGCGTCTCGCGAATCTCGAAGTAGAAGGTC
Source organism: Alphaproteobacteria bacterium (assembly GCA_050246595.1). GTDB lineage: Bacteria > Pseudomonadota > Alphaproteobacteria > ATCC43930 > CGMCC-115725 > DATARH01. The sequence continues at coordinate 45,868 of JBFWVT010000005.1, forward strand.
AGCCGGCGCATCGGATAGACCGGCACCCTCATGCCGAGCTTTTCGCACAGCGCCGGCCCCCAGCAATTGGCCGCGTTGACGACGCTGTCAGCGATAAGAGTTTCGCCGGATTCGAGGCGGACGGCCGCGACCCGCCTGCCCGCGACCTCGAAATCGACGACCCGGTCCTTCAGATATTGAATGCCTAGGCTCGCGGCCTTGCGGCGGAACCCCGTCAGCACGCTGTGCGGGTCGAGAAAACCGTCATCGGGCGAATAGGCGGCAATATCGATATCGTCGGTGCGCATCGACGGAAAGCGATGCCGGACGCCGTTGCGGTCGAGCAGTTCGACCCGAACGTCGTGCGCGGCCCAGATGCGCCAGTTCGCGATCAACGCGTCGATGTCGCTGCCGCCCGAGCCGAGCCACAGATATCCCCGCCGGTGAAAGTCGATCGGCGCCGGGTCGCCGTCCACCGCCATCAATGTCTCGAACCGGCCGTAGACCTCGTGGCCGTATTGCGACATCCGGATGTTTTCCGGCACCGTGAACAGCTGCCTTATGCCGCCGGTGGCGCGCGGGGTCGCGGCGAATTCGTAGGTCGGATCGGGTTCGATCACGACAACATCGGCGGCGTGCCCCGCCATCGCCAGATAACACGCGATCGACGAGCCGATCACCCCGCCGCCGATGATTGCGATCTTTGCCACGGCTTCCCCTCTCTCGCGGACGACCGCGCTTTGCATGCGCCTCGATCAAGCCAATATAGCCCGGATCATGCACACTGATCGCCGGTGCGTGCTTTGCCGAGTATGACGAGCGAATCAACGACCGTCAGCGTCGCCGAACTTACCGATATCGTTACCCGCATTCTCGTGCGGCACGGCATGAGCGCGGACAATGCCGGACCGGTTGCCGATGCCGTTGTCGCGTGCGAGCGCGACGGCGCCCTGAGCCACGGACTGTTGCGGCTGCCCGGTTACGTCTCAACATTGCAGAGCGGCTGGGTGGACGGGCGGGCGGTGCCGGTCGTCACCGATGCCGCGCCGGGTCTGATCGCGACCGATGCGGCCAACGGTTTTGCTCAGCCCGCCTTGCGCGCCAGCGCGGCGCTGCTCTGCGAAAAGGCGCGCCGCCAGGGGATCGCGGCGGTCGCGATCCGCGCCTCGCATCACCTCGGCGCGCTGTGGCCCGATATCGAACCGTTCGCCGCCGACGGGTTTGTCGCGCTGGCGATGGTCAGCGCGCGGCCGCGCGTGGCGGTATGGGACGGCACGCGCAAGGTTTTCGGGACAAACCCGATGGCGTTCGGCTGCCCGCGTCCGGGACGTCCGCCGCTGGTATGGGACCAGGCGTCGAGCGTGATCGCGCAAGGCGAGGTGCTGCTCGCGGCCGAGCACGATGCGCCTCTGCCGGAAGGCGTCGGGATGGATGCCGCGGGACGGCTGACCCGCGACCCGCGCGCGGTTCTCGACGGCGGCTCGCTGCTGCCGTTCGCAGGCCACAAGGGCGCCGCGATCGCCTTTATGGTCGAGGTGATGGCGGCTGCCCTGACCGGCGGCGCGTTCGGGTTCGAGGACCGCTCGGCCGAGTACCCGGGCGCGCAGACCCCGAAAACCGGTCAGGTGATTACTCTGATTGCCCCTGAACGCCTCCCTGATAACCGCTATTTCGAGCGCATCGAATCCCTGTTCGCCGCCCTCGCCGAAAGCGGTGTCGGGCGCCTCCCGTCGGATCGCCGCTATGCCCGGCGCGCTCGATCGGTGCGCGGCGGCATCCCCCTTTCCCCGCGCAACCGGCTGATCTTACAAGAGCTGTTAGGGCAGGACGCGCCTACTGAGCGATAAAGCCGCCGTCGATGACCAGTTCGGCCCCGGTAACAAACGACGCCTCGTCCGAAGCAAGAAACAGCACCCCGTAAGCCACCTCGATCGGCTCGCCGAGCCGGCGCAGCGGGGTCAGCTCGATCTTCTCGGCGCGCAAATTCTGATTTGTGGCGTTCAGCATCGGCGGCATATAGCCGGGATGCACCGTGTTGACGCGCACGCCCTGGGGACCGTAGCGCACCGCCGCGGCCTTCGAGTAGATCCGCACCGCGCCTTTCGAGGCGTGGTAGGCGGGATGACCGCTGGCGCCGCCGACAAACCCCATGATCGAGCTGATATTGACGATCGAGCCGCCGCCGGTCTTCGCCATCTGCTCGGCGGCGAGCCTGGTGCCGAGAAAAACGCTCGTCTGGTTGACCGCGATGATGCGGTCCCAGCCCGCCAACCCGTCCGGATCGCCGACCGAGCTGCCCGATATCCCGGCATTGTTGACAAGGATGTCGAGCCTGCCATGGGTCGCAACCGTCTTGGCGATCAGAGCCAACCAGTCCGGCTCGCTGGTGACGTCGATCCGAGCCGGAACAGCCTCGCCGCCGCTCGCGCGGATTTCGGCGGCGACCCGCTCGGCCTCGCTCTCGAGGATGTCGGCGACGACGACCCGCGCCCCTTCCGTCGCGAAAAGCCGCGCCTCGGCCTCACCCATTCCGTGCGCCGCGCCGGTGACGATCGCGACCTTACCCTGTAGCCTCATGATATTCTCCCCGGCAGTCACCAAGCTTAAACGGCATTCTCCGCCGCCCGCACCCGCCTCGCCTCCCAATCCGTGCGCAATGCCGCCGCCGGCATCCTTCCGCTCCCGCGAAAACCGGCGCCCCGGGAACCCCTCCTCTGTCGCTCATTCCCTTGGGCGGTTGATACCGGCACGTCAACCGGCTTTCAGCGTCAAATCCTCATAGGGCGCCGTATAGGGGAAACCCGCGATCGTCCCGAACCCGGACTCGCCGACACGCGGTCCGATTCCGTTGATAAAAGCGAGCTGCCAGATTGGTGCAAATATTGCGCGCTCAATCATCATCTGCTGGATTTTGTGCAGCATCGCCTCGCGCTTGCCGCGGTCCAGCTCGACTGCCTGTTTCCGATACAAATCATCGATGTCGGGATAGGAGCCATAGGCGAAAATGCCGTTCTTGACGACATGCGCTTCGAGGCGGGTGGCGGCGTTGCCAAACGCTCCGGGGCCGGCCTGGATCAGGTTCTTGAAATTCTTTTCGCTGAAGCCCTTGATAAAGGCGGCACGCTCGATCGGCCGCAATTTCGTTCGAATGCCGACCGCGAGGAGGTTGTCGACCACGGACTCGCCGATATTGGCATAGGACGAGTCGCAATAGTACTCGCCGCCGTCAAGGCCGCCGGCAAACCCGGCCTCCGCGAGAAGCTCCCTGGCCTTGTTCGGGTCGTAGACCGGCGGCGGCGGCTGCCAGAAAAACTCGTAATGCGCCGGCACGATCGGATTGCCGCTGACCAGCGAATGACCGAGCGTCAGCGCCTCGTTGATACGCTGGCGGTCGATCGCCAGAGTGGCGGCGCGCCGCACGCGCACATCGTGCCACGGCGATTTCGAGTCCCACTGATCGGCGAAATAGAGGCAGAACACGCCTTGTACGAGCGCCGGCTTCAGGGTCAGACCGGGTGTGCGCTGCAGCTCCTGGGCCAGCTCGCCGCGCACCGAATAGACGATGTCGATCTCGCCGCCTTTCAGCGCGGCCAGCCGCGTCGCCTCGTCCGGGATCACCCGCAGCGTCAGCCGCTTGACCGCAGGGGTCTTGCGCCAGTACCCGTCAAAGGCTTCGAGCACCAGTTCGAGACCGGGTTTGAACGACACGAATTTGTACGGGCCGGCGCCGACCGGCGCCTTTTTGAAGGCGTCCCCGCCGACTTTCTCGATATGCTTTTTCGGGACGATCCAGCCGGCCCCGGTGGTGGTCGCGTAAAAGGTCAGGAAGTCGGGCCACGGCTCGGCCAGGCGGAACCGGATATGCCGCGGGTCCTGGATCTCGACCGCGGCGACGCGCTGGCGCATCAGCTCGTGCGAGGTGCCGCGATAGCGCTCGAAGGTGAATTTGACATCCTCGGCGGTGACCGGGTCGCCGTTGTGGAACCTGGCACCGTCACGCAGCACGAAGTCATAGCTGCGCCCGTCCTCGCCGACCGACCACGATTCGGCCAGGCTCGGCGCCAGGCTCTTGCCCGGCATCGGTTTCACCATCGCGTCGTGCAGCGCGTACAGGATCATAAACGGCGTGATGATCCCGGTGGCCTCGGCCGGGTCGAACCAGGTCGGCGCCAGCGACACGTGTACGCCCCAGGTCAACTCGCTCTTTGGCTGTGCCCCCAGCGCCGGCGCTCCGGTGATGAGTCCGAAGGCCGACAGCAGCAGCAACTGGCGGCGGTCGATCGCGGTGGCGCTGTTGTCCGACCCGGACCCGGTCCAATCGCGAGGCGCAGTCATGATGGGTTCCTCCCGTTGACCCCGTCTTTGGCGAGGTCTGTCGAACCAATGTAGCTGACCTCCGGCAGCGATGTCTCCGGCGTTCTTACCAAGCGATGTTTTGGGCCGGACGAAATTTCGGGCGCCGCTTGTCGTGCAATTGCCGCCGATCGGTGCGTCCCGAGTGACGGCCTTTGCCGGACAGCCGCTCGCGGGCAGGCGCCCCCCGGTGCGCATCCGAAGCGCCGTCCCGCCCGGCGGGTTCGGCCGGCGGCTCACTGCCATGCACACCCGGCTCGATGCGTATTGCGGCGCAGATGGCTGAACGATCACGCCTGCCGGTCTGCCGCTTCTTGCCTTCTCGCCGGTCTTCCGGCGGCGCGCTCCCGATCAATCCCGGACCGATCCGCGCCGCCATGGGGCGAGCGCCTCAAACCGGCTCGGGTTCAGGTACGTCATTGCCCCTATTGCCGGGACCGCTGTTGGTGCCGGCCAGCGCCGTCGCAATCGCGGTGACCAGGGGCTTCATGAAGTATCGACCCGCCGGTACGATCGTCGGACTGGCGCCGTGCTGCTGCAACTCGGACGCCGCGACCGGGCCAACCGCGGCGATCGCGGTCAGTCGCAGTCCTGCCTTCAGCCGATCCGTTCCGCCTCGTTGCCGGGCTACCTCGAACAGGCGCTTGGCCTGCGAGGCGCTGGTAAAGGCGATCGCGTCGATCCCGCCCGCCGCGATTTTGTCGATCAGACCGGCCAGCGCCTGGTCGGGCGCAGCGGCCTCATATGCATACGGGGTGACCGGGTCGGGCAAGGCTCCGGCGGCCCGCAGGAAATCGGCAAGGCGGCTCGGCGCGTCCGGATAAAGCTGCACGCCGATGCGCCTGCCGCGCAGGTCGAGGCCGGACAGCAGCGCGATGACGCCCTCCGTCGTCGCCTGCTCGGCGCGGAGCTGCGGCGTCAGACCGAGCGCGCGCAAGGCCCGCGCCGGCTTCGGGCCGCGGATGACCGTTACCGTGCGGTCCAGCGCCGCGACAAGATCGGCGCCGATACCACCGTTTTGCGCCAACCCGTGCAGGCGGGTCAGCCCTTCGCCGGTCAGCAATACGAGGTAGTCGGGAGGAGCGGCGATAAACCGATCGAGCCAGGAAGCGACCGGGGCGGGAGCCGCGGCATCGACGATCGCCACCGCCGGAATGCTGACGATTTCTGCGCCCCGTTCGCGCAGCATTTGCGCGAGCCGCTCCGCCTCGCGCGTCTCCAGCAGCGCGATCCTGCGGCCGGAAAGCGGGCCGTCCTTGCTCCGATCATTCATTGTCATGACTTCGCCGCAGGCTGCCCTCTCACATCGACAGAGTCGCGCCCGGCGACGCCCGGTGCAAGATCGTGTGCGGTTTCGGCAGGCATGAACCGCGATGCGTCCCGGCCCGCAGCGCCGCGAATACCTCGCCCCGGCGCAGCGCCGCGGAAAACCGGATCGGCAGCACCGTCTCGCCGTGCTCTCGATGCGGGCGATACCGCCCTCGAGATCCAACCGCGCCGCGTCGTTCGGATAAATATCGAGCAGCGGCTCGCGCCGGTGCGCCGGCCGCGTTTCGGCCGCGGCGGCAAATCCTATATCATCCCGTCCCGATGCCGAGCCGGACCGGCCGGGACAATGGGCCGTCATGCCGCGAAAGGCGGCGAGATCGCGCGAGGAGTATTGGTGATGGAGTACGAGACGATCCTGTACAGCGAGGACGGGCCGGTCGGGACTCTGACGCTGAACCGTCCCGAGGACGGCAACATGTTCACCGAGACGATGTGCCACGAGGTGCGCGACTGCATCAACGCGATACGCCGCGAGACGCGCACCCGCGTGCTGGTCATCACCGGCGCCGGCGACCGCTTCTTCTGCATCGGCGGGCGCAAGGCCGGCATGCAAGACACCCAGCTTTACGCCGGCGTGCTGCCGACCCTCGATATGTACGAAAGCATCGAGCGGCTGCAGAAGCCGGTTATCGCCTCGGTCAACGGCTACGCGGTCGGCGGCGGCAACGTATTGCAGGTCATGTGCGACATCACGATCGCCAAGGAAAGCGCGATCTTCCGCCAGGTCGGCCCGATGATGGGCAGTTTCGACGCCGGGTTCGGCACCTGGTATCTCGAAGACCTCGTCGGCAAAAAGAAGGCCAAGGAGATCTGGTTCCGCAACCCGCGGCTGACGGCGCGCGAGGCCTTGGAACTCGGCATGATCAACAAGGTCGTCCCCGACGACCAGCTTGCCGCCGCGACGCGCGAGATGGCGCTCGAAATCGCCGAGCGCGGCGCCTTCGCGCTGGCCTCGGTCAAGACCGCGTTCAGCGCCCGGCACGGCGGCGTCGGCGGCCTCGCCCGCCTGGCGCACGACCTGCTGCTGCGCTCCTATCTCGACAGCGAGGAATCGCACGAACTCGGCGAATCCTTCGCGCAGAAGAGAAAACCCGACCCGGGCAAATTCGGGCATTGATCCGCGCTGATGTGGTGGCAGGGAGGGAGCCGATGCCCAATAGAGCGCATTGTGAGCATTGGTAGAACTTCCCGGCGACGAAAATTCCTTTTCCGTTTGGATCGGATGTTTTACCGCCCGGAGCTGTTCGCGTAGGCGAAGTCAATCTACGTAAAACGGAGTTGGCCCTATGCACGGCTATAATCTCGTTGCCATCTATCCGACGCTGGACGAGGCGAGACGCGTCAGCGACCGTCTGCTTGCTGAGGGTATCAGCCCGGCTGACGTCCGGCTGACAGACGCTGCCTTGACACGCGGAACCAGCGACGTCCCGCATCGCGAGGGCGGTTTTTTCGATTGGCTCTTCGCCAGTGACGTGCCGGATTACGATCGCGATCGCTACAGCGCGCATCTGAACGAAAAACACGTTGCGGTGTCGGTGCGTGCGGCCGACCAGCACTGGCATGACCGCATCATCGCAATCATGGAGGAATTCAACCCGATCGACATCGAGGAAGACGGGCACACGGTCACGCACGAGCGCCACGCGGCCGGCACCGCCGCGTTCGGCGCGACCTCGGTTCCGCCCGCCGGCACCGTCGCCCGGACCGACCATACCGCGACTGTCAGGACCGATCTCGGTACGACTGCCCGGACGGACATGCACACTACCGGTACGCACACCCACGCCCGGACCGGCATGAGCCGCGAGCGCGAGGAAGTGATCCCGGTCGTCAAGGAGGAACTGGATGTCGGCAAGCGTGCGACCGAGCGGCGCTACCGGGTGAAGAGCTACGTCATCGAGCACCCGGTCGAGAAGCAGGTCATGGTGCGCGACGAGCGGGTCGAGATCGAGCATCGCCCGATTTCGCGGACCCATACGGGCGACGTGCGCATGCCGCAGGAGCGCACGATCGAGGTCATCGAGCGGCACGAGGAGCCGGTCGTTGAGAAGCGTATGACGGCCGATGAGGAAATCGTCGTGCGCAAGGAAGTCGTCGAGCGGCCCGAAACCGTCCGTGGCACCGTGCGCGAAACAAAGGTCGAGGTCGAGAAGGATCCGGCCGCTACGGCCGCCCGGACAACGACAAATACGACTACGGACCGCACCGCCGGCACCACGCCGCGTACCCCGGGCGCGACCCCCAGAAAGTAGGAAGTAGAGGACGTAGCCGGTTCAGAGGCGGGTCGGGTCAGAGTGAAAACGGCTGACCCGAGACCCGTCGGAGGCGGCGTGACCCGGATGTTCAAAGTCGATGCCAACGGGTCATACCGGCCCAGACATCGCAACCCGGCGACACGGCAACCAGTTATCTTCCTGGCCTCGTGAGGAGGACAGTCGCGGCCAAGGTCCCGACCGGCCAGGTCGGGACCCGGCCGTTGCGTGATGCCCGTTGGCGCGAGACGCCGTGACAGCGAAACTTCTCGCCAGTAACGTGCGGTGAGTTCACGTTGGCGGACCCGCGATGCGATCTCCGTTGCTCACGCTGCACGACCCGGCGAACGCGCGCCGGTATTACGAGGCCGGTCTGTGGCGGGACGACACGCTATACGAATTGCTGGCGCGGCACGCCGCCGAGCGGTCCGACGATTTCGCCCTGCGCGACGGCCGACACCGGCTGACCTGGAGCGGATTGCGGCGGCTTGTCGATGCCATCGCCGGCGATCTTCACGCGGCCGGGCTGAAACGCGGCGAACGGGTTGCGGTCTGGCTACCGAACCGGGTCGAGGCTGTCGCCGTGTTCCTGGCCTGCTCGCGTCAGGGCTATGTCTGCAACCCGTCGCTGCATCAGAATTACACCGTCGCCGAGATCGTAACGTTGCTCGCACGCACGCGCGCCGCTTCATTGTTCGCGCAGCCCGGCTACGGCGCCGATGCGCGCACTGCGGACATCTTCGCCGCAATCTCCGAACTGCCGAGCCTGCGCCGGGTCTATTCGCTTGCAGAGGACCGCCGCGATGGGGTTGCGCCGTTCCCCGCCGCCATCGATTCTCACAACATCCCGCCGCCCGAGACGAACCCGGACTCGGTCGTTTATCTGGCCTTCACCTCCGGCACGACCGGGACGCCAAAGGGCGTCATGCATTCGTCGAACACGCTGCTCGCCAATGCCCGCGCGATGGTCGAGGACTGGCACCACGACCACCGAACGATCCTGCTGAGCCTCAGCCCGCTGAGCCATCATATCGCGACCGTCGCGCTGGCCCAGGCGCTGGCGGCCGGCATGGAACTCGTCGTCAACGCGCCGCCCGAGGGGAAAACCCCGCTCGACTGGATCCTCGAAACCGGCGCGAGCTATGTGATGGGAGTGCCGACGCACGCGATCGACATCCTCGGCGAGATGCGGCGCCGCCGGCTGGATCGGCCCAATGGAGAAAAACTGGGGGCGGTAAAGACGTTCTACATGGCCGGCTCGCCGATCCCGCGCGAGGTCGCCCAGGCGTTTCTCGACCGGGGTGTCACCCCGCAGAACATCTACGGGATGAGCGAAAACAGCTCGCACCAGTACACCTTGCCGAGTGACGATCCGGAAACGATCGTCGCGACCTGCGGGCGGGCCTGCCGCGCCTATGAAATCCGGCTGTGGGACCAGGAAAACCCGGACCGTGAGGTATCCCCGGGCGAGATCGGCGAGATCGGCGGGCGGGGCGCTTGCCTGATGCTCGGCTATTTCGATAACCAGCAGGCGACCGAGGAATCGTTCAACCGCGACGGCTGGTTCATGAGCGGCGATCTCGGCCGCTTCGATGCGAAAGGCTGCCTCGAAATCGTCGGGCGCAAGAAGGACCTGATCATCCGCGGCGGCCACAACATCCACCCGGCGCGCATCGAGGACCTCGCGATGCGGCATCCCGCGGTCTTGCGCTGCGCCGCGTTTCCGGTGCCGGACGAACGGCTCGGCGAGAAGGTCTGCCTGTCGGTGATTTTTTACGATGGCGCCGGCGCCGAGCCCGACGAACTCTTGGCGCATCTGCACCGAGCCGGTTTATCGCGCTACGACATGCCCGAGTATTTCATCGCAATGGATGCGTATCCGCTGACCGCGAGCGGCAAAATCCTGAAGCGAGAATTGGCCGAATGGGTGCGCACGGGAAAAATCCGCCCGGTGCCGGTGCGCTGGAGCGAAACACCGCGTCATAAGGGGGGCTGAGCCGATGGCGATTCATATGAGCCGCATCGACGAGGTGGCGCTGATCACGCTCGATCGGCCCGAGGCGCTGAACGCGCTGAGCTTCGGCCAGATCCACGATCTGAACCGTATGATCGATTCGATCGCCAGCGGCGACGCGCGCGCGCTGCTCGTGACCGGTGCCGGCGACCGCGCCTTCTCGGCCGGCGCCGATATCAAGGAGCTGATGGGACGCACGCTGGTCGAGCAGCGGGCCGGCGCGATCCTCGGTCAGACGGTGCTGGCCAAGCTCGACCATCTGCGGATGCCGTCGATCGCGCTGATCAACGGCTATGCGTTCGGCGGCGGGCTCGAACTGGCGCTGGCCTGCACGTTCCGGCTGGCGGTGCCGTCGGCCAAGCTCGGCTTTCCGGAGATCAAGCTCGGCCTCATTCCGGGCTACGGCGGCACGCAGCGCCTGCCGCGGCTGGTCGGCGAGGCGCGCGCCACCGAGCTGATCCTGACCGGCCGCACGGTCGATTGCGACGAGGCCTGCCGCCTCGGTCTGATCAACCGGATCGTCGAGGGCGATCTGATCGAGGCCGGCATGGCCTTTGCCCGCGAGATGACCGGGTACAGCCTGCCGGTGATCGGCCTCGCGCGCGATGCGATCCGCCGGGCTCACGACCTGCCATTGCACGAAGGACTGCAAATCGAAGCCGATCTGTCGACGCTAGCCTATCAGACGCAGGACGCGGTCGAGGGCATGACCGCCTTTATCGAAAAACGCAAGGCGGTGTTCAAGGATGGCTAGAGGATCGTCGCTCGATCCTGTTGCGCTCCACTATGTGCTTCGCCGCTGCTGGTCCCTGGAGACCGGCGGCAAATGGCTCACGACAAATCCGGCACGCGGACAGTGCAGCGTCACCGCCCTCGTCGTCCAGGATCTGCTGGGCGGAGATATCCTCAAGACGGAAATCGACGGAGCCTGGCACTTTTACAACCGCATTGCCGGGCAACGATGGGACCTCACGATGAGCCAATTCGACGGACCGATCGGTTACGACGACCTGCCGAGCAGCCGCGACGAGGCGCTGCGCGACACCTCACCCGATCGTTATGAGCTGCTTCGGCAGCGGGTGCTGCAATCGGTCGAGAAACAGGCCTAGCGGCGGAGTGCACGGGATGGTCTGGATCGGGACTGCCGAGGCGATCCACCGCTCTTTGGTTATCTCCCCTCGGCTGTCCGTTGTTCTGCCCATAGCAGCAGCCCGACCCCGGTCCCGTTGCGCCAGCACCAGAGATTTTTTGCTGCACTCCGCCTTGCCGCTGCAACAATCCGTCCGGCGCGATCGACGACGCGCCTCATGTGCTGATCGAGGACTGTCTGCGACCCGGGCTCCTCCCAGCAATCCCGTGGGCTGGCGGACGCGGAAGTGCGGTTCCGGAACCGACAAGCTGATCGTCTGAACTTCTGGACCGGAACAAAGGCAATATCAGAAACGGATCGGGGAGTGGCAATGGGATGGGTTCTGCTTTTCGTCGCAGCAGCGGTGGTCGCGGCGGCTATGGCTGCCTTGCATCCCGGCGGGCGCGCCCGCCGGCACTCGGGCGTGCCCGTCTACCGACCGCGATCGCGCGCGGAGCGGGTTGAACGGCCGCATCGGCACGTCACCCATTACCGTGCATCGGGCGTGCTGCCGCGCTGGGATCCCTGACCTCGTCCCCGAGATCCCTCGGACTGGGGACCGGACCAAGACAATGGGTCGATCCGGCGCGGGAGGGCGCCATCTTGGTCCTCGAGACCTTGGCTCGCAATCATCCCGGCAAGCACCGATGACGAGGTCGTCCGCCTGTCCCAACGGCTCGCCGAGCCTGCGCCGCGGTCTCAAACGGCCGGGGATGGTTTGCGGCAAATTCCGGCCGATTGGCGGCAGGCTGCCGGGGGCCATCCTCCATTCCCGTCCGGGTAGGGACGTGTCGGGGCCGCGTTGCATGCGCCCGAGCGCTTCGCTACTGTCCCGCCCAACCCCGCCTGCGGGGCGTTCCGGAGGGGTGGCCGAGCGGTTGAAGGCGCACGCCTGGAGAGCGTGTATGGGGGCAACTCCATCGCGGGTTCGAATCCCGCTCCCTCCGCCAGCCATACTTTTCCCCATGTCTCCCAACCTCTCCGACCGGCTCATTTCGCTAGGCAAACCCTTATGTTTTCGGTGATCGGGTCGGTTGACGACATGTCCCGAAATCTCCCATCACCCCGCAATCTCTTGTGGGACGATTTGCGGGGCAGACATGGGGCGGATGATCGGGCGGCTGTGGTCGATCGAGGTTAAAACCCTCGGGGCCGGGATGCACGCGGACGGCGGCGGGCTGTAATCTGCATGTCGGACCGACCGGGGCGCGGTCGTGGATCTATCGCTACATGCTGAACGGACGGGCGCGCGAGATGGGTCTCGGGCCGGTGCACACGGTCGGCCTCGCCGAAGCGCGGCGCCGGCCGGCGAATGGCGTCTAAAACGACTCGACGGTGTCGATCCGATCGAGGCTCGCCGGGCCGCGCGCCAGCGCACCCGGATCGATGCGGCCGAGACGATGACGTTCCGGCAATGCGCCGACACCCATATCGCAGCGCACCGGACGGGCTGGAAGAACGCGAAGCACGCGGCGCAGTGGGATGCCACGCTGGAGCGGTATGTCTATCCGCATTTCGGCGCGCTGCCGGTGGCCGCGATCGATATCGGGCTGGTCATGCAGGCGCTCGAACCGATCTGGATCGCGAAGCCCGAGACCGCGAGCCGAGTGCGCGGGCGGATCGAAAGCATCCTCGACTATGCCGCGGCACGCGGCTGGCGCGAGAGCGAGAACCCGGCTCGCTGGCGCTGAGATTGTCCACCTCCAGATCGACCGTAAAGACGTTGATCGGGTCGTAGAACAGCGGCGTGCCGTTGACGTCCGCGCCGTAGCTGTCCTGACCGAATTGCAGCACCACCCCGGCGATGTTGCCGCGCACCGCAAAGGTCTTGAACTGGCTCTTGAACAGATCGGTGGTGCCGCCGATCAGCAGGTTGGGCGAGGCCGCGACATTGGTGAAGTCGAGGATCGCGGCGTAGCTGTCGCCTTCGATCGTGATCCCGGTTGTCGCGACCGGGTCGAGGTTCCAGAATGTCTGTTGCGTGAATTTGTACCGGCCGCCCTGTATCCTGCCGCGCGCTCCATGCGTCATGCAGGCGCTGAGCCAGTTTGCGAACTGTGTATCGACCGGCGCGGTGAAGGTCGGATCGGCGCCCCGATCGACGACGCGGAACACCCCCTCGTGCAGCAATATCCAGCGCCCGGCCGAGCCGCCGGCGATGCTGTCGGGTTTGACGATCAGCCCGCCGTCGTCGGTCGCGGTCGATGCCGCATTGTAGCGATACAGCACCGCCGCCTTGTCGCCGGCCGCATAATACCCGGCCAGCAGGACAAAGGCGGTGCTCCCCGGCGGGACCAGCGCGCGCAGCGCCGATATCGTCGCCACCCACGCGATATTGCTCAGACCCGGCGTCCAGCCGCCCGCAAGCAGCGAAATCAGCAGCCCGAAATCGCCGTCAACCTGCGGTCGGCCGACGCTGTCAAACCCCATGATCGTGCCGGCGCGGTTGGCGACGCTCGGCAATTCCATGTTGACATCGGCCAGCGGCGGCAGATCGGTCCACGGCGCACGCACCGCGCGCACCGCGCGCAGCAGCAGATCATGGTTGCGCTGACTGTGCATCGTCTGCTTGTCGAGCGCGGTGTTGACCGTCGAGGCCGGAAACTTGAAGGCGTCGACCAGCGCGCCTTCCTGGGTCAACGCCTCCTTGCGCGCCAGATACAGCCGGTAATGCGAATGCCGGCGCCGCCGCCCTGCGCCATCGCGGCGAGCCAGGTGCCGGGGTCGGCCGGGTCGCGCGGCCAGCGGCCCTTCAGCAGATCCTTGAGCACCATCACGCCGTAACCGAGCACGGTGCCGGCGACAAACAGGTGCAGCAGACCGGCGATCATCGCCGGGCGCTCCTGGCCGTAAATCTCGCGGCCGAGCCCCATGCGGATCATCGCGACGGGCCAGCTTTTGAACTGGCCGACAAAGCGCAGAAACTCGCCCTCGAACGTGCCCGGCCGGGTGCCGCGCAGCATGTCCGTCTTGGTCGCGATCCCCGGCGTGATCATCACAAAGCGGCTGCGGTCGTCGAAATAGGTTTGCAGCCGCAGCGCCAGTTCTTCGCGGTAGCGGTTGACGATGCGCCCGGTCGTGCGGTCGATGTCCCAGCGGTCGAGCCGGCCGGTCTGGTACAGGTGATACGCGGCGCGGCCCGGGTCGATGCGCAGCGCCATGTCGGGCGTGACAAAGGCGCGGTCCTCGATCATCGCCGGGTCCCGGACCGCGCGCAGCAATTCCCACTCGCCGGCCTCGATCCCGTACAGCCGCAGCACCCGCGCGGTCTCAGATTTCAATTCGGCGTAGGGCCGGTCGAGCTGGCTTCCCAGCTCGCGCGCCATCGCGAACTCGGCGCCGCTGCGCTCGGTCGCGTTGAGGTACGTTGTACCGGTCAGCTTGAAAAAGACATTCTGCAACCGGCTCAGCGTGCCGGGGATCGTGTCGTCCGGCTCGAAGCGCGCGGTGATGTCGCGCAGCATCCCCTCGTGGCCGGCGAGCAGCAGATCCATGATCTCGCGGGTTTCGGCGGTGTGGCCGCGCGGACCGCGCACCAGGCTCACCAGCGCGTTGCGGTAGCCTTCCAGCAGATTGACGCCCTGGTAGCGCAGCTCGGCGGCGTGCGTCGCGATGCCGGTCAGGTCGGTGATGCCGACCATGCCGAGCTTTGCCATGTTCTCCGGAATGTCGGCGGTGCCGTCGAGAAAGTCGAAGCGGTTGCGCAGATCGCCGCGATCGCCGCCGGCCCGCTGGATGCGCTCGGCCATGTCCGGGTCGGTGCCGCGCAGCGTCTCGGCCCAGTATTTGATCTCGGCGTCGAACTCGGCGCGCGGGTTGGTGCCCCAGCGGCGCATCAGCGCGGTCGCGCGGGCGCCGCGGTCGAGACCGTGCATCAGGCTTTCGAGCAACGATCCGGGATTGCCGAACTGTTCGCGGTAGTCGAGCCAGGCGTCGGCGTCGCGGAAATGCAGCACGCGCTCCTGGCTCAGCCGCTTGGCCATGTTGCCGGGTCCGGTAAAGGCGGGGTCCTTGAAACCCTGCATCGCGCCATCCGACAGATGCACGCCGGATACCAGCGCGTTGTAGATGCGGTCGAGAAACCGCCCGCGCGCCGCCGCGTCGCCGGCGTCCTCGCCGATCCCGTCAAAGGTGCGGTCGTCGAGCAGCGGGGCGATGCGCTCTTTCCACGCGGCGCGGCCGGCGCGGCGGAGACGTTCCGGGTTGTGCTCGGTGCGGGCGATATAGCCCATGTAATCGCCGATCCACGCGCCGACCCGGTTCAGGTTGGTCTTTGCCAGGGTCTGCGCCTTGTGGACGATCTCGGCGATGCGCAGCGCCTCGGGTGAACCGGTAACACTGGGGTTGCCCCCCTGGGACTTGTCTGCGCCTTTTGACAGTTCGGCCAGCTCGCGCGCCCACTGGCGTTCCATCTCGCGCGATTTGGCGGCGCCGAGCAGCCCGTCGCTTTCGAGTTCCTGGATGACCCAGCCCTGATACTGCCGGGTCAGCGCCTTCCATTCGGCCTCGGTCGAAAAGCGGGCGCCCGTGGTCGGCGTGTTGATGCCGTGGATTTCGGCGAGGATGCCCTGACGGATGTCAGGCGCGGCCTCGATGCGCTCGCGGCGTCCGACGCGGGCGGCGAGGTTCAGCACGGCGTTGCGCTTCTCGATCGCGCCGGCGAGGCGTTCCTGTGCCGCCAGCTCGCGCGCCGTCATCCGGATCGCGTCGGCGGTGGTCGTCCCGATGCCGCTTTTGCGCCGCGCCTCGCGGACGATCTTGTCGAGCATCTGTTCGATGTCGCGGTCGCTCAATCGCTCGCCGGCACGTCCCGCCGCCTGCCGGATCTCGGCGATGCAGGCTTCCCAGCTCACGCGCGCCTCCCGAGACAGATGCCGCCCTGTTCGATCGCCCGCGCGCTCGCTTCGAGGTCGGCGATCAGCGCCTCGGCCGCGCGGATCCCCGGGTCAAGCCCGGGGACGGGGCTGTCTGCGCCGTCGGGCAGGTGCGATTGCAAGTCCCGCAGGATCGCGTCGGTTTCCTCGGCGAGCGCGGCGAGTTGCTGTTCGGACGTTTTGCCGGCGGCCGGGTCGGTCAGCTCGGGGGCGAGGTCGGCGGGGTCTCCGAAGGCTCGCCCGTCGGGGTCGGCCGCGAGTTCCGCCGCCGCAGCGCCGCGTCCAGCGCCAGCGCCGCGTCCGCCAGATCGTGCGCCCGCTTCATCTGCGCCCGCTGTTCCGGCGTCAGTCGCGGGTCCGTCGATGCCATAAGCGCTCTCAGCCGCCCGGCGAGCAGCAAGTTCCTGTCGATAGGCATCGGCGATCCCCTCCGGCGTGTCGGGCGTATCGAAATCGGGCAGCCATCCGTCATCGGCGGCCTGGCGCATCAAGGCCGCGTGTTCGTCCGACAGGCGGCCGGTTTCGGCCTCGGTGCGCTCCGGCCCAAGCAGTCGCACGATGTCGCCTGCGATTTGCGCAGTGGGGCGAGGCGGTTGGGCGGTGGGCCGATCCCGCCCGTATTCTCGCGCGTAACTCGCGATATTCCTCAGTAACTCTTGTGCGTCCGACGCATCGCCGGACACGCGCTCAAGCGTGTATCGGGTCGCCTGCCGAAACACCGCCTCCACATCAAGGCCGGCCGCGTGCATGTCATCAAAGGCGCGCGCCAGTTTCAATACTGCCAGGCGTTCTTCCGTGCTGTGCGCCTCGGCACTCTTTTCCAGCGGCGGCAAATCCCGTGCGGTCCAACTCAGCTCGCGGCCAAGCATTTCCAGATCGCCGGCGGACGCAGCGTCTTTTACGGCCCCGTCAATGTCCGCCAGTTCGTTCGCGAGCCGGCGCAGTTCATCAATGTCAACAATCGCCCGGCCGTGCATTCCATAGACAATGCCCTCCCCCTCTGGGCCGTACTTCTCCGTCAGTTTCTCCAATGCTTCATAGTCGGCGGCCTGCCGGGATCGCATGAGCCTCCGGGCTTCGGCAGCATCGCGACCAAAGATTCGATCGATTTCGCGTGCCTCCCATGCATGTCCCCATTCAATAAGCTGGTCCACCGCTTCGGGATCGGGCGCCCTGGCAAATCGTTTGATGTCGATGCTGCCGCCCCTGAGCGCAGCCGGCAGGTCGGCGATCATTTCCTCAACAATCAGATGTCCCGCACCTGGTTGCGGCCCGCTCGCCTGTTCGAGGCGTTCAGCCGCGGCAGGGGGAAAGTCGGCGTCTCGTGATGCTACAGTGGCTGTTCCGGAGGCAGCCGCCCCCGCAGCCGGAACACCCTCAATCGCGCCAGCGGTCTCTGTATCGCCTCTTTCGCCAATTCGGCGGAAAAACTCCTCGCGGGTGATGCCGCGCGTCGGCAGACCAAGTTCGCCGGCGAGCCGGTCGATCTCGGTATTGCGGTCGCGCGCCTCGCGGAACTCGCGGGCGGCCTCGAGGTCGCGCTCGCTGTAGACCGGCCCCTCGCGCAGATCGCGGTCGAGCGCGTCGAGCAGCGCGTCGATGCGCGGCCGCCCGCCGGTCTCCGGGTCGTTCGGCAGATAACCGGCTTCCCACGCGGCATGCGTCGCGTCGTCGAGCGACAT
The DNA here is from genome assembly GCA_050246595.1 of Alphaproteobacteria bacterium. GTDB lineage: Bacteria > Pseudomonadota > Alphaproteobacteria > ATCC43930 > CGMCC-115725 > DATARH01. The sequence continues at coordinate 63,480 of JBFWVT010000005.1, forward strand.
GCCGTTGCGGTTGACCAGCCCCGGATGGCCGCGATTGTAGCCGCGCGAGGAAAGCTCGGTGCCTTCGTCGATCAGCCCGCCCTCGCTGCGCAGAAAGCTCGCCAGCCGCTGCGGTTCGCGCGGCACGCGCTCATAGGGTGTGGCGTCGCCGTCGCCCTGGCGGATGTAGCCGTAATCCGGCGGCGGCATCTCGATCGTGCGCGCGGTCTCGACCGGGCGGCCCTCGGCCAGATCGGCGACGGCGCCGCGCAGCAATGCCTCGCGCGTCTCGGGCGGGGCGGCCTCGATCCCGGCCTCGATGTCGGGCGCGCGGCGGCCGAGCACATGCAGCCCGGTGTGCAACCCGCCGCCGAACACACCGCCCAGCGCGATGTTGAGCAGCGCATCGACCGCGCCGAAATCCTCCTGGTCGTAGACCGATATCCCGTATTGCAGCGGGGTCAGCAGCGCCTGGCCGGCCATGCCCTCAACCGCGCCCCTGGCGGCAACGCCGGCAAAGCCGTAGCGGGCGGCCCACGCCGCGGCGCGCGCCTCGCCGACAACCGGGACAAAAGCGCTGGCGATGTTGAGCGGATCGACGATGCCGGGCAGCCCGCCGACCAGCCCCGCGCCGATCCGCGCGACGCCGCCGGTCAGCAGCCCGTGCTCGCGGCGCGCGATGATGTCCTCGCGGGCAATCGTCTCGCGCTTGCGGGCGAGCTGCTCCCGCGCCACGTCCTCGTAGACCGGCGCCGACCACGACAGGCGGCCCTTGATGCCGTAGCGTTCGTTTGCCTCGTCCGGGGTCAGAAGACGCGGCGGCGGGGTTTCGGCGTCGCGCGCGGCGAGGTCGCCGGCGATCCGGCTGTCGGCGGCGGGCGCCCACGCGGCGCTCGGCGGCGGCCGGATGCCGGCGCCGCTCTCGTCGATCATCCGGGTGATATCGGCGGTCGGAAACGCGTGCTCGAACCCGCCGCGCACCGATGCGCCGAGCACCTCGCCGGTGGTTGACGGCACGGCATAGGTGCCCTGCCGTTCAAGGCCGGCGCCGCCGCCGAGCGGGGCGTCGTAAAACCCGACCATCTACCGCCCCATCATCGGCGGCAGGATGGCCGGCGCTGCGGGCCGTTGCCGCGCCCCGAGCCGCTCGGCGTCGGCAAAGGCGAACTCGATCCGGCTGCCGTCGGCGCGGCGGGCCGGCACCATCGTGCCGTCGCGGAACCGCGCCATCCGCCCCAGACCGGTGTCGTCCTCGTTGACCCGCCATTCGCCCCGACGGATCGCCGACAGGTACACGTCGCGGCGCTGTTCCGGGGTCAGATCGGGGTTGCCGCCGATATCGGGAAGTTGTTCGGCCAATATCTCCCGAACAATGGCATCCCCGGCTCTGACGACCGTATCCAGGGTGCCCTTTGGCGCGCGGATCGTGCCGCTGAAATCGTATTTGCGGCCGATCACCCCGTCATAGGCCGCGTTCAGCGCGTCGCCGGCGCCGCGGCCCTGAAACGCGTAGTAGAACGCCAGGAGCTTGACCGCGCCGCGCACCTGGTCGTAGAGCGCCGGGTCGCGCACCGTGGCGCGGAACTCGGCGAGCCGGTCCGGCAGCATGGCCTCGATGTCGCGGGCCGCCTGTTCGGCGCCCGTCCTGATCCGCTCGGCACCGCCCTTCTCGGCGATCAGCTTTAGCGTGCGCTGGAAATCGCCGCGTGCCGCCGCCTGGTCCGGGTGGTCCATCGCGGCCAGAACCTGCGTCTCGGGCGGCAGCCCGGCCTTGACCAGGTCGCCAAACACGCGCGGCCAGTACGGGCCGTACTCCCGCGCGGTGCGGTCCAGCTCGGCGCCGGTATCGACCGTCGCCGGGTCGGCGCCGACGATCCGTTTGACCAGCTCGCCGGCCTGCGCCTTCGGCAATCCGCGGCGCAGCTCGGGCGGCACCCCAAGCCGTTCCTGCTCGGCGAGGCTGGCGTCGATCAGCGCCTGCGCACCGGGTCCCGGATTGTCCGGGTCGATCGCGGCGGCAGCGGTCTGGACCGGCTCGGACGCGGCGACATACCCGGCCGGGTCTTCGAGCAGCTTCTTCTGCCGCCGCTCGACGGCGGCACGCCAGCGATCCCTATAGGCTGCCTTGCGGGCGTAGTCGCGCGGGTCGCGCAGCCCCTCGGCGATGCGCGCCGCCTGGCCGGCGATCTCCTCCGGCGAGGCCCAGCGCACCGCCGTCACCGCCTGGCCCTGTTCGCGCGCCTCGCTGATCGCGCGCAGCGTGTCCGCTGCCTTTTCGGCCGGCAGCAGGGACCGGATTTCGCTCTCGGGGGCGGTCCAGTCCTGCCCGTCGGCCAGCGCGGCGATGCCATCCTTGACCTGTCTGTTGAGCGCGGCGCGCTGCTGCGCGATCGCCTGCGACCATCGGTGATGGCGGCGGGTGAGGTCACGGATTACCCCGTCGCCTTCCTCAGGGGTCAGCCGGCCGGCGTCCACGTCGCCCTGGGTTTCGGCGATCAGCCTGTCGAGAGACGGTGCGGCGCCGGCATCAGGGGATGGGCGATCCGCTTTTGGACTGCCGTCCTTCGGCATGTATTTCAGGTAGCCGCGGTTCTTGTACATCGTCCACGGGCGGAAATCGGTGCCGCCCTTGCTGATGTCCCAGGCCAGCTCCAGCGCGCGCTTCGGGTTGCCGAGCGCCTCGCGCGCTTTCGGGCCGTGCGCCGGCTCGTGGATCTGCGTCAAACCATAGGAGCCGCCGAGATCGCGGTCGCCGATCGCATTCGGATTGCCGCTGCTCTCGGCCAGCGATATCGCGGCGATCGTGTCGGCCGCCTCGCCTTCAAACCCGGCATCGACCGCGTATTGCCGGATCGCGGCGAAGTCGAGCGGCCCGCCGGCCGATGTGATGCCGCCCGGTGCGCCGCCCGTGCCGCTCCATTTTTCATCGGCGGTGGCGCGAACCCGCGCTTTCGACGCCTCCGCATCGGCGCGCGTCACGGCGCTGTCGATGCGCGCGCGCAGCCGTTCCAGGCTCGGCACGTCGAGATACTGGTCGAACTCTTTTGCCTCGAAACGCCGCTTTGTCCCGTAAGGATCGCGGTCTGCCATCTGTCCGGCCGCGCCGAACACCAGCGTTTTCGCGTAATCCTCGCGCAGCTTCTCGCGTTCGCTCGGGTTGTAGTTTCCCTTGGCGGCCTGCGCGTCGATCAGCGCCCAGCCGGCGGCGATGTTTTCCTCAAGCAGGGTCGGATCGCGGTAGGCGCCTTTGGCGAACCCCTCAAGCTGCGTGACGGTGCGGGAGCGTTCGTCCTGCACCTCCATCCCGTGCTCGAAGGTCGCGGCGCGGGCCATCATGCTTTGCCGCACCATCGCGAGACGACGGTTCAGCCGGGCGCCGACCGTCCCGTCCGGCGCATTATCGACCCGCTGCCGGATATCGGTGTCGAGCGCCTGCGCCACGCGCGTTGCCAGGCCCTTATAGTTGCCGGTCTGACGCGCCTCCTCGATCGCGTTCTGCACGGTCTCCTGGGCAAAGATGGTTCCGTCGGCCGCATGGTCGAGGCCGTACTGCTCGGCCCGGCGCGCCGCGAGCTGCGTCACGTCCTCGCCGATGCGGGCAATCGCGCCGCCCAGCGCCGCCATCGCCCGGCCCGGCGCGGCGAAGGCCTCCAGCGGCGCATAGGTCCGGTCCGGGCTGATATCCGGCGCCGGCGCCTGATAGGTCGGGATCTCGCGCGAGCGGGCCATCAGAAGACCTTCGACCAATCGACCCGGCTCAGCGCGCCAATCGTCGATCCGGCGCCGCCGAGCAAGGACGCGCCCGCCTGGTAGCTCGCGGCCGTGCCCGCCGCCTCGCCGGTCAGCGCCGCGATCTGCGCCCGGTTCATCGCCTCGGTCGCCGAGAGTTCGCCCTCGTAGAATTTGACCAGCTCGGCGAGCTTCAATTGCTCGGCGGTGTCGGCGTATACGTCCTGCGCCGTGCCGCTCGAGACGTCGATCCCGGCGGCGGCGTACCCGGCACGCTGCGCGCCCCTGAGCCTGGCGCCGGCGTAGCGCAGCCGATCGACAGCGGCGCCCGAGGATTGCAGCGCCTGCGTCGCGTTGATGACGCCGAGCTCGCGGTTGAACCCGGCCGCCTGCGTTGCCGCCCGGCCGCTGGCGCGCGCGCCGCCGGCCCCGACGATGCCGCCGATCAGACCCAGCCCGGCGCCGGCGATCGACAGCGGGTCGCTCACGGTCTGATCCTCGCGTAGAGGTGATAATCGGCGCCGTCCTCGCCGAACGCGGTCATCACGCCTTCATGCCCGAAACCGAGGAATTCAACCCAGCGTTCGCCGGGATCGAACCCGCCCAGCACCGTCGCCTCGATGCGCCGGAACGGCAGGATCGCAAACCAGTGCCGCGCCCAGCGCGCCGCCGCCAGCCAGTGCCGCCACTCGGCGCCGTCATGCGTCAGCCACGCCAGCCCGCGGCCTTTCCATACCGGGACGACGCCGGCGGCCATCACGATCCGCACCCCCTCGCGCATCGCCCAGGACAGACCGGGATCGGCGCTCAGCGCCTCGGCATAGCCGGGATCGGCGAAAGAGGGCGGCGGCAGCCTTCCGAGCAATTCCGGGGTCAACGGCACGATCTCGACCCGCGGCCGCGCGAAATACCCGGTCGCCTGGATTGCCTCGCCGGCAAGGTGCCGCTCGCGCAGCGCGGCGATCGCGTCGTTGAAGCTGCCGGCGCCGTCGGCCACGGGGTCGAACTCCATCACGCGCTCCGCTCGTAGGCGCGGCCCTTGGCGACGATCGCCAGCACCGTCATCGGCAGCGGGTCGGACTGGCGGATATGCACCCGGTGCTCGGCGTCGTGGCCGCCGGGAAAGACCAGCCGCTCGTCACCGGTGAACAGCGGCGGCGGCGCGCCGAGCGGGTCCGCCGTCGAGCGCGGGCGCAGCCTGTCGGTGATCCGCCCCTGGCCGCCATATTCGCCGCCGACCGTCTCGAACAGCCGCAGATACAGGTGGTCGAGCCGCGCGGTGCGCCCCTGGCTGGTGCCGTCCTGCGCCGGGATTTCGAGCGGCAGGGTTTCGAGTTCGCTGTCGTAAGGCAGACCGACCGTCACATGGCTGGCCGGGTAGGGCAGCACGATCCTGCCGCCGGTCACTCTCTGCCGCGGGTACACGGCGCCGTCGCCGAGGATCGCGACCTCCTCGCCTTCCCAGATGTCCAGCCCGCTGAATTCGTCCTGCGGCGCGGTGTAGGACCATTCGCCCGACAGAGCCGGGACCAGGCTGTCCGGCGCGCGGTAGCACAGCGCCGTGACGACAACCGGGTTGAGATAGAGGGTGACGCGGAACAGCCCGCCGTTGATCCGCAGCCAGGTGCCGAGCTCGGCATCGTTCGCGGTCGCGGTTGCCGCGGTGAAGTTGACGACGACGGTATCGCCCGGTTCGGGCAGCACCCGGCCGGGATCATTCTCCGGCGGGACAAACCCCAGCGCGCAGACCGTCGCCGGTTTTGTCAGGGCCGAGCTGATCGCGCCGTCGACAAACACCGCATCTTCGAGCGGCGTGTCGCGGAACGGCCGGGTCATCGTCTCGATCGTGCGCAGAGCCGCGCCGTTGACCCGGCGCAGCACGGACAGCCACAGCTGATCGTGGCTGCGGTCCGGCGCCGGGATGACCGCGTGGCTCTCGACGACGGGCGGACCGGCGTAATACGAACCGCCAAGCCGGTGCGCGTGCCAGCCGCGGATCTCCTGCTCGCGCCGATAGGTCATCCCGGCCAGCCCACCATCTTCGGTGACGGCCCAGACAATCGAATATGGCTGCTGCGCATAGTCGGGCTGCACGATGCCGGGCAGGATCAGATGCTCCGACAGGATTTCGATCGGCTCGCCGATATAGCCGCCGGCCTGAAACTGGTAGGTCCATTCGTAAAGCTGCGTCCCGTCCTTGCCGACGAACAGCACCGCCTTGCCGATCCGCAGCGCCTTGGTGCCCGGTTTGGCGCCGTAGCGGGTCTCGGGATAGGCTTGCGGGGTGGTCGGCGTCACCGCGCCGCCGTCGCTCGACGACAGCACATGCTCGGCGGCGGCGGTGCCGATGCCGAGCTGCGGGATCTGCGCCGCCCCGGCCGGGGACAGCCACACCACCGTGTTGACCTCGGTATCGTCCAGGCTGAACGTGACCGCGTTGCTGTCGATCACCTGGCCGTTTTCCTCGGTCGGGCTGAAGCTCGGGTAATCGCCGATCTCGCTGCCCCACGCGGTGCCGTCCGCCCCGCCGAAATACAGCCGCTGCTGGAAGAACGCCGCCGCGGTCGGGTACTGCGTGCCGCCGCTCCAGGCGCCGAGCCGCCAGGTGTCGATCGGATCGGTCGAGATGAAGGCTTCGTTCATCGCCACGTCGATTGACGTGGTGCTGTTGACCGCGGTGATCGTCCCCCAGCTCCAGCGCACTTTGCCGTCCTGCGCAAAGCTCGCGGTCAGTTGCAGACCGCTGCCCGATCCGGTCGTCTCCGCCTGCGCGACCGGGCTGCTCGGCGGCGCGAGATAGGCGCCGTAATCGATGATCGCGACACGGCTCGCCACCCCGGTATTGTGCTCGGTGATCGACACCTTGGCCGGGGTCTCGGTGATCCCGTCCGGGTCGATGACCGGCGTGCCGCCGGCCAGCGTCACCTGCTCGCTGAGCTGATAGGCGCTGCCGCCATTCGCGACCGCCGACACGGCGGACAGCCGCCAGGTTCGCTGCCGCACCCGGATCTGACGGCTGACATCGCTCGCCGCGAAGCCGGCCCCGCCGTTGATCCCGGCGGTGCCGTCAAAAATCAGCGTCGCGGTCGCGGTCGCGGCGGACGGGGTCAGGCTCGCGCGCGGCGTTTTCGGCACCGGGAGATACGGCCCGTCCTCATTCGCGAAGACCGCCAGTTGCCAGTTCGTGTTGGCGATGCGGCGCAATTCGCGCGTCGGCACGTTCGGGTGCATGACGTAGAGGATGTCGGCCGATTGCGTAAAGGTCAGCCCGGCGAGCTGGCTCTCGCTCCACGGCGTCGCGATCTCGTAAGGATCGAGACCGTCGAGCACCTGCCCGTCATTGGTGAAAAACCGGATGTACAGATCGCCGAATTCAAGGACGAATGCCTGATTGTCGCCAAACAGAAACCGCACCAGCCGGTGCCGCCGGTCCTGATATTTCGCCTTTGCGACCAGCCTTGTGCCGGTGCGCCGGGTCGCGCCGCCCTGCGGCAGCACGATCATGTTTCTGAGCCTGGCGCAGGCGTTCTGCCAGCGCGCCAGATCGGCGCGCCCCAGCAGCAGCGGCGAAACCTCGCCCGCGGTGAAATTGGTCTGGATGACGGTCGGCACGGCTCAGAACCTCGCCCGCAGCCAGAGGTCGGCGTCCCATTCGCGCACCGAATGTTCCTGTGCGCTGGTGCTCATCGCCACCCGGATGCGGTCCTCCAGCCAGCGGTTGACCCGGTTGATCGCGTGCGGGTCCTCGGGGCGCAGCGACGGACCGATCCGCGCCGCCAGCGCCAGCGCAACCGCTTCGGCGAGCAGCGGGTCCATCGCGTCCGCGTCGATCCGGCCGATATAGAGCAGGTCGAACTTCGGTCCGGCGTCGGACAGCAGCATCGCGCCTTCGATCCGCCACTCGGCGAAGCTGTCGGGCGAGGCTTCGATCATGCGGATAAAATCGTCCGGCAGCGCGTAGGCGGCTTCCCATTGAAAATCCGGGGGGGTCGGCGCGGCGCTCAGCCGGATGCGCTTGCGGGCGCTGTTCCACGGGGCGCGGCGCAGCACCGTGTCGCGGGCGCTCGGGTAGGCGTCGATCGCCAGCTTTGCCCGCTTCTGCAATTCCTGCGCGCCCGCGGCCGGCGGCACCCCGAGAAAAACCAGCGCCTGGTTGCAGATCGACGCTTCCGCCGCGGTCAGACCGGACAGCTGCAGATAGCGCGCGGGGTCCAGCTCGTCAAAACCGTGCTCGGCGGCGTTGGCCGCTTCCGCCTCTTTCCACAGGCTGGCGAGCCTGGTCTCGACCCGCACGACCGCCTGATCGTCCTGCACGATGGCGCGGCCGATCTCGGCGGCCAGCGCATAGGCGATGATCTCGGCCATCACCGGGTCGATCGCGGTCGGATCGCTCAGACGGCCGATATAGATGCAATCGAGCGGGGCGGCGGTGTTGGTCAGCAGCTTGCCGCCTTCGATGACATAGGCGGTGTCGCCGGGGGCGGCGATGTGGAACATGCGGATAAAATCCGCCGGCAGCGTATAGCCGTGGCTCCACCCGAAAGCCGGCGGAACCGCGTCGGCGGCGAGGCGCGCCCGCCGCCGGGCGCAGTTCCACGGCAGCTTGCGCGTGACCGCGTCGCGCACCTGCGGATAGGCGGCGTTGCACAGCCGCGCCGCCTTCGCCCGGTTGTCGGTCAGGCTGGTGACCGCCTCCTCGCCGAGCGCGGCCAGCGCCCGGTTGCAGATCGCCAGCTCGGACAGCGCCATCGACTGACGCGCCCGTTACTCGACCGAGTAATAGGTGACGATCACCAGGCGGCCCGAGGCGGGAAAGTCGGCCGCGCCGATCGTCAGCACGATATCGACATAGGGCGTCACCCTGTCGTTGATGTCGTAGAGCGTGTCGGCCGACAGATCGCGCCCGATCGCCGAGGCGAGGCCCATGCGGGTCGGCGTGTTCGTCGTCGTGAACGTCGCCGCCGCCTTGAATTTCGCGCTCTCGCCCGAATGCACGGTGCCGATCGCGATCGTCGAGGAGCCGAGCGAGGTGTCGGTGACGGCTTCCCAGCCCAGCGGCACCCCGTCCTTCGGCAGGCGCGCGATGAAGATCTGGTCGCCGTTGGCCTGCGAGAACAGCGGGATCGTCGCCACCTGGACGCGGACCTTGCCGCGGATATAGGCGGCTTTTGGCAGCTCCTGGATCGCGCCGCCGGCATTGCCGACGATTTTCTGGGTTTCGACCGAATAGCGGATCGCCATGATGGGTTACTCCTTTCGCCGGCGGCCGGTTACGCGCACTTGACCTCGACGACTTTCGCCTCTTCGAGGCGGGCGGCGCCGATATCCATCGTCACATAGACTTGCTGCGCGTAGCGCTTGTCCGGGCGCGGATCGATGCGGGTGGTGATGTCGCGCGCGATCCCGAGACCGATCCCGGAGCGGACCCAGGCAAAGCAGCGCCGGTAGCCGTTGCTGTCCTTCGGAAAGATCTTGTCGGGCAGCCGGATGAACCGGAACCCCATGAAACTGTCGATCTCGCCCGAGGCCAGACCCTTGACGTTGACGAAATCGGACGATGTCGCCTTGGTCGTGCCCAGCAGATTGCCCAGATCGGTTGCGGTGCAGGCGAAGTACTTCTGCTCCGTGCCGTCGATCTCGGCGTCGTCGAGCTTGACCTTGGCCTCGATCAGTTTCGAGACGGTCAGCCCGACATTGCCGGACCCGCTCTCATAGGCCCAGCTATTGACCGCAACCACCTGGCCTGCCGGGAACGCGATCGGGGTGGTGCCGTCCTGGCCGGTATAGGCGGTGCCGAACACCGCGCTGACGATCTCCTCATCGACCGCGCGCCCCATCGCCATCGCACCGGCTTCGGCATAGGGATTGGTCAGCTCGTGGATCGTGCGGACCTGGTCCTCGCGGTCGATCAGATCGGCCCAGTCATAGGGATAGGGCACGATCCGGCGGCGGAAGTGCGGCGTCGAGATCAGCGGCGTGTCGGCGTGACGGGAGATGTTGCGCACCGCCGTCACCGGGCCGAGCTGGTCGATATACATGCGGTCGCCGGTGACTTGCTCCTCGCGCACGGCCATGCGCAGCCGCGACCCGTTCTGCTGCGCGAGGTGGGTCAGGTTTCGGTTGAACTGCTGAACGTGATGGACAGGGACCTGGTACGACATGGAAGCGGGCTCCGCTCAAAACGGTTGTGGTCAGAGCGGCTGAGTTCCCCGGCTCCGCGCCCTCCTGGTTTCCCTGGGAGCGCCCTGCCGGACCCGTGCCTGGCGTTTTACGCCCGCTAAGGCGCCCGTCTCAGCCGGACCCGTGGGGTTGACCCCCTGAGTTCCCCGGCTCGAGCGCGGGTGATTTGCCAACCTGCGCAGATGCGCAAACTGACGGTTCTGCTTAAGCCGCCCGGTTCTGCTCCGGGTAGGCCATCTTGAACAGTCTTTCCAGTTCGGCGGTCGCGGCGTCGCGCACCTGCCGGTCGCGGCTCTGCATCCGCTTGATGAATTCCGGGTCCGCGTACTTCGCGTTGATCTCCTGCTGCGCCTCGGTCGGGCTGAGCGTCGCGGCACTGCCCGGTGTCCCGCGGCCGATCATCCCGTGCTCCTGCAACACCTTGCCGACTTCGGCAAAGATGCGCGCCAGGTCCGGGTCGCTGCCGTAGCGCGAGGCGATCTCGGCCGCCTTGTCGCCGCCGTAATGCGCCAGCGCGTCTTTCGCGACCCGCAGTTTCTCGTCGAACGCCGCGCCCCATTCGGTTTTGAGCGCGCCGATCGCCGCCTCGTGCGCCTGCGCGCTCTGCTGCTGCTGGCCGGTGACCCGCTCGCCGACATGCGCATTCCATGCCTCGAACAGCGCGGCGGCCTGGCGCTGCGACAGACCGAGCGAGTGCACGGTCTGCCGGAACCAGCCCATCGTCGGCTCGTCGATCGTCACCCCTTCGGGCAGCGCGTCGGTCTTGAAGGCGTACCTGTCCGGCGCTTCCGGTCGGCCGAGCCGGTCGTAGACCTTCCCCATCGCCTCGGCGTTGCCCGGATCGGCCGGCAATTCCAGCAATCGGTCTTTCGGGATGCCCATCAGCCGCGCCTGGCCCTGATAGCCGCGCGCCAACCCCTCCAGATCCTTGATGTCCCGGAACACCGGGTCGGTGCGGATATCGGCCGGCAAGGTGTCGGCGAAGACCGGGGCCCCCAGTGCGCCGCCAGCCCCGCCCGCACCGCCGTTTGAGGGCGGGGCCGCCGCACCGCCGCCCGGCGAAACCGGTCCTTGATCCTCTCGACAACCCGGATGATCCCGGTCATGCCTTACCTCGCGGACGAGAAACCGGCGGCGGGTCCTGTCGCTCACAGGACCGCCGAGGTGAATTGGTGCGAGATGCCGTCCGAGTTCGCGTCGAGCCGGACGGTCGGTGTGCCGTCGCTCGCAACCGAGACGGCATAAAAACGGATCGTAATCGTCGCGCCGGCGCTATCGATGATCTCGATATTGCCGAACAAATTTCCAAAAGCCGTACCGAGATTGTACGGCCCGCCTTTGGCGCTGGCGGCGCGGTCAAACCCGCCGCACATAAAGACGGGCATATCCATCCCGCCGCCGGTCGCGTAATCGCCGTTGGCGCCGGTATCGATCGACAGCCCGTGCTGATCCCCGGCGACGACGCAGATCAGACCTTCCCAGCCCTCCGCCATTACTTCATTTCCAACCGGGTCGGACCACCTCGCCAGCCGTGTACCGGTCAGAATCTTTGTGGTTCTTCTGTCTTCGTGATGCTGCCCCGGATGGTAGATACCAGGGATGCTTCGGAACGCGGTATTCTCCTATACTCGCGACCTGCTCCTGCCATGCGCCGGAGTTTCGTCGATAGAGGGCCGATCTGGTCCGCGCGACCTGATCCGGCCGATCAGGCTCGCGACGGCGATCCCTCACCGCCGGCGCTTCGTTATCGTGAACAGGGTTCAGACTCGCGCGGCCTGCGCGGCTGCGGTAGCATGCCGCAGATCCGAGTACCGTGGGAGGACACACCGATGACTCGCACTTACAACGTGGTCGATGCCGATGGCCACATCCTCGAACCGCTTGATCTTTGGGACCGCTATATCGATCCCGAATACCGCGAGCGCCGCCCGCGCTTTGTGATCGACGACAACGGCAAGGAGCGTCTCAGCGTCGAGGGCAAGCTGTTGGGCAATCCGCGCGGGATCGGCAGCCTCGGCGCCGTCGGCGTGCGGCAGGGCGATGTCATTCCCGACACACTAAAATACGCCGAGGGGAAAAAGGGCGGGTTCGACCCGCACGCCCGCATCAAGGACATGGACGCGGACGGGATCGACGCCGCTTTCCTGTATCCGAGCCTCGGCCTGTTCGCCGGCGCCGTCGAGGACCCCGGTCTGGCGGGCGCGATGTGCCGCGCCTACAACCGCTGGCTGGCCGATTACTGCAAGCCCTACCCCGACCGCCTGTTCGGGGTGGCGATGCTGCCGATGCAGTCGGTCGAGCTGGCGACCGAGGAGGTGCGCTACGCGCGCGAGAAGCTCGGGATGCGCGGCGGCTTTCTGCGGCCGAACCCGTATCACGGCAAAAAGATGATCAACGATCCGATCTACGAGAAATTCTGGGCGACAGCCGAGGAACTCGATTTCTCGGTCGGCTTCCACGAGGGTTCGACCAACGCGATGCCGACCGTCGGGGTCGATCGTTTCGAGAGCGACCGCGCCGCGCGCCACATGATCTCGCACACGATGGAGATGATGCTGGCGGCGATGGCGGTGATCTGGGGCGGCGTCGTCGACCGCCACCCGCGCCTGCGCGTCGGCTTTCTCGAATCGGGCGGCGGCTGGATGGCGCCATGGCTCGACCGCATGGATCGGCATTTCGACGACAAGGGCTTTAACGAAACCGCCCCGTCGATGCGGCCGAGCGAGTTGTTCAAGCGCAATTGCTGGATCTCGTTCGAGCCGGTCGAAAACAGCATCGCCGTGCTGGCCGACTATATCGGCCCGAACAAGATCATGTGGGCGACCGATTACCCGCACCAGGACGGGTTCTTTCCGGGAGCGCCGCAGATGTTGCGCGAGCGGCTCGAGTCCCTGTCGCCCGAGGCGCGGCACGGCGTGCTCGCCGGTGGCGCGCTGTCGTTTTACGGCATGAACTGAAGACAATTTTTTACCACGAAGAACACGACGGAAGCACGAGGGTCACGATGGAAGTTTTTTCCTCCATGTCTCTTGTGCTTCCTTCGTGACCTTTGTGGTAAACCGAAAACGATCACAGCTCCGCGTCAGGGAAGAAAGAATGACTGCTTCAATGGCGGCAGTACCCAGCCTCAAGGCCGAGCCGGCCCTCGATTTCGATGCCGTGATCATCGGCGCCGGGGTTTCCGGGCTGTATCAGCTCTACAGGCTGCGCCAGCTCGGGTTGAGCGCGCGGGTGTTCGAGACCGGCAGCGGCGTTGGTGGCACTTGGTATTGGAACCGCTATCCCGGCGCCCGCTTCGATTCGGAAAGCTACACCTACGCCTACTCGTTCTCACCGGAGCTGCTGGAAGAGTGGAACTGGCAGGAGCGCTTCGCCGGCCAACCCGAGACCGAGCGTTATCTGAACCATGTCGCCGACAAGTTTGACCTGCGCCGCGACATCCAGTGCAACAGCCGCGTCGCCGCCGCGCACTACCGCGAGGAGACGCGAAGCTGGCAGGTCACGCTGGAGGACGGCCGCAGCTACGACGCCCGCTTCCTGATCACCGCGATCGGCGTGCTGTCAGCGCCGACGATGCCGCGCATTCCCGGAGTCGAGAGTTTCCGGGGCCAAGCGTTTCATACGCATTACTGGCCAAAGGAGCCGGTCCGTTTCGAGGGCAGGCGCGTCGCGGTGATCGGCACCGGCGCGACCGCGGTGCAGGCGATCACCGAAATCGCCAAGACGGTCGGCCATTTGACCGTGTTTCAGCGCACCCCGAACTGGTGCGCGCCGCTGCACAACGCGCCGATCCCCGACGAGGAGATGGACCGGATCAGGGCCGGCTACGGCGAGATCTTCGCACGCTGCAACGAAAGCCCGGGCTGCTTTGTCCACAAACCCGACCCGCGCGGCACCTTTGATGTGACCCCAGAGGAACGCGAGGCGTTCTGGGAGAGGCTCTATGCCGAGCCAGGTTTCGGCATCTGGCAGGGCAATTTCCGCGACATCCTGACAAACCGCGAGGCCAACGCGCTGATCTCGGACTTCATCGCGCGCAAAATCCGCCAGCGGGTCAAGGACCCGGAAGTGGCCGAGAAGCTGATCCCGAAGAACCACGGGTTCGGCACCCGCCGCGTGCCGCTCGAAAGCGGATACTACGAGGTTTACAACCGGCCCAACGTCAGACTGGTTGATCTCAACGAGACACCGATCGCGTGCGTCACTCCTTCCGGCATCAGGACCAGCGACGCCGATTACGAATTCGACATGATCATCTACGCCACCGGGTTCGACGCGATCACCGGCACCTTCGACCGCATCGATATCCGCGGCGTCGACGGCGTGTCGCTGAAGGACAAATGGCGGGACGGGCCGCAGACCTATCTCGGCGTGCTGGTCGAGGATTTCCCGAACATGCTGATGGTCATGGGGCCGCACGCCGCGCTTGGCAATTTTCCGCGCGCGGTCGAATACAATGTCGATTGGGTGACCGACCTGATCCGCCATGCGCGGGGGCGCGGCGTGACGCGGATCGAGGCTACTTCGGCCGGCGTGGCGCGCTGGACCGACCACGTCAAGGCGACCGCCGAAGGGCTGCTGTTCAACGAGATCGACTCGTGGATGACCGGGGTCAACCGTAACGTCGCGGGCAAAGAGACCCGCAAGATCATGCGCTACAGCGGCGGGCACCCCACGTTCCGCGAGCACTGCGACGCGGTTGCTTCCGACGGATACCGGGAGATGGCGCTGATCTAGACGGGGATCGGCGGATGTTGCCGCCCTGACCGGTAGTGGGCGGCGCGGCTGAACAGGGAATTGCGGCAGCGCGTTGCCGCGCCTCTTCAGGGGCCAATGAGACCCGGTGTGCGACGCGATTGCGGCAATTTTCGCGGCGCTGCTTCCGGCGGCGCCGGTTAGGACGATGCCGGGTCCGGCTCTCGGTCAGTCGGCATGACGTGGTGCAGCATCCTCTCCGTACCATGAGCGGCGCCTGTCGCCGACGCGCGCTCGCTGCCATGAACCTGGTTCACCCGGCTTGCGAGATGATTATCAGAGGACATTCTCAGCCTGCTGCGGTACTGCTAGCCCGTGAAACACTCCAGGATTCCAGAGGAGATGATGAGCCTGAACAAAGATTCGAACCCGCGCACCGCAAACGGGCTGGCGAGTCGGCTATCCCGTCGAACCCTCATGGCTGGTACCGCGCTCGCCGCTTTTACGGGCATTCCAGGCACGGCAGTTGCAGGCCAGCAGGGCGAACTGGTTTGGGCGGTGCATGCCTCGCTGGCCCCGACCTGGTTCGATCCCGCCGAAACATCGGGGATCATCACGCCGTTCATCGTGCTTTACGCGCTTCACGATGCGCTGGTGAAGCCGATGCCGGACGGTGCGGCCACCCCCAGCCTGGCCGAGTCCTGGTCGATCTCGGAGGATGGCCTCACCGTCGATTTCGTTCTGCGCGAAGGAGTGAAATTTCATAACGGCGACCCGGTGACCGCCGAGGACGTAAAGTTCTCGTTCGAGCGTTATCGCGGCACCGCGCACGAGATGATGAAGACCCGTGTCGCTGCGGTGCAGGCACTCGATGCCAGGCGTGTACAGTTCAAATTGAACGAGCCCTGGCCCGACTTCCTGACCTTTTATTCGAGCGCCACCGGTGCGGGTTGGATCGTTCCCAAAAAATATGTCGAACAGGTCGGAGAGGCCGATTTCAAGAAAGCCCCGATCGGAGCCGGCCCGTATAGATTCGTTTCGTTCACGCCCGGCGTCGAGCTGGTCGTTGAGGCGTTCGATCAGTTCTGGCGCAAGCCTCCCGGCGTCAAGCGTATTGTGTTCAAGGTCATCCCCGACGAGGCGACACGCGTGGCGGCTCTGAAACGCGGCGAGGTCGATATCGCCTTCTCGATCCGAGGCGAGCTGGCCGAGGACATCGTGCAAACGCCGGGCCTCACCCTCAAACCGACTGTCGGCTCGGGTTCGTATTGGGTCTATTACCCCGAACAATGGGATCCCAAATCGCCCTGGCACGATGTCCGGGTCAGGAAGGCGGCAAGCCTCGCGATCAATCGCGAGAATATCAACCAGGCGCTGACGCTTGGTCACTCCCGGCTGACCGGCAGCATAATACCCGAGAATTTCGAGTTTTTCTGGCAGCCGCCGAAATCGGTTTTCGATATGGAGAGAGCCAGGAAGCTATTGGCCGAAGCGGGCTACCCGAGGGGGTTCAACGCCGGCGATTATTATTGCGACGCCGCTTACGCCAATCTGGGCGAGGCGGTCATCAACGATCTTCAGGTGGTCGGCATCCGGGCGCGGCTTCGCCCGCTCGAACGCGCCGCCTTCTATAAGGGCTATGCCGAGAAGCAATTCAATAAAGGATTGGTTCAAGGCGCGAGCGGCGCATTCGGGAATGCCGCGACGCGGCTGGAGGCGTTTGTGGTGAAGGGCGGCGCCTTCGTGTACGGTAGCTATCCGGAGATCGACGAGTTGTTTCCAAAGCAGGCAGTCGAGCTGGATGTCGACAAGCGCCGCGAGCTGTTGGACAAGATGCAGCAGCTTGTTCATGAAAAGGAAATGTACACTCCGATATGGCAACTTGCCTTTATCAGCGCGGTCGGACCGCGGGTCGGCGAAGCGGGATTTGGTCTCATCAAGGGCTTTGTCTACGCGGCTCCTTATGAGGACATCACTCTGAAAACCGGATAGAGAGGTGCGACACGCCGGCGATCCTGATCGTCCGGAACGCTGAACAATGCCCCACCCTGCCCTCCCCTCCCCGGACTTGATAAGGATCGCGGGGAGGGCTGGGGAGGAGATGCGGTTACGGGAGCGATCAGCCCCAGGAGCGCTTGCCGGGGGTACTTGGTACAAGAGATACCGAAGAATTCGGTGACGGTGTCGCCAGCACCGCGGGTTTGAGGGTCCGCAATCTATCCGGGATGCGCGCCGTAACGATGCACGTGATACGGCGCGGAAGCGAGGCCCGGACAATAGCTGCCAACAACCGGCTCCAGCGCCTCGTATAGACGGCGGTTATCGGCGTTGAGCGCGGCAAGACGGTCGCGCGCCGCGGCGGCGCGCTCGCGCAGACGCGCCAGATCGACGGTCAGCACGCGGCGGTTTTCAACCACCACCCGGCCGCCGATCATCACGCTGTCAACCGCGGTGCCGTCCTCGGTGTGGACGAGCTGGTTGACCGGATTGTTGAGCGGCAGCCAGTTCGGGTGATCGAGGTCGAGCATCACGAGATCGGCCTTCCAGCCCGGCGCGATCCGGCCGATATGGTTGCCGAAACCCAGCACGCGGGCGCTGCCCTCGGTCGCTGCGAGGGCCGCCTCTCGGGTCGTCAGCCAGCGGCGCCACTCCGGTCCCTGCACCTTCGAGACAAACGAGGCGAGCCGCATCGCTTCGTACATGTTCTGGTTGTCGGAGCACGATGCCCCGTCGGTGCCGATCCCGAGATTGACCTTGCGGTCGAGCATCTCCCTGGCATCGGCGAGACCCGAGCCGAGCCGCATGTTACTGCCGGGGTTGTGCGCGACCGAGGCGCCGGCATCGCCGAGACGCGCCATGTCGTCATGGTCGAGCCAGACCCCGTGCGCCACCGTGAAATGCGGCCCGATCACGCCGAGCCGAGCGAGATGCGCGGTCTGGGTTTTGCCGTAGAGCCGCAGGCTGGCCACGGCCTGCACCTTCGACTCGGCGACATGGCTGTGCAGTCCGATAGCGAAATCGCGGGAAAGCGCGGTGCAGCCGAGGATGAATTCGTCCGAGCAATGATGCGGGATGGTCGGCGCGACGGCCGGACGGATACGATCGCGGTCGAACGGCCAGACGCGCAGCGCGTCGCGGATCGCGGCCAATGTCGTCTCGCCGGGCGGCAAGCGGAGCGCGGCGACACGCTCGCGAAGGGCGGGCGGCAGGGCATCGGCGAGGCCGGGGATCGCCTCGTAAAAGCTGCGGTCGGCGACCATCGGCGCGATCACCGCGCGAATGCCGACTTCCTCATAGGCCGAGCCGACCGAGGCGATGCCGTCGCTGGTCGGGACCGGCCATTCGAAAAACAAATCGTACAGCGCGGTGCAGCCTTTGAGCACCATCTCGACCGCGCCGATCTGCGCCGACAGATGAATGTCGTCGGCGGCGCGGTTGCCGCCGACCCAGGGCGCCGCGGCGAGCAGCAATTCGAGCGTCCACCGGTCGCCCATGCCCTTGCCGAGATTGCCGTGCGAGTGGGTGTGGGCATTGACGAGACCGGGGTGGATCAGCCGCCGCGACGCCGCGATCTCGCGCACGCCCTCGGGTGCCAAAACGCCGGGCGGACCCAGTTCGCGGATCGTGTCGTCCTCGATCAGGATGTCGGCCGGGTCCGCCGTCCCGGCCCGGATATCGAGCACCAACCCGCCGCGGATTATCGTGTAGGCCATTGCCGGTCTCCCCGAAGCCGATTCCCCTGATGCGTTGCCTCTCCCGCGTCGGAACGCTCGCGCGCTCTTCCAGCTTGTCACAGATGATATCGACCCTGCGGCGGCAGTCGAGTCGGGGAGCGAGCGCACTGCGCAAGCTCGATTTCAGCTCGCTGCGTCCGCCGTTGAAACCGAGCGGCGCGCGTTACGGGCACGCGACGACCCTCAGCCAAATTCCTGGTTGCATCGGCCCACTCGGCCTGTTGTCGTGCGTCCGACCGGTCCGCGAAAGGAGAGCGGATTGACGCGTGCCTATCGACTGAACCGCTGTATCCTGATCCTGTTCGCGCTCGGGGCGGGGGTGCCGTTGCTGGCTGGCTCCGCGCCTCCGGCTCATGCCCAGTTGGGCGCGATCGGCGGGCAGAGCGGTCCGGCGATCGAGGCCCCGCCGCCGAGCGGCAGACCGAGCGCATTCGACGAGCGGGGGCGGGAAAAAAACGCTCTGATCGTCGGTGACTGGCTGCTCTACCCGACCGCCTTTGCCGGCGCAATCTACGACACCAATCCCTCCCAGAGCGCGCGGCGCTCGCAGGCGAGCGGCGGCGCTCGCCTCGTCCCGGCGCTGCTGGCGGAGAGAACCGCGGCGATCAGCCGGACCAGCCTGTACGCGATGACCGATGCCCGCCTGTACGCGATCGGAGAAGGACAGGGCTTTAATGCCGTCGCGGCGCGGCTCGGCGCAATCCAGGATTACGAGCCGGTCGAAAGCTGGGTTCTGCATGCGCAAGGCGATTACACGCGGCAGCGCGATGTCTTCAGCACGCTCGGCATCACGCATGGGTTGTCGTCGTTGAACCCGACCGGTGTCGGTGTCGTGCCGACGCAACAGCCATTCGTCTACAACCAGCTCACCGGCACCGGATCGGTCCTGAAACGGTTCAGCAATGCGTTTGTCAGTCTCGGCGGCGCGGCGGTCGGCATTCTTTACAACCAGCCAGACGGCACGATGCCGCCGCCCAGCGGCGCCGTCTATACGGCGACCGGCCGCGGCGGGATATGGCTGACGCCCGATCTCTATACCTTTGTTTCCGGCGCGGTCGATAAGCGCGATTGGGACACCGATTCGTTGAATTCGTCGGGGTTTCGCACGCTGGTCGGGATCGGCTCGGATCAGATCGGTCTGTTTCGCGGCGAAATTCATGGAGGCTATCAGCAACAGAGCTTTGATTCGGCGGCGATCGGCACGGTCGGCAGTTCGGTCTATGGCGGCCGGCTGGACTATTTCCCCTATCCGAAGCTGACGCTGCGGGCCGCGGCCGATCGAACGATCGGCGCCTCGCTGCTCGGGACGGCTCCGGCAACGGCGGCGGGAACATCCTCGATCGTCACGAGCTTTCTCGGGCAGGTCACTTACGCGGTTTTCCCGGAATGGGAATGGAGCGGGCGCGCCGGGTATCTGCGGGCCTCCTATACCGAGTCGCCGCGGCGGGAGAATGCCTGGACAGCGGGCGCGACGCTGACCTACAGCATCTGGCGGAGCTTTGGGCTGTCGCTCGATTATCAGCACCTTGCGCTGAACTCGAACGTGCCGGATCAGGGTTTCTCGCGTGACATCGTCACATTCGGCATCTCCTACAAATACTGACCTGCCTCGGCCGGGCATGACCCCGGCGCTGATCGGCGCGCACGCCGCCAGAGCCAGCTTTGTCGAGAATGCGATTTTCTGGCTGTTTGTCGCCGGGCTTGCCTGGGTCCCGTTCTGGCATGGCAGCAACGAGGCGATCGCCTGGGGCATCAATGCGATGCTGTTTCCGGGGCTTGCGGTTGTGTACGAGGCCGGGTTGATACTGCGCAGCCAGCCGCATCCGGTCGGGCTTCGATCTGTCCGGCTTCCGGCGGCGCTGTTTCTGCTGCTCGTGTCGTGGATCGCGGTGCAGAGCGCCGCCGGACTGTTTCCCGATGCCGCCAACCCGGTCTGGGCGATGGCCGGCGAAGCGGTCGGTGCGAAGCTGGCCGGCAGCATTAGCGTCAATCGCGATCTGACCGCAGCGGCGCTGCTCCGCCTGATCACCGGTGCCGGCGTGTTCTGGCTCGCGCTGCAGCTGTGCCGTGACACCGGCCGCGCTCGGACGCTCGTCGCGGCAATCGCGGTGATCGGCGGGATCTATGCCGCTTACGGGCTGATCGCGGCGAAGACCAGCTGGCTGCGGATGCCGAATGTGTCGCCGGGCGACGTCGTGTCGGCGACGTTTATCAACCCCAATGCCTATGCCGCTTTTGCCGGGATCGGGTTCATCGCGACGGCCGGGGTTTTCCTTAATCTCTGTCGACGGTACGGCATCGGCGCCCCCGGTACAACCCGAACGCCGCTGGCGGCGCTGGTCGAGATGATCGGTTGCGACGGCGCGCCGGTTCTGGCCGGCGGCTTTATCATCCTGACGGCGCTTCTTCTCACCGGGTCGCGCGGCGGTATCGCCGCAACCGGGCTTGCCGTCGTCGCCTTTGCCGTGCTTGCCGGAGGACGCGCAGCGGGACGCGAGGCGCGGGCGTGGCCCGTGCCGATTCTCGGGCTTGTCCTGCTCGGGGGAACCGGGCTGCTGTTCGGCGCGGCTCTCGGCGATAAAATTGCCGGGGCGGGTTTCTCCGATGCAAACCGGCTCGCGGTCTATCGCGTCGCGTTGCAGTCGATCCTCGATCGGCCCTGGCTCGGCTGGGGCTATGGCACGTTCGTCGATGTCTTTCCGATGTATCGCGACTTCTCGGTCGCCGGGTCGGGCACCTGGAGTCAGGCGCACAATACCTATCTCGAAGCGGTGCAAGGGTTGGGGATCGTCTTCGGGTCGATCTTCGTCGCGCTGATCGCGCTGCCGGCGTTGCGCTGCTTCAGAGGCGCCGTTTCCCGTCGTGGGGGCGCAATGGTGCCGTTGGTCGCGGTCGCCGCTGTCATTCTCGTCGGCGCGCACGCGCTGGTTGACTTCAGCTTGCAGATTCAAGCCGTCGCATTGACCGTCGCGGCGCTGCTCGGCGCCGGAACCGCGCAGGCGGAACGCTCGTCTGTGTCTCTCGCGGACGGCTCGGCACACGTAATCCGCAACGCCGGCGGGAGGACGGCACCAATATACACGGGACGGCGGCCGTGGTTGACCGCCTTATTGGTGTCGGCGTTGTGCGGATACGCCGTGCTGCGGGGATACGATCTCGCCTCCGCCGCGGAAGCGCGGGAGATTGACGAGAAGCGGTCTGCACCCGCATCCGAGCCAACAACCGGGCCGGCGGGCGAGACGGGGCGAGGGTGGATCGGCATCCCGGGTCTCGGCCGCTCGGCCTTCGATCTGCCGCTGGCACAGATCGCCGCGATCGATCCCGAGACGGGAGGCCGGCGGACGGCGGAACTGAGCGCCCTTGTCGCGGCACGGCCGCTCTCGTCGCAAGCCTGGCTGTCGCTCGCGATATTCCGGCTGGTCGCGCGCGAGACGCTGGCGAGTGTTGTCGCGGCGTTGCAACTGTCCTGGGCGACCGGGCCGAACGAGGGCAGCGTGCTGTGGCAGCGCGGCGTCTTTGGCTTGGCCCTGTGGGCCTTCCTGCCATCCGACGCACGCGAACGGACGATGCGAGACCTGGCGCGCGCGATACGCGAACGGCTTGTCGCCGATCCGCAGGCGGCGGCGGTAAGGCCCATTTTCGCCGCCAAATCGGCGGAAACGCGGGCGCAGATGCGGGTTCTGCTCGAACGGCACGGTCTGCGTTCCGACGACCTCGGCCGTATCGGTCTGCGGGCCGAGTGATCGCGGGCGCTCGGATCGCCCGTTCGGATGGCCCGCCCCCGAACTTTTTGCGTCAGACGAGAAAGGGCGGTATCGTTCAACCAGCGCGTCGTCGACGCCTCGTTGGATCTGCCGATGATCACATTGGGAACGAGACGGCCCGCCGGGCGACGAACGGCCGTCGCAGCAACCGCTTCCCTCCTTCTTTGCACGCTGCTGGCCGCTGCCGCTTTCGGCGCCGGGATCGGGTCTCCGGTGATCGTCGTGAATACCGTTACCGGCACGCTCAAAGCACAGGAACCGCGAGTATTGCGCGTCGGCGTGGATGTCTTTGCCGATGAAATCGTCAGGACCGCCGAGAAAAGCGTCGCCCGCATCGTCTTCCAGGATCAGACCAGGCTCGAAATCAGCCCGTTATCCGAGGTGGTGCTCGACCGCTTTGTCTATGATCCGAACCGGTCGAACGCCGAGGTAGCGGTTTCGATCGCCAAGGGGATCGCGCGTTTCACGACCGGCGTGCTGAGCCATGAGAGCTACAAGATCAACACGCCGGCGGCGACGATCGGGGTTCGCGGAACGACGCTGGTCGTGCGCGTCGACGAACGCGGGACGGGAGTCTATGTCCGGGAGGGTTCGGTGACGGTGACCGCGAACGGGATCACGGTCGTCGTCAATGCCGGGCAAGCGACATTCGTGCCGATCGGCGCTCCACCGACCGCGCCGATAAACACGCCGACCGCGCCATTCGATATTACCGGGATGCAAGCCCTGCTGTGGGACGCGGCGACACACGGCATAATCACGTCGCTGACACAGCTCGGTACCGGCACCCCGGTCGTGATCCAGAACAACTGCGTCAGCCCGAGCAGCAGCACCTGTAACTAATATCAAAGGCCCGAAAGCTTGACCGATACCCCCACCCCGAACCTCCCCCGTGATCCCCGGATCAAGTCCGGGGACGGGGAGGGAGGGGATGCGGCGCCGGAAGATCGGACTCACGGGTGATTGGTATAAGCGACAACCGCGGTTCACGCCTGTTGTCGTACCGATGACCGTACTCGCTCTTCTTCGCCGGAGCGGGTTGTACCTGCTGCCGCTTTCGGTCCTGGTGCTGGCGGTTGCGCTGCGCGTCGCCGTCCCCGATTTTCTCGACCGCGGGGCATGGGTCGTGTTTGACTTGTATCAGCGGGCGGCGCCGCGCGAGACCGGCAACCTGCCGATCCGCATCGTCGATATCGACGAGGCGAGCTTGAAGGACGTCGGACAGTGGCCCTGGCCGCGAGGCGTCATTGCCAAGCTGGTCGATCGTCTGCGCGAGGCCGGCGCGTCGGTCGTCGGGTTCGATATCGCCTTCGCCGAACCGGACCGCACCGCACCGCGCCTGCTGGCGCCGCTGCTGGCGCAGAACGGGCTTCCCGCCGAGGAGACGAGCAGGCTGCTGGCGAGCGTTCCCGATCCCGACGCCGCGCTGGCCGAGACCATCCGCACCGTGCCGGTCGTCACCGGCTTCATCCTGGACGACAAGGGAGGCGAGCGCGCACCCGCTGCAAAGGCGGGGTTCGCTTTTGTCGGCGACGATCCTCTCAGCCGTGTCGCGCGTTTTTCAGGGGCGATCCCGAACCTTCCCGCGTTCGAAACGGCGGCGGCCGGAAACGGGTTTCTCAACCAGCATCTCGACTGGGACAACGTAGTCCGGCGGGTGCCGCTGCTCCTGAAGCTCGACGGCAGACCCTACCCGTCGCTGGTCGCCGAAGTGCTTCGGGTCGCAGCCGAGGCGCGCAGCTATGTCGGACGCGGCGCCGGGGCTCAGGGCGAGACGGGTTTTGGCGCCAATACCGGGATGACCGAGCTGCGCATCGGTCCGCTGATCGTGCCGACCGATGCCGCCGGCCGGGTTACCGTGCATTTCGCGCCGCCGCCGTCCAATCTGTATGTCTCGGCAAAAGACGTACTGGCCGGCACGTTCGACCGATCGTTGATCGACGGGAATATCGTCCTGGTCGGGACATCGGCGACCGGGGTGATCAATGATCGCCAAGCGACGCCGCTCGCCCCGAATGTTCCGGGGGTCGAAATTCACGCGCAGCTGATCGACCAGATCCTGCGCGGCGACTATCTCGTCCGCCCGGATTGGGCGATCGGGGCGGAAACATTGTTTGTGCTGCTGGTCGGCGCCGGGCTGATCTGGCTGCTGCCGCGCATCGGCGCGCTGCCCAGCGCTGCGGTGGGGCTGTCCGCGGTGACCGCCGCGATGGCGGCATCCTGGCTGGCCTTTCAAAAGGCAAACCTGCTGATCGACGCGGTCTACCCGACATTGGTGCTGATATCGGTCTATATCGTGGCCTCTCTGCTCGGCTATCTGCGCACCGAAACGCGCCAGCGCGAAATCCGCAACGCGTTTTCGCGCTATATGTCGCCGCATTACGTCGCCGAACTGGCGCGTCATCCGGAAAAGCTCACGCTCGGCGGCGAAATGCGGGTTATGACGATCCTGTTCTGCGACATCAGGGGTTTTACGAGCCTCGCGGAAGGGATGGACGCGCAGACCCTGACGCATTTCATGAACCGCTTTCTGTCGCCGATGACGGAGATCATTACAAACCACAAGGGCACGATCGACAAATATATCGGCGACTGCATCATGGCGTTCTGGAATGCGCCGCTCGATGATCCCGACCACGCCGGGAACGCGGTGCGCGCGGTCCAGGAGATGCGCCGGGCGCTGATCGAGTTGAACCGTCAATGGGAAGCCGAAGCGGTCGCCGCCGGCAGGAAGTTCAGCCCGGTGAAAATCGGCATCGGCCTCAATACCGGCGAATGCGTCGTCGGCAATTTCGGGTCGATGCAGCGCTTCGATTATTCGCTGCTGGGCGATCCGGTCAATCTGGCGTCGCGGCTCGAAGGTCTCGGCAAAGTGTACGGTCTCGATGTCATCATCGGCGAGGAAACCGCCGCCCGGCTCGACGACCCCAACCTGATCGAGGTCGATGTCGTGGCTGTCAAGGGCAAGAGCCAAGCCAGCCGCATTTATACGATCCCGCCGGAACCGGAACAGGCGGCTGCGCCCGCAGCGTTGCAGCAGCACCAGGCGTTGCTGACCGCCTACCGGCGTCAGGAATGGAACGCGGCGCTCAATCTGCTGACCAACGGCAATCTGGATGTGCTGCGATACCTCGCCCCGGTATACGATTTGTACAAGCGGCGGATCGCGCAATTCCAGACCGAGCCGCCGCCGGCAGATTGGGACGGCGTATTTGCGCTCCAGGAGAAATGACTGTCCGCGGCGCGGCGTGGCGACGGTGTTTATGCTTCCCGTGACATGATCGTGTCGTCGATTACGAGCATGTCCATCCTGGTGCGCAAAAAACAATCGAGCGCCTCTTGCGGACGGCAGACGATCGGCTCGTTCTCGTTGAACGAGGTGTTGAGCAGCAGCGGTATTCCGGTCAGATCGCGGAACGACTCGATCAAGCGGTAAAAGCGCGGGTTGGTGTGACGATGGACAGTCTGCAAACGACCGGACCCGTCGATATGCGTGACCGCCGGGATCTGCGATCGTTTTTTGTCGCGGACCTGGAACACCTGCGTCATAAACGGAACGGCGTCGTCCTCCTCGAACCATTCGGCGACGGCGTTGTCGAGGATTGACGGGGCGAACGGCCGGAAGCTTTCGCGGCGCTTGATCCTGGCGTTCAGAACGTCCCTGATGTCGCCGCGGCGCGGATCGCAGAGGATCGAGCGGTTGCCGAGCGCTCGCGGTCCCCATTCCATCCGCCCCTGAAACCAGCCGACGATTTTCCCCGCCGCAATGAAAGCCGCGGCGCGCCGGCAAAGGTCGGTCTCGTTTTCGATCATGTCGATAGCGCACCCGGTCATCTCGGCACGTTGCGTTTCGAGCAGGCGGGCGATTTCCGAATTGTCGAATGCCGGCCCCCAATAGGCATGATCCATAATAAAGGACCGATCCCCGCCGAATTTGTGCCACACCGTATAGGCTGCACCGATCGCGCCGCCGGCATCGCCCGCGGCGGGTTGCACGTAGACACGGCGAAACGGCGTCATCAGGCGGATCTTGCCATTCGCGACCGAGTTCATCGCGCAGCCGCCGGCGAGCGCGATGTCCGTCAGCCCGTAACATTGTTGCAGAGCGCCGATCAGGTTGAAGAACGCTTCTTCGTACATTACCTGGACCGATCGCGCGATGTCGCGATGGCGTTGTTCAAGCGGCTCCTCCGAGCGCCGGCGCGGCCCCAGTAATTCTTCCAACGCCGGTGAAAACAAATCGCCGGTTGGGGGTGCCGTATCTTCCCATTGGGATGACAGCGCCGCAGAATGATGGCGGAAATAGCGCAGATCGAGTTCGAACGATCCGCCCGGCTTCAGACGCACGAGACGGCGCAGCCGGTCGAGATAGGCGAGGTTGCCATAAGGCGCCAGACCCATCACCTTGTATTCGTCACCATAATGAGGAAACCCGAGATAACGCGTCAACGCCTCGTAGAAGATGCCGAGCGAGTGCGGAAAAAGAATTCGTCCGTCGAGCCTGACCTCGACCCCCGATCCGACGCCCCATGCGGCGCTGGCGAAATCGCCGAACCCGTCGAGTGAAACGACGACCGCTTCGGCGAACGGCGAAACGTGAAAGGCCGAGGACAAATGCGCGGCATGATGCTCGATATGATGCAGTTTCGCCCGCAACCTGTCGTCCGGGAACAAGGCCGCGAGACGGTCCGGCAGTCGTTCGCGCGCGCGCCGATTTCTTAACCGCTCCAGCACAAGACCAAGATTGGGGCGGGCGGTCAGTAGATAGGCGAACTTGCGCGACAGTTGCGCCGAGCTGTTCTGGTTGACCGCGACGTGATCGATATCGCCGAGGCGCAGCCTGCCTTCGCGCAGACAATATTCGATCGCGTGCGACGGAAACCCGGCCCAATGTTTGATCCTGCGAAACCGCTCTTCCTCCGCCGCCGCCACAAGTTTCCCGTCTCGCACGAGGCAGGCCGCGCTGTCCGCGTGGAACGCGTTGAGCCCGAGAATAATCATCGATCCCCTGCCCCGGCCGCATTTCGAACCGGGTCCTCGCCGCGAGTGCTTCTGTCGCTTCGCCGCAAATCCGACCCGCTTGCAATCGCATCGGCGTGATCGTGGCGATGGCGGCGGTCGAGGATTTCGAGCGCCAGAAGGGTCTCGGCGAACAGCCGCTGCAATGCGTAATACCAACCGGGCCAGCCGTCGAGGAGGCACCGTTTGACAAAGAGCACATAGAGCAGCACCGCGATCGGCGCCGGCCAGCCCATCAGCCGAATGCGATCCGCTCGGGCCGGCGGTCGCCCGGTGTAATTGAGGAGGTACTCGGCTTCGTCGGTGGCATAACGCTGCTGCGCGGCCAGCCAGCGCGACAACGGTTTCCGATCGTCGTGATAGATGACACCGCGCAATGGCAGGACAGCGCCATCGACATGGACCCTATGGCCATGCCCTTCCCGCCGATAGACGGCGCGGTCCCTGCGATAGAGGATTGTTCTCGGCGGGTACAGGCTGCCGCGCAGCGGACGACCGTGAATGCGATAAACGAACTCGGCGCGATAGCCGGCGGTCGCTTCATCCGGAACAAGCCTGCGCAATTCTGCGATTAGCGCCTCGCTCAGCTCGTAATCGGCGTCGAGCGAGAGAACCCACCGGCTCCCGATATGAGAGAGGCCGAAATTGCACTGCCTGGCGAAATTGTCGAAGTCGCGGATGAATACCGCGATCCGCGGATCACGGTACAGAATATCGAGAGTACCGTCGGTGCTGCCGCTGTCGATCACGACAATGCGCTTTGCCCAGGACAGTCTGGCGAGCATGCGCTCTATATTGGGCAGCTCGTTAAAGGTGAGGATCAGCGGCGTGATCTGATCGAGCATCGAAGGGTGCAGGTTCCGAACCATAAAGCACAAGCGCCGCCACAGCGATCACTCGGTAGTGTCTCGGTTTGAATTAGCATCTTGTCATTCCGGGGCGCGGGCATGGCCCGCGAACCCGGAATCCATGAATACAGACTCCGAAGCCTATGGAAAGCCGGTGTTCATGGCTTCCGGGTTCCTCGCTTCGCTCGGCCCCGGAATGACAGGGTGGCCTGTTACATTCAAACTGAGACACTACCGATCACTCCAGTCGGACGCTTGCCGGCTGCCCGGCGCGTCCGGTCAGCCAGGAGTACAAATCGCTCATATCGCGGGCAACGCGGTTCCAGGAAAAATCGCGCGCCATCCACGCCCGGCCTTTCATCCCCATCCCGCGCAGAGCCGGGCGCGGCATTGCCATTGCGGTCGCCAAGGTCACGGCCAGCGCCTCGGGTGCCGGTTCGACCCACCAGCCGCAGTCTTCGCTCTCGACCCGGCGCCACGGCGTGCCGGTCGTCGCGATCACCGGCGTGCCGGCGGCGAGAGCCTCCGCAGCGGTCAGGCCGAAATTCTCGTTCAGGCTCGACAGCACGAACAGGTCGGCGGCGCGGTAGGCCTCCCACTTCGCGGCGCCATAGACCGGCCCACCAAACGAGACGCGGCCGAGGCCGAGGCTGCGCGCCATCGCGCGCAGCTCGCCGATATAGCGCTCCTCGCCGGGGCCGACCAGCGTAAGCCGCCAGCCGGGATGGGCCGGTTCGATTTTGACCCAGGCTTGCAGCAGCATCTCCAGCCCCTTCTTGGGATGCAGGCGGCCCAGCGACAGCACGATCCGCTCGCGTGTGGTGCATTCGGGCGCGTCCGGAATCGGCTCCGGCAGGTCGATGCCGTTTGGGATGACCGCGATCGGATGGCGCAGTCCAAAGGCGCGCAGTTCGGCGTATTCCTGGCCGCTTGTGGCATGGATACAGGCGGCGCGGCGCATCACGGGGCCTTGCAGCAGCGTCCAGAACGCACGCTTTTTTGCCGCGAAAAACGCCAGCGCGGGCGGGCTCAACATGCCGCGCGGCGAGACGATGAGAGGTTTCCCTGCCGCCCTCGCCGACCATCCGGCCTGCAGATTGGGCCACAGCCATAAGCCGTGGTCGTGTACCACGTCGGCGGTGGCGGCGGTTTGCTTCAGAGCAGCGGAAAATCCGGCCGAGCGGCGCAAGGCGCGCAGACCGGGAACGCGCGTCAGGTCCTGTGCGAAGCGCCGGTTGGGATAGCCCCCGGAGAATATGTCGCCGGACGGGTCGCGCTCCGAGGCGATCGACAACAGGACGGGTGCGGTCCCGGCCGCAGCGAGGGCCTCGCAGAGCCTCGGTACGCTGTAGGAGGGACCGCCATAGGCCGGATCGAGACCGGCGACGACGTGCACCGAGCGCAGCGGAGAGAAGGGGTTTTGCATTATTTCCCGCATCTTCCCTGTTTTCTCTCAGGGGGCGGAAATCTCCGGTTCGGGCGTGGTCCGGCGCGGTGCCGCTTGATGCCCGAAGACCCCGGAATAAAGCAGTGCAACGGCGCCGAGAACGGCTCCGACCAGCGCCACCAGGATTTCGAGCAGGTTCCCGCCCGGCTGCAACAGGCTGAGGCCCGGCATCGCGCGCAGCAACAGACCGGGCAGATCGCCGGATGCAAACGCGCGCACGATGCCGAGATCAAGCCGCATCAGCAGAAATCCCAGCCCCGCAAACCCGGCCAGAACCCCCGGAATGCCAAAATTTATATAAAATTCCAGCGCTTGCCCGGCGCCGACACTGGTCCCTTCCGCGAACGGGATCCCGGTATATTCGCTGACCAGCGAACCGCCGCCGCCCACGGCCGGCTTGTCGGGCCAGAGGGCGCGCGGAACAAAGCCCCAGAGCGGGACCGTGCCGCCGTAAGCGAGATCGTAGTACCCGGCCTGATGCCTGGCGATCGCCGCGCCGACCAGCGCATTCTGGTTGAGCCGATCGCCGATAGCGGTCAGATGCGCGTCGGAGGACAGATCCAGCAGCTGAAAATCGGTTAGGATGCGCGACACCTGTTCGACACGATCGAACAAGCTCGCCTGCTCGTGCCAGACGACATCCCGGATCGCCTCGCGCTGGCCCATATAGGTCACGAAAAGCGAAAGCCCGAGAAACACCAGCAGCGGCGAGGCGAGATAAATCCACAGGCGGCAGCGCGCCACGACGTAACAAAAGGCAAGAATGCCAAGAACCCAGTGAATGCCGTAGGCAAGAAACCCGCCGGTGACAAGGGTCGTCAGCGGCAGCAGCGGAAGCAGCCCGAGAGCAAGAACCCTGCGACGCGGGTCGGCCGGCGCGCCGGGGTGATAGTACAGCATCCAGAACCCCAGGATCAGCAGGTTCGGAAACGAGGACACAATCGCCGTCGCCGAAGCCAGCCGGCCGAACGCGGAAGACAGCAGCAGATAGGAACCGGCGCCGATCGCCAAGGCGCGCCAACCGAGGCTGCCGAACCCTGCCGAGGGATCGGGCGCTCCGTGAACGGTTTCGGGCCGCGTCCGCCCGGTCAGACGAGCGGCCACGGCGCCGGCGACAAACGCCGCCATCCCGGCGAGCGTGACCTCGAAGCCGAGCCTCGTATCGGCAATATCGGCGAGGTCCGGATCAATGCCGAGGGAAACCAGAACACCGGGAACGTGGATCAACGACAGAGCGAGAAAATAGGCCAGGGTAAGCGCTCCGCCGCGGCCCGGCGGTCCGACCGCAAGCACCAGCAACGCGACGAGAAGCGCGATCCAGAGGATGAGCAACTCTGTCATCGGGCCGCGGTGGGGACCGTGCGCAGCAGTTCGGCGTTGTACCGGCGGGCGTAGGCCGCCCAGCTCAGAAATTGCCGCTCCGTCTCGCAGAGCGGCGGGGGCGCATCGCCGGCGTGCAGCCGGTCCCGCCACAGGCGGATCGCCTCGGCGAGCGCGCCGGCGTCACCGGCCGGTACGACCGTGATGCACGAGGCGAAGCCCGGCATCCCGGCAAGATCGCCGCCGCCGGTGTGGTCGGTGCAGACAACCGGCAACCCGCTCGCCAATGCCTGCGACAGCACCATGCCAAACCCGTCCTGGCGCGATGCCAGCACGAACAGATCGGCCGCTTGATAAAAATGCGTCAACTCGGACTGCGCGACCGGATCGTGATGCGCAAAGCGCCCGGAGTGTTTCGGGAAACGCAAATCGCCGATCGCGCCGACATGCGTCAGCCGCACCCCTTCGACACCGCGTACCGCCTCTTCCAGCACGTCGCAGCCTTTTTGCAGAGACCATGTCCCGGCATAGAGAAGCGCGACCGACCCGGCGATATTTTTCGGGCCGCTCGCCGGGAACATGCCGAGATCGACGCCGTATGGGTTGCGGAACAATTTGTGACGCAAACCGGGCGACATTGCGAAACTTTCCTCGGCATGAAGCGAGGGGACGACGATCCTGTCCGCGATCTCGTACCCGGCAAGCTCGCGCCGCACGGCCAAACGGCTCGGCCGCTCGGCGCCGTCGATCGCGGCGAGAATGCGGTCCTGCGAGAGAATGTGCCGGCTGCCACGCTCGAACCAGAGGCTGGCGCCGTAATGCCGTTTGGCGAAGCGCGCCGCCTCCAGATAAATCCCGGACATGCAGATGAAGACGTCGCACCGGCGCAATCGCAGGATCGCGGCCTGGTTCAGCGCGGCGTACAGGAGCCGCTCGCGCAACCGCGGCAGAAATCCGGGGGCGAGTCGCTGCCACGCGACCGCCGGCAGGGCGAACGGCAGCAGCGAGACATGACACTCGGCGGGAAGCGCAAAGGACCGAGTTCGCGACCGCGGCACATAGGAGTAGAACCTGACCCGGTGCCCGAGCGAATGCAGCTCGCGCGCGAGGTCGAGCACGTGGAAACGGCCGGCAGCCGCGATCGCGATGCTGAGCGGCTGCGCCGGCGCGTCCTTCGTCATGACGCCGATCCGGGAGCCGCCCGGCCCGCAGCCGCCAGCATGGTGTTCAGCCGGTCGCGATAGGTGTGCCCGCCGGCGGCGATGCATTGCCGGGCCGCCGCGGATAAACGGGTGCGTTCGGGGTCGTCGGCGAGCAAGGCCCGGGCCCTGACCGCGGCCTCGTCGGGTGTGCGAAAATAAACGACCGCCTGCCCGTTCGGCCCGAATATCTCCCGGTGCTCTTCTGTGTCTTCGGCCAGCATAACGCCGCCAAGCGCCGCGATCTCGAAGCTGCGCATCACATGCCCGTCCCGGTTGGCGCGCCGCACCAGGCAGAGATTGATCCGGGCCGAAGCGGTCAGGCGCGCCACCACCTCGGGCGGCTGAAGGCCCAGCGCATGGCGCCGGGTCGCCCGGCAGCGCTGCCAATAGCCGCCGACCAGCGCGACCGACAGACCGGATTGCAGGAATTGCGTGATGAACGCGATGCGGTCGCGATCGGCGCCGCCGACGAACAGCACGTCATGGCTCGGCGCGGCGAGCGGCTCTGCCGGCCCCGGAAAAAGCTCGTCGTCATAGCCGAACGGCAGGTGGCGCACATCGGCGACGCCGATATGACGGAAACATTCGAGATTTGCCGACCGGGTCGTGAACACGGCGTCGTATTCCGGCAATGCCCGCAAGTGCCAAGGCGCCCGCATCGCCTTGTTCCAGGGATCGTCGGTCGCGTAGTTGACGCAAACGATGCCCATGTCGCGCAGCCGGCGCAGCGCCGAGCTTGTCAGCGGCGCCGCCCCGGTGGCGATCAATAGCGCGGGATTCGTCTCGGCGCAGCCCGCGACCACCTCGGCCGAAAACGCATCAAGACGCGCCGGTCGGTGCCCAGCGAGGTGCCACAAGGCCGCGCGAAGCAGCCGGTTTGCGCGCATCGCGTCCCGCGTGTCGAACCTTGTCACGGAAATCCGCTGCCGCGCGGCGGCACGCGCCAAGCTCGCCCCGACATGCGTCCCGTCGAAGGCGCCGACGATCGCCAACCCGTTGCCGCGCCGAACGGCGGCGCACCCGGTTCCGGCGGCATTCGCGCGGCCGGTCACTGTGCCGCCGCCATGCCCCGAGCTTCGCCGGACCGGGGGACGAAGACGCCAACCGCGGCGAGCGCCGCCATCAGCCCGGCTTCGCACTCGGTATAACTCCACCGGGAAATCAGGTCGCGGCTGGCCCGCCCCATGCGGTCGCGCAGCCCCGCATCGACCAGCAGCGGGAGCAGCGCATCGGCCAGGGCGGCCACGTTTCCGGCCGGAAACACGCGCCCGTTGCCGCCGTCATGGACCAGATCAGGCACGCAGCCGATTTCGGAAGAAGCGACGACCGGCAGCCCGGCACACATCGCCTCGTTGATCGCCAGCCCCCACGGCTCGTCTGTCGCGGGCAGCACGAAGATATCGCAAGCGCCATAATAGCGCGGCAGCGCGGACTGATTGACAAAACCGGCGAAGCAGACATTTCGCAAGCCAAGCGCCTGCGCCATCGCGCGCAACTCAGCCTCCATCTCCCCGGACCCGATCATCGCAAGCTGGAACGGAACGCGCTCCCTGTTCAGCAGCGCGGCCGCGCGCAGCAGGTCGTCGGGGTGCTTTCTCGGCTGGAATTTGGCGGCATAGAGGAGGATCGGACGGTCGTCGCCGACCCCGAGCGAGGCCCGCCTCTCGCGTCGCTCGAGGGCCGGCAGAAGGGACGCGCCTATAAACCGGCGATTATCGACGGCGTAAGGCATCGGGAAGATGCGGCTGTCCGGAACGCCCATGGCTCGATGGAAATCGCGATTGGCCGATCCAATCGCCAGAACGGCGTCGAAGTGCCGGTAGAACGAGCCGATCAACACACGCCGCAACAGGCGCTTCGGACCGGATCGCCGCAACCCGAGATGCGTTTCACAGCGCATCAGCACCGGGATTCGCGAGGCTTCTGCCGCTGCGGCGGCAAGCACCATTGCCGCCGGATTATGGCCGTGCACGATCAGCGCGTCGAAACCGCCGGACCGGATGTCGCGCCACAGAGACGGCGCGACAATCGACAGGAACCCGGCCGGCTCGCCGCGTCGGTCGGCGCCGCGGACGAACCGGGCATCGTACCCCTCGACAAGATCGATATCCCATCGGATGCGCCGTCCAAAACCGCGATCGACACCCCCTCGCACCGAATGGTCCGAAAGATAGAGCGCGGTGATGCTCGCTTCCCAATTCCGGTTCAGATGCCGGTACAGAGGGGCAAAGTATTGAACCGGATGCGTGTGCAGAAACCCGATCCTGATCGGCGCGGCGATCGTCATGCCGGCGCTATCCGACGCCACCGGCCGGCGTCCGATCGTTCGTCTGCATGACCCCGTCGTCCTTTATTTCCGGCGCTTCGATCACCGAGGCGATGACGCGGCGAAACGCGGTGTCGTAATTCCAATCCGCCGCGATCCTGGCGCGTCCGCGCGCGCCCATGTCTCTGCGCGCCTCCGGGTGATCGATAAACCAGCCCAGCGCGGCTTTTATCGACGCGAGATCAGCCGGGTTGCAGGAACGCGCGTAGCCGGGAGCGGCAAACATCGCGCGCCAATCGGGCAGATCGGAGACGAGCAGCGCCAGACCGGCCGCCATGTAGTCGAATGCCTTGTTCGAGGCGCCGGTCAGATATCGGATATTGAGGTCTTCGGCATCGGCCGGAACGACGGCAAGACCGACATGCGCCTGCGCGGCAACGCCGAGCAGATCGCTTCGGGGGATCGGTCCCAGATAACGAACCGGCGCCTCCGGTCCGGAGCGGCAGCATCGTAACAGCCGCCTGATATGGCCCGCAGCGCCGGGCGCCTCGTATCCGGCGATCAACAGGCGCACGCGACCTGCGAATTGCCGGACGGCTTCGATGACGGTCTCGGGCAGCAGAACCGGCGAGATGTTGCCGTGATAATACAGAAGCAGCTTCCCGTCGGGTTTCGCCTCCCGCACCGGCAGCTCGGCGCGGCGCGGCATGTTCCAGACGATGTGCAGCCGGTCATCGGACAAACCGAGTTCGGCTTGCGCGATGCGGGCGCGCGCCTCGTTCGGAAAAATCACCGCCGCGGCGCGGCACGCCGCCGCCCGGCGCAGCCGTGCCGGAAACGGGGACAGCGCCCCCGGTGTCGGAGTGTCGTGCTCATGGTAGACGAGACGCGCATTGGTCAGCCCGGATGCCAGCAACCCCGGTCCGGCCCCGAGCGGGTCCGAGACATAGACGAGATCCGGCCGCTTGCGGATCGCGAGAAGCGAAGCGGCGGCGGCGTAGGCGACGTAGGCTCCCCTGGTCATGACATGCGACGGCCGGGGCGCGGTGAGGTAAAGGTCGATCCCCGAATGCCGGGAGAATTCGAGACCCGTGCCGGCAATCGGCGCCGATAGCACGGATACGCGCCAGCCTGCCTCCGCCATCAGGCTCGCCGCATGGATGATCGGCGGGTAGCAGGCGGCATCGGCCGCCTGCACAAACAGGACATGCGGGCGTCTTTCGCGCTTCGGCGCGACCTCGGTCATCGCACACCGAGCGAGCGGTAAATCTCCGCCATCTCATCCGCGACCGCGTCGATCGTGCGCGGCGGGCGGATGCCTTCCCGCAATCGCGCGATCTCCTCCGGTCGATCCACGAGGTCGCGGATCACACCGGCCCATTCCACCGGATCGTCAGGAGGTACGAGCACCCCGTCAATCCCGTCCCCGACGAGTTCCGCAATACCGCCGAGCCGTGTTCCGAGCACCGGAACCCCCGCGTCGAAGGCTTCGAGCACGACGAGCGGGCCGGTTTCGAGCCAGCGCGACGGGACGGCGACGATGTCGCACCCCCGCATCGCATCGCGCACCGCATCGGGGGGCAAGGCGGCCCGGAAGACGATGCGCCGGTCGCCGGCGGCGCGGCGTTCGAGCCGGGCAGCATAGGGTTCGGCGCCGGCCTGCCGCACGGCGAAAATATCGAGACGCAGCGGCGCCTCGGGAATGCGGCGCAGCGCGTCGATCAGGATGTCGATGCCTTTGGCCGGATCGAGCCGGCCGAAATAGCCGAGCCGCAGAACGCCTTGTTCCGCCTCGTCGCGAGCGAGTACGGGCCGGAGAGTCGGCAACGGGCCGTATCGCGCCAGACCCTGCCGGCAGAGTATCAGCTTGTCGTCCGGCACGCCGTTCAACCGCAGCAAATCGCGGACCCAGAGGCAGACCGCGACAACCCGATCCGCCTTGCGCATCAGATCGTGAAAGCGCCGCTGCGCCGCGCCGACCAGACCCGGCAGCCGAAGGGCGGCAGCCGCGCCTCCGGTCAGTCCAGCGTGCTCGACGACCCGGCCGATCCTCTCGGGCATACAGGCAACGAGATCGCGCAGCAGCGGCGGCATGCCGTGCGCGGCCAGTGTGCAGGCGGTGCAGCGGCGCCGGTCGAGCCTGCCGTCGCACGGGGACCGGCCCATCCGCATCATCGTGCCGCGAGCGCAGCTGACGGTCGGCGTGTGGTACGTGAACACGACCTTTGCTCCGGCCGCGTGTGCCGCATCGACCAGCGCCTCGGAGACCGCGGCGGTGCGTGCGTGCAGATGCACGATTCGGGGCCGAAGCCGTCCCAGCAGCTTGCCAAACGACTGCACGATGCGCCGGTCGGGCACACCGTAGGCCTGAGCAAGGTCGGGGCGGGGCTGGGTGGCGAGCCGGTAGACCGGCACCCCCGCATGCGCATAGACCCGATCGCAATCGCCGGGAGCGGCCACCGCGCTCGCGATGCCGCGAGGCCGCAGCGCGCCGATCAGCGCGGCGACATGGATTTCGGTGCCGCCGACCGCGTCCGGGAAATAGGTGAACGGCACATGCAGAACCGCAGGGCGCGGGGTTTGGCAGGCGATCGGCTGCGCCTCTATCGGGGACCGGGCAGGCGGCATCCGGCTATCCTGCTGGTCCCATGCGTATCGACGTGCCGGTTCGACCGGCTCGCCGCAGCGCCCGGCGCGATATCGTCCACAGCTCGGCCAATCGCACGGCCGCTCTCTGACCGCTCACCGCCGCTGCGAGTTCGGCAACCCGATTGCGCCGGTCGATCGGCAGCCCCGATGCGCGCAACGCGTCCAGAGCATCGCGGAACGATCGATCGCGCGCGCGAAACAGCCCGTGCGCGGCGCCATTGTAGATCTCCGCCAGGGCCGCGCGCTGGTCGGCGGCAAGGCAACCGCGCGCCCGCCACAGCGCCTCGATCTGTGTGCCGTTCAGCAGCACATTGTTCCAGAAGCGGGCCGGGTCGCGCCGGGACGCGCTGTCCGGGCGCACCCGGTAGCGCGCGCCGAGATGGGCCGAGCGCGC
Organism: Alphaproteobacteria bacterium; assembly: GCA_050246595.1. GTDB lineage: Bacteria > Pseudomonadota > Alphaproteobacteria > ATCC43930 > CGMCC-115725 > DATARH01. The sequence goes on from JBFWVT010000005.1 coordinate 100,706, forward strand.
AAAACGCGCTCCGTGGCACGCCGCGTCGAACAGAAACCGGGCATCCTGGATGACCGGCAGATCGAGCCGAAACCCGCCGATCCTGTCGACCAGGCTGCGCCGATACATCAGCGCGGCGCAACTGGCCCAGACATGCGTCGCGCAGGCCACCTCCGGGTTGCCGGCGAGCGCCTCGATATCGACCGAGCGGACCGGTCCGTCGATCGGATCGGGTCCGTTCTGGACGAGGTCCTGCCAGTCGCAGACAACCACATCGGCGCCGGTCGCGACCGCCGTGGCCAGACGCTGCGCCAGGGTTCCCGGCAGCAGCAGGTCGTCGTCGTCGAGAAAAACGAGCCATTCTCCGGCGGTTTGCGCGATGCCGCGGTTGCGCGCCGCCGAAACGCCGCGGTTCGGCCCGGTAACGACGCACAGGCCGGGCCGGAATTTCTGTGCGATCGCGAGCGAGTCATCGGTCGAGCCGTCGTCGATAACGATAATTTCGGTCTCCCGCCCCTCCTGAGCCAGCGCGCTTTCGATTGCCGTGCCAAGCGTCCTCGCGGCATTGAAACAGGGGATTATTACCGAGATGGACACGATGTCACCCGGCCGGCGCGACGATCTGAAACAGGCGGGAGGGCTATAAACATTGCGCGTTCTTTATCGCAACGCAAAGCGTGCACGCAGTCGCTTCGCTTTTGAAATGGCGCGACCGCGACGGCTGTTCCGCAGCCAGAGGGAGACCGGTTTTGTCAATTCAAGCGCGCATCGCACCCAGGGCGTCTCCTGGTCTGCAAACCGGTACCAGGCGGCTTCGTAGAGGTTCGGATCCCGCAGCGGTACGGATTTGTGATGCCACGGCTTTGGGCCGGTGCCGTGCAACAGTGCCGCCTCGAAACTGCCGACATGGCTGAAGGGGTTGGCGGCCGAGGTCGCATACCATACATCCGGCGGGCCGATGCACGAAAACGCCGATTCCTCGTCCTGCAGCAGTGCGTTCAGGCAATCCTGATCGCACATCGGGAAGTAGGGAACCTCGAAAAACCCGTCGCCGCCGGCCGGCAGCGTTTGACGGATAATCCGGTCCCAATCGGAGACCAGCCGCCGATCCCGTTCCATCTCGCCGCAGACAAGCCCGGCGTTGAAGTATATGTTTGTCGGCCGCGCTTCCATCGCGCCGCTTCCCGAGTCCTCCAGACTGTCCATCCTGACTCTACGCCACAGGATGCGTCGCATATCGCGTTCGGGTATGATCCCTTCGGCGCAGAATACCGGACCCATCGCTACGGCGTCGGACAGCGCGTCCAGAATGGCGCGGTCCATGACAATGATGTCGGCATCGAGATACAGGAACGTGCCGACAGCGTGATCCAGCAGAAAGGCGGGTTTCCGGTTTATCGGCCGCAAGCTGTCGTCCGGCAACTCGTGACGGATAATCGGCGCGCCGGCCGCGATTTCGCAGCGCAGCTCGCCCTGACAACCGACATGAATCTGCCCGTCGAAGCCGGCCGCGCAAAGCGAGTTGCAGAGAGCGGCAAAGCCGTAAGCGTGGTCGCCGATCGCCAATGTGAAAATGTTCATTCGAGTCGGGGGTGTCGGCCGGCTCCGGAAGCAAACTATGTTCCGAACCGGCGCGGCTTGTCCGAAAGCAGATCGAAGCGCCGGAATTTCCAGACGGCGGGCCAGTCGAGAGAGCCGCTGGTTATCGGTTCCGGGCGCAGAGCGCTGGCGCTGTTCTCGCGAAACTGGAAAGACAGTACGTTCCGCTTATAGTCAAAATCTTCATACCGGTCACCGAGCCATACAGAGATCGAATATCGTGACGGCATCAACGGGAGAAGCGGACAAACGCAGGTCAATGCTCCCCGGAACCCATGAGATTGCATAGCCTCGCTCGGGTGGAACCGGCCGTTGCTTCCCCACACCGGAACTCCGGCCTGGTTTGCGATCACAAACCCGCCGATCGGCGGGTTCAGAGGACGGGGCGAGTCGAACTCGATCGTGGCGACAAAATTGCCGGACCGGAGTTCCTGCGTATCGATACTGACGGCGCTTATGCATGGCCGGCTGCCGTCAATCGGGAAATCAACGCGCTCCCGGTCGTGTGATGAATTCAGATAAGACTGGACGATCCTCGGTGCGGGGCCGATTTCGCGGACCCGCCCAGCCTCCAGCAAAATAGCCGATGCGCACACCGAGACCAGCGTTGCCATATTGTGGCTGACGAATAGCACGGTGCGGCCGTCGCAGCGCGTGACCTGATCCATTTTGCCGAGACATTTGTTCTGGAACTCGGCGTCGCCGACCGCGAGCACTTCATCGACGATCAGGATTTCGGGTTCGAGATGCGCCGCCACCGCGAAGGCGAGGCGGACATACATGCCCGACGAATAGCGCTTGACCGGCGTATCGAGAAATCTTTCGACCTCGGCAAAAGCGACGATCTCGTCGAACTTTCTGCGTATTTCGGCCCGGGTCATGCCGAGGATCGCGCCGTTCAGGTAGATGTTTTCACGCCCGGTCAGCTCGGGATGAAACCCGGTGCCGACTTCGAGCAGGCTGGCGACGCGGCCCCTGATCGTGACCCGACCTTCGCTCGGCTCGGTAATGCGTGACAGGATCTTCAGCAGGGTCGATTTGCCGGCTCCGTTGCGGCCGACAATGCCGAGAACTTCTCCCCGCTTGACCTCGAAACCAACATCCCGCAGCGCCCAGAACTCCTCGACCGTATCGCCGGGAACGACGGCGTGGCCACGCAGCATGTCGGCGGTCCGGCGCAATACCCCGCTTGCGCCGCGCGCCAGTACATCGCGCAGCGTGACATAGCGCTCCCGGTCGGCGGCATGACCAAGCCGGTATCTCTTGCCGAGCCTTTCGGCCCGGATCACGATGTCGTCGGCCATCTTACGCGCGGGTCACAGCAGATCGGCGAAGCCGCGCTCGGTACGGCGGAACTGCGCGATTCCGAGCCACAGACACGCCGCGATAACGGCGAGGCTGAGCAGAAAACCGGGAAGGTAAAGCTGGCTCTCGCCGCCGAGGATGCACCAGCGGAAACCGTCGATCACCCCGACAACCGGGTTGAGGCTGTACCAGAAGCGCCACTCGGCCGGCACGATTGCGCTCGAAAACCCGACCGGCGACACATAAAGCCCGAACTGCACGACAAACGGAATGACATAACGGAAATCGCGGTATTTGACATTGAGTGCGGTCAATACGAGAGCCGGACCGAGACTGGCGAGCACCGCCAGCCCGACAAATCCCGGCAGCAGCAGCAGATGCCAGCTCGGGAGATAGCCGTACCACAGCATCAACCCGAACAGGACCGCGAGGTTGATCGCAAAATCGACGAGCGCGACGACCGCCGCGGCGCACGGAATGATCAGGCGCGGAAAATAGACCTTGCCGACAAGATTGGCGTTGCGGACGAGCGAACCCGATGCCTCGTCCAGGATCGTCGAAAACAGAAACCAGGGCAGCATCCCGGCGAAGACCATGATCGGGTAGGGCGCCGCCCCCTCGCTCGGCAGACTGGCCAGCCGGCCGAAAACGATCGTAAACACCACCATCGTGAAGAACGGACGGATCACGGCCCAGGCGGCGCCGATCACGGTCTGCTTGTAGCGTACCGCGATATCGCGCCAGGCCAGCATCGCAAACAGCTCGCGATAGGCCCAGATATCGCGCCAATAATGCCGCTCGGCGTGGCCGGGTTCGAGGACCAGCACCCGCTCGCTTCCGGGTAGCGGGCGCTCGCTCATGCCGGAGGGCAAACCCGTTCGACGGCGAGGCGGAGCCGCGCGGCAAATGCCTCCCGGCCGAAGCGCGCGCGGGTGCGATCGGCCAGCGATTGCGGACCCGGTCGGGGTCCGGTCAGCAGAAGATCGATTGCCGCCGCAAGGTCGTCCTCGCGGCCGAGCGCTGTTCCGAGTTCGCCGTCGGCCAGCGCATCGCAGGCGCCGCCGACCGCGAGGCCGAGGGCCGGCGTGCCGCAGGCCATGGCTTCGAGAAACGCGATGCCGAACCCTTCGCCGGTCGAAGGCATCACGAAAAGGTCGGCCATCCGGTAAGCCTCGACGAGCGTTTCCGGCGTCGCGGGGCCGACAAAACGCACGCGCTCGGCGACCTCAAACCGCCGCGCGACCGCGATCAGACGAGGGCGATCGTCGCCGTCGCCGATCACGACATAGGCGATGTCATGACCGCGCGCCACGAGTTCCGGGATTCCCTCGATCACCCGGTCATGCCCCTTGTATCGCTCGCGCGCCTCGAGGCGGCCGACCGTCAGCAGCACCCGGTTCGCGGCGAGTCCCCAGGCGCGGCGCAGCGCCGCGCCGTCGCCCGGTGTGAAGATGTCGCCGACCGTATTCGGCACGACAACAACCCGCTCGGGCGGCATCTCGGCCCAGGCGAGCACGGCGGCGCGCGTATGGCGCGACACGCTCAGCACCAGATCGGCCGCCTCGACCGCAACACGGCGCAAACGCGACGGGGCCGCCCAGACCTCGATCCCGTGCGTCTGCACGATCAGGCGGGCGCGCGAGAAACGGGCGATTGCCGCCGCGAGCGGCGCCAGATGCAGGTGGCCGCAGAAAACCAGATCGGGCTGGCACCGGAGCGCCATGGCAACGGCGCCGAGTGCGTAGCGCAGCCTGCCGCGGCGCGGCCGGGTCTGCGTTATCCGCTCGGGCGGGCTGACGGGTTCGCCCGGGTTGCGCGGCAGGACCGCGATCGCGGAAAACTCCGGCGAGGCGGCCAGCGCGGCGAGACAATCGCAGTTGTATTGCGCGATCCCGCCGGTTCCGCCAAACGCGTCGGTAACCAGCGCCAGACACGACAGACCGGAGCCGCGTCTCAGGCGCCGCATGAATCGAGCACCAGATGCGACCAGCGGCGCGACCCCGAGCCTTTTGACGCTCCGGCCCGGCTGGTTTGCCGTGTTTCGAGCCAGGCGCTTGTCGGCACGCCAAAACCCGTTTTGGCGCGCGTGACGACGGCATTCGGCAACGGCGTGCTCGGAGCCTTTGCGAGCGCAAGCTTGCCCCTGCCCGCCTTCATCGCCGGCATGACCGGCGCCAGCGTGCGCAACAACACCCAGTCGGCGAGCGGCACGCGGATTTCGACGCCATGCGCCATACCCGCCCAATCGGCGTCGCGCAGCAATTGGTGGCGCAGGTAATGGGTCGATTCGAGCGCGCAAACCCAGGCGATATCGCTGCCCGGATCAGGTTTTAGCGCAGCGCCGATGCGCTGCCGCAGGCGCAGGCGGCGCAACCCCTCGCGTGCAATGGCCGGGTCGAGCAACCGGTTCAGTTCGTAAGGAAGGAACAGGCCGCGGCGCAGCAGATAGGCGCCGGCCCAGCTGCGCGAATATTCAACAAGACCGGCCGCCTTCGGATGGGTTTCGCAAAAGCCGGGGGCCAGTGACCGCACCAGCCATCGCAAAAGACGCCCAAACCCCGGTACGGCGGCAAGCGGTCCGGGAAAGCGACGCCACCGGGGCAGGTCGCAAAAGCTCGGATAGCCGGCCAGCAGTTCGTCGCCGCCGATCCCCGACAGCGCAGCCTTGAGACCGGCTTCGTTTGCCGCCTTTGCGACAAACCAGGTGTTGATCCCGTCGATCGACGGCTGATCCATGGCATCGAGAATGTCCGGCAGATCGCGCTCGAACTCGCTCCGCGTGACATGCCGGACGATGTGCTCGGCGCCGTAACGCGCCGCGACCTCGGCGGCCAGCGGCGCTTCATCCTCCGCCGTGTCGCGGAATTCGTCGAATTGCAGCGTAATCGCGCGCGTCTTCGGGTGTCCGGCATCGCGCAGCAACCCCAGCACGGCGCCGGAATCGATGCCGGAAGAGAGAAAGACGCCGATTTCGACATCGGCCAGCCGATGCGCCCGGATGCTGTCGAGTACACCGGCCCGCACCCTGTTTGTCAGTTCGCCGGCCGGAGCCGGATGACGGCCGCCCTCGGCGAGCACCGTCGCAAGACTGGCGAAAGAAAGCGGCTCGCGCGGGCCACCGGCATCCACGATCTGCGTGTGACCCGCCGGCAATGCGCGGATGCTCTGATACAGCGTGAACGGCTCGGGCACGCTGCCGAACAGATAGAACCCGGCGAGACCGGCGGGTTCGGGAGCGCGCGACACCTGACCACCGGTGAGCAGCGCCTTGACCTGCGACGCGAAGCGGAAGGTCCAGCCGTCATTCGCCGTGTAGAGCGGTTTGATGCCATAGGGATCGCGCGCCAGGAACAATTTTCCGGTTCGGTCGTCCCAGATCGCAAAGGCGAACATGCCGCGCAGGCGATGCACCATTGCCGGGCCGCGGCGAGCATACAAATGCAGCAGCACCTCGGTATCGCTGCCGGTGCGAAAATGCGCACCGTCGCGTTCGAGTTCGCGGCGCAATTCGGGGTAATTGTAGATTTCGCCGTTGAACGTCACGGTCAGCGTACCGTCGGCGCTGGTCATCGGCTGCGCGGCCCGGCTCGACAGATCGAGAACCGCCAGACGCCGGTGCCCCAATGCACAACGCCGGTCGGCGCTCCACCAGGTGCCGCTTCCGTCGGGACCGCGCCGGCGCATCGCGTCGCGCGTGAGCAGCAATTCGCTCTGGCTCGGCGGAGCGGCCGCCGTGTGGTAGGCGAAAATGCCGTTTATCCCGCACACCGGTTGCTGCTTATCAAGCCGCCCTCCTGCGGAGCATCGAAAGGCGGTCCGCCCGCCCGCTCAGCTGTAGTATTCTTTGTAATAGCGTCGGCCATAATAATACGAATAGGCGTCCTTGCCGTATTTCTGCGCCTGGCGCTCGTTGACCAGGTTGAAGGCGATACCGGCTATCTTGCGGTGGCCGGAAAGCCGTTCGACGGTCTCCTTGACCAATTCGCGGGCGGTGACGCCCCAACGCACGATCATGACGATCTTGTCGCTGAAATTCGACACGATCACCGGATCGACAACGAGGCCGGTCGGCGGCGTATCGATAATGACCAGGTCGTAATCCTCCCTGAACCCGGCCACCAGATTCTTCATGCGCTCCGAGTTCAGCAGGTCGGTCGGGTTCTGCGTCTTGCCGCCGGCCCCGATAGTCCAGTATCCGCCGCTCTCGTAGAAGCGGATCGCCGCTTCGCCAGTAGCGTCGCCGACCAGCAGATCGACCAGCCCGGGCTCGTTCTGCAACCCGAAAACCCGCGTCGCGCTGGGGTGCCGCAAATCGGCGTCGATATACAGGACCCGCAGTCCCCCGCTTGCGGCCGAGGCCGCGAGCGACAGACTGATCGTGGTCTTTCCCTCTTCTGGAAGCGCCGAGGTGACCTGTACGATCTTTGGCGGGTGATCGACATCGGTCATATGCACGCCGCTGCGCAGCGAGCGGATCGCTTCGCTGTAGCGGGACAAGGGCTTGATCGTCGGGATTGCATGGATCGGGATCTTCGTCCCGTCCGCCGACAGGTCGCGCGAACTCACGCGGCTCACCGAGGCCAGCAACGGCAGCCCCAGGAAATCCTCGACCTGTTTCGGTGTCGTAAACCCGGAATTGAGCCTGTCCCTGGCGAATGCGCCGCCGACGCCGAAAAACAGGCCAACCAGCAACGTCATGCTCATGAACCGCGTCTTGTTCGGATAGCTCGGATTGCCCGGTACAAGCGCCGGCGTAATGATCCGAACCTCCTGCGGTTCGAAGGTCGATTGTTCCTCGGTGACTTTCGCCTGTTTGAGAAAGTCCTCGAACAGCGTTTTGTTCACCGCGGCAGTGCGCTCCAGTTCGCGTAGGCGAACCGCCGTCGCGTCATCCAGACTGCTCCGGCCGGTGGCCTGCTGCAAATTCTGTTCGAGCGAGGCGACTCGAGCCCGCGCCAGCTCGTATTCGTTGCGAATGCCGGCGGCGAGCCGCGCGGTCTCCGAACCGATCGAGCGTTCGACGTCCCGGAGTTGCGCGCGGATATTGATGACCAGCGGGTGGCCCCGGTTGTACCGCGCCAGCAGGTCCGCCTCCTGGGCCGAGATATTGGCCTGATCCCGGCGCAGGGTTTGCAACGTGCTCGCCTTGGCGATGTCCGGCATGTTTTCGAGACTGCCGCCCTTTGCCTGAAGCGAGGTGAGGAGGTCGACGCGAGCCTTTTTTTGCGCCAGCTCGGCGCGCGCCTGGATCAGTGTCAGATTCAGTTCGGACAGCTGTTGCTGATTGAGCGTCGCGCCGCCGCTCTGCATCAGGCGGTGTTCGGCGCGGAAGCGGGCGACGGCTTCCTCGGACTCGCGCAGCTGCGCCCGCAGCCCAACCAACCGGTCGCCAAGCCAAGCCGAGGCGCGTTTCGCCGCCTCAAGACGGGCATCGAGCTTGTCGACCAGATAGGTCTCGGCGACCGCGTTGGTCAGCCGAGCCGCTTCGACGGGATCGGGCGAGGTCACCGAGATCGTCAGCACATGACCCCGCTGCGGTGCGCGAGCAACATTGAGCGAGGTTCTCAGAGCCTCGATGGCGCGCAGCTCGGCCGCCGGTATCGCATCGGTCCCGACCACCAGCGGTTCCAGCAAAACCGAATTCGGATCGCTGCTCTCCGCTCTGCCGGAACCGATCAGCCCAAGGACAAAGCCGCGCGCCGCGCCGAGCAGGCCAGCTTCGTCAGAAGCGGGGACCGGATCGGCGGCGGCTGAAGCGGTTGGGACAAGGTGGGCGCGCTCGACGACCCGCCGCAGAAACACGGTCGAGCGGATGATCGCGATCTGGCTGTCGATCACCGCGAGGTTGAGCCGCGACTGGGCGAGCATGACATCGCCGCCCGGCATCTTCTCCGTTTGCGGATCGAGCAGGACCTGGGCGGTCGCCGTATAGAGACGGGTTTGATTGAGCAGGTAGGCCGCGCCGACGACGAGTACGATCGCTGTTACCGCGGCGATGAATTTCCAATGCCGCCAGGCGAAGCTGACCCACTCGCGCAAGTCGAACGCCTCGTGCCGGGAGCCGACGCCAGGCGTATCGGGTTTATCTCGCATCGGACGCGGCCGGCTCGGGGCAAACGGGCATTGGCTCTATCGACGTCGCGGGGAGTGCGTCAGTACCGGCGCGGCATGCTACCGCCATTCGGGTGAAGCGTTCGGCCAGACCCGTCGATTCCCTTTCGGCATTCGGCCGATCCGTCGCGGCTGCCGCCCCCTTGATCGGCCGTGACCGTCGCACAGGCGCGGATGCGGCGCAAGGCGTCCCGATCCGGCAGCCGATCGGCCATCTCGGGACGCGAAAGCCGGGTGGGAATGGTGTCAAAAGTAGCGGCGCGGCACCTGGATGATGTCGCCGGGCAGAATGGGGATCGGCTTTGATACGTCGTAGGCGCGCATCTCGCCTTCTCCGGCCTGCTGTATCAGCACCGTCGATTGGCTTGCCCGGTACGTCGTGCCGCCGGCGGTCGCGATGGCGCTCATGACGTTCAAACCGCTCGAATACGGGTAGGAGCCCGGTTTTTCGACCTCGCCGAGGATGTAAAACGGGCGGAATTCGAGGATCGAGACGGTGACTTTGGGGTCCTTCAAGTAGCCGCTGCGCAGGCTGGCTTCGAGTTCCCGTGCCAGATCGTTCTGCGTCAGTCCCGCCGCCTTGACCGTGCCGGCCAGCGGCAGCGAAATGAACCCGCTCGGATCGATCTGATACTCGCCGCTCAGCGAGTTTTCGCCAAACACCGTGACCCGGATCTTCTCGCCTGCCTGAAGGCGGGGCGGGGCGGCGGCGGCGGCGCGAATCTTTTCGAGGTCGGCCGGCGTGGCCGGCGGTGCGCCGCCGCCGCCACAGGCCGACAGCAGGACGCAAGCCGCAACGGCGAGGCGCATGGGCGAACACCGCGATACAACCGGCCGGGCCGATCCGCGAGCGCGATCCAACATGTCCGATGCCCCCTCCGCACCGGATCAGATTCCGTAAAACGCAACTTCGTGCAAGCCCGCGAAAGCAATCGCGACGGTCGCAGGACGCTCAGGCGACCGAAAGGAACCGGGGCTGATCGGTTCCCAGAACGGCGCAGGTCAGCCGCCCGGTGATGAACGCGCCGGTATCGACATTGATGCGGTTCGGGCGGATTTCGGGACACGGTGACGGCGTATGCCCGTGCACCACGATCTTTCCGTAATCGGTTCGATTGTGAAGAAACGCATCGCGGATCCATAAAAGATCGTGTTCACGCTGCTGCGGGAACGGGACGCCCGGACGTATGCCTGCATGACAGAAAAAATACCGGCCGACGCTCAGGCAAACACGCAGCGAGGCGAAGAACGCCATATGCGTACGCGGCAGCGCCTTCTCGAACGCCACAGCGGCCGGCTCGTAACCGCGGCCGCGCATCAGCGGCCCGACATCGACCCCGTAGGAATGCAGAGTTTCGAGACCGCCATTGCGCGACCACCCGGCGCCCGCGGACGGGTCGCGCAGGAACTGGACGAGCATCTCCTCGTGGTTGCCCTTGAGCGCGACAAACTTCGTCGGGAACGGATTTTCGGCGAGGCGCTCGACGACGCCGCGCGAGTCGGACCCCCGGTCCACATAGTCGCCGATCGTGACCGTCAGGGCGTGCCCGATCGGATGCGCCACCAAATCGTCGCGGATCGCTTCGATCATGCGATCGAGCAGGTCGCGGCGGCCGTGAATATCGCCGATCGCGTAGATGCGCCGCGGCTCCGACAGGATCGGCTGCCGGATCGCCGCCGCTTCACGGGATTGCAGGTGAACCATGCCGCGCGATCGTGCCAGCTTGGCCCTGCCGGGTCCAGCACGGTTGCAGTGTCGCCGATTTCGCGACAGCCGGGTTTCCCAAGCGCGGGCCGCGCTTGCCGCGCCGCTTCCAGCCTCATACGATCGCAACGGGATAGGGGACATTGCCGCCAGAGATGAACGTACAGAATGCGAACCGCGTCGAAGGACCCGGCAGAGTGCCCGCGAATACCATTCCGCTTGGGCTCGCATCCGGCGAGCGGTGGTTCGCCGTCAACACGCAGCCTCTCGCAGAGGCACGCGCGCAGCGGAACCTGGAAAATCAGGGATTCCGCATATTTATGCCGCGGCGTCGCAAAATGCTCCGCCATGCACGCAGGCTGACCCAGGCCGACGCGCCGCTGTTTCCGCGTTACCTGTTTATCGCCTTCGATCCGCGCCGGGACCCGTGGCGCAAGATCAACAGCACATTTGGCGTGTCGCGTCTGGTCATGCAGGGCGAGGCGCCGCCTCCGGTCCCGGACGGCGTCATCGAGGCGCTGATCGCGGTCACGGTGGATGGCGGCATCGTCGATCTCGCGGCAAAGCTGCGCGAGGGCAGCCCCGTCCGGGTAATGGCCGGCCCGTTTGCCGACCAGCTTGCCATGCTCGAACAGCTCGACGGCTCGGGCCGCGCCTGCATCCTGCTCGACATTCTGGGAAGGCAGGTTCGGACGACAACCGAACGACGCAATCTGATGCCGGTCGGCTGACGAGCCGCACCGTGAGTCTGCGACCGGAGCCGACGCTGTTTTATGTCGTGGACTGGCTGCCGCCGGATTTTGGCGCGGTCGGTCAATATGCCGACCGGTACGCGAGCGAAATGGCGCGGGCCGGACGGCGTGTCTGCCTGATCGGGCTCACCAGCGGCGAAGCGCGCCGGACTAATTTCGCTCTTGGAGGCGGCGCTCTCGAAACCGTCCGGCTGCCGGCCACCGCTTATGACAAGTCGCGAGTCGCCGATCGCTTCTTGTGGACTCTGGGCGTCTGCGCGCGCCTGCTCCGGGAAGTCGTGCGCCGGCGCGATTCATACCGAGCCGAGTTGCTGTTTACCGGGGCACCGCCATTTTTCTTGTATTTCGCGGTCCTGGCAAAGCTTGTGCGGCGGGTTCGTCTGATCTATCGCATCACCGATTTCTATCCGGAAGTTCTTATCGCCGAATTCGGCGGCCGGCATCTCTTCCTATCCTTGTTGCGGCGGGCGACATGGTTGCTGCGGCGACAAGCGATCGATCGTTTCGAGGTGCTGGGCCTCGATCAGCGTCGGATGTTGATCAAGGGCGGCATCGGCGCCGATCGCATCACCGTCAGGCGCGACACCTCGCCGGTGGCGGTGACCGGGAGCGAACCGGCGCTGCCGCCTCCCCCCGAACTGGCGAACCGCAGAATTCTGCTCTATTCGGGCAATTGCGGCGTGCCGCATGAAATCGAGACCGTCATCGCCGGTCTCGTCCGGCATCACCGCGAAGGCAGCGGGCGATTCGGTCTTTGGCTGAATGCGACGGGCCGCAATGCCGACAGGCTCGAAGCGGCGTTGCGCGACGCGGGTGTCCCGGTGGCGCGCGGCAGGACAGTCCCGCTGCACCGGCTCGCCGGGCTGCTGATAGCCGCGGATGCACACCTTGTGACGCTGCGGCCGCAGTTTTCCGGGATCGTCCTGCCGTCAAAAATCTACGCGTGTCTGGCCACGCGGCGGCCGATTATTTTTGTCGGCCCGCAAAGCTCGGATGTGCATCATCTGTGTCTGGAAAGCGCGGGCGCCTCTTATCAGCATATCGATCCCGGCGATCCCACCGCCTTCGCGACCGCGCTTGAGCGGCTGGCCGATTCGGTCGGTACAGCGCCCTCGGACAACCCAGCCCGGATCGGTTCGATTTTACAACCGGCCGGTCCGGCGATATTGGAGTGAGCGCGACAGTGGAGTGAGATCTTGGGGCTCATTCTCGTGACCGGGGCTGGGGGGTTTATCGGCGGCCATCTGATCCGGCGCCTGGTCGAGCGCGGTCTGGCGGTGCGCGGGGTCGATTGCAAACCCGTCGAGAACTGGATTTTCCGCTCGCCCGATGCGGAGAACCTGGTGCACGACCTTGCAGAAAAGGACGCCTGTTATCGGGTCATGAAAGGCGTCGAGACCGTATACAATTTCGCGGCCGATATGGGAGGGATGGGGTTTATCGAAAACAACAAGGCCGCCTGCATGCTGTCGGTGCTGATAAACACGCACCTGTTGATGGCGGCGCGGGACAGCGGCGCGGCGCGTTTCCTCTTCGCCTCTTCCGCCTGTGTCTACCCCGATTACCGTCAGGCGGATACGGAAGTCTGCGGGCTGCGCGAGAGCGACGCCTACCCGGCAATGCCGGAGGACGGGTATGGCTGGGAGAAGCTGTTCGGCGAAAGAATGTGCCGCCATTTCCGCGAGGATTTCGGCCTGGAGACGCGCATTGCCCGCTATCACAACATCTACGGCCCGTTCGGGGTCTGGGATGGCGGCCGTGAAAAAGCGCCGGCGGCAATCGCACGCAAGGTCGCGATCGCCGCGATCACCGGCCGTCACGAGATCGAGATCTGGGGTGACGGGCGGCAGGTGCGCAGCTTTACCTATATCGATGATTGCCTGCGTGGGACGGAACTGCTGATGCAGTCCGATCTTGCCGAGCCGCTCAATATCGGCAGCGACGAGAGGGTCAGTATCGATCAGCTCGTGGACATCGTCGAGGCGATCGCCGGGGTGAAGCTGGCGCGGCGCTACAATCTCGAAGCGCCGAGGGGGGTCCGGGGTCGCAACAGCGACAACACGCTGGTATCGCGCGTGCTGGGCTGGGCGCCGGCGACACCGCTGCAACGTGGCATGGAGAAGACCTATGCCTGGGTTTACGATCAGGTCAAGGAGCGCGCCGACCGCCTCGCGATGGCTGCCGCCGCTTGAGGCGAGGCTCGCGGCGGCGGCTCTTGTCCTGTCGATCCCGGGCTGTACGCCGGCCGCCGAATTGGCCGCACGCCAGGGTGCGGAGCCGGCCGCAATCGCCGCCGCAATCTGCCGCGAAGTGCGGAAAACCGACGGCGACTGCGAAAATGTAAGGCTGGCCAACCGGGCCTCGGAGATCGCCTACGCAACCTGTCTCGGCTACAATCGGCGCGACCTCCTGGTGTGCAGCCGGCTGAGGCAAGCCTACGAAGACGACATCCGGGCAGAATTCGGGACGCGGCAACCTCCGGGCACCGCCGGGCCTCCCTCGTCGGAAAAGCACCGCGCGCTCGCCGGTCTGCAAGCGGACGCGCAGTACCGCACCGCCGAAGCGCTCTACAAGGCGGCCAACAGCGATGCCGACACGTTCCAGGCCGCGCTGCTGATCCCAGATATCCGTAAAAAGATCGAAACCGCACTCGGAACGCGGCTTTCCGATGCGCAATTGCGCGCGCTGATCGATAATAACCGGGCCGAGGCCGTCTCCTGGTACGGTTTTGCGCAGCGTTTGCGGCCGGCGCGCGGGAACGCCGCAGAACGGCTGGGGAGCTGAGCCGCCTCACCGCGCGGGCGGCGATTTTAGCGCATCCTGCAACAGACGGTGGATCGCCAGCCGGTCGGTCGGACTTACCGGCGCGCCACTGCGGCGCGAGTGGAATTCGCCGTCCGGAGAAATCTCGATGTTTTCCGGGAAATAGCGGCTCGGTTTATTGTCGAGCAGCAGCTTTCCGAGTCCTTTCCCGCCCAGCGACCAGTTCCGCACCGGCCCTGTATCGAGATGGATAAAGCGCGAATTCGGATACCAGCCGACCCCGCCGCGCCGCATCGCGCGAGCCGCGAGCATCGCGTCTTCGAGCCGCGCCGGCAGGTAGATGTCGAGCGCCCGGCCGTAGAGATGCTGACTGCGCTCGGCGACGCCGAGCGTCGTGCGCGCCAGCATCGCATTGGTTTCCGGTGTGCGATACGCCGACAGCACGGTCGCCCGCCCCGCCCCGACCGCGTCGAGGACGCTTGCCAGGAAGTCGAGCAGCTCGATATCGATCGCGATCGCGGCGCCGCGGCGGAAGTCGCGCAGGAAATGCGACAGTTCCCGCAATGCCTCCGGGATCGGGCCGCTGTTGCTGCGATAGGGGCCGCTGAAACGTTCGCCGGTATGCGCGTTGACAAGATCGAGCCGCCGCCGCGCCGGCGCAGCGGGTATTGCTCCGGCCGACCGTGGCATAAGCGCTGCTGTTGCGGCCAGGGTCAGAAATGACCGTCGATGCATGCGACCGGGTTTCTCTCGGTTTCGGCGTACTGCCGTAACCATAGACCCTCTCGCGGTGGAGGAAATCCCGCAAATGCCTATCGAGCGACCTCGATCGGCGGCGATGCTTCAGCCGGGTCCGGAGGTGTTGCGGTTCGGGTCAGCGCGCCGAGGGTGATCGGCTTGTAGGGCGCGCGTGGCCGATAGGTCCCGACTTCCTCGATCGGCACGTCGCGGGCGCGGGCGATGATCACGCTCGCGACCGGACCGCAGATGCGGCCCTGGCACGGCCCCATGCCGCAGCGGATAAAGGCCTTGACCTGGTTCGGCCCCTGCGCCCCGAGGCGGACGGCGCGCCGGATCTGACCGGCCGTCACTTCTTCGCAGCGGCAGACAATGACGTCGTCCGCCGGGCACAGAACCTGATCGGAGGGACGGTAGAGCGTGTCGAGAAACGGCCGGATCGCGCGTGCGCGCGCCAGATCCGCACGCAGCGGCACCGCTCTGCCGTCGCGCTCGGCCTCCCCGATACGGCCGAGCAGATGGGCCGCGTCAAGCGCCGCCAGCCGCCCCGACGGTACTGCCGCCGCGGCTCCTTCTATACCGGCGGCATCGCCCGCGACCACTACCGAGGGCAGACTCGCACGGCCCCATTCGTCGAGCGCGGGGCGCCAGCACCGCTGCGCCTCGTCCCAGATATGCGCCAACTGCAACGCCAGGCCGATTTGCGTGTTCGGAATGACCCCGTCATGCAGCAGCAGATGATCGGCCGCGGTCTCGCCGCCATCCCAGGCGACGCTCTCGACCCGGTATCGTCCGGAGGCGCGCAAGCCTCGTACCCCGCGCCGCACCGCCACCCCGAGCCGGCGCAGCTCGGCGATCATTCCCAGCCCCTTGAGAAAATCGCGGCGCCCCGACCACCAACCGCCAATATACCGCATAGAGGCGGCGTAATTCTCGCGCGGGGTCGTTTCGAGTACCGCAAGCGGCGGCGCGCCGGCGCGCGCCAGCTGGATCGCCGCGAGATAAAGCAACGGCCCCTGCCCGGCGACGACCGCCCGCCCGGCCGGAACCAGATCGGCGGTCTTGAGCAGGATCTGCACGGCCCCCACCGTCATCACTCCCGGCAAGGTCCATCCGGGGACCGGCACCGGCCGTTCGATCGCCCCGGTTGCCAGCAGGATGCGTCGGGCCGCGATCGTCTCGCTGCCTCCTTCGGCAACGACCGACACCGAGACGTCGCCGCCATTCCCTCCCGGATCGATATGCCAGACCGTCGCCCCCGGCCGATATCGCACCCCGCTGGTACGCAGCGCCGCCGCCAACGGGCGGCCGGCAAGGTAATCGGCGCCGAGCGGCGAATTCCGGCCGCTCTCCGAGCCGGCGCGCTCGATCGCACGGTAAATCTGGCCGCCGGGGCTGTCCTGCTCGTCGATCAGCACCGTGTCGAGCCCGAGTTGCGCAGCGAGCGCGGAAGCCGCCATGCCGGCCGGTCCGGCCCCCACCACAATGAGATCGGCAATCGCGAGATCGGCGGTCATCGCGGCAGATCGAGGGTCCGCCGGCCGCGCTGACGGCGGATGCGCATACCCGGTTGCACCGTCACCGTGCAGCTTTGGCGGTTCGGCACGCCATCGATTTCGGCGAGGCAGTCAAAGCACACGCCCATCAGGCAATAAGGGGCGCGCTCGCCGCCGCCGACCGCCGTATCGCGGATCGAGGACAGGCCGGCGAGCAGCACCGCGGCGGCGGCCGATGCACCCTGCGGCACGCGGACCGTGCGGCCCTCGACCTCGATTTCGACCGTGGCCGCCGCCGCGTCAGGCCGCAGCCGGAACATCGAACCGCTTCGCCGAGAACGGCGCCATGATCGGGTCGAGCGCGCCGGATGCCACCATCGGCGCGAACAGATTGGCATGCGCCCCGGCCAGGGTGACCCCGCTGTGGCAATTCGCGGTGAACGCACCGGGGTATTGCTCGGATTCGTCGTAGATCGGCAACCCGTCCGGCGGCATCACGCGCAGCGCCGCCCAGGCACGCACGATCTGCAACTCCGCCAGCCACGGAAAGGTCCGCACGGCGCGTTCGGCGATCGTCCGCATCACCGCCGGGTTCTGGCCGGTATCAAAGCCGACTTCCTCCTCGCTGCTGCCAAGCATGATCGTGCCTTCCGGGGCCTGCCTGATACTGCCGAGCGGCAGCTTCCAGGCGCGGCTGGTGCGTTCGGTGACCAGGATCTGACCGCGCTGCGGCCGGACCGGCGCGTTGAGTCCGAACAGCGGCGCCAGCGCCGCATTGCCGAGACCGGCGGCGAGCACCACCTTTGGCGCGCCGATCGTCTCGCCGCCGGCTTCGATCCGGAAATCGCCGGGCGCGGCCTCGGCGCGGGTGATTGTGCAGTTCGGCAGGTATGTCCCGCCCGACCCGGCAAAGGCCCGGTGCAGCGCATGAAACAGCGCCAGAGAGTTGACGTGACCGTCATACGGGGTCCAGGACGCACCGCTGACCGCGGCGCCGAGACCGGGCAGCATTTCCGCCAATTCGTCGCGTTCGATCATGCGGTAGTCGAAACCGAAATTCCCCGCCTCGCGCCGCATCTGTTCCATCATGCCGCGCCGCTTCGCGACCTCCGCGTCTCCGAGGCAGAGCTGCAACCCGCCATTCTGTTCGAGGCCGAGCGCGACCCCGGTGCGCTCCTGCAATGCCGCCGCCAGCGACGGCCATTCCGCGGCGGAGGCGCGGGTCCAGCGCTGGTAATGCGGCGCGCCAAGCCCCTTGCTCTGCACCCAGACAAGCCCGAAATTGCCGCGTGAGGCGCGATAGGCGACATCGCCCTCATCGATCAGCGCGACCGCGATCCCGCTGCGTCCCAGCCCGTAGGCGATCGCCGTGCCGACCAGCCCGCCGCCGATCACTATGGCGTCAAAGCTGCGCATCATATCATTCCCGGCCGGTGGCGCGGTGCGCCGGCGGAGGATCGAAGGCCCTGACGGGCGGCGGGGGCGCGTCGAAACGCTCGATTTCGACAAGACAGAGCTGGCCGGTGCAGCCTTGCGCGAGGCGTGACGTACCGGCGTCGCGGGTCAGCACGTTGGGATTGCCGTGCACGCAGAGCGGGGTCTCGGCCTCGGGGTCTTCGGGGTCGTACCATGCGCCGGTCGCCAGCTGCACCACCCCCGGCATCACCGCCTTGCTGAGCACCGCGCCGGCAAGACAGGCGCCTCGGTCATTGTAAAGCCGCACGATATCGCCATCGGCGATGCCGCGCGACGCGGCATCCCGCGGATGCAGGCGCACCGGCTCGCGGCCTCCGATTTTCGCGGCGAGGCTGGTCGCGCCAAAATCCAGCTGGCTATGCAACCGGGTGGCCGGCTGGTTGGCGATCAGTTGCAGCGGAAACCGCGCCGCCAGCGGCGAACCCGGACCCTCCTCCGGCGGCATCCAGACCGGATGACCGGGACAGTCGGGATAGTCGAAGCCGGCGATTGTCGCCGATGCGATCTCGATACGGCCGCTCGGCGTCGGCAACGGGGCGGCGTCAGGGTCGCGGCGGAAGGCGCGAACGATGCCGCCGTCCCACTTCAGGATCGGCAGTTCCATCTCGCCATCCTCCCAGAACTCGGAGAAGCTCGGCGCGTTGTGGCCGCGTTCGGCCAGGGCGCGGCGGGTCGGCTCGTAGATATGTTCGAGCCATTGAAGCGGCGTGCGGCCCTCGGTGAAGCGGTCGGCGAAGCCGAGCCGTTCAGCGAGGCCGGCAAAGATCGCGTGGTCGTCGCGCGCCTCGCGGTATGGCGGCACGGCCCGGTGCATCGCGACCATCAGCGGATCGCCGGCGGCGGCGCCGATATCCTCGCGCTCCAAGGTGATCGTCGCCGGCAGGACGATATCGGCGTGGCGGGCGGTTGCCGTCCATACCGAATCGTGCACGACGACCGTGTCCGGCCGGGCAAAGGCATCGCGCAGCCGCGCGAGATGCTGATGATGGTGAAACGGGTTGCCGCCGGCCCAGTAGACGAGGCGGGTATCGGGGTAGGTGCGGCGCTGTCCGTTGTAGTCGTAGGCCTCGCCCGGATGCAGCAGCATGTCGGCGATCCGCGCGACCGGGATGAATTCGTCGATGCTGTTGCGCCCCACCGGCAGTTCCGGCAACGGCACTGCGACAGGCGGCTTGCCGGTATTCGAGGTCGAACCGAGCGCGTAGGCAAAACCGCCGCCCGGCAGCCCGATCTGGCCGAGGATCGCGGCCAGAACGACCGCCATCCAGATCGGCTGCTCACCGTGCTCGGCGCGCTGCAACGATTGCGAGCAGGTGACAAGCGTGCGCCGCCCGGCGGAACGCCGCGAGAGCGCGACGATGTCCTCTTCCGGCATGCCGCAGATTGCCGCCGCCCAGCGAGCATCTTTCGGCTGACCGCCGCCATCGCCGCGCAGATAGGCTGCAAAACTCTCCCAGCCGACGCAATAGCGGTCGAGAAATTCGCGGTCGTGCAGCCCCTCGCTGACCAGCGTATGTGCGAGACCGAGCATCAGCGCGACATCGGTGCCGGGCCGGATCGGATGCCAGATCGAAGCGGCGCCTTCCGGCAGATCGTCGCGCAGCGGACCAATCAGGTGGAACTCGACGCCGCGCCTTCGTGCCGTCTCCAGCCGTTCGCGGGCGACGTGGCGGCTCGTGCCGCCGCCGCCGGCATCGTTGTTCTTCAGGGCCATGCCGCCAAAGGCGAGGACCAGCGCGCTGTCGGCGACCAGCTCGTCCCAGCTGACATTGTTGCCGGCGACGGCGGCTTGCGGGCCGATCACATGCGGCAGGATCACCGCGGCGGCGCCCGAACTGTAGCTGCCGGTCGAGCGGACATAGCCGCCGGCGAGGTTCAGAAAGCGGTGGATCTGGTGCTGCGAATCGTGAAAGCGGCCGGCGCTGGCCCAGCCATAGGACCCGCCGAACATGGCGCGCGGCCCGTGCGTCGCATAAACGCGGCGCAGTTCCGCGGCGAGATGGCCGAGCGCCTCATCCCACGGCATCGCCACGAATTCGTCCGAACCGCGCCGCCGATCCGGCCCCGGCCCCTGCTCCAGCCATCCCCGGCGGATCATCGGTTGCGCGATCCGCGCTCTGTGCGACACCGAGGCCGGAATGTTGCCAAGCAGGGAAGACGGGTCGGGATCGCAGGGGTGCGGCATAACCGCGATCTCCCGATCCCTGACCGCTACCGAGAACGCCCCCCAATGCGAGCTGTGCGGCAGAAAGCGCGTTCGGCTCATCGACACTCCGTGCCCTCTGTTATGGCGCGCGGCGGCGAACGAGGATCACTCGGCGGCTATTTGGCGCTGCGCGGCTTGCGCGCAGGCGAGCATCGCGGCGGCGTTGCGGTGCAAAATCCGCTCGCGCGCCTCCTCGCCGATATCGGCTTCTTCCAGCGCCTTGCGGGTCCAGTCGACACCGAACTCGGTGCCGTCGGTGCCGCAGACGATGCGCTCGGCGCCGTAGAGCCGCACCGCCGCCTCGATCGCGTGCGGGCCGAACGAATTGCAATCGACATACACCTTGGCCCTGCGGAAACGCGACGACGGCAACTCCTCGTCCGGCGTGTCGAGCAGACAGCGGTGGTCCATGCGCTCGATCTCGTAGGGGATGTTGCCGCCGAGATTATGGACGACGACCGTCATGTCGGGGTACGGCGCGAGGAGGTCGGTCAGACACAGCGTCACCATTGCCGACGACAGACTGGCCTGCATGTCGAGCGTGCCGTTGCGGCGGCGGGCATTGTCCGTGTCGCCGGCGACTTTGGGGAAGGCGTCGCCCGGTCTTGGACCGTGATGGATGAAGAGCACCGCGCGGTGGCGGTTGGCGGCTTCCAGCAATGGACGCATCGCTTCGGCATCCTGGCGCGTCAGCAGGTAGTTGCCCGGCAGTTGCGCGCCGATCATGCCCGGCAGGGCGAGCGCCCGTTCGAACTCGGTCACGGCGGCGGTCATATCGGTCAGCGGCAGCGCCGCGAACGCGGCGAAGCGGCCGGGATGCTTCCGGCAGATCGCGGAAAGTCCGTCATTGACCTTTTGGCACAGCGGCCCAGAAACCTCCGGCGGCTGGGATTCGATCCAGCAGAACGAGCCGAGCAGCGACAGAACGCTTGTCTCCACCCCCTGGCGATCCATCCGCGCGAGGTGAAAATCGACATCGTCAAAGGCCTCGGCGAGCTCTTGTTCGCCCATTCGCGGCGCCTTCAGAACCTCGACCCCGTCCTGATTGCGCACGATACGCGGCTCCTTCGTCCGGGCGCGCAGCGCGTCGGCGATATCGGCCGGCCGCCAATGGGCATGCAAATCGATCATCATGGCTGTTTTCTCCAGGAGCCGTTCCGCAGCTTAACCCCGCGACGGTCGGCGGCAAACTCCGACGACATCGGTTACGATCCGCTTCGCCGGCCGCGCCTGTCGAGCGGCGGCGGGTTTAGCAACAGGCGACGACGTAGACATCCTCGACCCCGGCGGGCAGCCGGTATTCCTGCCACGAACCGCCGGAATCGGCGGTCCCGAAAACCTGCCCGCCGCGCGTCACGCAATAAAGTTGCGCCGGGTCGGTTGGATGCGGGCTGACCGCCATCAGCGTCGAGTTGGCCTTGATGCCGCGATCGATGCGCCGCCAGCTCCGCGCGAGGTCGTCGCTGCGGTACAGCGAGCCGTCGTCGCTGAAGGCGGCGGGCGACAGACAGGTGTACAGAACGCGCGGATCGTGCGGCGAGACAACGACATCGTGACAATAGGTCAGTGGGGAGAACCGGCCGATCTCGGTATCGTACCAGGTCGCGCCGCGATCGTCGCTGCGGAACAGCCCCATGCGCAATCCGAGAAAGACCGTGTCGGGCGCCGCCGCGCTGATCGCGGTGGCGTGCGAATCGAGCATGCCCTCGCAGTGGCCGCAGTGACGGCCGCCGACATTGCTTTGCAGATGCGGCTGCTCGGCCAGCTTGATCAGCGGCGCTGACATATCGGACCAGGTTTCGCCGCCATCGCTGCTGCGCAGCACCCCGCTGACCTCAAGCGCGGCATAGATGTCGTCGGGCCGGTTCGGATCGACCGTGACGCGCAGCACCCGCGTGTCAAAGCCGGGACGCTCGCAATGCGCGGGCGAAATCGCGTTCGGCAGACGGCTCCATGTCTCGCCGCCATCAAGGCTGCGATACAGCGCGACCGGCGCCGCTCCCGCATACATGACAATCGGGCGGGTCGGATGGATCGTCAAAGACCAGATCATCACGTCGCGATCGGGAAAATCGAGCCGCCGCCAATAATCGCCCCCATCGTCGCTGCGGTAGGGGCCGTCCTGCGTCCCGGCAAAGATCACGTCCGGATCGTCGGGATGCACGAGGATCGCGTGAACCTCGGCGTTTTCCGGAAGACCCGCGCCCAGCGCCTCCCACCTGCCCTCCCCGGCGGTGCAGCGGAACAAGCCGCCGCGCAGCAGACCGCCCTGGCGCGAGGGACCGGTTCCCGCACCGGCGAAAATCCGCGTCCTGCCGTTTTTCAAAGCGCCCTCCTTTTCTGACGAGGACGCGGCGGTCTGGCCGCTCCGCAACACGTCCGACGAATGCCCGCGCACCGACAAAGGCTAGTTCGCATAGACGATCGTGCGCAGCATGATCCGCCGCTCCTGCGGGGCGTAATCGCCGGCGCCGCGATGCATTGTCGCGCGCTCGTCCCAGATCAGCACGTCGCCAACCCGCCAGCGGTGATAGTAGACGAACCGCTCTTGCGTCGAATGCGCGGCCAGCTCCTCGATCAGCGGCCAGGCCTCCTCCTGAGGCATGCCGACAAAGCCGTGCGTGTGCAGCGGGTTGACAAACAGGATCGGGCGTCCGGTGACTGGATGGCGGGTCACGGCCGGCCACGCCTTCTCCGGGTAGTCGCGGTCGGTGCGGCGCTCCAGCTCGCCCTGATAGAGCCGTACCCCGGCCGGACCGTCGCCGCGGCCATGCAGCCCCACGAGCCCGTCGAGACGCCGCTTCACAGCTTCGGGCAAGGTGTCGTAGGCGGCGCGCATATCGGCGAACATCGTCCCGCCCTTCTCCGACGGCACCTCGCGGGCGTGCAGGATCGCAAGACGCGGCAGGTCGTCATCATAGGGCGAGTCGGTGTGCCAGTCGGTCGCGCGCTTGACCCCGAACCAGTCGACTCGGCCGTTTTCGTCGACATTGGTGAGCCACGACACCTCGGGGTGATCCTTGTGGCGGTATTTGATCAGCGAATGCGGCCGCGGCCGACCAAAGCGCCGCCCGAACCCGGCGAGCTGCGCGGCATCGAGATCCTGGTCGCGAAACACCAGCACCGGATGTTCGGCAAAGGCCCGCTCGATCCAGACGAAGGTCGCGTCGTCGAGCCGGGACAGATCCACCCCGATCGCTTCGGTGCCGAGTGCCTCGCCCAGCGGGCGCAGCTGCGGTGAGCCGGTCATCGCCGTCCTCCCTCCGATTGTGTGCCGCGACTATAGCGTCATCGGCAGCTTGCCGGAATTCCCAAGGCGCCCCGCGCGCGCGGATCGCCTTCCGCCAAATCCGCCGGGTCTCGGCCGGCCCTCGGATTATCGCCGCGGCAATCCGTGATTGCTGCGCACCCGCTTCGATAGGTACGGTGTCAACGGGCGCAATTCTGATCGATCACATCCGCGAGGTTCTTGCCTTGTACTTGCGCGGCTCTCTGGCCGCGGCGGATCGGCATTCCCTTTGGCACCGTCACATCCAACGGGGGCGTCGCGATCCGGGTGGTCTTGGTGACGAAATAGCCGTAATCTTCCTTACGGAACGCGGAGCAATCAACGGCTTTCTCCTCGGCGAAGCCATCGGAGGCCGCAATCAACAACAGCAGCATCACCAGGGCCAAAATTGCAGGCTTTGTCTTCATCTCCCTCGATAACGGCATTCAGCTTCCTCGCAGCGACAGACATCGGCAATGCTGCCACAAAACCGCGCCGAACGTCACGATGCCGCCGCCGCGCGGGTCTTGCGGTTCCGCTCTCGACGACCGTTTCCGGCATCGGCTGTCCGCGCCTACCCCGCCTTCCGGTCCCGGTCCGGAAATGACACCTTCGCCAGTGATCCGCCGCCAGTGATCCGCGCAATGCGGATCGACCGGCGAACCGCTTGCCGGCCGATTCCGCTCCCCTGATCTCCGCCTTCGCACCGAGGCCCTTTGATGGCGAATGACAAACCATTCTATTTCGGCAATGCGGCGGCGGATCAGGTCCGCGAATCCGGCTGGTTCATCGGTCAATTCGTGCCGCCCGAGCTGGGTCTGCGGCACCAGACCGATGTCGAGGTCAAATGGGGTCTGCATCCGGACGGCGACAAGCGGTCGCGCCCCTGGGCGAACGGCAACGGGACGACGATCTCGGTTCTGGTTCGCGGCACGCTGCATGTCTGCTTCCATCTCGGGGAGACGCGGGAAATCGTTACCCTGGCCAAGGAAGGCGATTACGTGATTTATGGTCCCGACATGGTCCATTCCTGGGAGGCTTCCGGCGAGACGCTTGTCCTCTCGGTGCGGTTTCCATCGGTCGAGATTGGCGGGCGGCACGCTTCCGGCCATGCAACGTGAAACGGCGATGCAAACTTATGGCGATGCTTTTTCCGGGAGCGCGCGCCGGGCGGTATAGCGATTTTACAGCAAGCGCGGACGGCGGCGGGCGCTGTTGTCGGGTCGCGGGTTTCGGACCTTATCGTCCGCTGAAACGCTTCAGGTCCGGTATTGCTCCCAGGACCGGGACGCCGAGTTCGTCATCGAGATCGTCGATCGAACGGACCCGCGGATCGAGCCCCTCGATAAACAAGGCCAACGCGACCGCCGCAACCAGCGCCGTCGCGAAACTCAGCCCGGCATAAAGATACTTTTGCGGCTTCACCGGGTACAGACCCGGAACCGCCTGCGATACGACGCGGATCTCGTCGATCGCGCGAGCCTCCCTGACCCGAGCCTCCTCGAACTGCTTGGCGAAGAAGGAGTAATTCTCCTCCGCCAGCTTTTCGGCCAGCACGATCTCATTCATCTGAATTTCTTTTTGCGGATAGCGCGTAAGTTCCGCGCGCGCCGCGACGATTTGCTGTTTCAGCGCGGTGATCTCGGCCTGCTGAGAATTGATTTTCGGGCTATCCTTGAAGGATGTCGGTTTCAGCCCCGCCAGCCTGCCTTCGGCTTTGGCAAGAGTATTTTCCAGATCCGCAACATTCTTGAGTTTTTCCGCGTACTCCGATTTCAGATCGAATGTTCGGCCCGAGGTTTTGTAGGCCAATATCGCCGTCCTAGCCTGCTCCAGGGCATCGCGGCTTTTGTTCAGCTGCCGTTCGATAAATTCGCGCGACCGCATCGCCTCAGCGCGATGCGCGCTCGAATTCTGTTCGAGAAATATCTCGGCCGCTTTGTTGGCGATGGCGGCTGCCTGCTCGGCGTTGGTCGATCTGTAGCTGATTTCAAAAACGTAGGTATCTTTTCTTGCGGTGACCTTCAGATTTTTTTCGATATTCTCGATCGCGAGCTGAAACGGAGAGGCGGGGATGTCCCGACCGTACAGGACATAGTTGCGGAACGTCCGCAGGGCATCCTTGACCCAGGTCTTTGTCTCGTCTTTTATCTGCTCGAACCAGCTTGCATATACCTTTGGTTCCTCTTTGTCGAGATCGAGATCATCAATGATTCGCGCCGCCACCGCGCGACTCTTTATTATTTCCATGTAGGTCTTGCTGGGAGCGTCGATCGGCGCGGACAGGTGCACCGGGAAATCGAGACTGTCGTTCCCCTTGCCGCCGCTGTTATTGAATTCGATTTCCTTGATGGGACGGACAAGCACCAGCGCCGTCGATTCATATTGCTCGGGCAGCACATAACTTATCGCAAGCCCGGCAGCGGTCGCGATCATCGGCAACAGGATCAGGAGCCATTTATAGGCCATGAGAATGCGCCAAGCGCGGTAAAATTCCACAGCCACCTCCGCGGGGTTCCCGCTCATCGCGATCCGGTCGGTGCTGCGGCAAAGCCGATCGGCGACCGCGGGTCGGCATTTTCGGCATTATGCCGTCGTTGCGGGTCCGGTTTCCTGGCTGAGCCCGCGTCGACTCCTGGCCCGCCGATCACAACAGCGGACTGCGACCCGAAACGCCGGCCCGACCCGGTTCAGGTATAGGCAGCGCGATCCCACCGGGCAATCACGCAGTGCGGTGCAGCGGAAACATCAACAATCATACCGTTCAGACCAATTTTTTGACGCCGGTTTGCCGGCGGGCAGCCATTCCGAGCAGTCCGCCAAACGAACATCTCGGCGTGCGCGGCACCGATGTGGCGAACGATGATGCAGTTCGCGCGGCACCGCGCTGGACTGGCCTGCCGGGTTTTGCTAGGTGGACGTTGCCGGCCCGCTCGCGCCGCTTCGGAGAGACGGGGACGCACAGGCGGACGGCACTCCGGAGCCAAAGCCGGCGGCCGGTTTCGGCACTTCAGCCAAGCGACGCGCCGCCGGCCCACGTCCGACACGTCGCGGCGGTCGAGCGACGCCGGCACGATATCGGTTTTGCGAGAGACAAGAGCGAGCAACATGCCAGATCGGAAATCCGCCGATAGCGGGCAATCGCACGCCGAGATCGTCATTTCCGTTATTATCGCCACCTACAACGCGCGCCAGCTTCTCGCCGACTGCCTCACGTCGATCGCCGAAAACCCGCCAAGCGAACCCTATGAGGTGATCGTTGTCGATGACGCCTCGGCGGATGGCACGAGCGAGATGGTGCGCACGCACTTTCCGGATGTGCTTCTGTTGCGGAACGAGGTCAACCGGCATTACGCGTTCTCGAACAACCGCGCCTTCGAACATGTCCGCGGAGAGTATCTGTTGTTGTTGAACAACGATACGCTCGTGCTTCCGCAGGCGCTGGATCGAATGGTGAAATTCCTGCGCGAGCATCCGGAAGCAGGGGCGGTCGGCTGCAAGCTGCTGAACGAGGACGGGTCGATACAGTGGTCGGTCAAGTCGCTGCCCAATCCCGGCTCGGCATTGTTCGGCGCTCGCTCGATCATCACCCGGCTGTTTCCCGGCAACCCTTTTTCGCGGCACCATCTCCTTCACCTCGACCACGACATGACCGCCCCGTTCGCGGCGGGTTACGTATCGAGCGCCGCGGTCATGATCCCGCGCCATGTCGTCGACAAAGTGGGCGGACTGGATCGGCGCCTATCATATCACGTCGATGCGGATTATTGTAAGAGGATCGCCGACGCCGGATACAAATCGTATTATCTGCCGACAGCGACAATAATCCATCTCGACCACAAAGGCGGAACGATGGTCAGTCTGCGGCGACGCTTCCGCTCGCTGGTCGAGTTTCACGTCGGCAGCTATATCTATTACCGAAAGCACGTGCAGAAATCGGCGTGGGCCCCGATGCACGCCATCGTCGTGCTTGGATTGCTTGCCCGGTTTGTGCTTTCGGTAACCCTGCAATTCGGCGCGGAACTGGCAAACATGGCACGCAGCTACCGCTCGGTCGATGCCCGGCCACTCTGATCGGGGACGGAGCGCGCCACAGACAATGGTTTAGTCGGCGGACGACAACCGCGACTGAACGGCATGGGCCTCCCAACGAATCAAAACTGCCGGATCGTCGTCCAGCTTGCGATGTTGGTCCAGTCGCCGTCCGGAGCGACGAGGATCGGACGATCGAGCAGGAACCGGCTGGCGGCCAGCCGGTTCTCGCAATCGGCCGCGATCGTCCGCAGCTTCTGCTCATCGCCGGACCAAGCGGTACGCCGCTGATCGCTTCCGATCGTGTAAAGGAGGCTGATATGCGGCTCGA
This sequence comes from Alphaproteobacteria bacterium, assembly GCA_050246595.1. GTDB lineage: Bacteria > Pseudomonadota > Alphaproteobacteria > ATCC43930 > CGMCC-115725 > DATARH01. The sequence goes on from JBFWVT010000005.1 coordinate 128,467, forward strand.
CCAGCTCGTTTGCGCCGGTCAACGTGCGCAACGTCTCGCGAAACCGGCGCAGATCGGGTGTGTTCTCGACCCCGATCGTCACCGCCCGGAACGGCACGGCCGGCGAGTGCAGAAGCCCGGTTTTGCGGACCGGAAGCGGCAAGGTCCGGCACGTTGCAATGTAATCCGCCGCCGCCTGCGCGGTTTGCGGTGTCGGGTTTGCGATCGTGCAGACCGTCAGATGCGGTTCGAACGGCATCGTGCCGTGCTCGGCGGCCAGTCGGGCGATCAGATCGCGCAGGATCTTGCGCTCCCCGCCGATCGGCTGCAACCAGACCGAAGCCACCATCGCGCTCTCCCGAAATGATCGCGACCCTACCCTTGGAAGGCGGGCATTGCCATCGTGGAGCGGTCGCGGTATCCCCTGGCCGCCGGCCAGCGTGATAACGGCATCCGGTGTTGTCCTTCGACGAATCGATCGCCGGCGGTCCGTGCCGGCAAGCCTCGCCCGGCGGACACATCAACAGCCTCGACGGGTTACCCTTGATGTCGTGACGGATCCGCCCGCGGGAGCACGGAGTCGGCCAGCTTGCACCAGGAAACATCGTCCGAGCCGGCCGCCAAATGTCACAAACCGTGGCACCAGCTGCTGTTCGTTCTCGGCGAAGCCGTCCTGACGCTGCTTTCCGGGGCGGTTCTGTTCGTCGTCGTCTCGCACGTCGGCGGTCCGGAATTGCTTGGGACATACGCGCTCGCATTCGCGTGGCTGGCGCTGTTTCAAGGCTTGAGCAGCTTTGGAATTCCCGAGTTCCTGATGCGCGAGGTCGGGTCGCACGGGCAGGCCGCCTCCGGCCAGGTATTCCACACCAGCCTGCTGGGGCTGGCGAGCGGGGTCGCGGCGATTGCGCTGATGGCGATCGGGAGCCGTCTGCTGGATTATCCGGCACCGGCGGTCGAGGCGGTATCCGTGGCCGCGCTGGCCGTGACCCCCGGTTTTCTGAATATGGTTTCCCGGTCCGTGTTTCTGGCCCTGCGCCGAATGCACTGGATTTTTCTTACGGTGCTGGTCGAAGTCACAATCGCGATGTCGGCCAGTTTGTATCTGCTGCTGTCGGGTTATGGCGCGAGCGCGCTGATGGGCGCTCTCGTGGCCGCCAGGCTGGCTTCGGCGTTGATCTCTCAGGGTCTGCTGTATCGCCGGGTTCTTGTCGGGCGGCAACGGTTTGATGCGGCCGTGCTGCGTCGCATCGCGGGGACCGTGTTTACCTTCGGCGTCGGCAACATGCTGGGCATGCTGACGATGCGCGTCAACACGATCCTGGTTTCGGCATGGGCGGATGTCGCGGCGGTCGGCCATTTCGCCGCGGCGACAAAGATCATGGAGATTGGCCTGATCATCCCCAGCCTGTTCAGCCAGCTGCTGATGAGCCGAATCGCCTACAGCTTCAACATCGAAGGCAGCCGGGATCCAAATCGGTTCGGCGCATGGTACGAGATCATGTTCGCGCTGGTCATCCCGTTCTGCGTCGGGATTTGGATATTCGCCGAGCCGATCCTGCGCATCTTGTTCGGCACCGGCTTTGAGGATGCGGCATGGGTCCTCAGAATTCTGATGCTTTATTTGTTGATCGAGTCGGCCGGTGCGGTAATGAGCGTCATTCTCCTGGCGGCGCAACGGCAGCGGCAGGATGTGATCCGTCTGGCATTCAACCCGTTGACCAATATCGCGCTGAGTCTGATGCTTCTTCCGTTCCTCGGAATGGTCGGAGCCGCGATTGGCCGGCTCGCCGGGGCCGCCGTGACGGCGCTGCTGCGCCAGAGCTACATCGCCCGCGAGCTGACCCCGATAAGATGGCTGCCGGTATGTCTTGCGCCGATGCTGATCAGTACCGGGGTGGGAGCGGTTTGTTATGTTCTGCTCGACCTGGACCGGCCGGCTTGGCTTGTGGCATTTTATCTCGCCGCGACCGGGATACTGATAGCGATTTCGTCCGGGCGTTCGCTGCTTGCCGTCAAGGATATCATGAGCACGCCCGCCGAGACGAGATAGCCGTTCCGGCAGGCTCGGCGGAACTCAGCGAACGCCACGGTTCAGGATCGGCTCGATCGTATCGAGATCCTGCCTCATTGCATCCAACCGGCCCTGTCTCATGTTTTCTTCAAGCTGTTGCACCCTAGATTGGATCAGCCGCGGATCGCCGCCGCCGCGCAGGAAATTCTCGATCAGTGCCGGCAATGCCTGCATGCGTTTCTGCAACGCGGAGCGGTCATCGCGATACGCTTCGACCAGCGGTGTTTCACTCAGAAGCTCGCCGCGGAGAAACTTCCGATAAGCGGCGAGCGCTTCGGGGCTCTCGGTGGCGCGTCGAAACAGGTTGTTCGGATCGCCGATGCCCCAGCCGAACAGGTTCGTCAAACTTGCGCCGCGATTGAACATCCGCGCGAGATAGCTCTCCATTCCCGCGTTCGGAATACGCGGCGGGCCGGAAATGATATCGACATTTGTGCCCTCGGCGGAGGCCCAGGGGGGATTGCCGCGCGCGTTCAGGGCGGCATAGATGTCGCGCAGCAGATCGGCGTCCGGATAGGTGGAAAAACCCGGACGATGGGTCTGGCCGAACGCCACATCGGGCGGGGTGTAGAGGACGCTGCGCGAATAGGAAGCGCTCCCCGAACTGCCGCCGCTTTCGAATCGGTTTTTCGGCATGAAGGCGATATGAGAATAGAGCTTGCTGCCGGGAATCCCGGCGCTGCTCAGGCCCCACGACCATGTGCTGATCCAATCCCGCACCACGGCCTCAAGTTCGCGATCCGGATCGCGTGGCGGCGCGCTCCGTGTGAACCCGCGATTGGTGAGCGCGCAATAACCGAGATCGCGGCGCGTATCGAAATCTTGCGAAATGGCGGTCTCCCAGCCGACGATGACCCCGGCGAACAGCGCTTCGTCCCCGGTTTGCCGCAGCTTCGCGACCTCCTCGGCGATTGCCGGGCCGATCACGGAGCCAGCCAGCCGCCGCGCCTCGCCGAGCATTGTCGGGCTGTTCAGACAGGCTTGCGGCGCAAGTTTCCATGGCTGCTCCCCCCACCTCACATACTGGCCGGTATTCGGGGTGCCGTTCCAATCGAGCCATTCGATATTGGCCGGATTGCTCCACAGATCGCGCCGGTTTATCCAGAATTTGGAGTCGTCGATGTGCAGACCGACAGCGATCTTGTATCTGGATGCGATCGCAAAGGTCCGCGCGATCAGCGCGCGCAGCTGGTCGTCGGTGTAGTCCATCGCCAGCGGGCCGACGACGACGCCGAGGCGGTGATTTGCGTCTCCGCGCATGCCGATGGCATTCAGGATATTGGCTGTCTCGGTTTCGAGAGAATTGGCGGAGGGGAGCCGGGAGATGGCATGTCTTCCCGTTTCGGTCGTGAACCCCGGCCCGGCTGTGAAGAGCTGAAACATAAGATATTGAGGCTCGGCGACCGCATTCACGAATTGGTTATGCCCGCTTTGTGCGCTCGATAGGGAAATCGACGACATCGTCAGACATCCGATCAGGAACCCGAAAATCCACTTCATATCCTTACCTACATGCTCGTGAGCGTGGCGCAAATAGCGAGCGTGGCTTCGGCTGAGTTGCGCCAGGAATACCGTTTGATCTGTTCAAAACCGCGTGCGACGAGCATTTCACGGAATTCTCTGTCAGTCAGGATCCGCTCCATGCTGCGGCTCATCTCATCGGGATTGTGCGGGTCGAAGGTGTCAGCCGCGTTGCCGGCAATTTCCGACATGCTGGTGTTAACGGAGACGGCGACCGGGGTTCCGGCCATCATCGCCTCGTGGACTTGCAGGCCCCAGCCTTCATAGAAAGAGGGATAAACATAGAGATCGGCGCCGCGATAGAGCGCCAAGACGTCATTGGATGGTATATAGCCCAATACCGAGATGTCGTTCGCAAACCAGCTGCTCGCGACGCAACGGTAGAACTCGGGATAGGGCCATAAATTGCGCCCGGCGATGACAAGGCGGTGCGGCAGACCGGTACGCGCCTTGAAGTGCTCAAATGCCTGGACGAGACCTTCCAGGTTTTTTCGCGGATGGATGTCGTTGAGCGACAGAATATACGGCCGAACGATACCGTATCGGCCGTGCGCAGTTGACAGGTCGCTCGACGAAACAGGCGCGGCGAACTCATCGCGAATGCCGTGTGGCACGACAGCAATCTTTTCGAATGGCACGTCCAAAAGGCGCACGATCTCACGCCGTGAAAACTCGGTCGTCGTGATGATTACGTCGGCACGCCTGACCGAGTTTCGTATGGAGAAAGTCCTCGGAACAGCAATGCGGCGCGGCAGCCATCCCGGATTCGCAAGCCAGAATAAATCGGCCAGCAGCAGAATGGTCCTGCACGGCGTGTACGCAGGCAATGTAGAGAACGACAAGAGCACATCGATCCGAGAGCGCATCAGCTCCGCAGGATAGGCAATCAGGTTGCGCAGTATTGAATTTGTTGCATATCGCGGCAGTTTTATAAACTCGCAATTCTGTCGAGGATCAAGGCCGGTATCCTGGTCGAGGACATAGACCTTGAACATTGCAGACGGGCAGCACTCGATCATTTCCTTCAATAGACAACGAGCGTGCACGCCGTGTCCGGAGCGGGATCCGAAGCTGTGGCCGCTCCACAGGAACTTACCATCGTAGCCGACGGTCGGAGCCATGTCTGGGGCGTTCCCTCTCCGCTCCTGGCAATCGAGCCGGCCGGCGGTTGCTCGGATCTGCCGCGGCCATTGCCAAGCCCATTCAACTGATCAGCAACAGAGCACGTTCAAGCACTTCCAGCGAATACCGGATCAGGCCGGAGCGCCTCTCTGGAACAGGCCGCATTCTCGCGCCGCAGTTCATCGGGCAGGGTTTCCGGTCTAGGCGCGACACCCGCCAGTGCTATTTCCGTGTAGGCCCTCACCTTGGGACCCGCTTCGGCCCGGCGATCGGGCTTCAAAAGCCATATCGCCGCGTAATTGAGCAAGCGCAGCATGGCGCCGCCCGTCATGATCGCGCGAAACGCATGTGCGGCGCGATCGCCGTAGTGCTTGCGAATAAAGTAATACCGATTCAGATGTCCCCTGATGAGATTGTTATAGCTTTTTACCGCCGATGCCAGGCTGTGGGAGCCGCCAATATGCATAATCTCGAAATCAGGCACGTAGGCTACTTTCCATCCCGCCCGACAAATGCGCAGACACCAATCGGCCTCGCACTGGAACGTGTAATAGTGCTCGTCGAGGACGCCGACCGTTTCAATCACTTCGCGGCGTACCATCAGGAAATGACCGTTCAACCAGCCCACCGACCGCCATCCCGCGACAGTTTCGTCGATCCCGTCCTGCCAAAAGGCGGCGGGGCGCAGAATGTTGACGAGCTCGGTCCGCAGATCGAACATCCGGGCCGTCGTTTTCTGATAGCTGCCGTCCGGGTTCACCGTCCGGCACCCGGCGATGCCCACTTCGGGATGCGCGTCCATGAAGCGCACCATACCCTCGATCGTACCGGCGCGCAGGATCGTATCGTCATCCAGTAGCAATACGTAGCGGCCGGTGCTGCACGCGATAAGCTGATTGTAGGCGCGGCAATATCCAAGCCTGATCGGCGCCCGCAACCGTATCGCTTGCGGAAATTCTCTGGCCAGCGCCCGGGGCGTCTCGCTCTCGCCGGCAAAATTGAACCCGACGATTACCCGAAACGCAATCCTTGCGCTCGTTGTCTCGAACAGCGAGCGCAGGCACGGACGCAAGTTTTCCAGACCGCCAAGATTGGCGATCAGGATGCTGAGGTCTTCCGCCATACCGGGCAGGGCTCATGAAACTGATGCGCAAGGCGTCATTAACACGAGCGCCGGAACTCGCGAAGGACATTTGTCAACGGCTCGCAAACGGAACCCGATCGTGCCTTGCCGCGTAATGCCCTGATGCAGTGTAAACGATAGCAGCGGTATCGCGGCTCGCGGTTTTTTGCCTCGCTGGCGCGTATCCGCACACAATACGGGGCCGACGCGCTGAAACACCGATTCCGGATGCCAGTGGGTATCCGGACGGCGTGCGGGATATCTCCGGCGCGGACTGATGACGCCGCGGGAATGGCGGCGAGATACCCTCTCCCGCGGAGCGGGAGAGGGTTTGGACGCGACGCGGGCGCTAGAGTGTGATCGGGTCTGGTTGAAACGGGATAGGGGTTCCCCGGCGCGGGGATCTCTGCGCAAGATGCTGGCTGGGGGGCGGAGGCCAGCACGCATGCCCAGACCCTATTCACAGGATTTGCGA
>JBFWVT010000006.1:0-130838 GCA_050246595.1 Alphaproteobacteria bacterium
TCGCAAATCCTGTGAATAGGGTCTGGGCATGCGTGCTGGCCTCCGCCCCCCAGCCAGCATCTTGCGCAGAGATCCCCGCGCCGGGGAACCCCTATCCCGTTTCAACCAGACCCGATCACACTCTAGGGATTTCCGCTAATCCGGCATCCGCTCGGCGTCGTATTCGGCGGCGCAGAACGTGCCGCCCTGGTAGCGCTCGGCGACGGGGTCTTTCGGCTGGCCGGCTTCGCGCGCCAGGATTTCGGCCGCGTAGGGTTCGGAATCGTCCTCCGGCTTGTAGCCGAGCCGGTAGGCGTTCGCATTGTCGTACCACGAGCGCCGGTTGCCCGAGACGCCGTAGACGATTTCGAAGCGGATGTCCTTGTGTTCGAGACCGATGCGCACGAGCTGCGTGTAGTCGCGCGGGCTGATCCAGATCGCGAGACGCCGGCTGTCGATCGGTTTCGGGCCGAAATTGCCGATCCTTGTGCAGAGAAACCCGATCCCGTGCTTGTCGGCGTAGAGGCTGGCGAGCGCCTCGGAAAATGCCTTTGAGACGCCGTAGCGGCTGTCCGGGCGCGGCACGACATTGTGGTCGATCGTCCGGCTGCGCGGGTAGAACCCAACCGCGTGGTTCGAGGTCGCCATCACGATGCGTTTGACCCCGGCCCGGCGCGCCGCCTCGAACACGTTGTAGAGGCCGACGATGTTGCCTTCGAGGATTTTCTCCCAGCTGTTCTCGCCGGAGATGCCGCCGAGATGCACGATCCCGTTGACCCCGGCGACCATGCGCTCGACCTGCGCCATGTTGGCGATGTCGGTCCGGTCGATTTCCTCCCCGTCGCGCGCCGGGGCGAGCGGCACAAGGTCGGACAGCCGCAATACCGGGTAGACGCCGCGCAAGGTCTCGCGCAATGAGCGGCCGATGCCGCCGCCGGCGCCGGTAATCAAGACGCGATGCATTCTCCGTCCTCCCGCACTCGGTCGATAGCGGATTCTAGCGGTTGCCGGCAAGCGCGTCGCGCTGCTCGTCGAACAGGGCGCGGATCCAGTCGCCGACCGCGCGCACGCAGGCAGCCCGGCGCAGATCGCGATGCACAATGACCCAGTATTCGGCCGCAATCTCGGGAATGGGCGGCGTCACCCGTTCCAGCAGCGGATCGGCGTCGCCGACGAAGCATGGCAGCAACCCGCGCCCGGCCCCGGCCCGGATCGCGGCAAGCTGCATCGGCATGTTCGAGGCGCGCAGCGCGACCGCGGCGCCGGTTTCGCGCAATTGCTGCTGCACCCAGCGCGCGGTCGGGTAGTGCGCCTGCTCTTCGGTGTAGGTCACCCAGGACGGGACCTCGCTGCCGCGGCGGCGATAGACGCAAACGCCAAAGGCGCCGAGCTTGGCGATGTAAAGATCGCCGCTTTCGGGCGGATGGTGGCGCACCGCGAGATCGGCCTCGCGCCGCGCCAGATTCGCGGTCTGCCGCGATTCGACGAGTTCGAGCGTGATCCCGGCCGGTAACGGTCTGCCGCATTCGCCGGCCAGCGAGCGCGACAGAAACGCCGCCGCCCATTCGCCGACCGAGACGCGCACCGTGCCGCACAGCCCCGGCGAGGCAGCGGCGCGCCGGCGTTCGAGCGCCAGCCCGGCCCGTTCCAACTCCTCGGCGGCCGGGATCAGCGCCGCGCCGGCCGTATTCAGCCGCAACCCCTCGGGCAAGCGGTCGAACAGCGCCGGGCCGCCGAACGCCGCTTCGAATGCCGCAAGTCTTCTTCCGATCGTCGGCTGGCTCAGCCCGAGCGTGCGGCCCGCGGCACGCAACGAGCCGTGGCGGGCGACCGCGAGAAACACCCGCGCATCGTCCCAATCGATCGAGGTCAAACCGTTACCGCCAGCCATGACACGAAAATGTATCGCAGGTCGCCGAATTTGTCGATCGCTGTAATGATTCCGTGCCGCTATAATGGCGCAGCAATCCACCGGAGGGGCCGATGGTTACGATTATCGATGTCAGGGGCGAAACGGAAAAGCTCAATGTACTGCGCGACCGCCGGCCCGACATGCTGGAAGCCGAGCGCCGCGAGAGCGGCGCCTTTGCGACGCTGACGCCGTTTCGCGACGGCAACATCTTCGCGGCGAGATTTTCCGGCAACGGCGCCTGGGAGCGGCATCCGAACGGCGACGAGCTGGTGCAGATCGTCGAAGGGACGACAAAGCTGCACATCATTGTCGATGACCAGCCGCAGACGCACGAGCTCAAGGCCGGGATGCTGGTCGTCGTGCCGCAGGGCGCGTGGCACCGCTTCGAGTCTCCTGAGGGCGTGTGCCTGATGACCGCGACACCGAAGCCGACCGAGCATCTGACGGTCGATGTCGCCGACCCGCGCACGCTGGAGCCGGAGCGTCTCTCGGGCAGCGTCGAAGAGAAGTGGCGCTGAGATGTATTTCGACCGCCGTCTGTGGGAGCTAACATCAGGTCTGCGCGGCCGGATCGCGCTGGCGATCGGGCTCGGTCTCGGCGCCGCCGGGTTCGGCATCGCGCGGATCGTGTTTCTCGGCATGCTGCTCGCCGCCGTCTTTGTCGGGGCCGAGGCGGGCCATCTCGTGCTGCTGGCGGCCGGGGTCGCCGGGGCGGTGCTGTTGCGGGCGCTGCTCGATCATGCCCGCACCGTCATCGCGCACGAGAACGGGCTGATCGTGCAGAAGACGCTGCGCGGCAAGCTATACGATAAGATCGCCGAACTGGGGCCGGCCTGGTTCGCTGGCGAGCGCACCGGCGGGGTGATGCTGTCGGTGGTGGACGGCGTCGAGCAGTTGCAGAGCTTTTTCGGGCAATTCGTGCCGCAGGCCTCGGTCGCGGCGCTGACCCCGATCGCGATCTTCGCTGTTATCGTGTGGTGGGATGCGCCGGTCGCGCTGGTGATGCTGGTCGCGGCGCTGTTCACGCTGATCGCGCCGGCCGCGTTCCACGCGGTCGAGCGGCGCACCAGCACGGCGCGGCAACGGGCGATGAAGGGGTTCGGCTCGGAGTTCCTCGACGCGGTGCAGGGTCTGCCGACCCTGAAGGCGTTCGGGCAGAGCACCGCTTACGGAAAGCGATTGGCCGAGCGCGCCCGCGTGCTGTCCGAGACGACGATGCGCGTCCTGTCCACGAGCGTGATGACCCGCGGCATCACCGATGCCGGCATCGCGATCGGCGCGGCGGCGGCGCTGGCGCTCGGGGTGTGGCGCGTATCGAACGGGCTGATGTCGATCGAGGCGCTGTTGATCGTGCTGATGGCCGGCACCGAGGTGTTCCGGCCATTGCGCGATCTGCGCTCGGTGTTGCACCAGGGGATGGTCGGCCAGTCGGCGGCTTCCGGGATTCACGCGCTGCTCCAGGCCGAGCCGTTGGTGCCGGTGGGTCGAGCCAATAATCCCTCTCCCGCAATGCGGGAGAGGGTGGCCCGCCCCGCCAGGGGCGCGCCGGGTGCGGGCGCCGGCCTCGCCGGGGCTGCCCGCCCCCTCACCCCACCCCTCTCCCCCGGAGGGGGAGAGGGAGCCAATTGGCGCTCTCCAGTTCTTTCTCCCACGATCGAATTCGACAATGTGCACTTCGCCTATCCGGGCGGGCGGCGGGCGGCGCATGACGGGTTGTCGTTCTCGGTCGCTTCCGGCGAGAAGATCGGCATTGTCGGGCCGAGCGGGTCGGGGAAATCGTCGGTCGCGCGGCTGCTGCTGCGCCTGTTCGACCCGCAATCCGGCTCGGTCCGGGTCGGCGGTCACGATCTGCGGACATTGGACCCGGAGGTGCTGCGCGGCCTGATCGCGGTCGTTCACCAGGACACGTATCTGTTTCACGGCACGGTCGAGGAGAATTTGCGTCTCGGCAAGCCGGACGCGACACAGGCCGAACTCGAACAGGCGGCGCGCGACGCCAACGCGCACGAATTCATCCGGCAACTGCCGCAGGGCTATCACACGATCGTCGGCGAGCGCGGCGTCAACCTGTCGGGCGGGCAGCGGCAGCGTCTGGCGATCGCGCGGGCGCTATTGCGCGATTCGCCTGTTCTGATCCTCGACGAGGCGCTGTCCTCGGTCGATGCCGAGAACGAGGCGGTGATCCAGCAGGCGCTCGATCGCTTGGCGCAGGGGCGCACGACCTTGATCCTGGCGCACCGGCTGTCGAGCGTGATCGGCGCCGACCGCATCCTCGTGCTCGATCACGGCCGCGTCGTCGAGAGCGGTCGGCACGCCGAGCTGATCCGCCGCGACGGGCCGTATCGTCGTCTGATGGGAGCGCAGGCCGAGGAGCGCGGCGACGATCTTGATCTTGCGACCGAGGAATTTGCGGCGGCGCGCGGCACGGCGGAGACGACCGATTACGGCGAGGAGGCGCCGGCCGCCACCAACGCCAAGGCGGCGCAGGTCGGCGCGTTCGCGACATTGCGCACGCTGATCGGGATCATCGCGCCGTGGCGGCGACGCTTTGGCATCGTCGTCGCCTCGGGGATCGGCCGGGTCGCGGCCTTTATCGGCGTCGGCATTGTCGGGGCGCTGGCGGTCGCGGCGGTCAAGACCGGATCGCCATACGCTCATCTGCTGATCCTGCTCGGACTGCTGGCACCGGTCGCCGGCATCCTGCACTGGATCGAATCGTGGCTGGCGCACGACATCGCCTACCGGCTGCTCGCCGAGATGCGCATCGCGCTTTACGACAAGCTCGATTCGCTGGCCCCGGCTTATCTGGTGCGGCGGCGTTCGGGCGATTTGATCGCGCTCGCCAGCCAGGACATCGAGACGATCGAGTATTTTTTCGCACACACGGTCGCCCCGGCGCTGGTCGCGGTGCTGGTGCCGACGGCGGTGCTGCTGACCTTAGCGTTTATCGCGTGGCCGGTCGCGCTGGCGTTGTTGCCGTTTGTGCTGTTCGCCGGGCTGGCGCCGGTATTGCGGCGGGCGCGTATCGACCGGCTCGGGGCCGAGGCGCGCGAGGCGCTGGGTCTGCTCGGGGCCTATGTAACCGAGACAATCCAGGGTCTGTCCGATCTCGTCGCGTTCCAGGCGGTCGGACGGCGGCGCGACGGGTTTATGCGGGCGGTGCGGGCCTATCAGCAGACCAGGCTCAAGCTGCTGACGGATTTGTCGTCGCAGACGGCGCAGCTTGAAATCGCGACCGGTCTCGGCGGTCTCGCGGTCGCGGTGGTCGGGGCGTGGATGGTCGCCGGGGGACAGCTCGCGGCGACGACGTTGCCGCTGTTGATCCTGCTGGCGCTGGCGTCGTTTCTGCCGATTTCCGAGATCGCGCAGGTCAGCCGGCAGCTCGCCGACACGATCGCCTCGACAAGGCGCTATTATGCCGTGCACCAGGAGGAGCCGGCGGTGCGCGACGGGCCGGCGCGGCCTCCCGCGCCGGTCGGCGGCTCGGCAGTCCGCTTCGACGATGTCGCCTTCGCCTATCCCGGCGCACGGCGTCCGGCGCTCGACGGGGTCTCGCTCGCGATCCCGGCCGGCGCGACGGTGGCGATCGTCGGGCCTTCGGGTGCGGGAAAGACGACGCTGGCCAACCTGCTGCTGCGCTTCTGGGACCCGGCCGAGGGGCGCATCCTTATTGACGGCATCGATCTGCGCGAGTTCAACCTCGACCATCTGCGCCGGCGCATTTCGCTGGTATCGCAGGACACGTATCTGTTCAACGATACCTTGCGCGCCAATGTGGCCCTCGCGCGGCCCGATGCCGACGAAGAAGCGATCGGTCGGGCGCTCGACCAGGCGGCGCTGGCCGATTTTGTCGCCAGCCTGCCCGAGGGGTTGGACACCAGGGTTGGCGAGCGCGGCGTGCAACTCTCGGGCGGGCAGCGGCAGCGCGTCGCGATCGCCCGCGCTTTCCTGAAGAACGCGCCGACCCTGATCCTCGACGAGGCGACCTCGCATCTCGACGCGGTCAGCGAGGCGCAGGTGCGCGGCGCGCTCGATGCGCTGATGCGCGACCGGACAACGGTGGTCATTGCGCATCGCCTCTCGACCGTGCGCAACGCCGATCTGCTGGTCGTGCTCGATCGCGGCCATGTCGCCGAACTCGGCAGCCACACCGAGCTAGTCGCGCGCAATGGCCTCTATGCGCGGCTGATCCGGCGCCAGCGCGGCGGCGCGCGCGAGCCGATCCGGGCGGCGGGGAATTGAAAGCCGGGATGAATGCGGTTTTCGCGACGGCCCTGCCGAGGAAAAACTGCACATCCGTCCGCAATAAATAGCCTCAGTCAATTTCCCGATCGAAACTTTTCCGATCTACGGATTTCACGCAGCGTCCCGCACCGACCGGATGGATCGGAGACTGCAAAAACTGTAATGTAACCCGGTTACAGGGAGGCTTCGACATGCTTGAGATTACAGCGGCTGCGGCTGGCATAGCAGCCCTCAAAAACATTATCGATATAGTCGATAAAGTCGGAGACAAATGGCTCAGGTATAAAGAAACTGGCCTGCTGACAAACACAGCACCGCAGCAGCACTCAATGCAGATCGTGGTTGCGGCAGATCAGTCGCAGATCACTGCACATTTCGGCAGTGCCCCTCTCAAGACTGTCACACGTGACGAGCTCGCCAATATGCTGTCCGCTGATGATCTAAGACATCTTGAGGCTATTGAGGAAAGAATGCGTCTTATCGCAGAGAGATGGGATAATCAAACTAAAATTATCGAGCTCGAAATTAATGAGCGAACCAAGTTTATCTACGAACAACAACTAAGACGAGATGAAAAGTCTTTAGCATCTGTGCTTGTACAGGCGCTGAATTTCATTCAGCGTTGCAATTTTATCCTTGACGATCATTACCACCGGATGCACGACATTGCAGCTAGAACGGCTGCGAGTTGATAATGGGTAACCGGCAGGGGCCAAGATAGCCTCCGCCGATTACATTCCGGCAAATCGCGCCTAACTGACTTGCGGTTTCGAACGCGAACGCGAATCATATCGCCGCAGGAGCATCGTCGGAACACTCCTGCGTAAGTCAGCATTGTTGCGTCACCTCCCGCCCGCGCTACTCCCCCGCCATCTTGCTCGGCGTCTTTCCCACTACCGGCCTGCCGCTGACTTCGGCGCCGGCCTCGGGCGACATGCGCAGGAAGAACGGCACCGCCAGCATCGACAGCATCGCCACCGAAGCAAAGGCAAACGAGAAATCGGCCGGTCCCGGCGATTCTTCGCCGTGGATGGCGAGCATCAGGTAGAGAAACATCGCGCCGGCCGCGACCCCCATGCTCTGCGAGAGCTGCTGCGCCATGCTGGTCAGGCTGGTGGCGCGGCTCAGCATATTGGACGGCACGTCGGCGTAGCTCAGCGTATTGATGCTGGTCATCTGCAACGAGCGGAAAAATCCACCGGCCAGCAGCGCCAGAAAGATCGCCGCGTGCGGCGTCGAGGGATCGAAAAACGAATACGAGAACAGAAAGGCGCTGCACATAACCGTGTTCGCGATCAGCACCCGGCGAAAACCGAAGGCGCGGATGATCGGGGTCACGGTGACTTTCATCGTCATCGCGCCGACCGCGCTGGCGAAGGTCAGCAACCCCGATTTGAGCGCGCTGAGACCGAACCCGACTTGCAGCATTAGCGGCATCAGAAACGGCAGCGCCCCCATCCCCATGCGGAACAGAAACCCGCCAATCGTCGTCATCGCGTAGGTCGGGATGCGCATTAGCGCGAGATCGACGATCGGATGATCGACCCGCCTAGCATGCCGGACATACAGCGCCAGACACAGCGCTCCCAGGGCAAGCAACGCCAGTGTGACGGAGAGCGGCACTTCGCCGCGCCCGGTCGTCTCCAGGGCGAACATCGCGCTGGCCAGCCCGACCCCGGTCAGCACAAAGCCGCGCAGGTCGAACGGCCGCACCGCCGTCTCGCGCAAATTCTCGATAAACAGATTGACCAGCAATATCCCGAGCACGCCGATCGGGATGTTGATAAAGAAGATCCAGCGCCACGAGGCGTAGGTCACGATCAGCCCGCCGAGCGGCGGACCCATGATCGGGCCGATCAGCGCCGGGACGCTGACATACGACATTGCCCGCACGAGGTCGGTTTTCGGAAAGCTCTTCAGCAGGATCAGCCTTCCGACCGGGACCATCATCGCGCCGCCGATGCCCTGCACGATGCGCGCACCGACCAGCATCCCCAACGAATTGGCGAGGCCGCAGCCGATCGAGCCGAGCGTGAACACGACGATCGCCGCCGTGAACACGCGGCGGGCGCCAAAGCGGTCGGCGGTCCAGCCGCTGATCGGGACAAAAACGGCGAGGCTCAGCAGATAGCAGGTGATCGCCACGTTGAGCCGCAGCGGCGTCTCGCCGATATCGGCGGCGATTGTCGGCAATGCCGTTGCGATGATCGTCGAATCAAGGTTCTGCATGAACAACGCACACGCGACGATCAGCAGAATGGCGAATTGGCGTGTGCATGGAGTCATCGCCGATCTATAGGACGGTTCTTGACCTAAATCAGCAACATGGCTTCGGTCCCACCAAAACCGCTGTTCGTGCGCTCTGCCTGCACAACTGGTGCTGCTTGTGTTGCGGCCGATTCAGAAGCGATTCCGGAGGATTACGATTCAGAGCGCTGCCGGTTGGACAAAGGAGAAACCGCCTCACCCGTCATCAGGTATCGGTAAAATCTGCAACTGACCAGTGCTGCAACCATTCCTGGCGCTTGTTCCACACGTATTGTTCGCTAAACGCAATCAGATACAACCCTTCAATATTATTGATTACCGCCTTTTGATGATTTGCTGCTTCAATGGGCCGGCAAGTGAAATAGCACTCGTTTTTATGCTGGTTGATAAAAGTGTTGCTCGAATGCATGAAATGTTGCTGGAGTCGCTTTTGGAGCGTTTGGCGCACCGCCTTCCCGAGGTATCTCGGGTTGAACATTGCTCTGGTAGAGCCAAATCCGATCTCATAAATGCCAGGCTGCGCGGGAGCTTTTAGCCAGTCCTTTAGCGGATGGGGGCCGACAACTTTGTTGTCGGTACGATAGTCGAAGCCCAGCAGGAATTTATAAGCATCGGCTTGGATGGGCATTTGGTCCTGCTGAGCAATCAGATTAGCGGGTCCGGGGTCTCGATCGACAATTATGTACCAATTTGAGCCGGCGTGTGCAATCGTCTGATGAGCGAGGTTTTGCACGTCGATGCACGTACCCCTTGGAGAACGGAGCCTGCCACGCTGCCAATTGTGCCGGCGTACCAGCCGCCCTCTGGCTGACTTGCCGCAGCCGTGCCGGCACAATCTTCTGTTTGCGGTGGATCGGATGATCCGTCGGCAGTCTCGGGCGGCTGGTATAAGCGCCTCGTTGTGCCGGCCGGAAAGCCCTTTCTACTCGACGATCCGCGGGATCAGTAGAAACAGGTCGGTATCTCCGGTCTCTTGTCCGGCGGCGGTGATCAGCGCATGCGCCTGGCCGCGATGATGGGTCTGATGGTTGAAGAAATGCGTGACGAGCAGCCGCTTCGGCGCGCGGATTTCGCGCCCGGCGGCGCCGCTGAACCAGACCAGCTCCTCGTCCAGCCAGGGCTGGTCGATCCTTGCGGCCCAGGCCGAAATACCGGCATCAGCCTGTTCGCGCGCTTGGCGCAACTCGGCAAAGTCTTCGACAAACCGGTCGCTTTCCTTGATCGGCGTGGCCGGGCGCGGCCAGTTGTCGAAACGGCTCATCCACTGGTGATCGCCCCACAGGATGTGGACGAGGGTGCCATGGATCGAACTCCAGAAGGCGCCTTTCGAAACACGCCGCTCGGCCTCGCCAAGCCGTCCGGCGGCGCCGTACAGGCGGCGGTTCATCTCGGCGTTATAGGCCGCCATCGTGCGGACATAGGCGGGGGTAATCATCGGCGTCTCCGCTCCTTTGGTGCAGATTCCGTTTGCCGCAGGCCGCCCGGCGCAGCAACCTTGATTCGACATCAACCCCTCCCTTCTTTCCGCACCGCGAGCGGGGGCGACAGGGAGGGCACCAGCCCGGGGAAGAACGGATGCCCGAAGGACAGCGGCCGCGGCCAGCGCCGACACCCGAAACGATGCATTTCTGGGAGGGAACGCGCGCCGGCGAATTGCGTCTGCAGCGCTGCGATTCCTGCGGCAAGACCTATTTTCCGCCGCGGCCGTTCTGCCCGGAATGCGCGTCGCGCGGGGTTGCCGTGTTCCGCGCCAGCGGCAGGGGACGGCTTTACTCCTATGTGATCCACCACCGGCCGGTGCCGGGCTTTACGCCGCCCTATGCGATCGCGGTGGTCGAACTCGACGAGGGACCGCGGATGATGACCAACATCGTCGATTGCCCGCAGACGCCGGAGGCGCTTGTCCTAGACATGCCGGTCGAGGTTGCGTTCGAGAAGATCGACGACGAGATTACCCTGCCGCTGTTCCGCCCGGCGAAAGGCTGACCGACATGAAACCGAAATCCGTTGCGATCGTCGGCGCCGCCGAGACGACCGAGCTGGGCCGCATCCCGAACCTGTCGCAGATCGGGTTGCACGCCGACGCCGCGCTGAACGCGATGAAGGACGCCGGCATCGGACCGAAGGATATCGACGGCGTCGCGACGGCCGGCGAGACGCCGGTCACGATCGCGCATTATCTCGGCATTACCCCGCGCTGGGTGGACGGCACGGCGGTCGGCGGCTGCTCGTTTATGATCCATGTCCGCCACGCCGCCGCCGCGATCGAATCAGGGCTGTGCAGGACCGTGCTGATCACGCATGGCGAAAGCGGCCGCTCCGGGGTGGCGCGCTCCCGCCCGGTCGTGACCCCGGGCAGTCTGCAAGGCCAGTTTGAGATGCCATACGGACCGATGGGGCCGCCGACCCTCTTCACGATCCCGGTGTTGCGCTACATGAAGACCTACGGCACCACCGAGGAGCAGCTCGCGATGGTGTCGGTCATTCAGCGCGAATGGGCCGCGAAGAACCCGCGCGCGACATTCAAGGACTCGATCACAGTTGAGGACGTGCTGAATTCGCGAATGATCGCGTATCCATTCCGCCTGTTGATGTGCTGTCTGGTGACCGATGGCGGCGGCGCGCTGATCCTGACCTCGGCCGACCGCGCCAGGGATTTCCCGCAGAAGCCAGTCTATCTGCTCGGCACCGGCGAATCGGTCGAGACGCCAATGGTCAGCCAGATGGAGGATTTTACCTCCTCGCGCGCCTTCCGGGTCGCCGGACCGACCGCTTTCAGGGAAGCCGGCATCGCGCATGATGATGTCGATCACCTGATGATCTACGACGCCTTCGCGCACTTGCCGATCTATGGTCTCGAAGATCTCGGCTTTTGCGGACGCGGCGAGGCGGCCTCGTTTGTCTGGGACAGGAACACCGCGCCGGGCGGCAGGCTGCCGCTGAACACCAATGGCGGCGGGCTGTCCTACATGCACTCGGGTATGTACGGCATGTATGCGCTGCAGGAGAGCGTGCGCCAGATGCGCGGCACCGCACCGGCCCAGGTGTCAGGGGCGAAGGTCTCGGTATGCCATGGGGTCGGCGGCATGTTTGCCGCTTCCGGCACGATCATCATGACCAATGAGGCGCTCTGAGCCGGGGCGCGACGAGGCGGCGCGAGCCTGGCTGGCGCACCGGGCCAGCCAAGGCGAGATCGGGCAAATTATTTAGCGCGGGCCAGGTATTCGGCGCGTGCGAGCTTGCGCAAGCGAGCCAGCCGCTCGCGAGCGCTGAGCGGGGTTTCGCCGCGCAGCGCGGTCGGCATCTTGTTCGGAACGGCGTTCCCTTTAGCGACCAGCAGCCTGCCTTTTTTGTCGAATTGGATCTTGCGGTTGCCGGCGAGAAGGGTGCCGCCGCGATCCTTCTTGTCGATATCCCAATTGCGAACCGGACCGGTGTCGATATGCATAAAGCTGGAATGGGGATACCACCCGACACCGCCGCGCTGCATTGCCCGAGCAGCCTTCATCGCGTCGGCAAGCTTGTCGCCAAAATGGACATCGAGCGCCCGGCCATAGAGATGCAGGCTGTTTTCGGCCGGTTTGAAGCCCTTGCGCGCCAGCATCGCGTTGGTTTCCGGGGTGCGGTAAGCGGACAGGATCGTCACTCGCCCCTGGTGGCCGATGGATTGCATCACCCCGGACAGGAAATCGAGCAGATCGACATCGATGCCGATCTTGTCGCCGGAATGAAAGTCGCGCAGCAAGACCGAAATCTCGTCCATGACCCGCGGGATCGGGCCGTTATCGTCCCGGTAAACGCCGCTGAAGGTCTCCTTTGTATGCGCGTTCAGAAGATTGAGCCGGTGCGGACGCGGCGGCGGTGATGGGAGGGCATAGGCTGCGGAGGGCAGGGCCACGGTGCCGGCGATGAACGAGAGAAACTGACGTCGATCCATCGTCCCCGATCTGGATTATTATAGACAACGATGCCCGACGCTCCGTCCAGCCAAGACCGGTTAGTTTTACAAAGCGTCACGGCACGTGTCAAAATATAACGGAGCGTCGTCAGTTTGCAAAGGCGATCGGGCCGATTTCCGGCAGTTTATAAAATTTACAGGTTCAAAAACGTCTTAATAGTCGTTCTATATAGTCGAGTTCTATCTCCGGTCGAGTACGCTCGCCGGCACGCCGGCGCAGCTCATCGAGAATGCGGCGCGATTTCTGCAGGATGTTTTCGTCCGGGATTTTGACGTCGCCGCGATCGAAAGTGCCGTTGTTCGAAACCGGCCGGCCCAGCGGGTCGCGCTCGGTCCGGTCGCGCCCGGGGCGGTTATCGGTCGCTCCGACTTCGCTGTTATCGGGCTTGCCAAAACCGCTGCCAAGCTGGTTCTGGAACTGCTGGGCCAGATCGCGCGCTGCCTGCTGCAATTGATCGAGCGCATCGGTCTGCGGACCGATCGCCTCGCCGGGGCGGGCGCGTCCGAGCGCGCCGGTGGCGTCCCGCATCGAGCGTTCTGCCCGCCCGAACGGTTCGGGGATGTTTCCTGCCCCCTCGCCGAGCTGGCGCATCATCTCGCCGAGCATACGGCGCAGCGCCTCCTGCTGGCCGGCGGCGTCACCCATCTCACCCATTTCGCCGGCCTCGCCCTGGGCGCCCTGCTGCTCTCCGGTCTGAGGTTGGCCGTTGCGGTCAGACTCTCCGGCCTCGCCCTGCTTGGAGCGGGCGCGGAAACTGCGGTCCAGAAGCTGTTGCTGACGCTGCATCAACTGCTGCAAGCCGCGCATCATCTGCTGCGCCTGCCCCTCGCCCTGCTGCTGCATTTGCCCGGGCTGCGCCGTGCGCAGGTTTTCCAGCATCTCCTGAAGCTGCGAGAGCAGTTCGCGGGCCTGGTCGCGCGCTCCGCTGCGCGCCATCTCGCGGGCGCGATCCAGCATCTGCTGCAGATCGCGCCTGGTGAGCATCTGAGAGGGATCGATCGGCTGGGTTGCCTCCTGCGGCGGGCGTCGCCGCATTTCCTCGGCCATTGCCTGCAGATAGCGGTCGAGCGCGTCGCGCAGTTCCTGCATCAGGCGCTCGATCTCCTCATCGGGAGCACCCTTGGCGAGCGCTTCCTGTAGCTTTTGCTGCAAGCGGCGCAGGTCGCGTTCGGCGAGCGAGAGATTGCCGTCCTCGATGCGCAGGGCGGTGTCCCACAACAGCTGGGAGACGGCAGCGATCGACTCTTTGCTGCTGTCGCTGCGCAGCCGCTGCTGCGCCATACGCACCCCGAGATAGACGACGGTGTCGTCGCGGAACAGCGCCGGACGGCTGTTCAGGTCGCCCAGGATTTCGGCGACGGCAGCGGCCGAGCGCGGGTCCTTAGCCAGCTCCTTGCGCTGATCGATGATCGCGCGCGCCACCGGATGCTGGAATTCGCGTTCCGGCAAGGTCGTCCGGACCGGCTCGCTTTCCCCTGTCTGGCCGAGTCCGTCGGTGGCGACGAGACGGATCTCGACCGGCAGACCGGCCCAAGGATGCGGCGTGAGGTCATGATAGCTCGCCGCCTCCGCCTCTTTCAGGCTCAGCCCCGGCAGCGGCAGATCGAGTTCGATCGTCTCGTCCGCGGCGGATTCGGGGAGCCGGATCATCGCCTTCGCGCTCGCGAGACCGTAATCGTCCGCCGCCCGGAGGGCGAGGCGCAGCGCCGCGCGCGCGGTTGCCGCGGGCGGCTCGGCGAACGCGATCGTCGGCGGATTGTCCGGGACGATCTCGATCCCCCAGCGCCCGAGCAGGTTGCCGCCCTGGTGCAGACTCAGCTCCTTGCCGTTGGTCAGCTTCCGCTCGATCCGGAAATTCTGCTTGTCGACCGCGGCGAACGCCTCGCGGGTTTCGTCGATTGCAAGAAGCGGCACCTCGCCGCCGCCGTGAACCTGGCCAAGAAGCACGCTGCCGGTGGCGACCGGCGCGGTCCCGGTGACATCCGCGCGCAGGAATTGCGGTGCAAGCCCGGTGTATTCGGGCGGGCTCACCCACAACTCGAAGCTGGTCGGCAGTGCTGCCGCGGAGGCGGCGAAGCTCGGCTGAACGGCGCGGAATGCACGATCGCGCCAGTCGGTCCCGGCATCGATGACGGCCAGCAGCAGCAGGATTGCGAGAACCGAGCGAATGCCCCACGGATCGCGCCGCGCCAAACCGGCAATCGGCCAGCCGACACGCAACCGCCGCAGCGCCGCCGCCATCCGCCGCTGGTGCGCCGCCCAGAGCAGCTTGGCGTTGTCATCGAGCGGCGCGCTCGGGTGATCGTCGAGAGCCTGGAGCGGACGATGCGGCAGCCCGCTCGCCTGCTCGATCCGGCGCCGCGCCGCGAGCGTATCCGGCCAGCCGCCGCGCCGCGCGGCGCGCAGGCCCCATACCACCGACGCGGCAAACGCGACCGCGAAGAGCGCGAGAATCGCGGCATGCGCCAGGCCCGGCAATCCCGGCAGCAGATCAAGCAGCGCGACGGCCGCGAAAACGCCGAGGACGCAGAGGGCGGGCCAGGAGGCGGGCCAGACCCGTTCCCACAACAGCGCCGCGCGGGCGAGCCGCATCCGCAGAGCGAGCCGGTTTTCCGAACGGAAGATCTTCAGCATGCGTTACCTCGGCGGGACGGCGACGGAGGGACCGGGATGCCGCAGGGCGCAGCGAGCCACTCCGGAATCGCGTCCATCTGTAACATCGCCTCGAAGCTCGGCCGCGCCCGAATGACCGCAAAACGGTTCTCCGAAACCAGCACTTCGGGCACCAGCGGCCGGCTGTTATAGGTTGAACTCATCACGGCACCGTAAGCGCCGGTATTGGTCAGCGCGAGCAGATCGTCCTCCGCGAGCGGAGGCAGATCGCGCCCGGCGGCAAACGTGTCGCCGGTCTCGCAGACCGGGCCGACCACATCGGCCGGTGTCAACACTGCTCCGGACGCCGGAAGCCGCACCGGTACGATGTCGTGCCAAGCGTCGTAAAGCGCGGGGCGGATCAGGTCGTTCATCGCCGCGTCGATAATGACGAAGCGCCGTGTCGCACCGTCCTTGACATAAACCACCCGCGCAACCAGCAACCCGGAAGGGCCGCACAAAGCGCGGCCGGGTTCGAACGCCAGATCGAGATCGAACGTTCCGAAGATCTCGCGGACCAGAGCGGCATAGACGGCCGGCTCCGGCGGGTTTTCGGCATGATAGCGGATGCCGAGACCGCCGCCGAGATCGAGCCGGGTCACGGCGAAACCCGCGCCGCGCAATTCGAGGACAAGCTCGGCGACACGCCCGAACGCCCGGCGGAACGGCGCCAGATCGAGGAGCTGCGAGCCGATATGCACCGCGACGCCGACCGGCTCGACGCCGGGCAGCGCGGCGGCGAGGCCGTAGGCATCGACCGCATCGTCGATATCGATGCCGAACTTGTTCTCTTTCTTGCCGGTCGAGATTTTGGCATGGGTCAGCGCATCGACATCGGGGTTGACCCGGATCGCGACCTGGGCGGTTTGGCGGCGCGCTTGCGCGACGGCGCTGAGCCGGTGCAGCTCCGGGATCGACTCGATATTGATCTGCCGGATGCCTGCGGCAAGCGCGGCCGCCAGCTCGCCGCTGGTCTTGCCGACCCCGGAAAAAATGATCCGCGTCGGCGGGATGCCGGCGGCAAGCGCGCGGCGCAGCTCGCCCTCCGAGACGACATCGGCGCCGGCGCCGAGCCGAGCCAGCAGACGCAGCACGGCGAGGTTCGAGTTCGCCTTGACGGCGAAACAGATCAGCGGCCGTTCGGCCGCGAACGCCTCGGCAAAGGCGTGATAGCGGGCGCCCAGCGACGCGGCGGAGTAGACATAGAACGGGGTTCCGACCGAATCGGCGATATGCGCGACCGAGACGTTCTCGGCATGCAGCACCCCGTCGCGGTACGCGAAAACATCAGACACTGGGATAGACCCTGGGATAGGTATGCGGCACGTCCGGGGGCGGTTGCGGATCGCCTTTCTTGCCGCACCCCGTGAGCGCCAGTCCGAGCAGCAGCACCGCGATGCCGAGGCGGGAAATTCTCATGCGAGAAACCTGCGCCGCGCCGCGGCGGCGGCCTCGCGCACCCGCACTGGCGCGGTGCCGCCAAAACTGGTCCGGCTGGCAATCGAGCGATCGATATCGAGCACGTCGAACACCGAAGCGGTGATTTGCGGCTCCACGTGTTGCAGGTCGGCGAGCGGCAGTTCGGCGAGCGTGCAGCCTCTGGATTCGGCGCGCCTGACGATTTCGCCGGTGACATGGTGGGCGCGGCGAAACGGCATCCCGAGCGTGCGCACGAGCCAGTCCGCCAGATCGGTCGCGGTGCTGAAGCCGCGCCCGGCGACTTCGCGCAGCCGCTCGCGATCGGGGCGCATGTCGCGCACCATGCCGGTCATTGCCGCGAGACACAATTCGAGCGCGTCGCTCGCCTCGAACACCGGAACCTTGTCCTCCTGCATGTCCTTTTGATAGGCGAGCGGCAGCGCTTTCATCACCGTCAACAAGCCGATAAGCGCGCCGGCGAGCCGGCCGGTCTTGGCCCGCACCAACTCGGCCGCGTCGGGATTGCGTTTTTGCGGCATGATCGAGCTGCCGGTGGTGAACGCATCGCTGAGCCGGATGAAACCGAACGGATCGCTGGCCCAGACCACGATCTCCTCGGCCAGCCGCGACAGATGCGTGCCGGCGAGCGAAGCGGCTGCCAGAAACTCGATCGCGAAATCGCGGTCGGAGACGGCGTCGAGCGAATTGGTGGCGGGCCGGTCGAAGCCGAGCGCGGCGGCGGTCGCGTCGCGATCGATCGGGAAGGCGGTGCCGGCGAGGGCGGCGGCGCCGAGCGGGCATTCGTTGAGCCTGATGCGGCAATCGGCAAACCGGCCGCGATCGCGCCCGAGCATCTCGACATAGGCCAGCAGATGGTGCCCGAACGTGACCGGCTGCGCGATCTGGAGATGCGTGAAACCCGGCATCACGGCGTCGGCATGCGCCTCGGCCTGATCGATCAACGCGCTCTGAAGTTCGCGCAGCGCCGTATCAAGGCGATCGATCGCGCCGCGCACCCACAGGCGGAAATCGGTCGCGACCTGATCGTTGCGCGAGCGCGCCGTGTGCAGCCGTCCGGCGGCCGGACCGATCAACTCGGCGAGCCGCGCCTCGATATTGAGGTGGATGTCCTCGTGCGCCTCGCTGAAGACAAAGGCGCCGCTGTCGATCTCGGCCCGGATCTGCCCTAGACCCCGGCGTATCGCCGCGCCATCTTCCGGCGAAATGATGCGCCGTGCGACAAGCATTGCGCAATGCGCCTGCGAGCCGGCGATGTCTTCGGCGTACAGGCGCTTGTCAAAATCGATGGAGGCATTGATGCGGCGCATGATCGCGGCCGGGCCGCCGGCGAACCGCCCGCCCCACATCGGATTGGCGTCGCCGGCGGCAGTGCGGTCGCGCTGGTCCCGCTGGCGGTCCGCCGGGTGGTCCCCTGGGCGAGGCTCGGCGTTGTTGCGCGGCGTGGCGATTTCGCTCCTCCTGGCATCGACAGCGGCCTCGGCGGCCGACAAGTCTCGTAATAACGTCACCTTTGGGCAGTTTAGCCCTGTTGCGGCGCCGCTTCCAGCACCCGAGGTCGGCTTCACCGATATGGAAGGCAAGCCGGCCGGTTTTGCCGATTTCCGCGGCAGGCCGGCTGTCGTCAATCTCTGGGCGACATGGTGCCAGCCTTGCCTGCGCGAGATGCCGTCTCTCGAACGCTTGCAGGAGAAGCTCGCCGGCAGGCTGGCAGTCGTGGCGATTTCGCAGGATCGCGGCGGCGACAAGGCTGTGACGCCGTTTCTGGCCAGGCTGGGTCTCGACAAGGTCAGGGTCTATCTCGACCCGAAGAGCGAGGTCGGCAAGGCGTTCGGGGTGCGCGGGTTGCCGACCAGCATCGTGCTCGACGCCGAGGGGCGCGAGATCGGACGGGTCGAAGGGGAGGCCGAATGGGATTCCGCGGCGATGCTGGCCGTACTCGAACCGCTCGTGAAGACCGCCGCGACCCCGGCTAAGGACGCGCCCCGCTGAGCGCGTCGCGCAGAAAGCGTCCGCCGCGTTCGAGCCCCTCCGGGTCGATCGCGTGCTCGATGCCGACACAGGCAAGGGTCTCGATCGGGACCCCGGCTTGACGCAGCGCCGCCTCGGCGCTCGCCATCGACTCGAACGGCACGAGCGGGTCGTCGGTGCCGTGGACCAGCAGCACCGGCGGGCGCGACCGCAATTCGCTCGCCAACAGCTCGGGGGCGATAAGCCGCCCGGAATAGCCGAGAATTCCGGCAAGCGGGCGGGTGCGGCGCAGACCGACAAACAGCGACATCATGGTTCCCTGCGAGAACCCGACAAGAGCCGCGTCGCTCTCGGTCAGATCGCGCTTGTTCAGCTCCTCGTCGATAAAGGCGTCGAGCGACGGCGCGGCGGCACGCACCCCGGCCAGGACGGAAGTCGGCGTGCGGTCCTGCACGCTGAACCATTGATAGCCGTAGGGGGCCATGTCGCACGGGAACGGCGCGTTTGGCGATACGAACTCGGCATCGGGCAGCCTCCGCCCCCAATATTGCTGCAACCCGATCAGATCGTTGCCGTCGGCGCCGAGGCCGTGCAGCAGGATCACGAGCTTGCGCGGCTTGCCGCCGGCGAGCGGCGGCCGCGACGGGCCGGAAAGCGTCATCAGCATGGCGGAGCCGTCAACATCGCATGCGGCTCCCGTCAGCCCTTCACGTATTCGAGCCGGAAGCCGTTGTCCCAGCGTTTGACATGGCCGACCGAGGGCGACGGAAAGTGCATCGTGCAGCACAGCGTGTCGGTGTCGCAGTAGCGCTCGAAAAAGCGCCGGCGGGTGGCGACGGCCTGATCGCGGTCGGTATCGACGCGCATGACCAGCTCGGGGTAGCGGGCCTGGAGCGGCGAATGGATCAGGTCGCCGGTGAACACCGCCTGATCGCCGCCGCGCCCGGCGCAGACCGCGAAATGATCGGGCGTGTGTCCCGGGGTCGGCATCAGGCGGATGTGGTCGTTGAGCGCATGGTCGCTGGTGACGAGCTCGGCGCGGTTGGCCTCGACGATCGGCAGCACGCTTTCCTTGATCGGATCGGTCGGCATCATCGTCTGCTGGCTGCTGGTCCAGTACTCGTATTCCTTTTTCGAGAACAGATAGCGCGCCTTTGGAAAGGTCGGGACCCAGCGACCGTTTTCGAGCCTCGTATTCCAGCCGACATGGTCGCCGTGCAGGTGCGTGCACATGACAAAATCGATGTCCTCGACCCCGAAACCGGCCGCCTTCAGCGCCGCCATCCAGTGTCCGTCGGTCTTGCCGTCCCAGGCCGGCCGCAGCGGAAAGCTCTTGTTGTTGCCGATACAGGTGTCGATCAGGATGTTGTGGTGCGGCGTCTTGACGACATAGGACTGGAAGCACAGCACGACATTGCCGGTCTTCGGATCGCAGCCGGCCGGCTCCATCCAGGAGCGGTTTTCCTCGTACCGTTCCTTGGTCAGGTTCGGCAGAAATTCGAACAGCGGGGTGAACCCGTATTCTTGCTCAACGACCCGGTGGATCGTCATGTCGTTGACGGTAAAGCTGGTGCGCATGTCGGCCGCTCCCGGAAGATCAAGCTGCTGGCGCCATCGTAGCCTGCTGCTTGGGCCATGACAAAGCCTCTATGGCCGGTTGGCGTCCTCCCGAAACTTTGCGAGGACGCGGCCGTTTCCAGGAAGATCGACAGAGGAGCAGGCAAATGGCCCGATGCGATGTCTGTGGCAACGATTACGACAAATCATTTCAGGTCGTCCGCGCCGGGCAGACGATGACATTCGACAGCTTTGAATGCGCGATCCATGCGATGGCGCCGAGCTGTGCGCATTGCGGTTGCAAGATCATCGGACACGGTGTTGAAGCCGGTGGCCGGATCTACTGCTGCGCTCATTGCGCGGGGCATTAGGGGGCATCCGCGACCGCGCCTCCTGACCCTCGACATGGATCGGGAGCGGCCGGTCGTCAGCCCTCCTGATCGACGCCGACGACGAGATGGCAGTCGCGGACCTCCTCGCGCGGAATGCGGAGTTCCAGCGGCGGGTTGAGCTGGCGCAGGATCAGGGCCTCGCTGTCCCAGCGCACGAACTGCTTGATCAGCACGGCGTCGTTTGTCTTGTAGAGGACGATGTCGCGGCCGCGGATCGGCGGTTTGAATGGGTTGACGTGCAGCAGCCAGCCCTGTTCGTAGCGCGGCTCCATGCTGTCGCCGATCATGTATATGGCATAGGCGTCGCGCACGCCGGCGAGATTGGTCGGCCGCGGCGTGTAGCCGATCGGACCGTCGCCGAGAAACATCTCCTGTTCGCCGCCGCCGCGGGCGGCGCTGCGGATCGGGATCATGTCGCCGCGTCCGGAAGGCGGGAGGCCGGGTGTCATCGGACGGGGCGGCATCTGCCGCGGCGGGCGGCCCCGGCGCGGCGGCTCGCTGCGCGACGGCGGATCGACCGCAGCGCCGGCATGGCGCAGCACTTCCTCCTGCGAGACGCCGAGAAAATCGGCGACCTGCACGGCTTCGAGCAGCTTCATCTGGCGCTCGCCCTTCATCATGCGCGAGACCGCCGAGGGCGCCAGCCTTAGATGGCGCGCGAGATCGGCCTGAGTGACCCCGGCGCGGTCAAACGCCTGTTGGAACCAGTTCGCATCCATTTCGTCACCTTTATTAATTGCTATATTGACAATTTTTGCCAAATGATATATGTCGGGCGCGGCAATGACAAGGGGATGATGCACATGCCGAGGGGGACACCAAGCAGCGCCGAGCCGCCGACCATTGCCGAACCCGAACCGGAGGGAGGGTGCGCATTCGTATTCGATCGGGAAAGCCGTGCGGCGACAGGGCAAACCTGTTGCGCCGCGCCGCGCCGCCTCGGCTCGGTCTATTGCCCCGAGCATCACGCGGTCTGCTATCTGCCCTCGGAAAGCCTTGCCGAACGGCGCAAACTCAAGGAGATCGAGGCGCTGGCCGAGGCCGTCGGGGGCAGGAGCGGGCGACCCACCGGGCAACCGTCGCCCCGTTTCCTGCGGCGTATGGACCGGATTTCCCGGGCGGCTCTGCGCCCCAAATGTTCGCGTGTTGTTCTTGAAGATCGCGACAATCGCGGAGGAAATCGATGAGGCGCGGTGCGGTCAAACACCGCGAGCGGGTTATCTCGGAGGCCAACCGACCGACCGTCGAACGGTTGCGCCAGGGCCCGATTGAACGGCTCGACCGAGCGTTGATCGATACGCAGGGGAGTGTTTCGCGGCCGTATCGCGCGCTCGACACGCTCGCCGTCATGGAACGCCGCGGCTCGATCACTCCCGGCATGCGACAGGCCGGGGAGGATTTTCGTGCTCGTTTTGCGACGGCGCAGCTCGATCCGCTGCGTGCGCTCGACCTCTCCCAGCTGCGGTTCGGGGAAGGCCGGTCGCGGGGCGGTGATGAAGGTCCCGGTATGCGCATCGAGGCGGCGCGCAATGCGGTGTGGCGCGCGATCCAGGCCATTGGCGGGATCGCTTCGCCGGCGGGATCATGCGTCTGGCATGTCGTTGGCTGGGAGCGCTCGTTGAAAGCATGGGCCGTCGAGCAAGGATGGAACGGCCGCCGCGTCAGTCAGGAAGCCGCGTCCGGGATTCTCGTTGCCGCCCTCGGAGCGTTGGAGGGGCATTTCGGCAACGGCACGATAGTGCGGAAATCGCATATTTCTGTTGACAAATCCGGATCGATCTGATATAAGATCGCCACAATGACGGAATTGGGCGCGGCGGCGAGCCGAGCGCGCCCCGATCGTATCGAAGGTGGGCGAGTTGGCTGGTCGATTGTCGCCGCGCCGCTTCGCGGTGCCGGCGCGGCAACCGGCCAGACTTCCCGTCCTCCGCAAGCCTGTCTTCCGAAGGACTGTGTGCCGGAACAGGCGAGCCCTAGCAAAACAGCGGAACGCGTTGCGTGCCCCGGCATAACCGTCGGGCGCGTGCCCGTTGAAAGCGGCCCGTATCGCCTTCGCTGATATTCGGAAGCCTCGACTCGGGAACGGAGCGAGCCGTGCCGAGGTCGCCGGACGGACCCGATGACGCCGAGGCGGCCTCGCTTTGCGAGATCGCCTCGGCGCGCGGTCCGGCAGCAATCGGATCAAGTCTTGTAACAAGAATGCCGCGCTGGACGCGATCGCGCGCCATCTCGGCATGTTTCCGGCGGCGCCGCGACGGCGTGAGAAGAATCCCGCAGCCGATCCGGCGGAGGACGCGCGTGAAGGGTTTGCACGCCGACTGGCTCGCCTCGCAGCCGGAGATCGTGCGGGAGGAGCTGGTCCGCTCGCTGACCCCGGATCAGGCGGTTTCGATACTGCACGATTGGCGCTTCTGGGCGCGGTCGAACCAACTGCCCCCTGCAGGCGAGTGGCGCGTCTGGCTGCTGCTCGCCGGGCGCGGGTTCGGCAAGACCCGCACCGGCGCCGAGCTGGTGCGCGCCCGCGCGATAAGCGGGTCGGCGCGCCGCATCGCCTTTGTCGCGCCGACCGCTTCCGATGCGCGCGATGTGATGGTCGAAGGGGAAAGCGGCGTTCTGAGCATTTCGCCGCCCCGCGAGCGCCCGCGTTACGAACCGTCGAAGCGGCGGCTCACCTGGCCGAATGGCGCGGTTGCGACGCTGTTCAGCGCCGACCAGCCGGAGCGGCTGCGCGGTCCGCAGCATGATCTGGCCTGGTGCGACGAACTCGCGGCGTGGCGCTATCCCGAGGCCTGGGACATGCTGATGCTTGGCCTGCGGCTTGGGCGGGACCCGCGCGCCGTCGTGACGACGACGCCGCGGCCGACTTCTCTGGTCCGGACGCTTCTTGCCGATCCGACGGTGGTTGTGACGCGCGGCAGAACGGCGGAGAACCGCGACAATCTGGCGCCCGCC
Source organism: Alphaproteobacteria bacterium (assembly GCA_050246595.1). Lineage (GTDB taxonomy): Bacteria > Pseudomonadota > Alphaproteobacteria > ATCC43930 > CGMCC-115725 > DATARH01. Next base: position 23,325 of record JBFWVT010000006.1, read on the forward strand.
TTTCTCGAACAGATCATCCGGCGCTACCGGGGAACCCGGCTCGGCCGCCAGGAACTCGATGGCGAGATCCTCGAAGACGTGCCGGGCGCCCTGTGGAGCCGGGCCATTATCGAAGCGGCGCGCGCGAGCGCTGCGCCCGAACTCGCGCGCATCGTCGTCGCGATCGACCCGGCGGCCGCGTCGGGCGAACAGGCCGACGAGACTGGGATCATCGTCGCCGGCGCCGATGCCGGGGGACAGGGTCACGTGCTGGCCGACGCCTCGGGCCGCTATGCCCCGGCCGAATGGGCGCGCGCCGCGATCACGGCTTATCGCGCCCATGCCGCCGACCGGGTTGTCGCGGAGGTCAATAACGGCGGCGAGATGGTCGAAGCCACGCTGCGCATGATCGATCCCAACGTGCCGTTCCGCGCGGTGCGGGCGGCGCGCGGCAAGACCGCGCGCGCCGAGCCGGTCGCCGCACTGTACGAGCAGGGGCGGGTACGCCATGTCGGCGCGTTCCCGCAACTCGAAGATCAGATGTGCGCGTTCGTCCCGGGTGTTCGGGGCGGTTTCGACCGCGGCGCGACGGGCGGATCGCCCGATCGGGTCGACGCGCTGGTATGGGCGCTCACCGAGCTGCTGGTCGAGCCGCGCGCCGGGGAGGGTATTTTCGAAACCTATCGGCGGCTCGCCGCGAGGGAGAACAAGGTTCCATGACACTTCTGGTGAAAGACGCCAATACCGCCGTGCAGGTTCTGGCGACCGCGCTCGACGGGAATGGCAGCCTGGTGCCGGTGCATGTTCCGGCCGCGAGCAATGCGCAGGGCGTGGCGATACCGGTCGGGCCGCAAAACCCGCTGCCGGTCGTCAATACCGCGGCGGCGCCCGCCAGCGATGGCAGCGGCACGGTGGCAACCGGCGGCGCCTCGCAAACGCTGTTTGGCGGTCTCGTGCCGGACAACGGGTTCCTCGTGCAAAACAACTCGTCGGCGGCGCTGTGGATCTCGGATGTCGGGATCGCATCGGCGGGCGGCGCCAGCATCCAGATCGCCGCCAATGGCGGGGTCTTCGCAACGCCGGCGGGCTACAAACCGGCCGGCGCGGTCAGCCTTTACGGCGCGACGACCGGACAGGCCTTCGCGGCCCGTCGCTGGTGAGCGCGATGCAGCGGACGAACTGGATCGACCGCCTCCTCGCGGCGGCGGCGTTGACCGGCACCGCGCTTGTCGCGTGCAGCGCGCTGGCGCAGGCGCCGGGCGATTTCTCGACGCTCTCGACGACCGGCACGGCGACGTTCAACGGCGAGGTGCTGATCTGCTCGGGTCAGCCGTGGATCGATGTACGATGCCCGAGCATGGCCGGCGGCGCGGTCGGCGACGGAACCCACGACGATACGGCCGCTCTCCAGGCGGCGATCGATGCCGGCATCGCCAATAACTGGCCGGTTCACCTGTCATCCGGAACCTACAAGATCACGTCGATGCTGACGATCGACTATGCCGGCCAGGCGAGTCGCGGCTTTCGGCTGATTTCCAGGGGCGCGACGATCGACGGTCGTCCCATCGCCGCGGGTCCGGTCTTGCAGGTGCGGTGTTCCGGCGGCGTACCGGGGGCGCCGGCGGATTGCTTCTATTTCAAGCAGGAGGGGCTGTTGTTCGTGTTCGCCGATACCCCGGATTATGCGGTGGTGATCGGCAACGGCGATTTTTCCGACGCCCACAACACGATCAAGCTCGATCATCTGAACGTCAACAACAGGAATACCGATTCCGCCGCCGGCGGCTGCCGGTTCAACTACGTCCTCGACAGTGATTTGTGGGCCGCCTGCGTGTCGGCCGGCGGCGGCGCCGGGCTCGCTCTCGAACAGACGCAGTTCTCGCGGATTTCCGGGTCCGGCACCGCGCGCGGCACCGGCGGACGGGCGCTTGTGCTGGAAAACGGCTTCAACTACGCCAATACGTTTTTTGCCCTTGATCTCGAAGAGTCGCCGATCTGTCTGAGCATCACGACGCCGCATGACGGACAGAATACGTTCGTATCGCCGTATTTTGCGTGTACGACCGCGATCGATGCGACGGCAAGCAAGCGCAATCTGCTGATCAACCCGACTTTCGCCGGAAACGTCGTTAACCGCGGGCCGCAATCCACCGGGATCGAGGTGATCGGCAACGGCAACTGGTCGCACTGGCAGTTTCCGGCGGCGGCGGCCTATACCGCGGTCCCGATTGACGACAGGACGGTTCTGTCCTCGTTCAACGCGCCCGGCAATGTGCTGTCCGTCAGCCTGCCCGCTCCCGGCGCGGTCAGGGCCGGCTGGTCGATGGGTTTCGCCAGCGACAACGGCAAAGGCATCGTGGTGACGCCGGCATCGGGCTCAATCCTGGCAGGCGGTAAGGTGCTCCCATCGCTGACACTCGGTTCGGGCAACTATGAATATGCCGAGCTGGTCTCGGATGGCAGCCAGTACCGCCTGACCAGCTCGACCCGGAACACGCGGACCGCGAACGGGGTCGAAAGCCGCGACTGGCCGGGTAACTGGCTGTATCCGGCAAGTTCCGGCTATGCCGCGACGCTCGCCGACAACGGCACCGTCCTGTCGAGTTTCAGCACCGTGGACGGATTGACCGTCACCCTGCCATCGACTGCCGGCTTGCCTTCCGGTTGGTCGATCGGTTTCACCACCGACAGCGGCAAGGGTCTCACGGTCCAGGTCAACGACACCGCCGGCGGGCAAATTCTGTATCCGAAGGACCAGGCGGCCGGTGTTACCTCGCTCTCGCTGGCCGGCAACCAGTTCGAGTTTCTGATGCTGCAATATGACGGGGCCGGCAATTTCCGGGTGTTGCAGACCTCGCCGGCAACGGCGCACGCGATCGGAATGGCGGGGACCGGCACGATAGGTCGCTGGCTCTTTCCGGCAGTGAGCGCCTACAGCGCCAAACTGGATGACAACGGCGCGGCGGTTTCAAGCTTTAATTCGCCGGCCGGCTTTGTGGCGGTGACGCTTCCGCCGGTGGCGACGATCAACGCCGGCTGGACGATCGCCATCGCGAGCGACAACAACAAATCGGCCTCGGTGCAGGTGGAGGGCGGCAGTGGTGAAAAGATTCTGGTCCCGGGCACGCTCGGCGCACAGAATTCGCTGAGCCTGTCGAACAGTACCAGCGGTTACGAACTGGTCATTCTGCAGTTTGACGGCAGCAACTTTCGGGTTATCAGCGCGACGCCGCTCAGCGCCAACAGCACCGGAATGTCGGTGCCGATCGGTACTCCGGCATCCAGTTCGGCCGCGTGCCAAACCGGCGCGCTGCAATCGGACGGTGTCTACCTTTATTTCTGCAGTGCGCCGAACACCTGGAAGCGCGCCGCTCTTTCCAGCTTCTAGCAGCGGAGCAGCATCCGATGCCACAGGGTGGTACCCGCGTGCCCTTCACCGCCTCGAGTTTGCGGCAGCTGTTTCCGGAAGCGCAGCAGGGGGAGGCGTTCTCGCCAGGCGAGCCGCCTGTTCCGGCGCGATTGGAAGCCCTCCGATTGTGGGATTTTCCGGTCGGCATCAATACGGTTTACGGGCCGCGCACGGACGAGCCGATCTCCTTTGCCGAGCTACGCGCCCTTGCCGACAGCCATGATATTACCCGTCTGGCTATCGAGACGCGCAAGGACCAGCTTGAAAAGCTCGACTGGACGATCAAGCCGCGGCTGACGTGCCATTCGGACGGTGAAGTACGGGCGCGCGCCGCGCAAATGGCGAAATTCTGGCACCGGCCCGACGGTGCATCGACATTCGCGACCTGGCTGCGCGCGCTGCTGGAAGATATGCTGGTGCTGGATGCACCGGCCATCGAGCTGCGCCGCAACCGTGGCGGCGTGATCATCGGTCTCGATGTTGTCGATGGGGCTACGATCAAGCTGCTGTTCGACGCTACCGGGCGCGCACCGAAGCCTCCTGCGCCGGCGTATGAGCAGGTCATCCACGGCCAGCCGTGGAAGCTGTTGACAAGCGACGGCCTTCTGTATCTGCCGCGCAACAGGCGACCGCACAAGGCATACGGTTTCAGCCCGGTCGAGCAGATCGTGATGACGGTGAACATCGCGCTGCGCCGCCAGATGATGCAACTACAGCACTTCACGACGGGCAATGTGCCGCCCGGACTGCTGACCGCTCCGGAGGGCTGGAATGCCGAGCAGATCCGGCAATTCCAGGAATGGTTCGACAGTGTGCTCGCGGGCAATACCGGAGCGCGGACGCGCCTCGTCTGGGCGCCGAGCGGAACGGCCTACCAGGCTTTTACCGAGGCGCCGTACAAGGACGAATTCGACGAATGGCTGGCCCGCATCGTTTGTTACGCCTTCTCGCTGTCGCCAACGGCCTTCACGCGTCAGGTCAACCGCGCGACGGCCGAGACGGCACACTCGGCAGCGCTTGCCGAGGGGCTGGAGCCGCTGAAGAACTGGGTCAAGAATCTCATCGACCATGTCATTCAGGACCGGATGGGCCATGCCGACCTCGAATTCGCCTGGGTGGATCCGCGGCCGATACAGCCGATCGAACAAGCCAGGGTGCTCGACATCTATGTGCGCCGCGGTATTTACACTGTGAACGAGGCCCGCGGCATCCTCGGTTTCGGCCCGATCCCCGGTGGTGAGCAGGTACAACTCTACAGCGATGCAGGACCAGTGCCGCTTGCAGTACCGACACCGGCCGAACCCGCCAAACCACGATAGCCTGAGAGAGTTGGATCCGTAAGCCGGCGCCCGACGAGTCGGCATTCTGCCAGGATTTGCCTTCCCGGAGGGCGGGGCAGGTTCGCGCCTGATGATGACGGGTCCGGTTGCGCTGCTGATATCACTCCTGACATTCTGACGGAAACGCCTCATGACTCGATCGGCACGCTGCCTCCGGGCGGCTTTTCCTTTGCTGGCTTTCCCTGCCGTCTTTGTCACCCTCGGCTTTGTTGAGGCAAGGCTGGCGGCAGCCCGCACGCTACAATGCGCTCCGAATCAACAGATTCAAGTCCGCGATGTTCACTACAAGGCGGACGGCAGTGGCGTCATCTCCCACGTCCACAACAACGACGTCCTGGCGATGATCCAGGCCGGCTGCGGCTTTCCCGGCGGCGGTGGCGGCGGGTCATCTGCCGGCGTCTCGGGGGATATCCAGACCAGCGACGGCGCCGGAGCCTTCGTTGCGCTGCATCCCGGCTCAGGGATCGCGACTTGGCTCGCCGCGCCGAACAGCGCCAATTTGCAAAGCGCACTGACCGATGAGACCGGCACCGGCGCTGCGGTCTTTGCCAATTCCCCGACGCTGATGACTCCGAACCTCGGGACGCCGAGCGCGATCAACCTGACGAACGCAACCAGCATCCCGGCCGGGCAGCTTACAGGTACCGTCTCAGTCAACCGCTTCAACAGCGGAACCAACGCCTCGACATCGACCTTTCTGCGAGGCGACGGTACTTGGGTCGCGCCGCCGGGCGGCGGCGGAACTCCGGCCGGGTCGGACGGCGAGCTGCAGTACAACAATGCCGGCGCGTTCGGCGCGGCCACGCTCGGTGCCGGCCTCGACATGGCCGCCGGCAAGCTGTCGCTGACCAGCGTTATCAACGACCAAGACGGCGGCAACTACACCGTCCTCGCCGGAGACGCGGCGAAAACCGTGCTGGTTGGTAGCTTTATCTACACGCTGCCGCAGGCCGGGTCGGCCGGTTTCGGACCGGGCTGGAGCGCCTGCCTGTTGAACACCGGCGCCGGCAACGCCACGGTCAACACGACGACCTCGCTGTTCCGGGGCGCGTCCGGCACGACCGCGCTGACGATCCGCCCCGGATCGTGGGCCTGCCCGAGCAGCGACGGCACCGATTATTCGACCGTTTTCGGCACCACCACCTTTGGCATCTCCGCGAATATGCCGGTCCTGGCGGACGGCAATGGCGGAACCACCGGCGGCACAAAGACTGGAAACACGAACGAAGTCGTGACCTGGAGCGGGGCCAAGGTCAACGGCAACTGCGTCCGCCAGGACGCGAGCGGCAACCTCGTCGATGCCGGCACGACCTGCGGCGGCGGCGGTGGCGGGAGCGGCGATGTCACGCTCGTTTCGACGCAGACCGCGAGCAACACCGCCGACCATCTGACCTGGCTGAACCTGACCGGGAAGCATTATCAGCTCCGATGCAACCTCCAGATAGCCACCAACGCTCAGGACTTCAACATTCAGATCTCGACCGACAACGCGACGTTTGACACCGGCAACAACTACGAATGGGCCAATTATGGCGTCGGTGTTCCTGGGGGTAGTTTCGGAAGCCACGGAAGCGCGGGTGATGCCGGCTTCAAGATTCGTTCGGGAAATGCCGGACTGTCCAACACCGTCCCGCAGGCGTTCACAATGTCGTTTTATGATGCGAACAGCACGACGACGCACAAAATGACAGGTCAGTCCAACATTCTCGATGCCGCGCCGGCAAAGCGGATTCTGACCCTGGGCGGCACATACATCGCCAATACCAGCCCGGTCCGAGGCATCCGGGTTGTTACGACTTCGGGCAATATCCAGGCCGGCTCTTGTTCGCTCTATCAGTACGCATCCTGATGCGGGACGGCGTAATGCGACGAAACTTGGTCTTGCCGCTGATTGCGCTGGCAAGCGTCCTCGGCGCGGCGGCAGTCGACGCGCAGCTTGTCTTCCGCCGCGGCGGTCAGCCGATCTCCGCAGGCGGCGGCGCATCCGAGGCCTTCGGCACCGGCGGCACCTATGCCAGGTTCCAGAACGGGCAGACCTTTGTCACTTGGCCCGACATCGACACCGGGGCGGCCGGCAACGACTGGCGCTACAAGATCGTCCGGTCGAACGCGCCGATCGATGCCGGCAATTACGGCGCGGCGACGGTGATCGCCGACCGGCAGTTCAACAATTCGGGGATGCTGTCGGGCGGCAGCCCGGATAACAGCCCGCAGAACTCCACAAACCAGTTCACTCAGGCGAACCGGCAGAGCGCGGGCAGTCCGATGCTGCGGCTGAGCGATCTCGGCTCCGAGCTTGATCCGTTTACCGGGTTGCAGGTCTACACGGCGCTGGCGACCGAGACCGCCTATTACGGCGTCATCGCCCGCGACTGTCCCGGCGGGATCTGTTCCGGCTCGCCGGCCGAGACCTTTATCGGATCGGTCGGCCCGATTGCCGAAAGCGTCGCCACGCCGCGCCCGATCAAATGGGCCGCCTCCGGCAGCCGCGCCAACAGCGGCAACCAGATAACCGATCCGGCCGGCAAGGCGGTGCTGCTCAACCTGCACCAATCCTCCGCGACCGCCAAAGGCGGGCCCGCGACAGGCGGGGTGCAGGGCGACTACTGGACGGCGTTCATCCCGGCCGCGGACCAGTATTATTTCTGGGACGGCGCGCCCACCACCGCCGCGGTGTTCCAGAACAGCACGACACAGGAGCTGCATATCGGGTTTCGCGATTCGTTGTGGTCGCCCAGCGGCGCCGTCAACGGGCAGGAAATCCTTGAAACCTTCTGGTCCGGCATCGGCGCCAAGGACGCGCCCAACCCCTTTATGGTCGACAACCGGCGCCATCTCGGCACCCGCAAGATGCTGGAACGCTGGCTCACGTTCTTTGCCGATCACTACGGGTTTGACGTGAACCAGATCCGCTGGAAAGGCCAGTCGATGGGCGCGATGGGCGCGCTGCAAACCGGCATGCGGATGACGCCGAAGATTTCGAGCATCTGGGCGATCTTCCCGGTGTTCCAGATGCACATTCGCGGCTGCGGCAGCTGGCCGGGCAATTTCTGGAATGCGAGCTGGCCCTATATCCCGGATGTCGCGGCCGCCGCCTGCGTTCTCGGGAGCGACCCCGACGCGGTTCTGCTGCCGGACGGCACGCCGTGGGGCGGCGACGGCAACTATGCCGATACGCTGGCGCTGCTGACCGCCGATCCCGGCGAGGACCTGCCGGTCGTGCTGTGGATGGCGAACAAGCAGGACCAGTCGATCCTCAGCCTGGATATCTCTTTCGCTCATCAGCTTGACGCGCTGGCCGCGTTCCAAAGCGCACGTCGCGGTCACGCCTTTATCTGGAACTACGGCAACCACACCGGCGAGGCCGGTCTGAGCGCCTTTGAATGCACGATGGCGGACCCTTCCTGTTATCCGCCGAGCCTGTTCCAGCTCGACCTGGCCTATCTCGCCTTCTCCAACAGTTCGATCGATGACGACCCCGGCACCGCGACGCAGGATGCGAACGGGTTCTTTGACGGCGATGCGATCGGCTGCGTCAACTGCGGCTTCAAGTGGACGATCACCGAGGACAGCGCCGGCGCGTTCAACTTCACCGTCGACAACGAATGGATGGACGAACAGCCGACGGTCATCCCGCAGACGGTGCTGGTCGGGTCGATCCCGGCGAGCGGCAGCGGCACGGTCGAGGTTGCCGATGCGTCGGTGTTTATCTCGACCGCGGGGAACCCGTATGCCTCGGCGAGCGGCACCGAGATATTCGTGATCTCCGGTGTCAATGTCGGGGCCAACACGGTCAATTTCAGCGCCCGCGGCAATCTGGGCACCACGGCGCGGGCGCATTCTCCGGGCGCAGTCATCAGGCAGTACCCGGTCAAGCCGACCGGCCCGAATGGCGGGCCCTACGCGACGATGACGGCGGACATCACCCCGCGTCGGCGGCAGGGCTTTCTGCCGGCGAACGGCGCGTCGGTGGTCTGCACCGTCACCCCGCACGGCGGCAGTCCGGTGGTGCAGAACCTCACAGTTGCGAACGAACTGTTTACCCTTGTTGATGTCACGATCAACGCAACGGGGGCAACCAGTGTGGCTTGTAATGAATAGACGCACGTTTTCTCACCGGCCTCCTGTCGAGTGTTAGCATGGTGACGCTCGCCCGGCCGTGTTTGACACGCCGTGGTGGTGGAGGTGGAGATCCGGCCGGCCAAGTAACGATATTCGATTTAGGCATGAACGTGGTTCAGCAGCAGCACGGCAATATATTGGCGGGAAATCGCGCTTGTTGTGGTACGACCTGTACCCCGGCATAAGTGCCACGACATGGGCTGGTATAGGCTTAGCCTGTGGGAGTACCGGAGTATTACGTTCGGTAGGTTGAGCGTCGAATATGCTGCCTTATAGGGCAATCCTGCCAAAGGACGATGTTCATGCCAACTATGTAAGGCATTCGGCATCTGCTGCCGGAGTGCCAACGATCCGGCGAACCAGGGTAGAGCGACAAACCCCGACGGTTATAGCCCGATCAGCTTCGCCGCCATGGTCATGGCAAAGCGTCACAATTATCCGCTCGCGACGCAGCTCGTGATGGATCGCTACCATGCTTTTTTCGCCGGCGTGAACAGTACAGCCTGGGCACCCTGGAACCTGGCGGCCTGATTTCTATGCCGGCCTCACGAAGGCCGGGATTTGACGCGGTGGCTGCGTGAGTAGGTAAAGCACTGCCGATAAACGGGGTGGGAGCCATGGCGGTCTGCAAGACCATGACGCCCGGCAGCGGCCGAGCACAATCCGGGAGATCACGAATGCGGTTTTATTGGCCGATCGCCAAGATCGATGCCGAGCAGAGAATGGTGTGGGGGTATGCTTCAACCGAGGCTCTTGACGAGCAGGGAGAGATCGTCAAGCGAGAGGCGCTCAAAGCGGCTCTTGGCGACTATATGAAGTTCGCGAATATACGCGAAATGCATCAGCCCTCGGCCGTCGGTGTCGCGAAGGAGGCCACTGTCGATGACAGGGGGCTTTATCTCGCCGCCAAAATCATCGACGACGAGGCCTGGGAAAAGGTGATCCAGGGTGTCTATAAAGGGTTCTCGATCGGTGGCCGCGTAACGGCGCGCGATCCGGGTGACCGGAGCGTCATCACCGGGCTTGCACTGACCGAAATCTCGGTGGTGGATCGACCGGCCAATCCCGAGGCGGTATTCGATTGCTGGAAGGCCTCGGGCGAGGACGCGATGCGCGACGGCTCCGCACTCCCGTTTGATGTGACGATACATATCTGGGCATGCGGTGATTCCGGGCATCACCATCGCAATAAGGAGGAGGCGGATAGGTGCGTCCGCAAAAACGCGACTGCTCCGCAAGCAGCCCGACCGTCGTCGCAAGCCGGAGACAGCGTACCGTCCGGTTCGGCTGATGCTACCGATGCGGCTGCTCGTGCCCGCCAGCCCGCCGTGACCGGTGCTGAGAAATGGGCGACCGCCGACGAGCTTGCGAAGGACCATGGTCAGAGCAGCGAACTCGTCAAGATGGTGACCGAACTCGCCGCCATCGTCGGGCGCATCGCCAAGCAGGTCGACGATATTGCGCGAACGCCGCTGCCACCGCAGACAATCGCATATCCGCACGGGCTTACCAGGGTGAGCAAGAGCGAGGACATCGGGGCGGCAGCGCTTCCCGCAGCGGATGAGGACATCGTCGAGCGCTTCGCGAAGCTGAGCCCCACGGAGCAGACCATGCTGCTGATCAAGGCCGCCTATCGCAATCCGATGCGTCCCGGCGGCATTGGCCAGATCGACAGAGACCCGACCTGATCCACGGTTCGAAACCGTAGCGATCGAGACCCGGCGAAAGCCGGGTTTTTTTATCCTGTTTTCCGGAGACCTCAATGAATGTGACGCAAGACACGTTGGAGCTGATCAAGCAGGCTCAGAGGAACCCCAACGACGATCTCGCGAAAACGATTGCGACCGGAGCTGGCCTCGTCGCATACGACCTGCAGACGCCGGCGAAAAACCTGTATCCGGTCGTCACCCCGATCCGGAATGTGATGCCGCGCGTCAGCGGCGGCACCGGACCCGCGACGAACTGGAAGCAGGTAAGCACACTGATCGGCTCCGGGTTTGATGCAATGGGCTGGGTTCCGGAGGGTCAGCGCTCCGGTCAGATGAGCTACACGACCGCGAGCAAGTCCGCCAGCTACGTGACGATCGGCGAGGAGGACGCCGCCACCTACGAGGCGATCTCCGCGGGACGAGGGCTTGAGGATGTCGCAGCGCGGATGAGCTTCCGCCTGCTGCAAAAAATGATGCTGAAAGAGGAGATGGCGATCCTCGCGGGCAATGCCTCGCTCGCCCTCGGCACGCCGTCGACCCCGTCGCTCTCCGCTTCCGGTTCAGGGGCGACACTGCCCTCGGCAACCTATTCGGTGATTGTCGTCGCGCTGACGCTCGAAGGATACCAGAACTCGAGCCTGTCCGCCGGGGTCGCGACGACGAAAATAATTACCGGCGCGGACGGAAAGACCTATACGCTCTCTGGCGGCTCGTCCAATAAGAGCGCCGCCGCTACCCAGGCGGTGACGCTCGGCCAGACCCTGTTCTGCGCTGTAACCGCGGTTCAGGGCGCAGTGGCTTACGCCTGGTATGTCGGCCCCGCGGGCGCGGAAAAGCTCGCAGCGATCACGACGATCAACAGCGCCGCTTTTGCTGCGCCGCTCGCCGGCACGGGTCAACCCGTGACCGCGATTACCGCCGACAACTCGACAAATGCCAGCTATGCCTATGACGGTCTGCTGACCACGGCGCTGAAGCCCGGTTCGAACGCCTATGTCAAGACGATGGCAACCGGGACCGCGGGAACCGGTACGCCTCTGACCGCGTCGGGGCGCGGTTCGGTCAGCGAGATCGACGCAATGTTCGAATCGATGTGGGACCTGCATCAGGTTTCGCCGACCGTGCTGTACGTCAATGCACAGGAGCTGAAGAACATCACCGACAAGGTTCTCAGCAGCGCGTCCGGTCCGCTGCTGCGGTTCGACGCGCCGGCTGATGGAAGTTCCGGCGGATACCAGCTTACCGGATCGGGGGTCGTGCAGTTCTACTACAACCCGTTCGCGATCAATGGCGGTCTGCGGATCCCGATTCGCATTCATCCGCGTGTCCCGCCCGGCACGATCATTGGCTGGGCGGAAAACCTGCCGGTGCAGTACCAATCGAACGAAGTACCGAACGTCGCAGAAATCAAGACACGCCAGGATTACTACCAGATCAACTGGCCGGTCGTCACCCGCCAGCGCCAGATCGGTGTCTATGCCGAAGAGGTGCTCGCGGTCTATGCGCCATTCGCGATGGGTGTGATCACGAATATCGGCAACGGTTGACCGCGGGCGTATCTATTTCGGTCAGCTTCAAGACTGTCATTCCCGGGGGACGCCCTGGATCGCCCGCCCCGGGCTGTGGGAGAGGGGGCGATCCGGGCTGATTTCCCCCGCAGCCGGCCAGCGCGCTGCCATTTCTGGCAGCTCGCCGTCTCTATTCTGTCCCGAATCCTGATATGTGAGTGCGGCGATGGCGTTTGGCGATTTGACGACGCTCGGCGAGGTCAAGTCCTGGCTGCAAACCGGGCAGGCCGCCTTCCCCGATACTGACGATGCGTTGTTGTCCCGGCTGATAACCGCAGCCAGTCAGTTCATCCAGAAATGGCTGAACCGCAATATTGCGTCGGCTGATTGGCACGAGGTGCGCGACGGCACTGGCGGGCAGCGGATCATATTCGGCAACTTCCCGGTCACCGCCGTCCTGCTGCTGTCGATCGACGGGCTTGCGATCCCGCCGGCGTCGAATAATGGCGGGTTCGGCGCCGGTTATGTATTCAGCCCGACCGAGCTGGTGTTGCGCGGCTATGTTTTCACCGCTCGGCCGCAAAATGTCGAGATCATCTACACCGCGGGATATCCGGTTATTCCACCCGATATCGCGCAGGCTTGCACCGATCTGGTCTGCCTGCGCTACCGCGAGCGCACCCGCATCGGGGAGGTCTCGCGGGCCATCGGCGGCAGCGAAACAGTCAACTACTCGCAGCGGGATATGAGCGGGCACGTCAAACTGCTGCTGTCGCAATATCGGCTGGTGACGCCCGTCTCGACATTTCGGCGGGTTGCGCCGACCGCAACCGATCCGGCACTGGCGGCGGCGGTGCTATGATCAGCCGCGAACCGATCTATGCGGCGTTGTTCGAGCGGGTCGCCGGCGCCGCACACTTTGTCACAGCAGGGCGGAAGCTGCGGCACTGGAGCGACCTCACGGCCGCCGAGCAGCCGGCGCTTTTTATGCGGCAAAAGCTCGAAGTCGCGACCATTGCAGCGCTTGGCGCGCCGACCGTGTGGAAGCTGGTCGTAGAACTTTATGTCTATGCCCACGCGAGCGACCCTTATATGGCACCCACGACGGTACTCAACCCGCTGATCGATGCGGTCCAGTCGGCCTTGGCACCGACCCCGGTTACGGGGGTGCAGAACCTGGGGGTGCCCGAGATGGTACAGCACGCGTGCATCACCGGAAAGATTGAGATTACCGAAGGCGTGCTTCGCGACCAAGCGGTCGCGATCATTCCGGTCGAGATTCTCTGCCTCTAGCAGGAGCTGAACAATGGATGAGAATGAAATCCCGGACGAAGCCGGGAGGCTGGCCGGGTGTGCCGTGCCGCAGCCGATCGATATGTTGATCGAACTCTGGTGGGCCGACTATTTTCCCGGCTCGCCAGTGGCGCAACTGACACCGGCCTGGAACCAGGCTCTCGCCGCCAAGGAAGATTTGAAGCGGCGGCTCGCGTCCTTTGCTGGAGGAGTGGCCTGACATGCAGCTCGCGTTCGGCGCTGGGGCGCTGTGGGGCAACCGCACCGATGTTACAGGTTCCGGCATCGGTCCCGACCAGTTCGGCATTCTGCAGGAGGTGCAGATCGAGTGGGATTGGACGGTTCGGGAATTGTGGGGGCAGTACCAGTTTCCGGTCGATATTGCGCGCGGCCAGGGCAAGATCAGCGGCAAGGCCAAGTTCGCTCGCATCTTCGGGGCGATCTACGGTGACTTGTTCTTTGGCCAGACGCCCGCGGCCGGTGGGCTGACCGTCTCAGAAAACGAGGCGGCGATCGTGCCCGCGACGCTGCCCTACACGTTAGCGGTTGCCAATGCCGCCACGTTCGCCGACGATCTTGGTGTGTATTATGCCGCGGGCGCGACTGCCGGCAACCGCTTCACCCGGGTCGGCACGCCGTCTTCACCCGGTCAGTATTCGGTGAATATGGCGACCGGCATTTATACCTTCGCGGCAGCCGACGCCGGCGCCTCGGTGATTGTCAGCTATTTGTTCAACAGCGGTTCCGGCAAGAAGCTGGCAATCACGAACCAGCTAATGGGGTTTACGCCGACCTTTAAGGCGACATTCTACACCAGCAAGACGACGCAAGGCGTGCCGGCCGGACTGACACTCGTGCTGAATGCGTGCACCGCCTCGAAACTGTCGCTGCCGACCAAGACCGACGATTACGAAATTCAGGAATTCGACTTCAGCGCGTTTGCCGACGCGACCGGCGCGATCGGCACATTGAGCGTCAACGAGTAGCGCGATGGCGGAAACGATCGTGCTCGGCGGTCTTCGACTGGAAGCCCGCCCGTTGAAGCTCGGCCAGTTGCGGCATGTTCTCGATGCCCTGGAGGAAATGGCCGGCAAATCGGGAGGCGGGCTGATCGAGGCGGCGGCGCGCGTCGTCGCCGCCGGTCTGGCGCCCACCCATCCCGAATTGACTGCGGAAAAGGTCCTCGACCTGGAAGCCGACATCGAGCAGCTCAATGATGCCGTCGCAGCCGTCCTGCGGACCGCGGGACTGCGTCGACCAGAGGACGGCGCCGGGGCGCAGATGATGGGGGAAGCGCAGCCGGTGGCGAGTCCAGGGGCGAAGCCGGGGGCAGGCCCCGTGAGCAGCTCGCCGCCCTCTACGGCGCCCTCGCCACCGGCTGCTTCTATCCTTATCCGGTGATCGATGCGATGACGCTCGCCGAGGCGGGCGAAATCTTTGCTTACTGGGAACGTGATCCGCCGACGCACCTGATCGTGCAAACAATCGCGCGGCTGCTCGGCTGGACCCCGCAACCGATGTCGTCGCGCCCGCCGCGAATCGAGGAGATAGCCGCGTCGGCGCCGCCGGGGCTTGCGGTGGCGCATGGCGGCGCGATCGATATGCCGGTGCCGGTTCTCAATCCGGAAGCGCTGCGCTCGCGCAACCGGGCGCGGGCGGCCGAGATCGCGCGGCGGGCTTCGCATGGCGGGGCGCAGCCATTGCCGCGCGCGTTCGGCGCCGCCTAACCTGTACCGGCCGCAGAGTCCCATTGGGGAGGGTGGAATGCGAGGGGGGCGGTTTTTTGCTGCCGCTTGCGCCGTGGCGGTGTGCATGCAGGCGGTGCCGGCGAGGGCTGTCGGGCCGGGCAATGGGCCGGGTTGCCTCGGGGTGGCGGTCACGGAATGCGTTGCCTGGCTGCGTATGACGATGACACTCGACGAAAATTTTCTGGCTCAGGCGATGGCCCGGCGGCATGAGGTCGACGTCAACGGCCAACCGCTCGGCCGCGGTCTCGTTGTGGTCAACGGTCGATTGCCGGAGCGGCCGGAGCAGTTCGTCCTTCTTCTCCATCTCGGGACGGGCGATACGGTCAGGCGGGTCGAATCCAATCTGACGATCCGGCTGACCGATGCGCGCACCGAGGCGGTATACGACCAGAGCGGATTTTACGAGATCGTCTGGCGTGTGCTGGGGCGGCGCTGTCCTGGAATTGCTAAGCTCGACCTTTACCGGTTTTTCGAGAATTCGGTGAAACCGCGCATCCGTCAGGAGCAGCAGGATTTGTCGAAGGGCTTGTGGGGCGTGCACAGGCTTATTTCACATGCGGCCGGGGTGCCCTATTGCGGTGTCAGTTTCGGCTACACCGGAATGACCGAATGGCGGGGATCGAGCGACATCCGATCCGGCCGGAACTTCAGAGATTTCGCCTTTATCGCACTGGAGTGACCGGAACCGCTTCTCCGACTCCGACGGGCTTTGCTTGGGGCGCTTTGGCGCCCCGATTTTTTTAGAGGTGCAACGTGGCCGAAAATTTGTCCGATATCGGGGGCGCGATTACGGCCGTCGAGAGCCTGAAACGGGCGGTAAGTGCGGCGGCCCATCCGGTGTATCGCCTGAAGCAAGTGTTTTCCGATGCCGGCACTGCCATCCAGCGAAGCAGCACAGCCAGCGCCGCGACGTATCGCGCCGACTTGCAGCGGATGGTGGCCGAGCACGCAATATCGCTGCGCGAGGCAATAAGCCTCGAAATCGACTACACCGCGCGACGCAGCGCCGAGGAGCGTGCCTGGCTCGCGAACACGCTGGCCAATGATGCAGCCGGCCTTGGAGACAAGGCATCGGCTTATGCCGAACTCGTCGGCCTCAGCGAACGATACGCGGCGGAGGTGGCCGAGGATCAGCGGCGTATGGCCGAGGCCGCCCGTCGCGAAGCCGATCGCATTGCGCTTCCGTATCGGCGCGCTTTTGACGGGATCGGCGAAGGGTGGCGGTATGCGATGACCGGGCTGGTCGATGGCTCGCTGAGCTTTCGCGGAGCGGCGCTGGAGGTCGCTCAATCGGTTGAGCGCGGGTTTATCCGCATGTTGCAGACCACGGCCTCGCGGGCTGCGGCGGGGCCACTCGCCTCGCTGCTTGGACAACCGACGCCGGCCGCCGGCGAGGGCGTCAGCGATGTCCTCGGCAACGCGGTTGGCAGTTGGCTGTTCGGCGCGCCGCAACAGCTCGGGGCGGCGGCCGCGACGACGGCGAACGCCGCCGCGCTTGCCGCCAATACCGCGGCATTGGGGGCGCTGACCGCTTCGCTCGGGGCATCGGCCGTCGCCGGAGGAGCAGGCGCGCTCGGCGGTGCCGCTTCGCTCGCCGGCGGTGTGGCAAGTGCCGGAGCCGCAGCGGGCGGCGGCGGATTGTTCGGCGGGTTGTTCAGCCTTCTCGGCGGTTTGTTGGCGTTTGCCGGCGGCGGTGTCGTGCCATCGGCGGCGGGTGGCTGGGCCTTGCCAAATTTTCCGGGTGCCCGGCCAGCCCTGCTGCATGCCCGCGAAATGGTGTTGCCGGCGCCGATCAGCGAGGGATTGCAGCAGATGATTGCGGAAGGTGGCGGAGCCGGCAACATGCACCTGCATTTCCACGGTCCCTCGGATGGGCCGGCCGTGGAACGCTGGTTTACCGGGCTGATGGCGCGCAATCCCGGTGTCGTGCGGCAGATGCTGCGGTCCAACGCGCTGACCCCGCGCACGATTTGAACGGCAAGCGATGACCGCGATCTTTCCCGCTCTTCCCGGCCTCGGCTGGTCGGTGACGAAGATGCCGCGTTTCGCCGGGCGCATCCAAAACGCCATCTCCGGCCGCGAGTTGCGCGTGCTCGACCAGGTGAACCCGATCTGGACCTGGACCCTGACCTATTCGCTGCTGCGTGACAAATGGGACATGCGTGCTGCGACGGGACCCGGTGTCGGACACGACGAGCTGCGCACGCTCGCCGGCTTCTTTCTGCAGCAGCAGGGTACGTTTCGGCCGTTTCTGTTCGACGACCCGACCGACAATGCGGTCGCCGATCAATTGTTGGGAACCGGTGACGGCAGCACGCGCGCCTTCCAACTCGTGCGCAGCATGGGCGGGTTTGCCGAGCCGATCACCGCGCCGAATATCGTCACTGCGATACGTTGCAACGGCGTGCGCCAGGAATCGGTGGCGTATACGGTCGATAGCGAGACCGGAGTGGTGACATTCGCGACGCCGCCGCCGGCCGGGCAGATAATTGCCGCTGATTTCACTTATCGCTTTCGTGTCCGATTTGCCGAGGACAGTGTGGAGTTCGAAAACTTCATGTACCAGCTCTGGCAATTGAAGCAGATCAAGCTGCAATCGGTGCTGCGATGAGACCGTGCTCTGCCGCGTTGAGGGCATTTCTGCATGGCGCGAACTACGAGGCCGTGCAGATCGACCTTTACACTTTCGTGCTGACGACGGAGGAGGTCTTTCGCTACACGTCCGGTAGTGCGCCGCTGACAGTTCCGGCTGCGGGATTTCCGAGCGGCAGCATCAATGCCGGTGCGGACCGCAGCTTTGGGTTGGGCCCGCGTTTCGGACGCTCGAAGATCACGACGAAAATCGGCGTCGAGCCGACAGAGCTCGATATCGATGTGCTGGCCGGCCCCGGCGATCTGGTCGGAACCACGGCATTTGCCGAGGCGGTGCGGGTCGGATTGTTCGACGGAGCTACTGTCGAGTTGGACCGGTTCTTCGCGCCACCGCAAGCAGCAGGTTCGGGGTCGCTCGACACCAGTCTCGGCGTTCTGTTGTGGTTTTACGGACGGGTCGCCGAGTGCGAGGTCGGGCGCAGCCGGATTGCGATCCGGGTCAAATCGCTGATGAACCTTCTGGCGGTGCAGCAGATGCCGCGGCGCCTTTATCAGGCCAGCTGCAACCATGTGTTCGGCGATGCGATGTGCGGCTACGACCGAGTGCTGGGGAAGAATTCGGTCGGCATCTCGACCGGGATCGGGGCGGTGACAACCGAGGCGCTTTCCGGCTCGACACAGGCGCAGATCGCAATAAGCTTTTCGCCTAGCCCGGCCACCGCCTATGACGAAGGCACGATCACGGCGCTTTCGGGGGCGAACAGCGGTGCGACACGAACCATCGCCGCGCTGACCGGGGGTGTCGTACGTCTATTGAAACCATGGCTCTCGCCGGTGTCGGTCGGCGATATGTTCCAGCTGCTCCCCGGCTGCGATCATACAACCCAGACCTGCCAGACGGTGCTGCAGAACATTGCCCGCTACGGCGGGTTTCCGTATGTCCCGCCACCGGAGTCGGCCGTATGAGCACAATGCTGCAAGACCAGGAAGACGCAACGATTAGCGGGGTTCGCTGCCCGGAGGACAACCCGATAGGCGCTCGTCGCGAAGCTGTCGTGACGGAGGCAGAAACATGGATCGGCACACCGTTCCATCACGCAGCACGGGTCAAGGGCGCCGGTGTCGATTGCCTGATGCTGCTGGCGGAAGTATATGAACGGGCCGGTGTCACCGCCGGGCGCATCAATCCGCCATTCTATGTGCCGGATTGGCACCTTCACCGGGATGCCGAACGGTACATGGAGGGTCTGTTGCGTTATGCCCGCCCGGTGGATGTGCCGAAGCCGGGCGACATCGCGCTGTTCCGGTTCGGACGGACGTACTCGCACGGCGCGATCGTCACCGAATGGCCGCGACTGATCCATGCCTACTGGTCGATCGGAGTCGTCTGGGGCGATGCGAACCTGTTCCCGCTCGCCGGCCGGGCAGTGCGGTTTTTCACGCCTTTCGGAGCCGAATGATGCCGGGTCTGATCGCCGGCAAGGGCGGCGGGCCGAGTCCGTTCGTCAACGCCTTCCGCGCGCCGCAGCTGAATTCGCTGCGCTATAACACGAGCCAATTCGGCAGCCCTGTATTCATCGCCTACGGCACCTGCCGCGTCCCCGTCAATGTCATTGAGTATTGGGGGTTTTCCGGATCCAGCGGTGGCGGCAAGGGAGGCAAGGGGCTCGGCAGGTCGGCCGGCAAGAAGGGATCGAATCAGCGTTATCAGGTGAACGTCGCCTTTGGCATCTGCCAGGGCCCGGTGTCGTTTGCCAGTGCCTCGCACGGCTCCGGCGGCAATAACCGGATCTGGTCAAATGGCGGCATTGCCACCGGGCTCGGTGCCGTCGGGCTCAACGGCTACGCCGGAAATGACGGACAAGATCCCGATCCGGTATTTCTCAGCGCCGATCCGAACACACCAGTGCTCGGTTATTCCGGCAGCTGTTATGTCACCGGCACGCCGATGCAGCTCGGCTCGAGCCCAGTCTTGCCGAACATCCAGTTCGAAGTGACTGGTTTCGAGGCGGGCAGCGCCGGCCCCGATTTCCCGGATGACGCCCGGCCGGATCGGATCGTCATCGACCTATTGACGAATACGCGTTATGGCGCGGGCTTCCCGGCCGAAAACCTCGACAGTACCGGCGCGCTTGCGGATTGGGGCATGTATTGCCAGGCGGCGCAACTTGCGATGTCGTTGCTGCTGGATCGGCAGCAGCCGTGCGCACGGTGGCTGGAGGAGATCGCACAATTGACGGTTTCAGCCGTGCTGTGGTCGGGGTCGCTTCTGAAGATCATTCCCTATGGCGACACGGCACTGTCGGCCAACGGTGCATTGTGGAGTCCGAATCTGACCTGGCAATACGATCTCGGCGACGGTGATTTTCTCGATTTCGGCGGTGGCAGTGACCCCGTCCTCTTGAACCGCACCGACCCGGCCGAAATGACAAATTGGCTTGGCATCGAGTACATGGACAGTGCCGATGGTTACAACCAGCAGGTTCTGCCGGTGTGGGATCAGGGTTTGATCGACCAATACGGCATTCGGAATGAGCCATCGGTACAGGCGCACGAGTTCACGAACCCGACCAGC
Source organism: Alphaproteobacteria bacterium (assembly GCA_050246595.1). Lineage (GTDB taxonomy): Bacteria > Pseudomonadota > Alphaproteobacteria > ATCC43930 > CGMCC-115725 > DATARH01. Next base: position 43,600 of record JBFWVT010000006.1, read on the forward strand.
GCCACGATTTCGGCGCAGCTGCAATTGCAGCGCAAGGCCTATGTCCGCAACAGATACAAATTCAAACTCGGCTGGCGGTACTCGCTGCTCGAGCCGATGGATATCGTGCTGCTGAACGATACGGCACTCGGCCTTTCCGGCGCGGCCGTGCGCATCGTCCAGATCGACGAGGACGATAACGGCGAGCTGACCATCACTGCCGAGGAAATTCCGGGAGTGACCCCATGACGGGCAACATCCTCCCGATCGGGATCGGCACTGCTTCCCTCTATCCGCGGCTCGCGACGGCGGGCAGCGCGGTCGACACGCTGACAGATCCCGGCGACACCAACCCGCCGATCATCTTCGAGCCGCCAATCGCGCTATCCGGGGGCGCTTATGAAGTGTGGCTGATTGCCTCGGGCGGTCCTGACTGGGGCGGCTGCCAGGTCTGGCTCTCGATCGACAATGCGACCTATGCGCTGGCCGGTACGATTTACCGCGGCGCCCGCCAGGGCACGCTGACCGCCGACCTGCCGAGCCATCCCGACCCTGATGTCACCAGCACGTTGTCGGTTGATCTGACGCAAAGCCAGGGCCAGTTGCTGTCGGGCACGCAAGCCGATGCCGACAATTTTGTGACGCTCTGCTATGTCGATGGCGAGCTGATCAGCTACCGGACCGCGACGCTGACGGCGGCGCACGGATACGATTTGACGTATCTGAGGCGCGGAGTCTACGGTACCGCGATCAATGCTCACGCAATCGGCAGCAGTTTCGCACGCTTCGGCCCCAGTGATCCGTCACTGTTCAGGTATCGCTACCCCGGCAACTTCGTCGGACAGACGATTCATGTGAAGTTGCCCGCGTTCAACATTTTCGGTCAAGCATTGCAGGACCTGTCCGAGCTTGCCGCCGATACTTATACACTGACCGGGGCGGGCGCTGTCGCGGCAGTCACGATACCCATCCAGTTTCTTGGTGCGCCACAGGCCGGTCAGCCGATCACGCGCTATACGTGCGGACAGGTATTGTCGCTTCCGGCCGATCTTGCCGGAAGCGTGTGCAGTGTCGGTATGCCGGCGGCGGTGGCGCAGATACATGATGTCGCGAGAAACGGGACCAACTTCGCGACAATCACCTTCGCTCCCGGGGAAAGCCAAGCGAGTTTCGCCGGCTCGACGCAGAGTTTTGTCTCAGGCGACGTGATGACGATCACGCCACGCGCAACCGACGCAAACCTGGCGCAGATTTCGGGCTATCTCGCCGGCAGCGGCTAGCATTCCGGCAGGTCCCGGAGGGGCGGGCGCGCCCATTCTCGTGTCAGACGCCGCCTCGGCGCCCTCGGGCAGCATTGCGTTGGAGCATTGGTCACATGGTAAAACCGTATTTCAGCCCGGAGGTCACGTTGGGCAATCTGATCCAGGTGATCAGTTTGATCACGATGATCGGCGGCGGGGCGCTTACCAGCTATGTGTCCTTGCGGAACGACATCGCCGTAAGCGGCGAGCGCTCGGGCAAAGCGATCGCGGACATGAATGCGCGGGTGCTCGTTCTGGAAGCGCGCCGCGAGATGGACGAACGCTTCCAGCAGGAGGCTCGCCGCGATCTCGGGCGGTTGCTCGAAGCGGTGGCCGATCTGAGAGTGCAGCTCGTTCGCAAGCAGGAGAGCGGCAGCAATGCCAGCAAGTGACGCAATACGTTGCGGCTGAGAACAAGGTGACGAGTTAACGCCCTATTGCTGCGCACTTCGATACCTGAATCCCTCCCTATTCCAAACCCTGACCCGAGCCGCCGAAAGGCGGCTTTTTTGCTTCCGGAAAGGAACCCTGATGCGCATCCTTGCCTACCTTCTCACCCGCTTCAGCGAGCCGTCGAGCTATGCCGGGCTCGGCGCCTTGCTGGCGTTGCTCGGCTGGAACCTGCCCGAGACGGTTCTCGGCCAGTTGGCCCAGGGGCTGGCCGCGGCCTGCGCGCTGCTCGCGCTGATGCTGAAGGATCGCGGCGTCGTGCCGGCGATTGCGATCCTCGCTGCCGCCCCGGCGCTCTACGCTTAGGAAGACCGCCCGCATAATCGCAGCGATGCGGCGGCTGCACGAGCGTGGTCATGACGGCCGCGGCCTCGTCGTCGATGGCGAGGGCGCGATGCTCGGCCCGGACTGCGTGCTGGTGCATCGCACGCCGGCCGGGTTTCGCTGCCTGTCGCCGGACGAGGCGGCGATAATCCAAACCGCAATCCTCGGCCGGGTTGCGAGCCGGGTTGGCTGCTCGCGCAGACCCGCCGGATTGCCGATGCGCTTGCGAAGGGCGAGATCGCGCTGGCCCAGATCCACGGGCTGAGCATCCCGGTCGGCGAACTGGACGACCGCAGCTTGCAATGGCTCGCCAGCGCGTCGTGGCTGGTCAAGGCGAATTTCAATCCCAACCAGCCGCGCGTGCCGGCCGGTAATCCGGATGGCGGTCAATGGACCGACGCGGGCGGCTCCAAACAGACTCCTGAACTGCCGCAGGTGAGCGTCGCGGCTGCTGACGAAGTGCCGCCGGGATCGGATGCCGGCCCGCCACTCGGAGAGGCGCCGAATATCCCCAGCGAGCCGCCCATTACCGCCCGCGAACGCAACAGCATCGTGCGGCGCACAGCCGAATGGTTGCGGCAGGCCGCGGCGCTCGGTGCCCAACGTGCCCCGGACACTCGCGTCAGGACTGTCTTGCGAGTCCTTGAAGGCACGGCGCGGATTGTCGAATATCTTCCCGAGATCTGGTCGTATCTCGACCGGCCGAAAACGCTTTCGGAGCTTCAGGATGCCGTTCGCGACAGAGGCGCCGGCTATTAAATCCATCACATTGTCGAACAGCATCATGGGTCAATCGATCCTGCGAGTAACGGGCGGCTCTTCGGCGATCGGCTGAAGAGCCGCGAGAACCTCGTGCGCATACCGAAATGGAGACATGTCGAGATCAGCTCTTGGTACTCTAAGGGAAACAAAGACTATGGTGGTCTATCGCCGAGAGATTATCTGCGGGGTAAAGTTTGGGAAGAGCAGTATGACGTTGGCTTGAGAGCGTTGCGAAGATTCGGAGTCCTGCAATGAGTACGTCGAATCTCAGCAATTTTGACGACACAGAACTCATCGCTGCTTTTGCCAGTGCTGCAAGGGAGATGGGTGAGACAGTGCTCGATTCAGACAATAATCGAACCAATCAACTTTTCCGGTATATGGAGCAGATTGATAGAATTCTGCGCCAGCGCGGCAGGCAGTCCAGACTCCTTCTGGCTCCACTGCTGGATTATCAGAACCGTTTCGTTCGCTATTATGCGGCTCAGTACCTTCTCGGGTTGGTTCCCGACCGCGCCCGCGCGGTGATCGAGTGGAATGCAAAGTACGGCTTCGATGCAATCGCGGGCGATGCGGGTATGACTCTCGATAATCTCGATAGCGGCTTCTATAAGCCCGATTGACTAGTCTGATTTCTGCGCTTGCGGTGCAAAAAAGGTTGGAGTGAGCGATCGGCTGGAGAGCTGCGAGAACCTCGTGCGTGTACCAAAATGGAAGCATGTCGAGATCAGCGCCTGGTACTCTAGGCCGAATACTAATCCAAGATATGATGGCATGTCACCGAGAGATTACCTTCGCAGGAGGAATTGGGATGAACAATATCAGCTTGGCCTTGAAGCGCTACGCGGGTTTGGAGTCCTAAAGTGAATATCGAAACTCTTGATGAGGCGCAACTGATCGGAAGCTTTTCGGAAGCCGCACGTAAAATGGGAGCGGCTGTTCTCGATTTTAATACTAGCGACGCGATGCAGGCCTTTCGCCGAATGGAGGCTGTAAGCGGTGTGCTACAAAGGCGAGGAAAGGATGCTGCGCTGAAATTAGTATCTTTGCTCGAACATAAAGACCGTTTTGTGCGATATTATAACATAAAGACCGTTTTGTGCGGTACTATGCGGCACAATTTCTTCTCAAATCCGTATCCACCCCCGCCCGCATGGTTATCGAGGAAACGCGAAATTCTGGTTCGACGCCATTGCCGGCGACGCAGCGATGACGCTGCGCGCGTTCGACCGAGGCGATTACAATTAGCGGCACTGAGATCTTCAGTCCCCGGCCAGCGTCCCCCGCTGCGTACGTTCCTCAGACTCGTCGAGACCACGTGGTGGCTCACCGACAACCTGCCCCGCATCCTGTCCTATCTTGACGAGCCGCGGACGCTGGAGGAACTTCAAGAGGCGGTCGGCCGCCCGCGCCCCGGTTACGAGATACACCACATTGTCGAGAGGCAGTTCGGTTCGAGTGATTCATCGGCCAACTGGCAACGGTTCAAAGATCGCCTGGACACGCGCGAGAACCTGGTTCTCGTCCCGTACTGGAAGCATGTCGAGATCAGCTCTTGATATTCGAGGGGAAATATGAGGTTCGGTGGTCTGACACCTCGTGCTTACCTTCGGAGTAAGAGCTGGAGTGAGCAGTATCGTGTTGGGATAGAAGTACTTCAGCAGCTCAGAGTATTGAAATGAAAAGATTGGGCCTTGCCGAGCTGAGCGACGATGAACTCGTTGGACGATTCATCGAAGCGGCAAAAGAACAGGGCCTTGCGGTACTCGACTCCGACGTGCGGTGCGCGAACAGAATGTTTCGCTACATGATGGCTATTGATTCCTTACTGCGCGCGCGGAATGCAATCTAGGAAAAAGCTTGTGCCGCTTTTAGAGCATAAGAATCGATTTGTGCGCTATTATGCCGCCTAGCACACTCTGGCTCTTGCTCCAAGGCGCGCTCGCGCGATTCTGGAATGGAATCATAAGTATTGGTTCGACGCTATTGCCGGTGATGCTGGCATGCTGCTCGTTGCGCTGGATAGCGGTGAGTACAAGCCGGACTGACAGGCGCCGCTACGAAGGCCGCGCTACATAGCAGTGGGGAGCATGCCGGCGCGGACCCGCCGGATCGCGGACCGCTTGCCAACGGCCGATCTCTGCTTGCTCCGACATCGGCGGGCCGGCATCGTGCGCCGCGGGCCGGGGAGGGGGACGATGCAGTCGAGAACAGGGCTGGCGTTGGCGCTGGCGATGCCGTTACTGGCGGCGGGCTGCGGCGGCGGGAGCAAATGCCCAAAACCGGTCGCCTACGACGAAGCGACCCTGAACGAAATCCAGAAGGCGCTGACGGCGCTGCCTCGGGACAATATCCTGCATCAGGTCATGGCCGACTATGAAACCGAACGCGACGAGCTGCGCTTCTGCAAATGAGGATGCCGGTGCGTGTTACGGGCCCGGGTCAACTCCTTGCCGGGGTCAACTCCTTGCCGGGGTCAACTCCTTGCCGGGGTCAACTCCTTGACAGTGGCGCGCGCCGGGTTATGACGAGCGCTGGCCGCGACACGAGGATGCGACGCACATGAAACGGGCTTTCGTCTTTCCCGGCCAGGGATCGCAGACGCCTGGCATGGGCCAGGCTCTCGCCGAAGCCTTCGCCCCCGCGCGCGAGCTGTTCGAGGAAATCGACGATGCGTTGTCGCAGCATCTGTCGCGGCTGATGTTCGAGGGTCCGGAAAGCGAGCTGATGTTGACGGAGAACGCGCAGCCGGCGCTGCTGGCGGCGAGTCTCGCCGTCGTGCGCGTGCTCGAGAGCGGCGGCGGCTTCGATGTCGGGCGTCACGCCGCCTATGTCGCCGGTCATTCGCTCGGCGAGTACTCGGCGCTGGCGGCGGCGCGCGCGCTGTCGGTCGGCGACGCCGCCCGGCTCGTCAAGCGCCGCGGCCAGGCGATGCAGAAGGCCGTACCCGTCGGCGTCGGGGCGATGGCGGCGCTGCTCGGCATCGACATGGAGGCCGCGCGCGAGATCGCCGAGTCCGCGGCCGATAGCCAGGTCTGTGCAGTGGCAAATGACAACGGACCGGGACAGATCGTCGTCAGCGGTCATCGTGAAGCCGTCGAGCGCGCGGTCGCGCTGGCCGCGGCGCAAGGCGCAAGACGGTCGATCATGCTGCCGGTCAGCGCCCCGTTTCACTCGTCACTGATGGCGCCGGCCGCCAAGATCATGGCCGAGGCTCTGGCCGAAACCCAAATTGACGCACCGTTGGCGCCGGTCGTGGCCAATGTGACGGCGGCGCCGACCAGCGATCCCGCCGAGATCAGAGAACTGCTCGTCGCTCAGGTTACGCAAATGGTGCGTTGGCGCGAGAGCGTTCAGGTATTTGCCGCCGAGGCGGTGGAAGAGGTCGTCGAGCTCGGTGCCGGGCGGGTGCTCGGCGGCCTTGTCAAGCGAATCGACCGCGCGTTGCCGGCAATTTCGGTCGGTACACCCGATGAGGTCGAAGCCCTGGTCAAGCGGCTGTGATGTTCGACCTGTCCGGACAGACCGCTCTCGTGACCGGCGCCTCGGGCGGTATCGGCGGCGCGATCGCGCGGGCGCTGCACCGCCGGGGGGCCCTTGTCGCGCTGGCCGGCACCCGCGCCGCGACGCTTATAGCCCTGGCCGAGGAGCTGCAAGGCCGGGCATATGCGGTGCCGGCCGATCTCGCTGATCCCGCGGCGCCCGACCGCCTGCTGCGCGAAGCCGAGGCGGCAATGGGCCGGGTCGATATTCTCGTCAACAATGCCGGGATAACGCGTGACAATATCGCGCTGCGTCTGCGCGACGCGGATTGGCAGGCGGTCATCGACGTCAATCTGACTGCCGCCTTCCGGCTGACTCGCGCCGCGCTGCGCGGGATGGTTCGGCGCCGCCATGGGCGGGTCATCTCGATCAGCTCGGTGGTCGGGGTCACCGGCAACGCTGGTCAGGCGAATTATGCGGCGGCAAAGGCTGCGCTGATCGGCATGACCAAATCACTGGCCGCTGAGACCGCGAGCCGCGGCGTTACGGTCAACTGCATCGCTCCGGGCATGATAACGACCGCGATGACCGACAGGCTCAGCGACGAGCAGCGAGGGCGGATAGCCGCGGCGATCCCGATGGGCCGCTTCGGCGCGCCGGAGGATATCGCCGCCGCCGCTATCTATCTCGCGAGCGCCGAGGCGGGGTACATCACCGGTCAGACGCTCCATGTAAACGGCGGCATGGCGATGGTGTGAAGCAGCGATCGGCGCAACCGCAACCCCATCATACGGCGGAACGGCCGAACTTTTACGCGGGCCGAATTCATGATATGTGAGCCGACCTTTCACGGTCCGCCCCTTCTTGGTCGGCAGGGGCGGACATCGAGCGGTACGATCCGCGAGCGGGGCGCCGGGACCACGCCGTACAGAGCCAATCAGCAGCATCAATCGAGGAAATCATCGCATGAGCGACGTCGCCGAGCGGGTTAAGAAGATTGTTGTCGAGCATCTCGGCGTCGACGAAGCCAAGGTGACCGAGAATGCCAGCTTCATCGACGATCTGGGGGCGGACAGCCTCGACACCGTCGAGCTGGTCATGGCGTTCGAGGAAGAGTTCGGCTGCGAAATCCCCGATGATGCGGCCGAGAAGATCGTGACGGTGAAGGACGCCGTCAGCTTTATCGAGGCGCATAGCTGAACGTGCGGAGTGCTCGAACGCGCTGCAGCGCGCCATTCGGGGCGCGTGTCGCAGCATTTGCCGTGGGCTCGGGGTGGGCTTCCCTATGAGGCGGGTCGTTGTCACCGGGATGGGCCTCGTGACGCCGCTCGGCATTGGCCTGGATCACGTCTGGAATCGCCTTATTGAAGGCGAATCGGGGATCCGCGCGATCCAATCCTTCGATGTCTCGGATTTGCCGTCGCGCATCGCGGGTCAGGTCCCGCGCGGCGAACGCGCATCGGGGCTGTTCAACGCGGATGACTGGGTCCCTCCGAAAGACCAGCGCCGGATGGACGAATTTATCGTCTATGCGCTGGCCGCAGCGGCGCAGGCGGTCGATGATTCGGGGTGGCAGCCCGACAGCGAGGAAGAGCGCGAGCGCACCGGGGTGATGATCGGCTCGGGCATTGGCGGCCTTCCCGGCATCACCGACGGCGCGATCACGATCCACGAGCGCGGCCCGCGCCGCATCTCGCCGTATTTCATTCCCGCCAGCCTGATCAATCTCGCTTCCGGGCACGTCTCGATCCGCTACGGGTTCAAGGGGCCGAACCACGCCGTTGTCACGGCCTGCTCGACCGGTGCGCACGCAATTGGCGACGCGGCACGCCTGATCATGCTTGATGACGCCGACGTGATGGTCTGCGGCGGCACCGAAGCCGCGATCTGCCGTCTCGGTATCGCCGGGTTCGCCGCGGCGCGCGCGCTGTCGACCGGTTTCAACGACGCTCCGCCGCATGCTTCGCGGCCGTGGGACCAGGGCCGCGACGGATTTGTCATGGGCGAGGGGGCTGGCGTCCTGGTTCTCGAAGAATACGAGCACGCCCGCAAACGCAACGCCAGGATATACGCCGAAGTGCTCGGCTACGGCATGTCGGGTGATGCGTATCACCTGACTGCCCCGTCTGAGGACGGCAGCGGCGCCCTTCGCTCGATGCGCAACGCGCTGCGCAGCGCCCGCCTGCCGCCGGACAGCATCGACTACATCAATGCGCACGGCACCTCGACGCCGCTCGGCGATGAGATCGAGCTGGGAGCCGTAAAGCGCCTGTTCGGCGATCATGCCTATCGGCTCGCGATGTCGTCCACGAAATCGGCGATCGGCCACCTGCTCGGGGCTGCGGGCAGTGTCGAGGCGATCTTCTCGATCCTGGCGTTGCGCGACGGGATCGTACCGCCGACGCTCAATCTCGAAAATCCCTCGCCCTCCTGCGATCTTGACCTGGTGCCGAAAACGGCCCAGGAGCGCCGGATGAGGTATGTGTTGTCGAATTCGTTCGGGTTCGGCGGCACCAACGCCTCACTGATCTTTGCCCATGCGAGGTCGGGGGGAGGTGCCGGGCCGGGGCGGTGAGCCGGGCGTCCGCCATCGCCGTGCTCGGTATGCGAGACGATTTGAGATCCCGCGGAGCATTTCATGTCCAGATTTCTCCACGCGGCGGCGTGGAGTTTGTTCGGCGCCGTTCTGACGCTTGCCGGGCTGGCCGGCGCCGGGTTCTGGCTCTATCGCGAAGCCGTCATGCCCGGACCGCTCACCGAGCCGCGCACCGTCCTCGTGCCGCAACGCACCAGTGTTGCCGGCATCGCGGCGCTGCTGGCCAGGGAGGGGGTGATCCGCAATCCAATCGCCTTCGAGGTGGCGGTTCGGCTTTCCGGACGCGGCACAAGCCTTAAAGCCGGCGAATATGAGTTCGCCCGAGGCGCAAGCGCGATCGGCGCGTTGGAAATCCTGACCCAGGGCAAGACCGTCAAGCGCCGGCTGACAATTCCCGAGGGTCTGACCAGTGCCGAGGTTGCCGCGCTGGTTCGCGACGCACCCGCCCTCGATGGCGATGTCGGCCCGGTGCCGGGAGAAGGTTTGCTGCTGCCGGATACTTATTTCTACAGCTATGGCGACCGCCGTTCCGAGCTGATCGAGAGGATGCGGCGCGCAATGGCGCAGAGCGTCAAGCAATTGTGGGACGAACGCGCCCCCGACCTGCCGCTTTCGAACCCGGACGATGCCATTGTACTGGCTTCGATTGTCGAAAAGGAGACCGCTCGCGAGCAGGAACGACCGCGTGTCGCGGCGGTGTTTCTGAATCGGCTGCGCTTGGGGATGCGTCTGCAGGCGGACCCTACGGTACTCTATGCGCTCACGGTAAAAACCGGCGGCAAGCCGGACCGGCCGCTGACGCATGCCGATCTCGCGACCGATTCGCCGTACAACACCTATCGGATAAAGGGGCTGCCGCCGGGGCCGATTGCCAATCCGAGCCGGACCTCGCTGCGCGCCGCAGTGCAGCCGGAGCGGACCGCGGATCTGTATTTCGTGGCCGACGGCGCCGGCGGACATCTCTTTGCCCAGACGCTGGCCGATCACAACCGCAATGTCGCACAGTATCGACGCGCGCTCGCCTCGGACGGCGCAAAGCGCCTCTCAGTCGCGCCGGCCGTCTCGCTCGGCTCCGCGGATGCCGGTTCCGATCCAGAGCCCGGTCCATCGTCCCCCAAGCCCGTTCCCGGCACCGCACCGGCGCAGCCTCAAGCGGCGGAGTAAAAGTCGCCGGGAGCGGCTGTTCTTATACCGGCGCGAATGTCTCCGCTCTCGGTCCTGCCGAGATTGTCGCTCGGGAGGCCTGCCGGTATAACCGCTCGTCGGGATTAACAGAGAGGCGGCGGTGGGCGTCTTCAGCATGACCGGCTTTGCCCGTACCGAGGGTGAGGCTGACGGGATTTCCTGGGCCTGGGAGCTGAAGAGCGTCAACAGCCGTTCGCTCGATCTGCGGCTGCGGCTGCCTCCCGGATTCGACGGATTGGAACCGGCGCTGCGCGCCTCGCTGGCCCGGCTCTGCCGCCGCGGCAACGTGTCGGCGAACCTTTCCGTGAACCGGACCGTACCGCCGACGATCCGCATCAACCGGGAGATGCTGGCCCAGGTGATCGCGCTGGCGCGCGATGTGGCGGCTCAGATCGAGGCCGCGCCGCCGCGGCTCGACGGTCTGATCGGGCTGCGCGGGGTCGTCGAAACCGTCGAGGATGATGCGGAACCGGTGGTCGAAGCCCGGCGCGCCGCCGTGATGGACGGTTGGGAGCAGGCGCTGCGGCGGCTGGTCGCGGCGCGCGCCGAGGAAGGGGCGCGGCTGTCTGCGGTGCTGTCGACGCAGCGCGCCGAGCTTGCCGCGCTCGTCGAGGCGGCGGCGGGCTGTGCCGCGGCGCAGGGTCCGGCGATCCGCGCGCGCCTCGAAGCGTTGCTCGCGGAGCTTGCCGGGCTGGCGCCGACAATACCCGAGGAGCGGATCGCGCAGGAATTGGCAATGCTGGTTACCCGCGCCGATATCCGCGAGGAGCTGGACCGGCTGCGCGCCCACATCGCACAGGCCGGCGAGATGCTGGAGAACGGCGGCGCGGTCGGGCGGCAACTCGATTTCCTGTGCCAGGAGCTGAACCGCGAAGCCAATACGCTATGCTCGAAATCGGCCGATATCGAGCTGACCCGCATCGGTCTGGCATTGAAGGCGGCCATCGAACAGTTCCGTGAGCAGGTGCAGAACCTCGAATGACCGCACCCGATGCTCCGGCCGCGATCAGGCGCCGCGGCCTGCTGCTCGTGCTCTCCTCCCCTTCCGGGGCCGGCAAGACGACAATCACGCGACGGTTGTTGGAGCGCGATCCCGCGCTGTCGCTGTCGGTCTCGGTCACGACACGCCCGCCGCGCCCGAGCGAGGTCGACGGCCGCGACTATATTTTCATCGAGCCGGCGCGGTTCGCGCAGATGGTCGCGGCCGGAGAGCTGCTCGAATACGCCACCGTTTTCGGCAACTCCTACGGGACGCCGCGGCGGCCGATCGAGGCGGCGCTCGCCGCCGGTCGCGACATCGTCACCGATATCGACTGGCAGGGGACGCAGCAGCTGAGCCAGGCGATGCCGGAGGATCTGGTAAAAGTGTTTGTGCTGCCGCCGAGCATCGCGGCGTTGCGCGAACGTCTTCAGCGGCGCGCCCAGGACAGCGCGGAAATCGTGGCCGCGCGGATGGCGAAATCGGCCGAGGAAATGAGCCACTGGCCGGAATACGAGTACGTTATCGTCAACCGCGACATTGACGAAAGCGTCGCCGAGGTCGCGGCGATCGTGACCGCCGAGCGCCGCCGCCGCACGCGCCAGCTCGGACTCGCCGAATTCGTCAACCGCCTGCGGGCGGGGTGACGCCGGCATTCGGGTCTTTGTCACCGAGGACCCGCGCCAGCGCGCAGAACTCGGCAACCGACAGTTCCTCGGCCCGTGCCGTCGGCGGTATTCCGGTTGCGGCGAGCAGTTCATCCACGGGGACGCCGAGCGGCCTGAGACTCGATCGCAGCATCTTGCGGCGCTGGCCGAAGGCGGCTTCGGTGACGCGTTCGAGGGCCGGCTTCGCGGCGGGGGCCAGCGGGACGATGCGCGGGATCAGCATGACGACGCTTGATGTCACTTTGGGCGGCGGCACAAAGGCGCGCGGCGGCAGGTCGAACAGGATCCTCGGCTCGGTCAGCCATTGCACGAGCACCGACAGCCGGCCGTAGGCTGGGCTGCGCGGCGCTGCGACGAGCCGCTCGGCGACCTCGCGCTGGAACATCAGCGTCAGGCTCTCATACGCGCCGATATGGTCGAGCCAGCGTAGCAGCAGCGCGGTGGCGATGTTGTACGGCAGGTTGGCGACGATCTTGCGCGGCGCTTCCGACAATGCGGCGGGGTCGAGCGTCAGCGCATCCCCTGCCACAAGCCGGACTCGGCCGGGATAAACCGCCGCCAACTCGCGGAGCGCGGCGAGACAGCGCGAATCGCGCTCGATCGCGACGACGAGCCGGGCGCCTTCCGCCAGCAGCGCGCGAGTCAGCCCGCCCGGTCCCGGCCCGACTTCGATTACGGTCGCGTGGTCGAGCCGGCCGGCAGCCTGCGCAATGCGCCGGGTCAGGTTCAGATCGAGGATGAAATTCTGGCCGAGGCTCTTGCGGGCAGCGATGCCGTGCCGTGCGATGACCTCACGCAGCGGCGGCAAGTCTTCCGGATCGCCGTGTTCCACCTACCCGGCATCCGCGAAGCGGCGCCGCTCGGCCATCGCGGCGGCCAGCTTCAGCGCGGCCATCAGACTGTCGGGCCGGGCCGACCCGCTGCCGGCGATATCGAAAGCGGTTCCGTGATCGGGCGAGGTGCGAACAAACGGCAGCCCCAGCGTCACATTGACGGCCGCGTCGAAATCGAGCGTTTTGACCGGGATCAGCGCCTGATCGTGATACATGCACAACGCCGCGTCGTAACCGCTCCTGGCGGCGGCGTGAAACATCGTATCGGCCGCGAGCGGGCCGCGCGCGTCGATCCCCTCCCGGCGAAGCGCGGCAATCGCGGGCGCGACAATCTCGATATCCTCGCGCCCGAGCGCGCCGCCTTCCCCGGCATGCGGGTTGAGCCCGGCCACCGCGATGACCGGCGCGGCGATTCCGAAATCGCGGACCAGCGCGGCATGCGTTACACGCGCGGCGTGCACGATTGCCGCCGCGGAGAGTTGTCCGATCGCCTCGCGCAGCGCCAAATGGATTGTCACCGGCACGACGCGCAGCTGCGGTCCCGCGAGCATCATCACCGGGTCAACGCCGATCCCGGCCAGCTCGGCGAGAAATTCGGTGTGCCCGGGATGACGAAAACCGGCCCGGTAGAGCACGTCCTTGTTGATCGGATTGGTCACGATTGCGGCCGCGCGGCCAGCCTGCACGTCGGCGACCGCAGCCTCGATCGCGCGGATCACCAACGGAGAGTCGGCCGGATCGGGCCGGCCCGATCCGGCCCGGATTCTGCCGTTTACGGGCAGCACCGGTAGGTTCTGCGCAAACGCCGCTCCGGTCTGCGAAACGTCACCAAGCGCGACAACCGGCACATTCCAGCCCAGGCGATGCGCGATCGCGGCGAGGCGTTCGGGATCATCGATAATGTAGAACGGCGGAACGCCTTCGGCTCGGCGCAACCACGCCTTGATCGCGATCTCGCCGCCGATCCCGGCCGGCTCGCCCATGGTCAGGGCAAGCGGCAGCGGCTGCGGTTTCACACCCTTACATCGACGTAGGAATTGCGCCGCAGATCGCGAAGGTAGCGCCGCGACACTGTGTCGAGCCGCTGCCGTATCAGCGATTCGGCGATCTCCTCGCGCGTGCTGCCGTCCCCCCCGGAAGTCGACTTTCCGCAGACCATAATCACGCCAACCCCGTTCTTTTGCACGATCGGTGGCGATACCTGTCCTGTCGGCAATCCGTCGATCAGCCTCCGCATTTCCGGAGATATGCGGCTCTCCGGAACTTTGCCCTTGCTTGAGAGTTGCGGCGCTTTCTCCTTGCCAATCCTGAGCAGCGTCGGGCAGTCCTTTGCCGCGGTGCGCACGTTTTCCACTTCCGCGGCGGCGGCCCGCAGCATCGCCTCGTTTGCCCCCTGCGGCAGCGGGAAGACGACTTGGACCATGTCGTAAATGGTTTCCTGCTTGCTGGCATTCGCCCCGCCGAGCCGGCGGTCGAGAACGAGCAGCAGGTAATAGCCCCCGCTATACGGGATCGGCGCCGACAGATCGCCTGGACCCAGCTGCGCCGCCGCCCTCGCTAGTTCGGGGGGCAGCTGATCGGAGCGCAGCCAACCCACGTCTCCCCCGACCGGCGCGCTCGCGGCTTGCGAGAATTGCCGGGCAACGGCCGAGAACCGCGCTCCTCGTCGCATCTCCTGCGACAGCCGCTCGGCGAAGCGGCGAACCTCCTCATCCTGCGCCGGGTTGTCGACCGTCAAAAAGATTTCCGCGATCCGGGTCTGCGACTCCTTTGCGTTCTCCTGGGCGCGTTTGACCGCTTCATCGATTTCCTCATCGGAAATATCGACCGTTTGCGCGGCCTGGCGTCGCACCAGCTTTCCCCATACCAGCGTCGCCGTGACCTGATCCACAAGCGGCCCGCGACCGATGCCCCGCGATTTCAAAAGCTGGAGCAGCTGGTCCGTGCTCATGCTGTTCTGTTGCGCGATCTGCTGCAGCGCCTTCTCGACTTCTGAATCGGTCACGGTGACATTCTGGCGCCTGGCCTCCTGCATCTGCAATTTCTCGTCGACCAACGAACGCAGGACCTGCCGCCCCATTCGCTCGCGCAATTCCGGAGTGTCCGGAATATTGGACGAGAGCATGACCATCTGCATGCGCGAGATGACGTCGAATACCGAAACGACCTGGTCGTTGACAACGGCTGCTATCCGCATTTCGGACGCCTGCCCCGCCTGCGGCGGACCCTGAACCGCAGCCTGGGGGCGCTGCGCCTGAGCCGCGCCGCACAACGCCGCCGAAACCACCAGGATACAAGACCACCGAAAAGATACCATCGACAGCCAAACCTCTACGATGCCGGCAAGTCCCAGACCAGACTACAGGACCGGGCGGCGAAAGTCGCGCGAATGTCCCGCATATCCATCGGATTGCCTCAGAGAAGTCCCGCAGGCAAGGAGAACAGGCTGCCGCCGACCTCCCCGAGGTTCTTGAAAACGACGTTGAACATGACCGAGACACCGGGGGTCACATCGCCATTGCGGATCCCCGATTGCGAGACCGAGCCGATGAATGCCATGCATTCGTCCTGATAGATCGCCGCGAGTGTCGCATAAAGGCTGACCCCGGCCGATTGGGTCTGCGGTATTCCGCCGATCAGGTTTGTCGAGTCGGTCAGATTGAGGGTTTGGCTGCCGGCCAGCGCCCAGTAGCGGGTAAGCTGCGCCCTGACATTGAACGACAGCTGTTCGCGCTTGCCGTAGAGGATGGTCTGATCGGTGACCGGGTCCGTCACGATCTCGTCGAGCTGCTGCTCCGGCGCATAAAAGTAATTCGCGCCGATTCTCAGATTTTGCGGCCCGGCGCTCACCCCGATCTCTTGAGTCCTGCGGCGAAGATCGCTTCTGTCCAGGCGGAAACGGTAGATCAGGTCGAGATAGGAACTGGGCGAGGCGACAAACCGTCCGACAACATCGGACAGGCGTTCGGCCGCGCCCGATCCCGGCGGCAGAAACGGGTTCGGCTGCGCGCGGTAGCTCTGTCCGATCAGCATGCGATAATTGCCGCCCACTTTGTCATAGAGACCCAGCCGCAACCCGTAATCGACCCGCTGCCCGGTATCGAGCAGGTCGTACCCGGCCAGCCGGTCGGGTCTGAAAAGATCGGTGTCGCGAAGTTCGAATCCGAGACTGTCCTCGTTCGGGATACGGCGGCGGTTGCCGCCCGCGGGTGCGGCATAGGCCCCGACGATCGGCTCGACAATTGCGGTGCGTTCCGGACCGCGATGCGCCAGCGGATAACTCCAGGTCAGCCCGAGTTGCGGAAAGGCCCGGGCCGCGGCGAAATTGCGATCGATCGGCTCGGCCGCTGGAGCATTGTCGATCGGGAAATAGGCGCTTGGCAGATCGGGGTTGGAGAGGCGGCTCAGATTGTTGACCGAATAGGCGTCGCCGCGCAGACTTGCGGTGAAGGTGTACTGGCTGCCGATGCCGTCGCGGAATATCCGTTCCCACCGGCTGCCGAGCGAGGCTCGGCGTGTCTGCGTCCCGGTCTCGCGGATGATGTTCAGCAGGTTTCCGTTGAGAAACCACCTGCCGCCGAGCGGATCGGGTTCGCTGATCCAGGTGCGGTTGGCCACCGGAAGCACGATCGGCTGGGTTGCGCTGCCGAGACCCGGCGTCAGCGGCTGAAATGCGTATGCGAAGATGTCGGTCATCGCGCGCGGCTCGAAGCCTTGCAGGTAGGCGCGGCTGATCATCGCGTTCAGCAGCGGTACCCCGAAACCATAGCGCAGCAGATAGGTCTGGTCGGACACGCGCTGCAGGTCGAACCCGGTCCGGTAGGTCTCGCTGAGATGCCAGACCCCGCTCGCGTTGATGTGGCCGCGCCATCGGTTGCTGGCCTGCGTATCGGTGGCCGACTTGGCGTCGCTGTAATTGATGCTGCCGATGGCATCGAGCGTGCCGTTGCCGAAGCGTTGCCGGTACTCGGCCGCCAGAAGCTGCCCCCCTTTTGTCGTAAAGCGCGGCGCCAGGGTCAGATCCTTGTCGGTGTCGATCGCCCAGTAATACGGCAGCGAGAAGTGGAAACCGACATTGTTGGAATTGCCGACGCCCGGCATCAAAAAGCCGCTGGCCCGCTTCACGGTCGGGTCCGGGGCGGAAATATAAGGGGTGTAAAACACCGGCCAGCCGTCCAGTTCGAGCATCGCGTCGCGGAATTCGATCAGCTTCTGCTCCTGATCGTGGACGATCTCGCGTGCCTTGAACTGCCAGGCGGGCGGCGCGCTCGGGTTTTCGGGGCACAGATCGCACGGAGAGTATACGCCGCGCGTCAATTCGGTCCGATTGCCGCCGAGCCGCCGCGCAGCGTTGGCTGCGACACGCGAGCGGTCCGCGAGCAGCATCCGCACGTTCTGCGCGAACCCGGTATTCATCGAATCCCGCAACTCGATGAACTCGGAGAAAACCACCTCGCCGGTCGGCTGGATCAGGCTGACATTCCCGGAAGCGGTGATCGTGCCGGTCCGCTGGTTGTAGCTGACCGTGTCGGCGAGCAGGACCTCGCTTCCTTGCGAGATCTCGACATTCCCCTTCGCCACGGTCAGGCCGAGCTGCTCGTCGTATTCGACCTGGTCGGCCTGAAAGAGGACCGGCGCATTGCGGTCGGGGTCGGTCCTCTGAGTACCGGCCGGGAATTGCGCCCCACCGGGCGCGACATCGAACAGCGCCGCGACCAGGGCCGCGCCAATCGCAACGGCGGTGCGCGCCTGCCGTCGTCGTCTTGCCGGTCTGCGGGAACTTGGCATCTGCCGCATCAGTCTCGCGAAGGCGACGTTCGCAAGGAACACCGATTGAGTAACATGCTTACTGCCATCGTCAGCGGCGAGCCTAGTGTCATCCGTCCTCGAGGTGAAGCAGCATCGAGACGCCGAAAATCATGCTGACGCCGGCCGGAGTCCAGGCGGCGAGCAGAACCGGGATTCTGGCCGAAAGACCCAGGGCGAAGACCACGTCCGACAGAAAATACAGCAGGAAGCCGGCGGCGACCCCGCTCATCAGCAGCGCCACCGCCCCGCCGCGCCGCTGCATGCGCAGGCTGAACGAGGCCGCGACAAGCACCATTGCGCAAAACAGCAGCGGCTTCGCCAGCAGGACGTTGAAGTGCAGCCGGTGACGCTGCGCCGAGAATCCGGACTGCTCCAGCAATGCGATGTAACCGGGCAATTCCCAGAACGACATCGACTCGGGCGAGGCGAGGCTCTCCTCGATCTTGCGGGAGGTCAGGCTGGTGGCGATCCGCATCGCGTCGAATCGTTCGGCCGGTTCTCCGGGACGGAAGCGCTGGCCCTGCCCGATGACCCAGAACCCGCGTTCGAGGCGGGCCGATCGCGCCTCGATCCGTCCGGTGAATTGCGCGCGGGAATCGATGAAGAACAGACCGACATCGCGCAGAGCAAGATCGCGCCCGGCGAGTTTGTCGCCATGCAGGATCACCTGACCGCCGGCACCGTCGCTCTGGCGCAGCCAGAGCGCGCCGTTCGACAGGCTGGTCGGGTCTCCGCTCAGTCGCAGGATGCGGCTCTCCAGCTTGGCGTAGCCGGCCTGCATCGCCGACGCGACCGGATTGAACAACATGACGGCCACCGCCCCGATCAGCAGCGCCGTCAGGACTGCGGGCGCGAGAAACGCCCAGGCCGAGATGCCGGCGGCGCGGGCCGCGACCAGTTCGTTGCTGCGCGTCAGGCGCCAGAACACGAGCATCGTGCCGAACAGGATCGCGAACGGCATCACATCCTGCGCGGTATGGGGCAGCTTGAGCGCCGCCATCTGCAGCAGCACGCTCCATGTGGCCTGCGCCCGCGAGCCGGAGCGCCGTATCAGCTCGATATAGTCGAGCAGGAAAGCGATGCCGACCATCGTGCCAAAGACGGCGCCGAACCATGCCAGGAATTGGCGGGCGATGTAGCCGGACAGGGTCCGCGCGATCGGCATCCTGGGAGTCCCGCTTACGGTCAGCCGATCGCCGCCGCTGCCCGCCGTGGGCGCCGGCGGGGGAGGCCGAACCGCAGGACCACGATCCCCAGCACCAGCGGCGACAGATTGACGATATAGAGCAGCGGGATCAGGTCGGTATTGCGGCCGGCCAGGTTCTTGACCCCGAGATCGACCGCCTGGAACAGAAAGGCGATCCCGACCGCCAGCAGTACGCGACGCAACTGGCCGCGCCGGTCGAGTTCGCCCGGCAGCAGGCAGGCCAGCGGTATCATGACAAAGCTGAAAATCGACAGCGGCACCACGAGGCGCTGATGCGCCTCGACGATAAAGCTGCGCCGCAGCATCGGGTCGAGCTGCGGCGGCGGCCGAAACAACT
Organism: Alphaproteobacteria bacterium; assembly: GCA_050246595.1. Taxonomy (GTDB): domain Bacteria; phylum Pseudomonadota; class Alphaproteobacteria; order ATCC43930; family CGMCC-115725; genus DATARH01. Next base: position 62,513 of record JBFWVT010000006.1, read on the forward strand.
CGTCGAGAAACCGCTCCTGGGCTTCGCGGAACCTGACGCCGGGCGCGTCGCGCAGCAGGTTGAGATCGAGCGTATAGCGGTCGAAAGTCAGAATCGAGAGCTTGCCGGAGGCGCGGTCAAAGCTCTGCCGGCTGCCGTTCACCATGATGAGGCGCGAGATCTGCTCGTCATCGGTGAAGGCGCCGCGCTCGGCGACGATCGTAACCGGTTGCCGCGGATCGCGATCGTCGTGGATCAACAGACCGGTGACCTGGCCGCGCTCGTCGCGCCCGGCGATATAGATCGTCAGCTTGCTCGAAATCGTCGTAAACGTGCCCTCCTGCAGCAGCGCCGAGACAAAGCGGTTGCGAATCTCGAATTGCAGGTCCTTGAACGCCCGGTTCGACGCCGGCAGGAAATAGGCGGACAGGCTGAGCAGCGCGGCGCAGCCGATGCCGGCCAGGACAAAGACCGGGCGAGCGAGCGTAAACGGCCCCATCCCCGCACCGCGCATCACCACCAGCTCGCTCTCCGAGGTCAGCCGGTTGAACACGAACAGAACCGCGATAAAGGCGCCGATCGGCAGGACGATATCGAGAAACCGCGGCAGGATCAGCAATGCCAGGTAAAGAAAAAGCTCGGCCGAGAGGCCGCGATTGACGATCAGATCGACGAGACGCAGCGATTGCGCCAGCCACACGGCGGCGCTGAGCGCGGCTGTGACAAAGACCATGATGCTGAACGATTGCCGCAGGATATAGCGGTCGAGGATCGTCATCGCCGGCGGATCATAGGGGCGGCGGCATGCCGCCGCCACCGCTTTCCTGCCGCAAGGATCGGCCGGCGGCGAGCGCCTCGCCGGCATTGACTCGCGCCGGCAACGCGTCTATCGCGCGGGCAGGCTTTGGTTGGCTGGCCCGGAGTTGCCCGATGAAGATCGACTTCGCGAAATTCGCGCCGCCCCGATCGGGCGCTGTCGTCGTCGGCGCATGGGAGGACCGGGTCCTGACCGCGGCGGCGCGGCGGCTCGATGAAGAGACCGGCGGCGCGATCGGCCGGGCCGTTGCTGCCTCTCCGCGCTTCCACGGCAAGAAGAATGAGCTGCTGCCGCTGATCGGACCGCCGAACGTGCCGCTGAGCCGCATCGTCGTGGCCGGCCTTGGCAAGCCGGACGCGGTCGATGCCCGGCTGTTGCAGGACCTCGGCGGCAATCTCGTCGCGCATCTGAACGGCGCCGGCGAAAGCGAGGCGACCATCGCGATCGAACTCAATGACGGCGCGCCAGGGACGCCAGGGGTGAAGCCGGGCGAGGCCGCCGCGCAGCTCGCCTTTGGCGCTGCGTTGCGCGCCTATCGCTTCGACAAATACCGCACCACCGAAAAACCCGAAAAGAAACTCTCGCTCGCCGCGATCACGGTGGCGACCGAGGCGCCCGACGCCGCCAGGGAAGCGCACCGCGCGCTCGGCGCTGCCGCCGAGGCGATCGCCTTTACGCGCGATCTGGTTTCCGAGCCGGCCAACACCCTCTACCCCGAAACAATGGCCGAGCGCGCGGCCTCTCTTGCCGCATTCGGCCTCGCCGTCGAGGTTCTTGACGAGAACCGCATGCGCGATCTCGGCATGGGGGCGCTGCTCGGCGTTGCGCAAGGCAGCGTCCGCCCGCCGCGTCTGGTGGTCATCGAGCATCGCGGCGGACCGGCGGGAACCGCGCCGATCGCCTTTGTCGGCAAGGGCGTCACATTCGACACCGGCGGCATCTCGATCAAGCCGGCGGCCGGCATGGGCGACATGAAATGGGACATGGCCGGCGCCGGCGCGGTGATCGGGCTGATGCGCCTGCTCGGCGCCCGTAGCGCCCGGGTCAACGCAGTTGGCATTGTCGGGCTGGTCGAGAACATGCCGTCCGGCTCGGCGCAGCGGCCGGGGGATATTGTGCGGTCCATGTCAGGTCAAACGATCGAGGTCCTCAATACCGATGCCGAGGGTCGGCTCGTCCTGGCCGATGCGCTCTGGTACTGCCAGGACCGGTTCAAGCCGCAGCTGATGATCGATCTCGCGACCCTGACCGGCGCGATCATCGTCGCGCTCGGCAATGAGTATGCCGGGCTGTTCGCCAATGATGACGAACTGGCCGAGCGGCTGATCGCGTCCGGTAACGCGGTCGGCGAAAAACTGTGGCGGATGCCGCTCGGCGACAGCTACGACCGCGCGATCGACAGCGACGCCGCTGATGTCAAGAATATCAGCGGCGATCGCGGCGCCGGGAGCACGATCGGAGCGCAGTTCATCAAGCGCTTTGTTAACGACGTGCCCTGGGCGCATCTCGACATCGCCGGTGTCGCCTGGTCGAAAAAGGATTCCCCCACTGTGCCGAAGGGGGCGACCGCGTTCGGGGTCCGCCTGCTCGACCGCTTTGTCGCCGAGCATTATGAGAGGGCATGACTCGTCGTTTTCCAGTTTGACCTGTTATCTGTTGCGACAAGCTAGTGAATCTTTCTAGCGAAACCCGAAACCGATGAGGATTGGCGCTACGAGTTCGAAAAGAAGTGAAGAGAAGTGGGCATGCAGCTCGTGTCAATCCCGGTAGTATTGGCTTTTTTCTTGGTTGCTCCTCCAGCTACCGCGGCTTCGGACACGGCGCTCCGAGCGGTGTATTGCCTTCCCATTATTGATAGTGAGATCGCAACTCAGCGGCAGATTAGCCAAGAATTGCTTAATACCTCTATGCCAGCCCATCAGCGCCAACAGATCGAAAACAGTACAGCTCAGCTCGAGCAGTGGATAACCGATAATCGGCAGCGCCTCGCGACTTATGCAGCCAGCAATGGTGTACTTGGAGCAATCAATAATCTTGATGAGGCTGCAGCTTTCCTCGGTGCAAAACGCCGAGGCGAAATTGACGCCGCACAATGTGCTGCGGAAAAGCAATCTGGAATTATATGTGCTTATGAATGCACCCGCAGGTGTACTCCTGCCAATTTGCCCTGTTTTCAACGGTGCTCAACAGTATGTAACATGCCAACCTGCGCTCGCACATTCGCCTGCATTAACCCGACTTGGTTACCTTATTGAGTGATATGGCTGACTAAGATGGCACGCTCCCCAATTACCCTCGAACAGCTTGCGCGCCTAGCTGTTGATGATGCCGGCCGCCTTTATTGGGATGGTCAAGAGGTCGTCACGACTCTTTCGCTCCCCTGGTACGTAAATATCGCCATTATCGTCGGCGCCTCAGGTGCTGTCATAACTGCTTTGTGGCCAATCCTGCAATATTTTTTCCTCGCTCGTTGTTGATAGACCGGCAATTTGATCGGTTATGGCCGAGATCGGCTTCTATCATCTGCTAGCGACGCCGCTCGACCGCGCTCTGCCGCGTCTGCTCGACCGCGCCCGCGCGCAAGGCTACCGCATCGTCGTGCGCGCCGCCTCGGCGGATCGGGTCGAGCATCTGAATTCGGTGCTGTGGACCTATGACGATTCGAGCTTCCTGCCGCACGGCTCGGCGCGCGACGGCAACGCCGCCCTTCAGCCGATCTGGCTGACCGAGGGGGACGACAACCCGAACGGGGCGACGATGCTGGTGCTGGCGGACGGCGCCGAGCCCGGCGACCTGACGCAATATGCCCGCATTGCCGATCTGTTCGACGGCAACGACCCCGACGCAGTCGAAGCCGCACGCGAGCGCTGGCGCCGCGCCAGGGCCGCTGGCCACACGCTGACCTACTGGCAGCAGACCGGCGCGGGGTGGGAGAGGAAGGGCTGACCCCGGAGCGCCGGCGTCTGCCGGCTCACCGAAGGCGGCGGCTCGTCCGGCTCGGCTGCGGGACCGTCAGTCCGGTTTTTCGGCGGTGATTACCCCGGTTCTTGGATCGGCCCGGAATTCCATATTCCGGCCGTCCTTGACGCCTTCGCCCTCCCAGCGACCGTCGTCGGCCTCAAGCTTCGAAATCGATGTGTAACCTGCCTGCTTGACCTTTTGAACAACCTGCTCGAATGGCATCCAGTCCGGACCCGGCCTGTCCGCCAAGGCAATCGTCGAACCGCCCGCAAGAGCGAGCCCAAGAGCAAGGCTCAATATCGGTCGCATCGCAATCCTCCACATGGCAACACCGCCAACATGCCCGGCCGCGGTCGAGTTCCGTCGTGACCGAACGCGCGAGCGCCGCACTTTCCGGGCCGATCGGGCGGCAATCCGCGCGGTGACGATGACGCCGCAGTCGGATCAGGAGGGCGGCGCGGATTGCCGGCGCCGCGTCGCATCGCTATAACCCGCGCTCCCCACGGCAGCGAGACACATCATGGCCGTCGAGCGCACCCTGTCGATTATCAAGCCGGACGCGACCCGGCGCAATCTCACCGGCGCGATCAACGAGCGCTTCGAGCGCAACGGGCTCAGGATCATTGCGCAAAAGCGGCTGCTTCTGACGCGTGACATCGCCGAGCGCTTTTACGCCGTCCATGCGCAGCGCCCGTTCTACAACAGCCTGATCGGCTTTATGATTTCGGGGCCGGTGGTCGTGCAGGTGCTCGAAGGCGAGAACGCAGTTGCCAAAAACCGCGAGGTGATGGGCGCGACCGATCCGGCCAAGGCCGATCCCGGCACGATCCGCAGGGATTTCGCCGAGTCGATCGAGGCCAATTCGGTGCACGGCTCGGATTCGCCCGAGAATGCGTCGCAGGAGATTGCGTTCTTCTTCTCGCAGATCGAGATCTGCCCCTGAGGCGCCCGCAGCCGCTAGATCAGGAAAAGCGCCATCCCGATCAGGATCAGCACGACCACGACGAGCGTGATCTGCATGAACCGGGTGAACCCGATCCAGGTTCGGCGGTGCCGTTCGAGTTCGGGATCTGCGGTTGACATCGCGTGCCTCGCCGGGTTGGGACCGTTGCGCGAGGTATAGCCTAATCGGCTGATCAGACAAGCGCTTCCAGCGGGTTGAGCACGATCTCCCGGGGTGCGGCGGCGCCGGCGATCACGACCCTGTCGCCCTCGATATGCAGCCGGCCTTCGGCGAACAGCCGCACCGCGAGCGGGTAGAGCCGGTGCTCGGCCCGCAGGATGCGGCGGGACAACCGCTCCTCGTCATCGTCGCCATGCACCGGCACGACGGCCTGCGCGATGATCGGTCCGGTATCGACCGCGTCGCGCACAAAATGCACGGTGCAGCCGGAAAACCGGACGCCGGCCGCCAGCGCCTGGCGTTGCGCATGAAGTCCGGGGAAGGAAGGCAGCAGCGACGGGTGGATGTTGACGAGCCGATCGCGCCAGGCCGCGACAAAACCGCTGTCGAGGATGCGCATGTATCCGGCGAGCGCGACGAGCGCGACGCCGCTTTGCCGCAGCGCGGCATCGGCCGCCGCAGCAAATCTCTGCCGGCTCGGATCGGCGATGATGCGATGCGCGATCCCGGCGCGGGCGGCCCGCTCGAGACCCGGCGCCTCCGGGCGGTTGCTGATGACGAGGGAGATTTCGGCCGGGTAGTCCGGATCGGCGGCGGCATCGATCAGCGCCTGCAAGTTCGATCCGCGGCCCGAGATCAGAACGCCAACGCTGAGCCGGGTCATCGTTCTCCGCATCGATTGGCGGCGCATCGCCGACTTGCCGCGTCCCCGAGGGCATTACACCCCCAAGGGCATCACATCATGGCGGCGCATCATGGCGGCGCATCATGGCGTCGCATCGCAAACTGCGCTATCACCGGAGAGGTGCGGCCGCAGTGCCGCGAGGGTACGGGATCGGGGGCGCAGTGCAATGACCTTGCCGCTGAGAGCGGCCTCGGGGCGCAGCCGGAACGGGCGCCGGATTGCCGGTGCCGCCTTCTTCTTGCTGCTGCTCGTTCAGGCGACCGCCGAGCCGGCGCGGGCGCAGCCGGCGGACCCGTTCTCGGCTACGGTGAGGGTTGACGCGCGCGCCGACACGGCGTCCAAGGCGCGTGAGACGGCGCGCGTCGAAGGGCAGAGGCGGGCGCTGGTGGCGATCGCCGAACGCCTGTCGGGCGGCGCTTCCGTCCAGCCGCCAAAGCTCGACGACCGGACGATCACCGACCTTGTCGCCAGTTTCGAGGTCGCGAACGAACGGATGTCGGCGGTGCGTTATGTGGCGGAGTATACGTTTCACTTCCGACCGGCCGAGACCCGGCGCGCGTTGGGTGTCGCCGCCGAAGCCGGCGCCGCGGGGTCTCCGCCGAAGCCGGATACCGTCAAGCCGGACGTGGCGGAGCCTGTCGCAAAGCGGACCGTGATCCTCCCGGTATATCAGGCGACGGGACAGACGGTGTTGTGGGACGACCCCAACCCGTGGCGCGAGGCTTGGGAGCATGCGCCGGCGGCATCGGAGCGCGTTGTCGTCCCGCTTGGCGATGCCGGCGATCTCGCCGCGATCGACGCCGAGAAGGCGCGCGCCGGAGACACCGACGCGATCGCGGCAATTGCCCGTCGCAACGGCGGCGGCGAGGAGGCGGTTGTCGCGGTCGCAGTCCTTCGCGGCTCGTCCGACCGCCCGGGCGGGGTCGATGTGCGGCTGCGCCGCTATCGGGGCGGCCGCCTGGTCGATACCCGCGGCGAGGGTTTCGCCGCCAACCCCGGAGAAAGCGCCGTCGACCTGCTGCGCCGCGCCGTCGCAGCAATCGCTCCCGATATTGGCGCCGTCCGCGAGCCGGAGCCGCCGCCGGCTGAAATCGCACGGGAGCGGGAGCAGACGCTCACAGCGGTGCTGCCGATCGACAGCCTCGAAGACTGGCTGCGCGCGCGCGAGCGGCTGCAAGCCGTGCCGGCGATCCGCAAGATTACAGTTGCGGCCTTGTCGCGCCAGGAGGCGACGATCGCCATCGACTATACCGGGACGATCGAACAACTGAAATCGGAGCTTGCCAAAATCAGCCTGGATCTCGTGCAGCGCGAATCGCGGTGGCGGCTCGCCCGCGACGGCGCCGGCGGCGCGCCCTAGCCCGCTGCGAGCCGCCGATAACCGTGCCATGGTGCCCGAGCCCACCGCGCGCCCCAAACTCCCGCCGCTGCGCACGCTTCACCGGGGGCCGGCGTTGCGGCTGGTCGAACTCAACCTGAACCTGCCGAACGCCATCACGCTGGCGCGCCTCGCCTCGGTGCCGTTGGCGATCTGGCTCGTGCTCGGCGGGCACCACGCGGCTGCATTCTGGGTGTTCATCGGCGCCGGACTGTCCGACGCGGTGGACGGATACATCGCAAAGCGCTTTGACCGCCGCACCCCGCTTGGGGCGGTGCTCGACCCGGTCGCCGACAAGGCGCTGCTGACCGGTCTGTATGTCACGCTGTTTATGACCGGGCATCTGCCGGGCTGGCTGGTCTCGCTGGTGGTTCTGCGCGACGCATTGATCGTGCTCGGCTATGTCGCGTTGCGGGCGAGCGTCGGGTCGCACCGTCTGGGCCCGCTCTTTATCAGCAAGATAAATACGCTGGTCCAGATCGCGCTGGTCGGCTTCGTGCTGGCGCGGCTCGGGGTCGGGGCAGAGGCCGGGTGGGCGGAAGCGCTGTTGATCGCCACGGCGGCGATCACGACGGTGTTGTCGGGCCTGTCCTATCTCGTGCGCTGGGGCCGCATCATTCTCGGTTTGGAACGGACGCCGTGAGCCTGAAGGTCGTCCGAACCCTGTTCTGGATCGGCCTCTCTCTGCTCGTCGTTATCGTCCTCGGCCTCGTTCAGAGCATCCTGATGCCGTTCGTGGTCGGTTTTGCGATCGCCTATGTCCTAGCGCCCGCCGTCGCCCGCCTGGAGCGGTGGGGAATACGCCGCACCCTGGCGAGTCTTGTTGTTCTGATCCTGTTCCTGCTCGGCCTGTCGCTGATCCTGGTCATTCTGGTGCCGCTGATCCAGGGGCAGGTCATTCAGCTGATCGCGAGCATCCCCGCCCTGGTCGGCTGGCTGCAAAACCAGTTGGCGCATCTGGTCGAGCTGCTGGAGCAGCGCCTGCCGGCCGAGGATGTGGCGCGCCTGCGCGACATGCTCGGCGCCAAGATGGCCGAGGCCCTGACCTGGCTTGCCCTGCTGCTGCAAAGCCTGATCACCAGCAGCCTTGCGATCCTCAACATCCTCTCGCTGGTGATCGTGACTCCGATCGTCACGTTCTTCCTGTTGCGCGATTGGGAACGGATGGTTGCGGTGATCGATTCGTACCTGCCGCGACAATCGCTCGAAACCGTGCGCGGACAGGCGCGGCTGGTCAGCGACACGCTGGTCGGATATTTTCACGGGCAGGCGCTGATCTGCCTGATCCTGGCCGTCTACTACGCCGGCGCGCTCAGCATTGTCGGGCTGCACTCGGCGCTGGCGATCGGCGTGCTGGTCGGCGTGCTTGCGATCATCCCGATCCTCGGCGTCGCCACCGGCTTCATCCTCGCGCTCAGCATCGCCGCGTCGCAATACGGCACCTGGACCGCCGTGATCCAGGTATGCGCGATCTTTGCGGCGGGGCAACTGTGCGAGGCGAATATCCTGGCCCCGAAGCTGCTTGGCGACCGGGTGCATCTGCATCCGGTCTGGGTCATTTTCGCGCTGTTTGCCGGCGGCACGCTGTTCGGCTTTATCGGCGTCCTGCTGGCCGTGCCGGCGGCGGCGGTAATTGGCGTGCTGGCGCGTTTCGCGCTGGCGCGGTATTGTCAGAGCACGCTCTATAACGGCGCGCCGCCCGAAACCGAGCCCGCCGCCAACGTCACGCGCCTGCGATGACCCAGCTCGCGATCGATCTGCCGTTCCAGCCGGCGCTCGGAGCGGCCGATTTTCTCGTATCCGAGTGCAACCGTGCGGCTTTCGCGTGGATCGAGGGGTGGCCCGACTGGCCGGGCCGGACGCTCGCGCTGTACGGGCCGGCGCAGTGCGGCAAGAGCCATCTGGCGCGGCTCTGGAGCGCCCGCGGCGGCGGAAGGCTGGTGCCGGGCGCGGCATTGGACGCGCTGCACCCGTCCGAACTGGCCGCTTTGCCTTGCCTCGCGATCGACGAGGCCGATGCGGCCCCCGAGCGGGCCCTGCTGCATCTCCATAATTGCTGCCGCGAAGCCGGCTCGGGTCTGCTGATCGCCGCGCGCGAGCCGCCGTCCCGCTGGCCGATCGCGCTGCCCGATCTCGCCTCGCGGCTGCGGGCCATGCCGGTCGTCGGCATAACCCGGCCGGATGACGCGCTGCTGGCCGGTCTTCTGGTCAAGCATTTCGCCGATCGGCAGGTCCGCGTCGCGCCTTCCGTGATCGGCTTCGCGGTGAACCGGATCGAACGCTCGTTCGCGGCGGTGGCGGCGCTTGTCGAGGCGCTGGACCGGGCCGCTCTCGGCGCCGGCCGTCCGATCGGGATCGCGCTGGTGCGCCGCGTGCTCGCCGAGATTGACGCTCGGCCGGAAGGCACTTAGCCGGGGAACGCTCAGCCGGAAGCGCGCAGCGACTTCGGCGTGACGTAATCGCGCAGCGCGTGCCGCGACCGGCCGATGCCGGTCCAACCCGTCTCGATCGCGAAACTGGCGCGCGTCGCGGTCGGGAACCTGCCCTCAACCAGCGCCGGGTAGAACGGCGAGTCCGCGGCGGCAAGTTCCAGCGCCAGCTCGTGCAGCCCAGGGTTGTGGCCGATCAGCATCGCCTCCCGCACGGCCTCGTCGAGCCGGCGCAGCCGCCGGATCAGCTCCGGCAGAGCGGCCAGATACAGCCCGTCCTCGAAGATGACCGGAGGCGGCGCGGTAAACCCGGCCAGAACGAGCGACGCGGTCTCGCGGGTCCGCAGCGCCGTCGAGCACAGCACGAGATCGACCGCGCCGAGCGCCGCCGGCAGGCTGGCCGCGACGAGCCGGGCATCGTCCCGCCCCGGCCGGCTCAGCGGACGCAGGCGATCCTTCGTCCCGTCATCCTCCGGAGCGGATCTGGCATGACGCAGCAGATGCAGAACGCGCATCGGCGCTCCCCGATCGTGACCGACAACACAGGCTAAAACATCTCCGGCCTGATGACGTTCTGCGGCCGGTTGGTCAGCAGCGCGGCGCGCATCGTCTCGGCCGATTTGCGTCGCGTATCCTCCCACGAATGCGGCGTCAGCCACGCCGAATGCGGCGTGACTACGAGCCGGCCTTCGAGCCACTCCTCGCGGGCGCGGTAGGCGCGCAGCAATTCGGGGATCGGCTCGACCGGCGGCTCGACCGGCAGCACATCGAGCCCGGCCCCGGCGATATGGCCGTCGCGCAACAACTCGCACAGCGCGTCGAGCTCGAGGATCGGGCCGCGCGCATCGTTGACGACGACCGCTCCCTTCGGCAGCAGCGCCAGTTGCTCGCGGCCGAGCATGCCGCGCGTCTCCGGGGTCAGCGGCGCGTGGATAGACAGCGTGTTGGTCCGGCGCAGCAGGTCTTCCAATGTCGCAGCCCGCTCGATGCCGAGCGCCAGCTCGACCCCGTTGGGCAGGTAGGGATCATAGAATACGACTTGGAAGTTGAACGCCTTGGCGCGCAGCGCGACCGCCGTACCGATCCGGCCCAGCCCGATAATGCCGAAAGTCTGCGTGCCGAGCCGCTCGATCAGCGGGTGCTGAAACGAGCGGAACGGCGCCGGCGGGTTTTTGCGCTGCAATTCATGGTGCAGCAGGATGCCGCGCCGCAGGGTCAGGGCCAGCGCGATCGCATGGTCGGCGACCTCGGTCGTGCCGTAATCGGGCACGTTGCAGATCAGGATGTTGCGCGAAGCCGCCGCCGGCCGGTCGAGCTTGTCGTAGCCGACCCCCATGCGCACGATCGCGCGCAGCCGCGGAAACCGCGCCAGATCGGCGCCGGCGACCGGAAATCCGAGGATCATCAACCCGTCGGCCTCCGCGCAATCGGCGTCGGACAGCTCGGACAGCGAGGCCGCGTCGCGCTTCACGATCCGCAATTCGGGGCCGAACACCTCGCGTTCGAGATCGTCCGGCTGCTGGCGGGCCTCGGGGTACAGGACGGTAACAGGCATTAAGATTCCCTCTTACATGCTCGATCAGGGAAGCTCGCGCTGAAAAATTACGGCCGCCGCGTTGGCGGCAGGATTTCCGGGGCGAGGATTTGCTCGATCAGATGGGCGCGGCCGATATCGTCCAGATGGGCGCGCTTCTGATCGGGGGTCAGGCGGGTGCCGATGCCCTGTGTCATCAGTTGCACCAGCGAGCGGTCGCTGAGTCCGAGCCAATAGCCGCGCCGGATCAGTCTGTCGTCGCCGTCGCGGGCGAACGGGTCTTCTTCGGTTCCGTCGAGCGGGGGACGGTAGAACCGGCTCATCGGCATCTCCCTGCAACGATTGCGGCACAATACACCGTGGCAGAATTGGCCGTTGCGCCATTTTGAGGCAAGCCGGCACTTTGCCGGCGATGAGCATTCCCGGCGCGCCCGCCCCGAACCCGGAAACGCGCGCGAATTCCGATACGCGAGCAGCCTGGCTGATGCTGGGCGGCGCGTTTGCCGCGTTCACGATCAGCGCCGCGCTGATGCACGCCTATCCGGTCTATCTTGTCGCATTCATCGAGGATTTCGGCTGGAGCCGGGCCGAGACATCGATCGCCTATTCGGTCTCGCAACTGATCGGCGGGATCAGCGCGCCGCTGGTCGGCATGCTGGTCGATCGGCTCGGTCCGCGGCGATTGCTGCTGATCGGCAGCGTGCTGCTGGGCATCGGGCTGTGCGCCAGCGCCTTTGTGACGGCGCTGTGGCAGATCGTGCTGCTGTACGGGGTTGTGATGACGTTCGGGGCCAACTGTCTCGGGCTGGTGGCGTTCGTGCCGCTGCTGTCGCGCCATTTCGTGCGCCGCCGCGGGATGGCGATCTCGATCGTGCAGTCGGCCAACGGCATCGCGCGCGGGATTTCCGCCCCGGCGATACAGTGGTCGATCTCGCTGATCGGCTGGCGCCCGACCTATCTGGTGCAGGCCGCGGTGATGGCGGCGGTCGTGCTGCCGCTGGCCGCGTTGTTTCGGCGCGCCGATCCGGGCGGCAAGCAGGCGGAACCGCATCCGGCAACCGAGGCGCCAGCCGCCGTATCGCCCTCTCCGGCCCGCGCCGGCTGGAGCCTCGGCGAGGCGATACGCACGCCGCATTTCTGGCTGCTGTTCTCGGTCTATATGTGCACCGGCCTCGGCAGTTTTTTCGTGTCGCTGCACCAGCTCGCCTTTGCGGTCGATATCGGTTTCGACAAGCTGTACGCCGCCCAGGTGCTCGGGATCGGCGCCTTTCTCGCGGTGCCCGGCATCGTCGTCACCGGCACCCTGTCGGACTATCTCGGCCGCGAGATCTCGGCGATCCTGGCCTACGGCATCTCGATCCTCGGTGTTGTCTGCGCCCTGTTCATCACCAGCCCCGACCAACACCTGCTGTTGTGGCTGCACGCCTGTTTTTTCGGTCTGACCTGGGGCGCGCGCGGCCCGGCGATCACCGCCAAGACCGCCGATCTGTTCCCCGGGCCGCGGCTCGGCACGATCCTCGGCGTCATCACGATCGGCAGCGGTCTCGGCGCGGCGATCGGCTCGTGGGGAGCGGGCTGGGTCTACGATCTGACCGGCAGCTACCGCGTCGCGTTCATGCTGTCGATCGCCTCCTATGTCTGCGGCACGGCCGCGTTCTGGGCGCTGCGCCGGCCCCCGGTGCGTCGGCGCCGGCTACCCGACCCGCTCGTGCGGCTGGGCGGCGGGCAGGACGGGTAACAGACCGGGTTCGCCGCCGTCGAGAGCGGGGGAAGCGAACGGCGCGGCGCGGGCCGGGCGTCGCGGCAGGGTGATGCATACCGCCGTGCCGCGTCCGGGGCTGCTGTCGATCGCCAGCGTCCCGCGATGCGCCTCGACAAGGCCTTTGGCGATCGGCAGACCAAGGCCGGTGCCGCCATAGGTTCGCGCCGTCACGGAACTCGCCTGGTTGAACGGTTGCAGGGCGCGGGCGGTTTCGTCCGGGTTCATGCCGATCCCGTAATCCTTCACCTCGATCGCGACCGCCCCGTCCGGGGCCTCGCGGGCGCAGATCTCGACCCGACCGCCCTCGTGCGAGAACTTTATCGCGTTCGACAGCAGGTTGAGCAGGATCTGCTTGAGGGCGCGTTCGTCGCCGATCAGCAGCAGATCGCCGTCGGGCAGTTCGGCGACGAGGTCCAGCTTGCGGGCCTGCGTCCGTTCCCGGACGAGGCGCACGGCCTCCTCGACGAGCCGGCGCACCCTGACCGCCTCGTGCGCCAACTGGAGCATCCCGGCCTCGATCTTCGACATATCGAGCACGTCGTTGATGATCGACAGCAACAGCAGCCCGCTGGCGTGTATGTCCCTGATATATTCGAGCTGCCGCGGATCGGTTATCGGACCCAGCAGCCCGTGCGCGATCGCCTCCGAAAAGCCGATAATCGCGTTGAGCGGCGTCCGCAGCTCGTGGCTCATATTGGCAAGAAAATCGCTCTTGGCGCGGTTCGCCAGCTCGGCTTGCAGCCGGGCGCGCTCCATTTCCGCTTCGGCTCGCTTGTGCGCGGTAATGTCCGAATAAAGCGTCACGACCGCCCCGCCGGGCATCGCGCGGCGGCAGATCTGCAAAACCGAGCCGTTCGCGGTCATGCGTTCGAAGACGGTCGGGACGCCGCGATAAAACGCGTCGAAGCGCTCCCTGGCTTCGCGCTCCGGATCGGCGACCGGACCGAAATCGCCGCGCCGCGCCTGGTGCAGCAGGACATCGTGCAGCGTTGCGTTTTCCAGCGGGCCGGGAAATTTCACCAGCGAGGCGAGACGGGCGTTCCAGGCGACCAGCCGCCCGTCCCGGTCGAAAACGCTGAGCCCCTCCCCCATGTTTTCGAGCGTGCTCTGCAACAGCGCCTTTTGTGCCTCGAGCTGTTGCTCGTTGCGGCGAAGCTTGGCGACGGTACGCTTCTGCCGGCGCAGAAAGACCAGCATCAGACAGCCGAAACCCGCCGTGGTAACGGCCAGGACAAGATCGCCCCAGGGGTTCGGCGGGACCCGAAAGCCGCTTGCCCCCCAGGCGATCAGCAACAGCGCGAAGGCGATCCCCGCCCCCATCCGCCACAGCAACGGCCAACCCCCCCGCACCTCGTCGGCGACTGTCGCATCGGGACGGGCCGAGAGAGGGGCTGTGCGTGCGAAGGCCGCCCAGGACGGCCATCCGCCCACCCGAAACAGCATCGCTTTGATCCTCCCGTCCCGGCTGTCACCTATGCGGCGTCACGTCTTAATTTTTAGTTTAGAATAATCGACGGTTGAAGCCGGGACGCTCGACGGGCGCGATGTCACGCGGTTCCGGTTGCCTTCGCCCCGGACACTCGCATATTTCGGGCATCACGCTGTCCCACGGGAGGTCGGAGGCCATGCTGACGATAGACGCGCAGGTGCATGCCTACGAACGCGACCGCCCGGCACGTCCCTGGCTCGCCGCGCTGCACGGCCCGGCCGAGATCACCGGCGATCAAATGGTGGCGACGATGGACGCGGTCCGGGTCGACGGTGCGGTTCTGGTGTCGGCGTTTACGATGTACGGCTACGACGCGAGCTACGCTCTCGAGGTTTATGCGAGGCATCCGCGGCGGTTCGGGCTGGTCAAGCCGGTCGATCCGGGCGACCCGGCGGTGGCCGAAACGATCGCCGAATGGGCCGCGACCAGCGGCGCGATCGGGGTCCGGCTGATGCTGAACCGGATGGCGTCGGACGATCCGGAGGATGCCGGGGCCAACCTTGTGCTGGCTTCCGCCGCTGCGCACGGCATGCCGGTCAATCTGTTGTGCGCGGGACGGCTCGACCAGGCGGCCGGGCTGGCCAGACGGCACCCGAACACGCGGCTGGTGATCGACCATCTCGGGCTGCGCCAGCCGTTCGAGCCGCCGGCGCCGCCCGAGTGCTGGGCTGATCTGCCGAGGGTGCTGGCGCTGGCGCAATACGACAATGTCGTGATCAAGATCACCGGCGCCTGCACATTGTCGCATGAGAGCTTTCCGCATCACGACATCTGGGACCCGCTCAGCCGCATTTTTGACGCGTTCGGTCTCGAACGCTGCCTGTGGGGCACCGACTGGACCCGCGCCGTCGCGCTGCTGTCCTATGAACAGGGGGTCGAGGCGTTCCGCGTCACCGACCGTCTGTCGGACAGCGACCGCGCCATGCTGATGGGCGAGGCGCTGACCCGCGTCTACAACTGGGCCCCGAAACCCTGAGCAACGGTTTCCTCCGGCGCCGCGAGCCGAACGACCGGGTTTTGCGGAGCGCTGCTCCGCAGGTGCGCCTCGCAAGCCAAATCGCATCCCCGTCGGCTGAAGACCCATGGGACGGCGGTTTGCAAGCCTTTTCGGGCCAGGCTCTCAGGACAAGCCGGCGCGTTGCGAAGGAGGCACGCTGCCGATCCAGCCGGATCAGGACATTATCATGGCGCGGCCACAGCCATGATCGAAACGGATGCCCCACCGTGCTGTTTTCCTATGCAGAGGCACGATGAGGATGGAGATGAAGAACGTTGCGTCGCCCGCGCTGCTGAAGGGGGCTCGGGTCCTGATCGTCGAGGACGAAGTGCTCGTCGCGAACTACCTCGAAGAACTTCTCGGTATGGAGGGTTGCATCGTGCTTGGCCCGGCGGTGCGGGTGCGCGAGGCGCTGTCGATGATCGAGTGCGAGCGGCCGGAAGTCGCGGTGCTCAACCTGACCCTGCGCGGCGAGCGGACGACCGCGGTCGCGCGGGCCTTGACCGCCCGGCGGGTGCCGTTTGTGGTCACGACCGGATACGGCGCCGAGTATGTCCCCGACGAGGAGGTGCTGCAACAGGCGCCGCGTCTGGGCAAACCCTTTCGCTCCCGCCGGCTGTTGCGGATGCTCGCCGACACGCTCGCCGGCGCGGAGCATTAAGGAACGAGCGGCTTTCGCGCTGTCGGATTATTTTACAACCGCTGTTTAACGATCGAGGGTTGCGACAGCCGATCGGCGGGCGTGCCGATCGTCGCGTATGGCGGGCAACATCGGCTCCGCATTGAGCCTGATCCCGCTTAGAGAGGATCGGCGGCCCGCGAGCCGCCGATTTTTCATCACCACGCCTCGCGGCCCCGCGTCGGGCGCGCCGTCCCGCCGCCCTCCCGCAACATGCGCTGCTCGGCTTCGTGTTTGTCGAACATCGCCTTCGCGGCGGCCTGGCGCTTGGCGCTGAACTCGGCACGGTTGTCGCCGCACCATTGGAACGACGCCGCGCGCGGCCGGTTCGCGTTGCTGAAATGCGGCATCACATAACGCGCGTACAGTTCATAAGAGCGCTTGGTCGCTTCGAAATCGGCCCAGTTGTGCGCCTGCTGCAAAAAGACACCGAACTCGCCCTGCTTGTCCTGTAGCCGTTCGATCAGCGCGATCGCGTCGTCCGGGGTGCCGCACACGCCGTAGCGGTTCTCGACAAACCATTCGAGCGGGTCCTCGCCCTTCGGCACGATAAAGCGCGGCTGGTTGTTGTTTAAATACCCGAGATAGCGCTCGAAGCCCCAGCGCGCGTTGTCGAACGCCTTCTGGCGCGTCTCGGCGATGTGCATCGGGCCAACGAGGCGCAGCCGGTTCGGGTCCATGCCGCGTCCGTGCTCGGCGGCGACATCGCAGGCGATCTGCCAGTTCGAGGCGAGCGCGTCATAACCGAACGGGTTGGTCGCGGCGACGCAGATCATGCTGAGATCGTATTTGCCGGCGAGCCGTCCGCCCGATGGGGTCACGGCGCTGACCACTGCCACCTCGGGGTGCGGCTTCGTATACGGCAGCAGATGCAGCCGGGTGCCCTCCATCGTGTACCAGTCGGTCTTTTCGGTGACGATCTCGCCCTTGAACAGGCGCAGGATCGCGTCCAATGACTCGGCCATCCGGTCGCGCTGCGTCATCGGGTCGATGCCCATCATGATCGCATCCGAGGCCAGCAGACCGGGACCGGCGCCGAACATGACCCGGCCGCGCGTCATGTGGTCGAGCTGCACGATGCGGTCGGCCACCATCATCGGGTGGTGATACGGCAGCGAAATGACGCCGGTGCCGAGCCGGATGTGGCGGGTGCGCTCGGCCGCGAAAGCGATAAATATTTCGGGCGAGGAGATGATCTCGTACCCGGCCGAATGGTGCTCGCCGATCCACGCCTCGTGAAACCCGAGCTTGTCGAGATGCACGATCAGATCGAGATCGCGTTCGAGACAGGCGGTCGGGTTTTCCTCGTTCGGATGAAACGGCGGCAAAAAGATGCCGTGCCGCAGATTGATCTCGCTCATCGCAGCCTCGCGTCAGGTTCGCCGCGATCGTATAGATTTCAGCGACGCTCCGGAACCTGCCGCGGCGCATGACCGGCAAGACGTGCGCCCGATATGATGCGCGCATGAGCGAGGATCACGAACTGGAGACGCTGCTTGGTCTTGACGGCTTCGAGTTCCAGTTTGTGCGGGGCTACCGGGTGAAAAATCGCAGCTCGGCGGATCACGGCGACGAGCAGCCGTCCGCATGGGATCAGGTACAGCCTGACATTGCATGACCCCGACGGGCGGCGGATTTACGGCATCGATAACGCGCATCGCACCAGCCGGGGCCGGCCGGAATTCGATCACCGCCACGTCTACGGTTCCTCGCCGTATCGCTCCCTATGTTTATCGGGGACCGATCGAGCTTCTCGAGGATTTCTATCGGGAAGTCGAACGCATCCTGCGGGAGTCGGGGGTCCTATGAGAACGAAGACCGGAACGTTTCAGCAATTCAAGGAACGCACGCTGGCGATTGCGCGCGGCAAACGGCATCCCGATCCGCACGAACCCAGGATATGGGTCGAGCAACCGCTGAGACGATTGCAGGACTACTCGACCGACGATCTTGAAGACGCACGGCGGCGGATTGAGGAAACCGAGGAATGGATAAGTCAAACCTCGGAGCGGCGGCCGGGTGCGGGTTGGGATCATGTCAAGGAGCGGTTGCGGTGCGACCGTGAGGCGGTCGAAGCAGAACTCAACCGCCGTGGTCATTCCGCATAGGTCTGTCCGGTACGGCAGGCACCCGGCCGCCCGGTGCTCAGAGGCAATCCACCAGTACCAGCTCGGCCTCGCCGTCGGGCGCCGCGATGCGCAGGATCGCTTCGTCGCGGATTGCGGCGCCGTCGCGCTCGCCGACCCGGACGCCGTTCACCGAAACCGCGCCTGATGCCGGCACGAGATAGGCGTGCCGGCCCGGACGCAGCTTGTAGTCGATCTCCTGGCCGGGTCCGAGCCGGGCGCCGAGGACGCGCGCATCGGCGCGGATCGGCAGCGCCTCGGCATCCGCCGCATCGCCGCTCGCCAGCGCGATCAGACGGCCGCCGCGCTCTTCCTTCGGGAACGGCCGCGTGCCCCAGCTCGGGGTTCCGCCGCGCCGGTCCGGGATGATCCAGATTTGGAAGATGCGGGTCGGCTCACGTTCGCGGTTGTACTCGGCGTGCCGGATGCCCGACCCGGCCGACATGACCTGCACATCGCCCTCCTCGGTGCGGCCCCGGTTGCCGAGACTGTCCTCGTGGCTGATCGCGCCCTGCCGGACATAGGTGATGATCTCCATGTCGGCGTGCGGATGCGGCGGAAAGCCGGTGCCGGGTGCGATCTCGTCGTCGTTCCAGACCCGCAGCGCGCCCCAGCCCATGCGCTCGGGATCGCGGTATCCGGCGAACGAGAAATGATGCCGCGTGTCGAGCCAGTCGAGTCTGTCGCCGCCGAGGGTCGCGAAGGGTCTCAGTTCGATCATGCCGCCTCCGTCGTTGCGGTTGTTTCGTCGCATTCGGCGCGCACCAGCGGATCGTGGTCGCGCCGCATGCGCTCCGGGATGCCGGCTCCCGGCGCGAGGCGGCGACAGGCCCAGATCGCGGTCGCGCGCACCAGCGCCGAGGCGTCGTCGAGACGGGCCTTCGCCGCCGCGACGAGTTCGGGAGTCGGGTCGGGCGCGTTGCCGATCGCGACCAGCACGTTGCGGATAAAGCGGTCGCGGCCGATCCGCTTGACAGCGGTGCCGGCGAACAGGGTGCGGAACCCCGGATCGTCGAGCCGGGAAAGCTCGGCCAGACGCGGCGCGGTCAGCTCGGCGCGGGGCAGGAAGGCGGGTTCCTTTGTCGCGCGGGCGAATTTGTTCCAGGGGCAGACCGCGAGACAGTCGTCGCAGCCATAGATGCGGTTGCCGATCAGGGGGCGCAATTCGCGCGGGATCGGCCCCTGGTGCTCGATCGTCAGATACGAGACGCAGCGCCGCGCATCGAGCCGGTACGGAGCCGGGAAGGCGTCGGTCGGGCAGGAATCGAGACAGCGCCGGCAGGCGCCGCAATGATCGGTTTCCGGCGGGTCGGGCGGCAGCGCCAGGCTCAGATAGATTTCTCCCAGAAACAGCCAGGAGCCAAAATCGCGCGACACGAGGTTGGTGTGCTTGCCCTGCCAGCCGAGCCCGGCCTGTTGCGCCAGCGGCTTTTCCATGACCGGGGCGGTATCGACAAAGACCTTTAACTCGCCCGGCCAGCGCGCGACGATCCACCGCGCCAATGATTTGAGGCGCTTTTTGATCGTGTCGTGATAGTCGCGGTTGCGGGCATAGACCGAGATCACGCCGCGCTCCGGATCATCCGCGCCTGCCAGCGGGTCGGTCTCGGGACCGTAATTGACGCCCAGCGCGACGACCGTGCGCGCCTCCGGCCACAGGGCGCACGGGTCGCCGCGCCGTGCTTCGGTCTCGGCCAGCCAACCCATGTCGCCGTGATAACCATGCTCGATATATTCGCGCAGATCGGCGCGGGCGGTGTCGGCGAGATGCGCCGGCGCGAAACCGACCGCGTCGAAGCCCATGGCCAGCGCCTCGGCGCGGATCGCGTCGCGGATGTGGGCAGCGGACCGAGTCACGACCCGTTCCAATACCGTCGTCCCGAAGGCCGGGACCTACTTGGCAGCAGCCGGGATGTTGGCGGCGTGGACCCCGGCTTTCGCCAGGGTGACGAAAAGGGCTGGGGTGACGAAAAGGGCTGGGGTGACGAAAGGGGCCGGGGCGACGGGAGCGGCATTCAGACCTCACCCCCGGCCGCGATAGGGGGCGACCCCCGGTTCCGGCAGGAACAGACCGGCGGGCGGCTCGCCGGTCTGGTAGAACACATCGATCGGGATGCCGCCGCGCGGATACCAGTACCCGGCGATGCGCAGCCAGCGCGGTTCCACCGCGGCGACGAGCCGGCGCGCGATGCCGACCGTGCAGTCCTCGTGAAATGCGCCGTGATTGCGGAACGAGCCGAGAAACAGCTTTAGCGATTTGCTTTCGAGAATGACCGCATCGGGGACGTAATCGATCACGAGATGCGCGAAATCGGGCTGTCCGGTGATCGGACACAGCGAGGTGAATTCCGGCGCCGTAAACCGGATGGCGTAGAGGTGGCCGGGATGCGGGTTTGGCACGGTATCGAGGACGGCCTCGTCGGGCGAGGCAGGCAGCGGCGCCGGACGGCCGAGGATGGGGGTACTCATCATCGCTCCAGCGCAATCCCGGCGAAAGCCGGGATCCACTTCTCCACCAACTCGTCTGTAGGTGAGTGGATCCCGGCTTTCGCCGGGATTGCGAGTGGGGTTAGGGAATAGAGCGCCCTCAATCGACTACCCCGCCCAGCGCAAACTCATCGATTCGTCCCGCGCGGATCGCGGCGCGCAGTTCGGCCATCAGATCGGCGTAATAGGTCAGATTGTGGTGCGTTAGCAGCATGCTCCCGAGGATTTCGCCGGCTTTTGTCAGATGATGCAGATACGCACGGCTGAACCCGGTGCAAGCCGGGCAGCGGCATTCGGTGTCGAGCGGCGCGGGATCGTCGGCGTGGCGGGCGTTGCGCAGGTTCAGCGTGCCGGCGCGCGTAAAGGCCTGGCCGGTACGTCCGGAGCGGGTCGGCAGCACGCAGTCCAACATATCGACCCCGCGTTTGACGGCCCCGACGATATCGGCCGGCTTGCCGACACCCATCAGATAGCGCGGCTGGTCGGGCGGTAGACAGGGCATGGTTGCCTCGACCATCGCAAAGGTGGTCGCCTGGCCCTCGCCGATCGCCAGCCCGCCGATCGCGTAACCGTCAAAACCGATCTCGACGAGACGCGCCGCCGAGCGCTCCCGCAGATCGGGATGCACGCCGCCCTGCACGATCCCGAAAATCCCGTGTCCGGGGCGCGGCACAAAGGCGGCTTGCGAACGCGCGGCCCAGCGCATCGACAGTTCCATCGAGGCTTCGACCTGTCCGCGCTCGGCCGGGAACGGTGTGCATTCGTCAAACGCCATCGTGACGTCGGAACCGAGCAGACGCTGGATCTCGACCGAGCGCTCCGGGGTCAGCAGATGACGGCTGCCATCGAGATGCGAGCGGAACGCGACTCCCTCCTCGCCGATCTTGCGCAAGGCGGCCAGCGACATGACCTGGAACCCGCCGGAATCGGTCAGGATCGCATGGGGCCAGTTCATAAAGCGGTGCAGCCCGCCAAGCGAAGCGATGCGGTCGGCGCCAGGGCGCAGCATCAGGTGGTAGGTGTTGCCGAGGACGAGGCGCGCACCGGTCAGAGCAACCGCCTCCGGGGTCATCGCCTTGACCGTCGCGGCAGTGCCGACCGGCATAAAGACCGGCGTCTCGATAGTACCGTGCGCCGTTGTCAGCCGGCCGAGACGCGCCGCGCCGTCTTGCGCGAGGATGTCGAAGCCGATCGTCACGACGCCTGATCCGGTTCAGCGGCGGTCCCAAGCAGCGACTTCTCGATCAGGCAGGCGTCGCCGTAGGAGAAGAAGCGGTAGCGCTCGATAACGGCGTGCGCATAGGCCGCCTTGATCCGGTCGAGCCCGGCTAGCGCCGCCACCAGCATCAGCAGGGTCGAACGGGGCAGGTGGAAGTTGGTCAGCAGCGCGTCGATCGCGCGGAAGCGATATCCCGGCAGGATGAACAGCCGTGTCTCGCCGTCGAATGCCCCGATCTCGCCGGTTTCGGCGGCGGCGCTCTCCAGGAGGCGCAGGCTGGTCGTGCCGATTGCGACGATGCGTCCGCCGGAAGCGCGGGCGGCGTTGATGCGGGCGGCGGTGTCCGGTTCGACGATGCCGCGCTCGGCATGCATATGGTGGGTTCGCGGGTCGTCCGTCTTGACCGGCAGAAACGTGCCGGGGCCGACATGCAAGGTCACGGTGACCCAGCCGATCCCGCGCGCGGCGAGCCGGTCGAGCAGAGACGGCGTAAAGTGCAGCCCGGCGGTCGGAGCGGCGACGGCACCCTCGGCGCGGGCGAACATCGTCTGGTAGTCGGCGCGGTCGCGTGCGTCGCTCCCAGGGACATCTCGGCTGCGGGCGCGCTTGATATAAGGCGGCAGCGGCATCGCACCGTAGCGCGCGAGCGCGTCGCGAAACGCCTCGCCCTCGCGATTGAAGCGCAAGATCACCTCGCCCTCGGGGCTTTTCCCCGCGATCTCGGCCGCGAAATCCTCACCGAAGACGAGACGGTCGCCGGGCCGCAATCGCCGCGCCCCTTTGGCATAAGCACGCCACGCGCCGCCGCCTGCTTCCATCGCCAGCGTGATCTCGACCGTCGCCTGCCCGCGCCTTCCGACGAGCCGCGCCGGAATGACCTTGGTGTCGTTGAAGACCAGCAGGTCGCCCGGACGCAGCAGTTCCGGCAGACCGGCGATGCGCCGGTCGAGCAGCCCGCCCGCGGAAGGCAGCACCAGCAGCCGCGCCGCGTCGCGCGGTTCGGCGGGCCGGTCCGCGATCAGCTCGCGCGGCAGGTCGAAGGCGAAATCGTCGAGGCGCATGTCCTGGGATCAGCCGTTGCACGCGGAACGCCGTGCCGGCCGCCAAGCTCCTGCTCCTACAAACCGGACGGATGGCGCTCGTGCCAGTCGGTCGCCTGCTGATAGGCCCAGCCGATGCGCAGCGCGGTCGCCTCGTCATAGGGCCGGCACATGATCTGCAACGACAGCGGCAACCCGGTTGCCGTAAACCCGTCCGGCACGGCGAGCGCGCACAGTTCGAGCAGGTTGCCGAGCCGCGTGAAATGCGCCGGGGTCGTTGTCTGATCGATCGTTTCGACGCGCACCGCCGGGGTCTGCGTCGTCGGGGTCAGCAGCGCATCGATCCCGTCGAGCGCGGCCAGAAACCGCGTTTTCAGCGCGTCGCGCTCGGCCAGCGCGGCGAGATAGTCGCGAGCGCTGATCCCGCGTCCGAGCTGGATGCGCGGACGCACCGCCGGGTCGATCTGCAACACCGCGTCATCGCACAAATGTCCGACGAGCCGATAGCCTTCGGAGCCGATGATGCGCCCGGTCATCACCGTGGCGTCGTCGAAGCGGCAGGGCAGCGCGACATCGACGATTTCGGCGCCGAGAAGCGCGAGTTGATCCAAGGCGGCGTCATAGGCGGCGAGAACTTCGGCGGCGCAGCCGTCGCGCTCGGACTCCGGCATTCGCGCCAGCCGCATGCCGCGCACGCCGCGCCTGAGGCCGGTCGTCACGTCGGCGGGAGGCGGCGCGGAGAGCGTGCGCGGGTCGAGCGGGTCCGGTCCCTGCATGACGCTGAACAACAGCGCCGCATCCTCGACCGAGCGCGCCATCGGTCCCGGCGTGTCGAGCGAGGGCGCCAGCGGCAGGATGCCGTGGGTGCTGACCCGGCCGATCGTCGTTTTAAGACCGCTGAGACCGCACCAGGAGGCCGGCAGCCGCACCGATCCGCCGGTATCGGTGCCGATCGCCCAGGGTGCGAAACCGGAAGCGACCGCGACGCCGGAGCCGCTGCTCGATCCGCCCGGCGTGCGGTGCGCCTCCAAATCCCACGGGTTCCACGGCGTGCCGAGATGCTGGTTGGTGCCCCAGCCGCCCATCGCGAATTCGACCGTGTGAGTTTTTCCGAGCACGATCATGCCCTGCGCGAAAAAGCGCCGTGCCAGGGTGGCGGTCACCGGCGAGCGGCGCTCGCGCCACACCATCGAGCCGCCGGTCGTGACGCGACCCTCGATGTCGATCAGGTCCTTGAGCGCAATCGGCACGCCGTGCAACGGACCGACCGCGTGGCCGGCGCGGATCGCCTTGTCAGCGGCTTCGGCGGCGAGCCGCGCGTCGTCGGCGTAGACATCGATAAAGGCGTGCAGCTTCGGATCGTGCGAAGCGATACGCGCCAGCATCGCCTCGACGACATCGACCGGCGACAGGCGCCGCGCGGCGATCTCGGCGGCAAGGATATGCGCCGGCAGATAGCAGGGATCGGTGTTGGAGAGAGAGGTGTCGGCCTGGGTCATGTCCTTCATTTAGCACCACCGGCATATCCGACGCGAGACTCTCGCCGATGCGCGATTACGGATTTAGAATGCGCATCGTCCGCCAGAATAGCCGCGGCGAGAAGCGCCGGAACGTATCGATCAGAGAAAGTGAGCGACAGCAAAGACATTGTCCGGCGCTGGAACCGCGAGATCGAGGCCGAGCTTCGGCGCCGTGAAGCGGCGGCGCGCCGGGACCGCGAGGGCCCCTGGAAAGCGGTCACCTGGACGGCGTTATGGCTTGCCTGGCTGGCCCTGCTGGTTCTGGTGCTGCTGCACCTCAAGACGCTGCACTAACTCGCGCCATTTCCGGCCGGAACGGCGCATTCCGCGGGGCGGGGGCACGGTCATTCCGGCAACAGCTTCCGCGCGTAGCGGCGTCCTCCCGAGGAGAGCCAGACCATGGCGGCCGCGGCCGCCAGCCCGGCGCCGGCCGCGACAAGCGCGCCGCGGTGGCGCGTCAGCCAGAATTGCGTGCTCCAGTAGCTCGCGCACTCGTCGAACCGTCCATGCGCGCCGCGATCACCCGGCACCGGCTTGTAGAGATTGTCCGGCGCGTCGGGCGGTACCGGTTCCTCGGTCAATTGCCCGTCATAGCCCCGGTGCGCGAGATAGCGGTCGAGCAGCCCCGGCACGATCTTGTTCGCGACGATCGCCCGTACCGACGGGCCGCCGACACGGATCTCGCGACGCCTGGCCTGGGCAGCGAAAACGATCGCCTCGGCCGCCAGTTCGGGCTGAAAGATTGGCGGCACCGGCTGCGCCCGCCTGCCGGTCTTGTTGCGCGCCCAGTCGAATTGCGGCGTGTTGAGCGCCGGCATCTGCACCATCGTGATGTGGACCCGGCTGTTGTCATGGATCAGCTCGGAGCGGATGCTGTCGGTGAAGCCGCGGATTGCGAACTTGGCGCCGCAATAAGCCGATTGCAGCGGGATCGCGCGATAGGCCAGCGCCGAGCCGACCTGCACGATCGTCCCGTGGTCGCGCGCCCGCATCCGCCGCAGCGCCGCCATCGTGCCGTAGACGTAGCCCAGATAGGTGACCTCGGTGGCGCGCCGGTATTCGTCCGGGGTCAGATCGAGGAACGGCGAAAAGATCGTTGCCATCGCGCAATTGACCCAGATGTCGATCGGGCCGAAACGCTCCTCGACGGCGGCGGCGGCACGTTCGACGGCGTCGGCGTCGGCGATCTCGGTCGGCAGGGCCAGCGCCGCGCCGCCGATCTGCTTGATCTCGCTCGCCGCCGCTTCGAGCGCTTCGACGCCGCGCGCCAGCAACCCGACATTCGCCCCGCGCCGGCCGAATTCGCGCGCCGCCGCCCGCCCGACACCGCCCGCCGCGCCGGTGATGACGACGGTTTTGCGGTTTTCGGGCATGTCAGGACCGGTCGAGGTCGATCAGCGCCAGCCCGGTCTCGGGGTCCTTGCGTTTGCGCAGGTGCGCCGGCGGCTCGATCAAGGTGATTTCGAGCGTCGGCCGGACATGGCCTTCGATCAGGTGGCCGCCGACGGTGCTGCCGTCCGACTTGCCGAGCACCGCGTGCAGGTGCAATGTCGGCTCGCCCTGCGCGACCGCGACATCACCGAGCAGCGACAGAACCTCGACCTGGAGGTCGACCGGGATGCGCTTGTAGTCCTTGGTCTCCCAGTCGAAATAGCCGAGCACGGCGCGCTCGAACGCACCGATCGCGGTGATCGACGCCGCCTCGATCCTCTGCTCGCGCACGATATGGCCGAGTTCGCGCATGACCTCGTCGCCCTTGGCGAGAACGATGGCATAGGTGGCGGGCGGACCCGCGTCGAGCAATTTCCAGCGCATCAGTGGCCTCCGTTCCGTGCTCGCAGAACGGGCGCAGAGGTGCATCGTTCCCGGCGCAGTCTTCGGGCGGATCAGCGCGGCGACAGATTGCCCCAGCTTGATGCGCTCGTGATGCGCAGCGCCAGCACCGGCAGGTCGTCGAGCGCCATCGCCCGGTATTGCGGATAGCGTTCGCGCAGCAGCCCCTGCGCGCGGTCATGCTCGGGGCCGCTGTCGAGGATTTCGGCGGCGCCGCGCAGCATGACCCAGCCGAGCCGGGTCCAGTCCTCGTCCCAGCGATCGACAACAAACGAAAAACGCGGATTTTCCAGGAGGTTGCGCATCCGCTTCAACGGCACGTCGCGGCGCTTCGGCTTTTCGTCGATCGTGATGTAGACCGTTTCCTCCGCGACCGCATAGCAGACCGGGACGACATGCGGCACGCTGGCGCGATCGGCGGTCGCGAGATGGCCGACCCGGCCGGTATCGAGAAAACGGCGCTGTTGATCGCTGAGCATGCGCGATTTTGCGCAATCGCGCACCGGTTGCCTACCCCCGCCCTGGCCCGTAGGATCGCGACCCGCGGAGCGGGCCTGTCGTCCGCCGGCCGATCCGGAGACATGATGAGCGAAGCGGCGTCGGTCGCGCTGAGCCCCGAGACGGTACTGGCGCAGATAGAGCAGAACGGGGTCACCGACATCGTCTGGCTGCCCGACAGCGAGACGAACTGGCTCTATCTGCTGATGCAGGCCGAGCCGTCATTGCGGCTGATCGGGGTCAACCGCGAGGGGCATGCCTGCTCGATCGCGGCGGGACTGGCGGCCGGCGGACGCAAGCCGCTGATCCTGATCCAGAACACCGGCATGATGGAATCGGGCGATTCGATCCGCGGCTGGCTCCTCGGCCTCAGCGTGCCGGTCGTGATGATGGTCGGCTATCGCGGCTGGACTCGGCATGGGACGACGACCGACACCGCCGCGACCTATACCGAGCGGTTTCTGATGGCGTTCAATATCGATTACTACCTCGTCGAGAGCGACGCCGACGCGCCGCGTATCACGTCCGCCTTTGACGACGCGGCGCGCACCAGGCGGCCGGTTGTCGTGTTGGTCGGCGACGAGTATCACGGGTTCAACCGCTAGCGAGGGCCGATCCCGATGATGCGCATTGCCGAGGCGCTCGACACCTTCCGCCCGCATCGCGGCGATGCGATCGTCGTGCCCGGCCGCGGCGGGCGCTATTGGGTCGAGCAGACGGACCGCCCCGAACTCGACGCGCCGCTCGGCGACCCGGCGATGGGCGGTCATGCCGGGTTTGCGCTGGGTCTCGCGCTGGCGCGCCCCGAACGCAAGCTGGTGCTGTTCGATTCCGAAGGCGACATATTGATGAGCCTCGGGATTCTCGCGACGATCGCCGAACAGGCCCCGGCCAATTTCTACCATTTCCTGCTCGATAACGAATGCTATGCGACAACCGGCGGCCAGCCCGTGCCGAACGCGACAAACATCGCTTACGACAAGATCGCGCTTGCCGCCGGCTATCCGCGCGCGCACGCCTTTACCGAACTCGCCGGTTTTGCAAACGAGCTGCCGGGCATCCTGGCGCGGCCCGGACCGGTCTTTGTGTGGCTGAAGGTCTATCCCGAGGTCGAGAACGCACCGATCGGCCAGCGCCGCCGCTGGCAGACGCGCAGCCGCGACCAGGTTCTCGCCGATTTGCGCGGCGCGCTCGGGGTGGCGGTGCCATGACAAATCGCCGCTTTATACCGACCGGCGCTGAGTCCGACACATCCGGAAGCCGCACCCCCTCCCTAACCCTCCCCCGCTTGCGGGGGAGGGAAGGGTGGGGGCATCGGTCAGAGTCTCAGGCGGCTGATATTACCCTTGCCCTTCCCTCCCCCGTGATCCCCGGATCGCGTCCGGAGGGGGAAGGATTGGGGAGGGGGTGCCGCCGGCGCACAAGCGACAACGGCGCGAGGCGAGCAAGGGGCCGGAGCAGCCGGACGCGCCGATGAGAGGCAATGTCATCGAAATCGTGATCGGCGCGGTGGTTCTCGTCGTCGCCGCGCTGTTCCTGGTTTTCGCGTATCAGACCAGCCAGTCCCGCACCGTATCGGGCGGCTACGAGGTCAGTGCCGATTTCGCGCGGATCGACGGGATTCACCAGGGCAGCGATGTGCGGATCAGCGGCATCAAGGTCGGCACCGTGGTCGCCGATTCGCTCGACCCGAAGACCTATCTCGCGACGATCCGGATGAGCATCGATCCGGCGGTGCAATTGCCGGAGGACACCGTCGCGCAGGTCACGTCGTCGGGGCTGCTCGGCGACAAGTACATGTCGCTGGTGCCGGGCGGCTCGGACAGGATGATCCCGCCGGGCGGCAAGATCCAGTACACGCAATCCTCGATAAGCCTGGAAAACCTGATCGGCCAGATGATGTTCTCGACACCGGGGTCGAAACCCGCCGCCGAGGGCGCCGCACCTTCCCCCGGCTCGGAGGCGACCGCTCCGGCCGCGCCGGTTGCGCCGACGCCTTCCGCCCCCAGGTAAGTCTGGGGAAGCAAGCGGGACAGGCATGATGGCTGATAACGATGGGGAAGAATTCCCGGTCTGGCGCACGCCGGAAGGCGAGCCGGTTTCCTGCATCGAAAAAATCAAGGTGCTGAACGAGAACCTCGCCGAATTGCGCGCCCTGGCGCAGGACGCGCTCGAAGACGCGGTGCTGATCGGCGTCGATGAGCGGCAGGTGCGCGAGGTGCTCGCCGGGATCATTACCGGCCTCGTCAACCCCTACGGAAAATGAGACCCCTCCCGGTGCGGCTCGGGCTTGCCGGGGCGGTTCTGGCGAGCGTCTGCGTCCCGGCTTCGGCCGAGATGACGCGCGAGCCGACCGCGATCATCCAGGGACTGGACAAGGTGACCGCCCGCGTCTCGCGCTTCGAGGCGCCGGTCGGCCGCGCCGTGCCGTTCGGAAAACTGGTCGTGCTGGTGCATGACTGCGAGCGCAGCGCGCCCGAGGACCGGCCCGAGGATGCCGCCTTTCTGGAAATCCATGAGGCGCGGCCGGGTGAAAGCAAAGAACGGCTGTTCGCCGGCTGGATGTTTTCGTCGAGCCCGGCGCTGTCCGCGCTCGAACACCCGGTCTATGACGTAACGCTGCTCGAATGCAAAGGCGCCGCCCCGGCGGCATCCGCACCGACACCGGCCGCTGCCTCGACCGACAGGCCGGCGGGCAGATCGCGGACAAAAACCGCCCGCTGACGCAGCGCCTGGGAAAGCAGACGATGGTAGCGGGCGCGGCTGATCTCGATAACGCCGAACTGCGCCAGATGCGGCGTCACGAATTGCGTGTCGAGCAGCCGGTACCCGCCGAGCCGCAGACGCGCCACGAGATGAACCAGCGCGACCTTGCTGGCGTCGCTGACCCGGCTGAACATGCTCTCGCCGAAAAACGCCGCGCCGAGCGAGACCCCGTACAGCCCGCCGACCAGCTCGCCGTCGTGCCAGCACTCGACGCTGTGCGCCGCGCCGCGGGCGAACAGCTCGGTGTACAACCGGACGATCTCCTCGTTGATCCACGTCGTCGGGCGGGTTTCGCTCGCCTCGGCGCAGCCCCGGATCACCGCCTCGAAAGCGGTATCGCAATGTACCGAAAGGACGCCGCGCCGCAGCACGCGTCTGAGGCGACGCGGCACGTGCAACCCGTCGAGCGGCAGAACCCCACGGCGCTTTGGATCGACCCAGAACAGCTCCGGATCATCGGCCGCTTCCGCCATCGGGAAAATGCCGGCCGCATAGGCCTGCATCAGGATGTCGGAGGTGAGTCGGATCACGGCGGCGGATTACGTAGAGCGGGCAAGAAAGCGCTCGAGCCAGTGGATGTCGTAATCGCCGCGGCGGAACTCCGGGTCGTCCGCCAGACGCTGGTGCAGCGGGATCGTCGTCTCGACGCCGCCGATGACATATTCGGACAGGGCGCGGCGCAGGCGCATCACGCATTCCTCCCGGCTCGCGCCGTGCACGATCAGCTTCGACACGAGGCTGTCGTAGAACGGCGGCACCGTGTAGCCCTGATACAGCGCGCTGTCGACCCGGACCCCGAACCCGCCTGGCGCGTGGTACTCGCCGACCCGCCCCGGCGACGGCCGGAAATCCTCCGGGTTCTCGGCGTTGATGCGGCATTCGATTGCGTGCCCGCGCAGCACGATGTCGGATTGCCGGTACGAGAGTTTCTCGCCGGCGGCGATCCGCAGCTGCTCGCGGACGACATCGACCCCGCTGATCATCTCGCTGATCGGATGCTCGACCTGCAACCGCGTATTCATCTCGATAAAATAGAACGCGCCGTCCTGATAAAGAAACTCCATCGTGCCGGCGCTTTTGTAGCGGAGGTCGCGCATCGCGCCGACCGCGAGCGCCAGCACCTCCTTGCGCTCTGTCTCGCGCAGACCCGGCGACGGCGTCTCTTCGAGGATTTTCTGGTGCGAGCGCTGCAATGAGCAGTCGCGCTCGCCCAAATGGATGACCTCGCCATTGCCGTCGCCGACAAGCTGCACCTCGATGTGCCGGGGGCGGTCGAGATAGCGTTCGAGATAGACCGAATCGTCGCCGAACCCGGTCTTTGCCTCGGCTTGTGCGAGCGGCAGAAGTTCGGCCAGTTCGGCGGCGTCGTGCGCCAGCTTCATGCCGCGCCCGCCGCCGCCGGCCGACGCCTTGAGCAGAACCGGATAGCCGATCGCCCGCGCCGCTCTCTCGCCCTCGCCGATATCGCGCACCGCCTCGGGCGAACCCGGCACGACCGGGATGCCGAGCCGCCCGGCCTCGGCTTTTGCGCGCACCTTGTCGCCCATCAGTCTGATGTGTTCCGGCGACGGGCCGATAAAGGTGAACCCGGTCTCCTCGACGGCCGCCGCGAAATCGGCGTTTTCGGACAGAAACCCGAGACCGGGATGGATTGCGTCGGCGCCGGTGATGCTGGCTGCCGACAGGATGTTCGCGACATTCAGATAGCTGGCGCGGGCGGGGGGCGGCCCGATACAGACGGTCTCGTCGGCCAGCCGTACATGCATCGCATGCGCATCGGCCGTCGAGTGCACGGCGACCGTCCTGATCCCCATCTCGTGACAGGCGCGGTGAATACGCAGCGCGATCTCGCCGCGATTGGCGATCAGCACCTTTTCGAACATGGCCGAGTATGTCGGTCGATCACTCGATCAGCAGCAGCGGTGCGCCGTATTCGACCGGGTCGGCGTCGGCGACCAGGATGCGGGCGAGCCGTCCGGCGCGCGGCGCGCGGATCTGGTTCATGACCTTCATCGCCTCGATGATCAGCAGCGTCTGGCCCTTTTCGACCGGCTCGCCGACCCGCACAAACGGTGCCGCGCCGGGCTGCGGCGCCAGATAGGCGACGCCGACCAGCGGTGCGGTTATCAGGCCCGGATCGTCGAGACGCAATCCGTGGCCGTTTGCGGACGCGGCGTCTCCCGTCGCGGCCTCCTCCGCCGCGACTGGCGGAGGAGGCGCGCCATTCGCGTGGCCATTGACATAACCATTCACCAGCACCGTTTTCCCGGCGCTTTCCCGTGCCACCCGGATGCGATGATCGCCGACCGCGTACTCGATTTCGCTCAGCCCGGTCTCCGAGAGCAGCCCGGCTAACGCGCGAATGACATCGGCATCGGGCGCCAGCGGCCGTCGCGGCCCAACCTTCATCCGGCGGTCTCCCCCGATTCAGCCTCGATCAGATTGGCGAGCGCTTCGAGCGCCAGCTCGTAACCGTGCGGGCCGAGGCCGCAGATGACGCCGCGCGCGGCGAGGCTGACATAGGAATGATGGCGAAACCTCTCGCGCCGGAAGATGTTCGACAGGTGCACCTCGATCGCCGGAAGCTCGGCGGCGTTCAGCGCGTCGAGGATCGCCACCGAGGTATGCGTCAGGGCGCCGGCATTAAGGACGATGCCGTCGGCCGACTCGCGCGCCTCCTGGATCCAATCGACCAGCTGCCCTTCATGGTTCGTCTGGCGGAACTCGATTGCCAGATCGAGCGCCTCGCCCCGCGCGATGCAGCGCTGTTCGAGATCGGCCAGCGTATCGTACCCGTAGGTCGCCGGCTCGCGCACGCCGAGCAGGTTCAGATTGGGGCCGTTCAAGACAAAGATGGTTGGCAATAAAAGTCTCCGTGTGCCTCCCGGCCTTATAACACGCACTCCGCACTCGGCAAGACGGGCCGGAGCGGCGCAGGGATTGCGATGAATTCGAGCGCCTTGCGTCGCTCCAGGCCTGCGATCGACGACAGAATCATCGGACTCGGTGCGCCGGGTATTGGTGCGCGACTGTGTCCGGTGCCGGCTCCGGCCGGCGCAGTTACTGTCTCTTTTGCGCGATCGGATTACAGTCTTTAAATACTTGCGGTTGAAGCGATGACAGTCAGCCGGCCGAGATCCTAAAACGGCCGAGCCGGCGGTCGGCGAACCGGGCCGCACCAGGACCTCGCCGCTTCTCCCCCTCTCCATACAGGCGGGAGAGGGGGAGAAGGCGGAGAAAACGCTACTGCTTCTTAAGCTTTACGTCTTCGAGCGGGGCCGACCACGGATAACCATCGATCCGCGCCAGCGAGGCTTCCTCAACCCGTGGCCCGATGCCGCTCGCCCACCAATAATCGTAGGTCGGCGCGAAGCGGGTCCGCTCGTGCAGGACCCTCTGCAACTGGTGCAGCAGTTCCCCGCGCTTCTTCGGATCGTTTTCCGTGAGTTGCTTTTCGTACAGCTCATCGGTTTCAGGCCATGCGCCGTAAGCGAAGCTGCCGTCCTTCGGAACGACTTGCGACAGACGCGTCGAGGCATTTCCGGGGACGGCGTCGACACACATGCAGACTCCGCTGAGCTTCTTGCTCCCGAGCGCACCATAGAAGGCGGCGCGCTCCTGCGTCCGCAACCGCATCCTGATCCCGACCGCGCTGAGATAACTGACGATCGCCTCACCGGCGCTGAAATAGGGCGGCCAGGGGTGGAGCTCGCCGCCCTCAAAGCCGTTCGGATAGCCGGCCTCCGCCAGCAGCTTTTTGGCCTGCTTCGGATCGTACGGGTCCGGCTCGATCGGCAGCGCATATTCCATACTCCTCAGCACGATGCTGCCGTTGAGCTTCGAGGCGCCGAGCGTCTCGGCGTCGCTGAGCGCCTTGCGGTCGATCGCCAGGCTGGCGGCCTTGCGCACGCGCGGGTCGGCCCATGGCGACTTCTCGTCCCACATGTCGAGGAAATCGAGATAGAACGTGCCGATACCGCCCGAGAACGCGAGTTTCAATTTCGGGTCGTTCTGGACCGATCGGGCCAGCGA
This sequence comes from Alphaproteobacteria bacterium, assembly GCA_050246595.1. GTDB lineage: Bacteria > Pseudomonadota > Alphaproteobacteria > ATCC43930 > CGMCC-115725 > DATARH01. The sequence goes on from JBFWVT010000006.1 coordinate 95,867, forward strand.
CTCGTCAAATTGATAGGCGACATCCACCTCGCCGCGCGTCAGCATCGCGAGCCGCGTCGTCTGCTCCGGAACGCTCTGGAAGATGATGCGCTTAATCGCGGGGACTTTGCGCCAATAATTCTCGTTCGCCTCCATCACCAGTTCGAGACCCGGTCTCATGCTGACGAATTTATACGGGCCGAGGCCGATCGGGTGCTGCAGAAAGCCCTCGTTGCCGACCTTCTCGACGTAAGCCTTCGGTACGATCCAGCCGGCGGCGCTGACCAGCGTCCCGTAATACGTCATAAAATCCGGCCAGGGTTCCTTCAGGACGAACTGCACCGTGTGCGGATCGACGACCTTGACCTCCTTGACCTTTTCGCGGATCAGCGTCGCCTTGGAGCGCTCGAAGCTGAATTTGACGTCCTCGGCCGTGAACGGGTCGCCATTGTGGAACTTGACATCCTGGCGCAGCTTGAACTCATAGCTGAGCTTGTCGGGGCTCTCGGTCCACGACTCTGCCAGACTCGGCGCCATCGGGTTGCCCGGCATCGGTTTTACCAGCGCGTCGTGCAGCGCGTACAGCACCCAGAACGGCGACAGAACACCTTGGGTCGCTTCCCCCGGGTCCAGCCAGGCTGGCGGGAGCGTCACGTAGAGCGCCCATTTCATCTCGCCTTCGGGTTTGGTCTGCGCGGCAGCGGTCGCCGGGCCGGCCATCAGCATCGCCAGCGCCAGTATCGCGGCCGCGGCGGACTTCCGCCATCCCGTCATTGTTCTTGTTGCTCCTTTTGGATATCCATGCGGCTGACGCGCGCCGATAGCAACCGGCGCCGTCGCTGCAATAATACCCGAGACGCTGCGCTGCGCATGTCGGTTGTCTTGTCGCAGCGGCACTCAATAGCATGGTTCAGGACGCCGAAACGGTCAGTTCGGGCCACCATGACGTTTCGGAACGCGGACAGGAACGGGGTCGAACGGTGACATGGCGGCTAATTGAGTCGGCCGCGGAACACGCAACCCTCGCCGCAACTGCCGCGGCGCACGATAATTCGATCAAGGCCGGGGAGCTGATTGTCGAGCCGGTTCCAGATCCAGCGGCTGATGTTTTCCAGTGTCGGCACTTCGAGCCCTGCGATCTCGTTCAGGTAATTATGATCGAGTTGGGCGCGCAATTCCGCAACGCGCTGCTCGATTTCGCCAAAATCGTACACCCAGTTTTTCGCCTCGTTCGGCTCGCCCTTGAGAAAGACCTGAACCTGGAACGAGTGGCCGTGGAGCCTCGAATAGCGGTGTCCATCGGCTACGTTCACCGCCAGGTGATGAGCCGCCTCGAACGTAAATTCCTTGAAGATTTCGAACATCTGCGCGCGCTCTCCGTCCCGGGGTTCCCGGAATCATGTTCACACGCAACGGTAAATATTTCTCTAATACCGTGCCGTTCGCGACCCCGAATGTCGGATGACGCGAACCCGCTTCGTTCCCGGCGGAGAGCGCAGCAAATCGGCGTGGGGCAGCTCCTTATCATGGCCGGGGCGGCGGGTGCCCGGCTTTAGAAGTTGTTAAGGATGCCGTGACACGGTGGGGCTGTAATAATGCCCACAGAGGAGACAGGTGGTGACGCGTCCAGTTCTCGATCGTGCCGTTGCGCTGCTGTTCGCGGGTTTCGCCCTACTGGCCGCGTGTTCGGCGGGGGCGGAGACGCTGAGGCTGCCGACGGGCAAGCCGATCTTGACCGTGACCGGCAAGATCGCCGTGACGAACGATCGCGGAAAGGCGGTATTCGACCGACAGATGATCGAGGCGCTGGGCGAGACGTCATTCTCCACGGCGACGCCGTGGTATGACGGGCCGCACAAATTCGAAGGCGTTCCGCTCGCCAAGCTGCTCGATACCGTCGGGAGCTCGGGCGACCGCCTGGTCGTTACCGCCCTGAATGATTACGTCACCGAAATCCCCGTTGCCGACGCCCGCAAATTCGGGGTGATTCTGGCGCTCAAGCGTGACGGACAGTACATGCCGGTGAGCGACAAGGGGCCGATCTTCATCATTTATCCGTTCGACAGCAATTCCGAGCTGAAAGCGCAGGTCTACTATAAACGCTCGGCTTGGCAGGTTTCCCGGATCGAGGTGAAATAGGCCCCTCCGGTTGCTGACCCGCCGTCGGCGATCGAGGAGCTGCCGCCGGCAATGGATGCGACCGTGAATCGGCTTCAGGTCATCAAGGGTTTTCTCGCCGTCAGTATCGTCATCTTCACGCTGGCGGGGATCAGCGTGTCATTCGCCGTATTGGAGCAGCAGAAAGCGCTGCGCGAAGTCTCCCGCTACAACATGGTATGGGCGGTAAGCCAGGCGGTCGCGGAGTTCTACCGTTTCGAACAGCGCGTCGCCGCCTTCGCCACTGGCCGGGCCGACAAGGACGAGGTCGATCTCCGCTTCCAGATCCTGCGCAACCGGCTCGGAATTCTGCGCCATGGCGAAGTGAACGATTTCACCCAGGCCAGACCCGAGGAACGCGAGACGGTCGACGATTTTGCGCGCTTGCTGGGCCAGCTCGCTCCGATGGTGGAGGCAATCGACGCTCCGGGCATGGTTCCCCGCATGCTGGAGGCGCTGGAGCCGTTCGAGAGCAGGCTGGCCCGGTTGGCGGCAGCGGCGAACGATCATGGCAGCGATCTGACGGCTTCGGACCAGCAGTGGCTGCTGCTGCTGCACTGGGTGTTTTCGGGGATCGCCGCCGCGCTGGTGACCTCCGGGCTCGCCTTTATCGCCCTGCTGTTTTTTCAGAACCGGCTCTTGGCAAGGGCTTATCAACAGATGATCGCCCTGGCACACGATTTGCACGTCGCTAAGAATATCGCGGATGCGGCAAGCGAAGCAAAATCCCGCTTTCTGGCGACAATGAGCCACGAGCTGCGCACCCCGCTCAATGCCGTGATCGGGTTCAGCGAAATCATCGCCAGCGAGGCATTCGGAGCTGTCGGCAAGCCGGCCTACCGCAGCTATGCCGAGGACATTCTGTCGGCCGGCCGACATATGCTCGAACTGGTGAACGATGTCCTGACGATGGCCAAACTCGATGCCGGCCGTTACGAACTGGATCAGGCGCCGATGAACCTGCACGATGTCGTCGACAAGACCGTGACGATATTTCGCGGTACGACCAATTTCGAAAAGCGCGAGATCCGGGTCACGGACACTCTGTCTTGGCCCTGGCTTGTGGCGGATGAGCGCGCCGTGCGGCAGATATTGCTGAACCTCTTGTCAAACGCCGCAAAGTTCAGCGAACCGGACAAGCTCATCGAGGTGCGGTGCGAGACCTCGCCCAATGGCGAAATCGTGATTTCGGTCATCGATCAGGGAATTGGTATGGCGCCGGACCAGGTGAGCGAGGCTACGCGCCCCTTCTACCAAGCGGACAGCCGGCTGTCGCGCAAGTATGAGGGAACCGGCCTGGGCCTGAGCATCGTGTCGGGTCTCATCGAGTGCCACGGCGGCCGATTGACCATCGACAGCCAGCCGGATACCGGCTCGCGGGTTTCGGTCGCATTCCCGCGCGCCGCCATCTGCTCGGAGCCGACCGCGCTTATCTCCGCAGCCTGAAAGCCGGCCAACGGGAGGGCCGTCGGTACCCGACATACACCATCATTGACCGGCGCGGCCCTACTTGGCCGCCGAATCGAGGGCTGCCGTTTCCGCCGCCGGTTCGAGCGCCGCCTCGACAACATCCTCGGCCCGCTCGGCCCATACAAAGCGCAGCGAATTGCGCGCCGCCTCCGGAATGTCCTCGTAATCCTTGCGATTGCGCTCGGGCAGGATGACCGTGGCAAGCTCGGCGCGAGCCGCGGCAATGACCTTCTCCTTGATGCCGCCGACCGGCAGCACAAGACCGCGCAGGCTGATCTCGCCGGTCATCGCCGTGTCGCTCCGGACGGTGCGGCCGGTCAGCAGCGAGACCAGCGCGGTGAACATCGCGACCCCGGCCGACGGGCCGTCCTTCGGGATCGCGCCGGCCGGAACATGGATGTGGATGTCATCCCTCTCAAAGATTTTCGGGTCGATCCCGAGCCCGACCGCGCGGCTCTTGACCAGCGACAGCGCCGCCTGCGCGCTTTCGCGCATGACCTCGCCGAGCTGCCCGGTCAGGATCAGCCCGCCTTTGCCCGGCGCCCGGGTCGCCTCGATGAACAGGATGTCGCCGCCGACCGGCGTCCAGGCAAGCCCGGTCGCGACCCCCGGAACGCTGGTGCGCATCTTGACCTCGGCCTCGAACTTGCGCGGACCGAGGATTTCGTGCAGGTCCTTGGCGTCGATCGTCACATACTCGGCGCTGCCCTCGGCGATCTTCATCGCGGCGCTGCGCAGGGCGGTGCCGATCTCGCGTTCGAGATTGCGCACCCCGGCCTCGCGCGTGTAGCCGCGGATGATCGCGTGGATCGCCGCGTCGGTCAGCTCGGCCTGCTCCGGCTTGAGGCCATTGGCGGTCAATTGCCGCCCGACCAGATAGCGGCGCGCGATCTCGAATTTCTCGTCCTCGGTGTAGCCCGGCAGGTCGATGACCTCCATGCGGTCCCTGAGCGGTCCGGGGATGTTGTCGAGCACGTTCGCAGTCGTGATGAACATGACGCGCGACAGGTCGAACGGCACGCCGAGATAATTGTCGCGGAAGGTCGAGTTCTGCTCCGGATCGAGGACTTCCAGCAGCGCCGAGGCCGGGTCGCCCTGGATGCCGCGACCGAGCTTGTCGATCTCGTCGAGCATCATCACGCAGTTGCGGCTGCCGGCGCGGCGGATGCCCTGCAGGATGTTGCCGGGCAACGCCCCGATATAGGTGCGGCGATGGCCGCGGATCTCGGCCTCGTCATGCGTGCCGCCGAGACTGACCCGGACGAATTTTCTCCCTGTCGCGCGCGCGATGCTCTGGCCCAGAGAGGTTTTCCCGACCCCCGGCGGGCCAACAAAACACAGGATCGGGCTGCGCCCGTTCGGGTTCAGTTTGTGGATCGCGAGAAATTCGAGGATGCGGCGCTTGATCTTCTGCAAACCGTAATGATCCTCGTCGAGGATGCGGCGCGCCTCGGCGATGTCGATTGGCGCTTCGTCCTCGGCCGCCCAGGGCAGCTCGATCAGCCATTCGAGATAGGTGCGGGCCATCGAATACTCGCCGGCCTGTTCCGGCATGCGTTCGAGACGCGCCAGCTCCTTTTTCGCATGCGCCTCGGTCTCCTCGGGCATTTTCGCCTCTTCGACCTTGCGGCGCAGCTCGGCGATCTCCTGGCTCTTCGCATCCTCGCCCTCGCCCAGCTCCTTCTGGATCGTCTTCAGCTGTTCGCGCAGCAGGAATTCGCGCTGCCGCTCGTCCATCGTTTCCCGGGTGCGGTCGTGGATCTGGCGCGACAGGCGCAGCACTTCGAGCCGGTACGACAGCAGCTCCGAAACGCGCTCAAGGCGGCGCTGGATGTCGAAGGTTTCGAGGATTTCCTGCTTCTCGGGCGGCGTGATGTCCATGAAGCTGGCGATCAGATCGGCCAATGCCGGCGCCGAGGCGACACCTTGCACCGCGTTGACCAGCTCGGCCGGGGTCTGCGGCAGCAGCTGCAAGACTTCGAGCGCCTGGTTGCGCAGATGCAGCATCCGGGCATCGATCTCCTTGTTCTGCTCCTCCGCTTCGGGAACCCGGATAACGCGCGCGACAAAGAACGGGTAGCCGTCGAGGAATTCGGTTACGCGAAACCGCCGCTCGCCCTGGCAGATCACATGATGGCTGCCGTCCGGGCTGGTCACGTAGCGCAGCAGATTCGCCTCGGTCCCGACCGTGTGCAGATCGACCGCCATCGGCGCGTCCATCTCGGCCTCGCGTTGCAGGACCAGCCCGACCGGACGGCTGAGACGGACCGCGGTCTGCGCCGCCAGAACCGAGCGCTGACGGCCCAATGTCATCGGCAGGACCGTGCCGGGAAACAGCACGAGGTTGCGCGTCGTGACCAGGATCAGCGCGTCTTCCGGGACCGTCAGACCGATCTCGGCGGCTCCGGGCATGGGAGCGCTCGGTGCTCCGGCGGGCGGAGCACTTGTTTCGGTGCGGGTCTGCTGCTCGTCCGGCGTCATCGCCATGATCCTTTCTCGAGGCGCAGCATCAGGCAGCCATTGGCTAGGTGCCGCCCCGAAATTCGAAACGGCGCCGGCGGCAAGTCGATCCGGCGCTCGAACTGCCCGTAGGGGATTTCCATCCGCAGGATGCGCGCGGTTTTCAGTTCCGGCGGCGGCGGCCGCTCGCCGGTGATCAGCAGCGTGCCGGCGCTCAGTGTCACCTTGATACTGTCGAGTTCGGCCCCGGGCAGCGCCACCAGGATGGTCAATGCGTCATCGGTTTCGAAGACGTCGATCGGTGCTTCCCAGCGCGACTGGCCGTGGTGAAAGAACTGGCGGCGCAGCCGCTCCGCCCTGTCCATCGCGGCACAGGCATCGGCCCACATCCTGTCTTCGAGCTGGCGTTTCGACATGGTTTCTCCGCCGCATCAAACCGCCGTCGTTCGGCTGTCTGTCATATGAGGATCGCGGCGCGCAACAAAAGATGGCCGCGTCCGCCCCATGGTCGATCGGCGCTCATGCCGGGCGGTTGCAAATCCGGAACGCCGTCATCAGCAGAATGGCGGGCGCGCTCGCGTCTGTCTGCCATTGCCCCCTCCTTCTCCGGACTACGGCGCTCAACGGGGAAGCGCGGGAGGCGGTTCCGAGCGTCTGTTATCGGAAGCGCGGCATGACCTCCCGGCACAGGAGACGGATCGCGTTCAGCACGCGGTCGTGCGGGATGAGCCCGCCGCAATTCAGCTCGGCGAGGATGCCGTCAAAACCGATCTCGCTGCGCAGCTGCTTCAGTCTGGCGCTGACGCTGTCCGGGGACCCGACCAGCACATTGCCGCGCAGCGCGTCGGCATAGGTCAGGGTGCGAAGCCTCTCGGCGCGGTCGATAAACGATTGCCGGCCGGAGCGGCGCGCCGACTCGGCGATCAGCTCGTATTGCAGCCGGTAGAAATGGGTGACGCTTTCCTCCGCCTCTTCGCGCGCCCGCTCGTCGGTCTCGGCGATATAGATCGGCGCCGACACGTAAACCTGGCCGTTGCCGGGATGGCCGGCCGCCTTGTAGGCGTCGTAATAGGCCTTGATATGCGGCGCGAGATCGGTCCAGGTCGGGTGCCGCGTGCTGGCGAAAACCGGATAGCCGAGCGCGCCGATAGCCGGGAACGTGTCGGGCGTGCTGGCGGCGATGCGGATTTCGGGCAGCGGCTGCTGGTAAGGCTTTGGCACAACGCGGACATTCTCGAAACGGTGAAACCGACCCTTGTACGAGAACCGATCCTCGGTCCAGGCCTTCTTGACGATGTCGAGGATTTCGACAAACCGGTCGCGGCTTTCGTCGTAGGGCACCTGATAGGCGTCGTAGGTGCTGACAACGCCGCTGCGTCCGACCCCGAAGATCAGCCTTCCATGGCTTAGTTGATCGACCGTCGCGGCCTCCTCGGCGAGGCGCAGCGGATGGCACAGCGGCAAGACCTGCACCGCGATGCCGATTTTTATGCGGCTGGTGCGGGCGGCAATCGCCGCGGCGATCGGCAGCGGCGCCGACAGATGGGTGCGCGCGGGCGCGAAATGAATCTCGGCCAGCCACATCGCATCGAGACCGTAGCGCTCGGCGGCATCGACCTGCGCCATGCCTTCGTCGAACGCTTCGGTGTCGCTGCGCCCGGGCAGCGACGGAAACTCGTGAAACATGCCGAATTCCATGGGCGCCTCCTCGATCCGGCCGCAAGCTAGGCCGCGCCCCGGCCGCCTGACAAACTCGAATTTTCCGGGGGTGGCATTCCAGGGCGGTCCGCGGGTTGAGACGGCATGCCGTTGTGGCCTTTCCCTCACTGCGAGGGAACTAAAGCGCGAATTTCCCCCTTAACGCAGCATCGAGTCTTTGATGGGGATCACGATGCGCAAGACCCTAGCAGTTGCCCTCGTCCTTGGTTTGGCCGCGGGAGGCGCGGTCGCCCAGGTGCCGCCGGCTCAGGAAGGACCGCAGAACCGCGCGATCAACACCAGCGATTCCGTAAACCGGATGGCGGCCGGTCCGGTCAAGGGCGCCAACAGCTTTACCGAAGGCGAAGCCCGGTCGCGGATCGAGGACAAGGGGTTCTCGAATGTCGGCGCTCTCATGAAGGATGATGACGGGATCTGGCGCGGCCAGGCGATGATGAACGGCCAGCAGGTCAATGTCGCGCTCGACTACCAGGGCAATGTCTTCCACGGCGCCGCCGCCGGCGGAATGAGCGGGCAGACCATGCCGACCCAGCCGCGCAGCACAATGCCGAGCGGCGCAACACCGGGCACCGGCGGCCGCTGACCGGCGTCGCGATCCGCCGATCGTTCAAACGCTTCAAGGATCAGACCACATGATCACGATTTCACGTCTTTACGACGATTATGAGACCGCCTCACGCGCCGTCGGCGAACTCGAACGCGCCGGCGTTCCGCACAGCGATATCAGCATCATCGCCAGCAACGCCGAGGGCTGGTACGACCGGGATCGCACCACGTCGGGTCCCGATCGCGACCGTGACGGGCGCGACGATCGGGCCGAAGGCGCGGCCGCCGGCGCCGGCATCGGCGCGACCCTGGGCGGCGTCGCCGGGTTGCTCGCCGGTCTCGGGCTGCTGGCGATCCCGGGCATCGGCCCCGTGGTCGCCGCGGGCTGGCTCGCCTCGACAGCGGCAATGGCCGTGGCGGGCGGCGCCGCCGGCGGGCTGATCGGTGCGTTGACGCAGTCCGGTGTCAGCGAGGAGGAGGCGAATCTTTATGCCGAAGGCGTGCGCCGCGGCGGCACGCTGGTGACGGCGCGCATTCCCGACGCCGATCGGGCGCGCTACGAGGCGATCCTCGACCGCTCGTCGGTCAATATCCGCGAGCGTTCGGCGATGTGGGAGCGCAGCGGGTGGAACCGGTTCGATCCGGCCGCGCCGGCCTACACCCCCGACGAGGTCCGGCGCGAACGCGAGACGTATCGCACCCGGCTGTAACCGCCTCCGGGTTTCCGGAACGTGCCGGCCTCCGCATGGCGGAGGCCGGTTGCGTTTCGGCGGCCCGGCACGGGTCAGACCGTCCCCGCGCGGCGCAGCGCCGCAATCTCGCCGGCTGCGTAGCCGAACTCGCCCAGGATCGCGTCGGTATCGGCGCCGACTTCCGGAGCGGGGCGGCGCAGCCGGCACGGCGCCTCGGTAAACTTGATGGGAAAGCCGAGCATTTTTACCGTGCCGTGGCCGGGATGCTCCTGGCTCAGCACCATTTCCTGGTCGCGGACCTGCGGATCGGAAAAAACTTCCCCGAGACCCAGCACGCGGCCGCAAGGAACCCCGGCGGCGTTCAGTCTGTCGATCCAGTACGCGGTCGTATTGGGCCGCAGCTTCGCCTCGACCGCTTCGTTCATCGCTTCCCGGTTCGCGACCCGCAAATCGTTTGTGCGAAAGCGCGGGTCCTCGCGCAATTCGGGCATTCCCAGCGCATCGACAAGCCGCTGATAGGATTGCTCCTGGCTCGGCGCCAGCGCGACCTCGCCGTCGGCGGTGCGGAACATGCCGTAGGGCGAGACGATCGGATGATCGTTGCCGGTGCGGTGCGGCTCCTCGCGGGTCGCGAAATGGTTTGCGGCGAGATAGGCCAGCAGACTGATCAGACCGCTGTTGAGACTGGCCCCGACCGTGTCGCCCGACCCGGTGCGTCCGCGCCGCACCAGCGCCGCGCACACCCCGATCGCACCGTAGAGACCGGCCACCAGATCGGCGATCGGCGGTCCGGCGCGCATCGGCTCGCCCTCGGCCGGACCGGTCACGGCCATAAAGCCGCTCATCGCCTGCGCGATAAAATCGAAGGCGGGCCGGTCGCGATATGGGCCGGTCGTGCCGAACCCGCTGATATTGACGTAGACAAGGCCGGGGTTGAGTTCGCGCAGACGCGCCCCGCCAAACCCCATCGCCTCCAGCACGCCGGGTCGGTAGTTCTCGACCAGCACATCGCTGCCGGCGATCAGCCGAGCCAGCACCGCTTTGCCCTCGTCGCTGCGCAGATTGAGCGACAGCGAGCGCTTGTTGCGGTTGAACCCGGCGAAATACCAGGACAGACCGTCGCGCATCGCGCCCTGCGTCCGCAGCGGGTCGCCGGTATCAGGGGTTTCGACCTTGACGACGTCGGCGCCCATATCGGCCAGGATCATCGTGCAGAACGGCCCGGCCAGGATGCGCGTCAGATCGATGACCCGGATGCCCGAAAGCGGCACGTCATTCAGTCCCCGGCGGGCGGCGCTTGCGATTTCGCCGCCCGCGCCCGAAAAAATCAGGCGCGCTGTTCAAGCGGCACGTAGTGGCGTTCCGGCGCGCCGGTGAACAACTGGCGCGGCCGCATGATCTTGGTGTCCGGGTCCTCGATCATCTCGGTCCATTGCGCGATCCAGCCGACCGTGCGGGCGATCGCGAACAGCACCGTAAACATCGAGGTCGGGAAACCCATCGCCTTCAGAATGATCCCCGAATAGAAATCGACATTCGGGTAAAGCTTGCGGCTGATGAAATAGTCGTCGTTGAGCGCGATCTTTTCGAGCTCCATCGCGAGATCGAGCAGCGGCTCGTCCTTGATGCCGAGTTCCGCCAGGACTTCGTGGCAGCTCTCGCGCAGGACATGGGCACGCGGGTCGTAATTCTTGTAAACGCGGTGGCCGAAGCCGAACAGGATCTCGTGATTGTGCTTGTCTTTGACCTGGCTGATGAAGTCCTTGATGTTCGAGCGGTCGCCGATCTTGGCGAGCATCTTCAGCACGGCCTCATTGGCGCCGCCATGCGCCGGACCCCACAGCGAGGCGATGCCGGCGGCGATGCAGGCAAACGGGTTGGCGCCGCTCGACCCGGCGTTGCGCACGGTGGCGGTCGAGGCGTTCTGCTCGTGATCGGCGTGCAGGATGAAGATGCGGTCCATCGCCTTGGCGAGGATCGAGCTGACCTTGTACTCCTCGCACGGCACCGCGAAAGTCATGTAAAGAAAGTTCTCGGCGTAGCCCAGCTCGTTCTTCGGATACATGAAGGGCTGGCCTTGCGAATATTTGTAAGCCATCGCGCCGATCGTCGGCAGCTTGGCAATCAGCCGGTGCGAGGCGATCATCCGCTGGTACGGGTCGTTGATGTCGGTCGAGTCGTGATAGAACGCCGACAGCGCCCCGACGACGCCGCACAGCACCGCCATCGGGTGCGCGTCGCGGCGGAACCCGCGGAAGAACGTCGCGAGCTGCTCGTGCACCATCGTGTGGTGCGTGATGTCGTAGACGAACTGCGCCTTCTGCTTGGCGTTCGGCAGCTCGCCATTGAGCAGCAGATAGGCGACTTCGAGAAAGTCGCTCCTGTCGGCAAGTTCCTTGATCGGATAGCCGCGATAGAGCAGCACGCCCTCGTCACCGTCGATATAGGTGATGCTGGAACGGCAGGCGGCGGTCGCCATAAAGCCGGGGTCGTAGGTGAAGTATCCGGTCTGCGCGTAGAGCTTGCGGACGTCGATGACCTTCGGCCCGATCGAACCCTCGATCACCGGCAGTTCGACCGACTTGCCGGTCGCGTTGTCGGTCAGGGTCATCGTGCCGCTGACAGTGCCGAGGTTCGTATTGTTGCCGTCCATGGAATGCACCTCGATCGAAACGCCCGCGGGCGAAATGACCCCGGGCGAGTTGGCCAGTGGCCGCGGAGCATAGCCGCTGGGCCGCAATTATCAAACGCCGTTCAGATTTTGCAATGCAATATCGCGGGTGCGAGAGAAACACTATTGGGTAGGGCGGATCAGCGAAGCGCAATCCGCCTTGGGGTCCGCAATCGGCGGAATGCGCGTTCCCGCAGGTCAAGCCCGCGGACGGCCGTGCTCAAAAGACCGGTGTCAGGCAGGTCCGGACTTGATCCGGGGACAGATCCCCAGTGGAGGAGGCACAATCGGCGGTTGGGCGGACCGGAGCGTCCGGCCGATTCTGCGACAAGTCCGCAGCCGGCGACCCATTGTATTGCTCATCTCAACTCCAGGTTCCCGGTCTCCCGAACACCGCACCGAAGCACCGATACCAGCCGACAAATTTGGCAAAATTGACGGCGGCCTCCTTCGTATCCGCAATCGTGCCGGTTTCCGGGCAAAGCCCCGCGGACTAGGCTTTTCCGCCCGCGCCTACCCACGCACAGCATCCTTGATGCGCCCCAGGCTCTCCTCGCGGCTCAACACCTCCATGACCTCGAACAGACCCGGCGAGGCGAGCGAGCCGGTCAACGCGGCGCGCAGCGGCTGCGCGACCGCGCCCAGTTTCAACCCGCCGCTCTCGGCAAAGCGGCGCAGCTCGGCTTCCAACACCGGCGCGGTCCATTCCGGTTCTCCGAGAAGCGTCAGCGCCGCGCCGAGCGCCAGGAGCCGTTCGCGGGCCTCCGGAACCAGGACTTTGGCGGCGTCGGCGGCAAGCGGGATCGGCCGCTGCGCGACATAGAACCGGGCCTTCTGCGCCAGTTCGACAATCGTCTTCGCGCGCGGTTTGAGACCGGGCATTCCCTTCAGCAGGCGCTCGCGCTGGGTCCCGGACAGCGCCCGGCCGAATTCCTTTTCGAGCCGCTCGGCCATCAAGCCGGCGAGGCGGTGGTCATCGGAGGCGCGGATGTAATGCGCGTTGACGCTGTCGAGCTTGGCCTGATCGAACCGTGCGGCGGCGCGCCCGACATCGGCGATGTCGAACCAGCCTATCGCGTCCTCGGTTGAAATGATCTCATCGTCGCCGTGGCTCCAGCCGAGCCGCAGCAGATAATTGCGCAACGCCTCCGGCAGATAGCCGAGATCGCGATACTGCTCGACGCCGATCGCACCGTGCCGCTTTGACATTTTCGCGCCGTCGGTGCCGTGGATCAGCGGCACATGCGCGAATTGCGGCACCTCCCAGTCGAGGGCGCGGTAGATCTGCGTCTGGCGGAATGCGTTGTTCAGATGGTCGTCACCGCGGATCACATGAGTGATGCCCATGTCGTGGTCATCGACGACGACCGAGAGATTGTAGGTGGGCGTGCCGTCGGCGCGCAGCAGGATCAGATCGTCGAGTTCGGCGTTCGATACCGTGACCTCGCCCTGGACGAGATCGCGGATCGTCGTCATGCCGTCCTGCGGCGCCCGCAGCCGGGTCACCGGCGCGATGCCTTGCGGCGCCTCGGCGGGATCGCGGTCGCGCCAGGTGCCGTCATAACGCACCGAGCGTTTCTCGGCGCGCGCCTTCTCGCGCATCACCTCAAGCTCGGCCGGGGTGCAGTAGCAATGATAGGCCCGGCCGCGTTTCAGCATCTCGCGTGCGATTTCGGCGTGGCGGGCGGCGCGGGCGAATTGATGCACGATGTCGCCGTCCCAATCGAGACCGAGCCAGGACAGCCCGTCGATGATCGCGGCGACCGCTTCCGGTGTCGAACGCTGCCGGTCGGTGTCCTCGATGCGCAGACGAAAGGTGCCGCCGCAGCGGCGGGCGTAGAGCCAGTTGAACAGCGCCGTGCGGGCGCCGCCGATATGCAGAAACCCGGTCGGGGAGGGGGCGAAACGGACGACGACGCCTGCGGTACTCATGAGCCGCTATGTAAGCGCGGCCATGCGTCCGTGCCATCGGTTTGACGGGCGGCACAGCGGCGACCGTCCCGAAATGGCAGTATGATCCGATCCCAAACTGAGGCGCTATCCGCAGTAAAGTCAGCGTGCCGAGGGCGCTCTTCAGGACGGCCGGCATGCCGGCGGGACGCCGGCGGTCCCGAGGGATTGCTCCGGGGTGGCATAGCGGGCCGATTTCAAACTGAGGCAGCACCAAAAGCCTAGACTTCGCGAATGCGCCCGTCCGATGCGGTGGCCAGCGCGATCGCTTCGAACGCGGCGACGACCGCGACCATCTCGTCGGTGCCGATCGGATACGGCGCGGTGTCGGCGACCGCGTCGGCAAAGGCTTCCAGATTGGCGCGCACCGAATCGGCCTCTTGCAGCGCGACGAGCTGCGGCTTTTCCCCGCTCCGGCGCAGCACCAGCTCGGTGCGGCCGAGCGCCTCGGCCGAGCCGTCGCGGCCAAAAGCGTGCACCCGCCAGAACAGCGGCGTGCAGCGCACCGCCGCCAGCATTCCGCTGACCCCGGAGCGGAATTCGAGCAGCGCCACGAGCGTGTCGAGCGGGTCGGGCGCGGCGCGGTGCGTCAGCAATTGCGCCTGCACCCGGCGCACCGGCCCCGCCATCCGGATCATCGCATCGAGCGCGTGTATCCGGGTGCCGGTCATCCCGCCGGCCGGCGACTCGTCGGGCGCATCGCGCCACGGCGAGAACAGCGTCGCCGACACCTCGTTGCTGAAATTGGCCTCGATATGCAGCAACCGGCCGAGTTCGCCGCTCGCGACGATGCGCGCCAATTCCTGCATCGCCGGAAAGAAGCGTTTGTCGGTGCCGACCCCGAGCACGACACCGGTCTCCCGGCACGCCGCGACGGCGCGCTCGGCCTCGGCGCGGGTCAGGGTCAGCGGTTTTTCGCAGAACACCGCTTTTCCGGCGCCGGCGACCGCGACGATCTGGTCGGCATGTTGCGAATGCGGCGTCGCCAGCACGACCGCGTCGATGCCCGGATCGGCAAGCACCGGATCGAGGGTGCGGACCGGCTGCAATCCGTGCCGGTCGAGAAAATCGCGCGAGCGCGCGGGATCGCGCGTCACCGCCGTCGTAAAGCGCAGGCGGTCGCTCTTGTCCTGCACCGACGCGACCAGGGTCTGCCCCCAGCGGCCGAGCCCGACAATTGCTGCGTTCATCATGGCGTTGCCACTGACCGCGAAACCCCTCTCCGCCCTGAAGGGGGGAGAGGGAGGGGCCCGCGGCGGAGCCGTGGGGGGGTGAGGTGGGCAGCGGCAGCAACTCCGGAATCCACCCCCTCACCCCAACCCTCTCCCCCGTTGGGGGAGAGGGCGCTGCTTCCGGTGGTGGCAAAATAGGTGCAGATCAACATGGCAGCTAATCCCTCCGGGGTAACCCGATATCCCTGCGGCAGAAACCTTCCGGCCAGTCGATCCGGTCGATCGCGGCATAGGCGCGGGCGCGGGCGGCGGCAAGATCGCTCCCGAGCGCCGTGATCCCGAGCACCCGTCCGCCGTCGGCGATAAGCCGCTCGCCGTCCCGTCTGGTGCCGGCATGGAATATCTTCACGTCCGGGTCGCTCGCGGCATTGGCAAGACCGCTTATCTCGGTGCCGCGAAGCGGGTCGTCCGGGTAGCCGCGAGCCGCCATCACGACGCACAGCGCCGTCTCGTCGTACCAGCGCAGATCGACATCCTTCAGAACGCCGTCACGCGTCGCGAGCAGCGCCGGCAGCAGGTCGCTTTTCAGTCGCATCAGCAAGGCCTGACATTCCGGGTCGCCAAAGCGGACATTGTATTCGAGCAGTTTTGCTCCCTCCTCGGTCAGCATCAGCCCGGCGTAAAGCACGCCCTTGAATGGGCGGCCGTCGCGCGCCATCGCCCGCACTGTCGGCAGCACGATCCGCTCCATGACGGCGCCCTCGACGGCCGGGGTGACCGACGGGGTGGGCGAATAGGCGCCCATGCCGCCGGTATTCGGGCCGGTATCGCCGTCGAAGGCGCGTTTGTGGTCCTGCGCCGCGGCGAGCGGCAGCGCGGTCTCGCCGTCCACCAGCGCGAAAAAGCTCGCCTCCTCGCCCGCGAGAAAATCCTCGATGACGATCTCGGCTCCGGCCGCGCCAAATCGTCCCTCTGCGAGCGCGGCATCGACCGCGTCGTTCGCCTCGGCGGTCGTGGCGGCGACGACGACCCCCTTGCCGGCGGCAAGACCGTCGGCCTTGACCACAACCGGCGCGCCATGCGCGGCGATATAGGCTTTTGCCGCCTCGGGATCGCGGAAGCGGCGGTAGGCGGCGGTCGGGATGCTCTCGCGCGCGCACAAATTTTTCATAAAGGCTTTTGAGCCTTCGAGCGCGGCGGCGGCGGCAGTGGGGCCGAACGCGGCGATACTCTCGGCTTCGAGCGTATCGACGATTCCGGCGACGAGCGGCGCCTCCGGCCCGACGACGACAAAATCGACCCGGTTGCGGCGGCAGAAATCGATGATCCCGGCCGTGTCGGTTGCGGCGAGGGGAACGCATTCGGCGTCCTCGGCGATGCCGGCATTGCCCGGCGCGCAATAGACATGGTCGGCGAGCGGCGAGCCGGAAATGGCCCAGGCCAGCGCGTGCTCGCGCCCGCCGGAGCCGATGACGAGGATGCGCATTACCGGACACCAGGAAGAACCCTCTCTCCCCTTGGGGAGAGAGGGGGAATTGCGGCGTGGGTCATCGGTTCCGGACCCCAAAACCCTCTCCCGCATCGCGGGAGAGGGGGAACCGCTCGCGATCGCGAGCGGTGGGTGAGGGTCGATGGGGCCGAGTGTTGCTCTGGTCCCTCGAACCTCTTCCCTCTCCCCCATTGGGGGAGAGGGAGAGCAACTTTGGCGCCCGCGTCGCGCCGGCGTCCCGTCTCCGGTAGAATGGCGTCATGGATGACCTGCCGCTGACCGAAGCTGCCGCCTGGAACGATGCCGCCCAGCCGGCCGCAAGACCAAACCTGCCCGAGTATACCGTCTCCGAGCTGTCGCTGGCACTGAAGCGCGCGATCGAGGACGGGTTCGGCTTTGTCCGCGTGCGCGGCGAGGTGTCCGGCTGGAAGCGGCACGGCTCGGGGCATTGCTATTTCGCGCTGAAGGACAGCGACGCCGTCATCGACGCGGTGTGCTGGCGCGGCACCGCGACCCGCCTCGATATCAAACCCGAGGACGGGATGGAGGTCGTGTGCAGCGGCAGGCTGACGACCTATGCCGGGCGCTCGAAATACCAGCTCGTCGTCGAGCGGATCGAACTGGCCGGGATCGGCGCGCTGTTGAAGCTGCTCGAAGAACGCCGGCAAAGGCTCATGGCCGAGGGGCTGTTCGCGGCCGAGCGAAAGAGGAAACTGCCGTTTCTGCCCGAGGTGATCGGCATCGTGACCTCGCCGACCGGGGCGGTAATCCGCGATATCCTGCACCGGCTGGCCGACCGTTTCCCGCGCCGGGTGCTGCTGTGGCCGGTGGCGGTGCAGGGCGACGGCGCGGCGGCGCAGATCGCGGCGGCGATCGAAGGCTTCAACCGGATCGCGCCGGGCGGCCCCGGCGATACCGGCGTGCCGCGTCCCGATCTGCTGATCGTCGCGCGCGGCGGCGGCAGCATCGAGGATCTGATGGCGTTCAACGAGGAGATCGTCGTGCGCGCCGCGGCTGCCTCGGCGATCCCGCTGATCTCGGCGGTCGGCCACGAGACCGACACGACCTTGATCGACCACGCCAGCGACCGGCGCGCCCCGACCCCGACCGCGGCGGCCGAGATGGCGGTGCCGGTGCGGCTCGATCTCGTCGCCGATCTCGGCGGCAGGGCGGCGCGGCTGGCCGGCGGGCTGTCGCGGCTGCTGACCGAGTCGCGGCTGCATCTGGCCGGGCTGGCGCGCGGTCTGCCCGATCCGCAGGACCTGTTGGGCGCTGCGGCGCAGCGGCTCGACGACCGCAGCGAGCGCCTGCTTCTCGCGATCGGCGCACGCTTCGCCGCGGCGCGGCAGCGTCTCGATCTCGCCGCTTCCGGGTTGCGCCCGGCGGCGCTGGCCGGCGATGTCGAGAGGGCGCGCGAGCGCTTCGCCGCGGTCGAAAACCGCCTTGCCCCCGCGATGACCCGCGTCGTCGCCGGAAAGCGCGATGCGCTCGACAATTTTGCCGGAAGGCTCGCCACCCATTCGGAGCGGCACGAAAGCCTCCTGGCGCGCGGTTATGTCGTCGTGCGCGACGCGGCCGGCGCGGTCGTCACCGAGGCGGCGGCGGTGCGGCCCAACACAGCCCTTGAACTCGAATTTCATGACGGCAAGGTAGGGGTCGTCGCCGGTGTCGGTGCCAGTGTCGGTGCCGGGGGAGGCGGTCCGCGGCGGGCGGCTCGGCGCACCGCGTCGCGGATCGGTCAGCCCAGCCTGTTCGATGGAGATTGCTGAATGCGCCCTTCCGGCCGCGCCCCCGACGCGCTGCGCCCGGTCCGTCTGGAGCCGGGTTTCGCCAAATACGCCGAGGGGTCGTGCCTGGCGCGGTTCGGCGACACGCACGTGCTGTGCACGGCTTCGGTCGAGGAGCGCGTGCCGCCGTTTCTGCGCAATACCGGACGCGGCTGGGTCACGGCCGAATACGGCATGCTGCCGCGCTCGACGCATACCCGCACCGACCGCGAGGCGGCGCGCGGCCGGCAGAGCGGGCGCACGCAGGAGATCCAGCGGCTGATCGGCCGCAGCCTGCGCGCCGTCACCGATCTTGCCGCGCTTGGCGAGCGCCAGATCCGGATCGATTGCGACGTGCTGCAGGCCGATGGCGGCACCCGCACGGCCGCGATCACCGGCAGCTATGTCGCGCTGTATCAGGCGCTGGCGAAATTCGTCAGGGATGGGCTGTTGCCCGCCGTGCCGCTCAACGACAGCGTCGCGGCGGTGTCATGCGGCGTGTGCGATGGGGTCGCGGTGCTCGATCTGGATTATGCCGAGGATTCGCAGGCGATGACCGACGCCAATTTTGTGCTGACCGGGACAGGCGGCATCGTCGAGATCCAGGCGACGGCGGAAGGCGCGCCGTTCGACGAGGCGGCGTTCGCGCGGATGCTGGCACTGGCGCGCGCCGGGATCGCCGAATTGACCGCGCGGCAGCGCGAAGCGCTCGGGCTGGGTTGAATGGCGGCGGGGCGGATTGTCGCCGGCGAGCGGCTGGTCGTCGCCAGCCACAATCCCGGCAAGGTCGTCGAGATCGAGGCGTTGCTCAGGCCGTTCGGGGTCGCGGCGGTCGGTGCCGCTTCGCTCGGCCTGAAGGAGCCGGAGGAGACCGGCGCGACATTTGAAGAAAACGCCGCGTTGAAGGCGCGGGCCGCGAGCGAGGCCAGCGGGCTGGTTGCGCTTGCCGACGATTCCGGCCTGGTCGTGCCGGCGCTGGGCGGCGCTCCGGGGATTTATTCGGCGCGCTGGGCCGGGCCGGGCAAGGATTTTTCCCATGCGATGGAGCGGGTGTGGCGCGAGCTTGGCGCTATGGGCATTGGAGAGGGGGACCGGCGCGCCCATTTCGTGGCGGTGCTGGCGCTGACGTGGCCCGACGGCGAGATCGCGGGCTTCCGCGGCGAGGTCCACGGCCGGCTGGTCTGGCCGCCGCGCGGCGAACGCGGCTTCGGCTACGATCCGATGTTCGTCCCCGACGGTTACGAGATGACCTTCGGCGAGATCGACCCGGACGAGAAGCACCGCATCAGCCACCGGGCGCGGGCTTTCGAGAAGCTGGTGAAGGAGTGTTTTTGAGCGACAAAGCCCCCACCCCGACCCTCCCCCGCTTGCGGGGAAGGGGGACTGGAGCCGCCGAGACGCCGGACTCCCTCCCCCGCGCGCGGGGGAGGGGTGGGGTGGGGGCTGAAGCCGGCGAGCCGCTCGCGGTCTATATCCACTGGCCGTTCTGCCGGTCGAAATGCCCGTATTGCGATTTCAACAGCCATGTGCGCGAGCGGATCGACAAAGAACGCTGGACGCATACCTTGCTCGCCGATCTCGACCGGCAGGCTGCACTCGTCCCGGACCGCGAGGTCGTGTCGATCTTTTTCGGCGGCGGAACGCCGTCGCTGATGCCGCCCGAGACGGTCGCGGCGCTGATTGAACGGGTGCGGACGCTGTGGCCGGTCGCGCCCGATCTCGAAATCACACTGGAGGCCAACCCGAATTCGGCGGAGGCCGAGCGCTTCGCAGGTTTCGCCCGGGCCGGGGTCAACCGGCTGTCGCTCGGCGTCCAGGCGCTCGATCCCGAGGCGCTGCAGTTTCTCGGGCGCCGGCACGACCGCGACGAGGCGATCGCGGCGATCCGTCTGGCGCGCGATATCTTTCCCCGGTATTCGTTCGACCTGATCTACGCCCGCCCCGGCCAAAGCCCGGCCGCCTGGGACAAGGAGCTGAGCGAAGCGCTGACGCTCGCCGGCGAGCACCTGTCTCTGTATCAGCTCACGATCGAGCCGGACACCGCCTTTGGCAACCGCGCGGCGCGCGGCGAGACGCTCGCGGCCGATGAGGACGCCGCCGCCGCATTGTTCGAGTTGACGCAGCACCGTCTCTCGGCGGCCGGGCTGCCGGCCTATGAAATCTCGAACCATGCCAGACCCGGCGCCGAATGCCGGCACAATCTCGTGTATTGGCGCTATCAGGATTATCTCGGGATCGGCCCCGGCGCACATGGCCGCGTGACCCGGTGCGGCGGCAAGATCGCGACGATGCAGCTTCGCGCTCCCGAGGCTTGGCTCGCTGCTGTTGAAAGCGGTGGGACGGCGATTGCGGAGACAGCCCCGATTGCGCGCGAGGGCGCGGTCGAGGAGATGGTCATGATGGGGCTGCGGCTGGTCGCGGGCGTCTCGCGGCCCCGCCTCGAAGCACTGGCCGATACGGATGTCGAGGCGCTGTTCGGGCCGGCGCTGCCCCGGCTGATCGAGGGCGGGTTTCTGACGCTCGACGACGACCGCCTCGCCGCGACCGCGGCGGGGCGCCAGCGGCTCAACGCGGTGCTCGGCGCACTGTTCACTTAAGACTTTTCAGGACCGATAGAAGCTGATGCAGCATCATAAACCTCTTCCTCTATTAACCTCATATTGTCGAATTCAGTCCATGAAAAAATAAAAGATTTGCTTTCCGATTTTGTGTCATCTGCGGCAACAAGAATCGTTATTCGGAATAAACCTGGAGTCTCAATTTCTAGAGAAAATACTGTGTTCGGCATTCCGAATAACGGGCATGGATAAGAATATGTTTCTCCCATCATAAAAAGCCGCACGCGCTGTGACAACCCCGCAGGAATCAGGGCGCGCTCATTATCTCGTAGGTTCCTGCCGCTCCATTCGCACCGCGCAGGCTGATCAACTAAACGCTTAACGTTTTTCAGGTCTCTGTCAATAAGATAAACGGCAGTTACCCACACTTCACAATTGATAAGAGGCGCATCAGTTGCGCTTTTGACGATTATTTGCGCATACTTGAAGTGTTCGCCCTTAGCGCTGATGGAGTCATATACGCCGTCATCGTCTTCTCCGCATATAAGAATTTTTGGAGATAGCCTGTCTGCCAATTTTTGACGCTCCATGCGCTCTATTATCCAGGCACTCCGCGTCGCCGCTACAATGGAGGTAACCAACAACGCCGTTGGTATGAATGCGCCGACGGCAATCTTTATCCATAAATCCTCTATATCATCCAAGGCAAAGATAGGAATTAGAACTGCCGCCAATGCCGCAAATACTGCATATGGGGCAGCATGCTGCCCTGTAACGGTCCTCCTCCATTCTGAGAAGACGGCTCGATTAAAAGTGCGTGGTGCCAATTCTTGCATCGCGGGGAGGGAATTCAGTTATTCGCCCATCTGCAACAGCGCGCCGCGGCGACGGGCGTCGTGGAAGGCGATGAAGAAAATCGCCGCACCAATCGCGAGATAAACAACGTCGAGAGCAACCGCCGACAGGAAATAATCGGTGCGGAAGACGTTCTCGAGCAGCACCGCGCGCATCCCCTCGAAGACGTGCGTCGAGGGCAGCGCCCAGGCGACAGGTCGCAGCCATTCCGGCAAAGTCGTCACCGGGTAATAGACGCAGCTCAGCGGCGCGATCGCGAAAATGACGGTCCAGGCCAGGCTCTCGGCGCCCATCCCGTGGCGCAGGATCATGCCGCAGATCGCCAGACCCAGCGCCCAGCCCATCGCCATCAGCACGGCGACAAAGGCGACCAGCGCCAGACCCATGTCAAAGATCGAATAGTGATACAGCGGGATGGCCAGCAGCATCGCCGGCAGAATGCCGATCGCGACCCGGATCACGCTCATCGCCAAGAGCGAGATCAGCCACTCGTAAGGCCGCAGCGGCGTCACAAAGAGCTGCCCGAGATTGCGCGACCACATTTCTTCGAGAAACGAGATCGACAGACCGAGCTGGCTGCGGAACAAGAGGTCCCACAGCATCACCGCGGCGAGCAGCACGCCGAAGGCCTGCGCGACATAGCTGGAATTCTGCGCCAGGAACTGGCTCATGAACCCCCAGATCAGCATCTGCAGGGTCGGCCAGTACAACAGCTCCAAGGTGCGCGGCCACGAGCTGCGCAGGATGTACAGATAACGCAGCAGCATCGCCCAGATTCGGGAGGGCGAGAAACGGGTCTCGCCAAAGCGGCGCATCGCGCGGCGGGATTGTCTGGAATGCAGCACGTCAAATACGTGTGTTGAAGCCGACAGGAACCCCCTCTCCCCCACCGGGAGAGAGGGTCGGGGTGAGGGGGCGAACGGATTGCCGGTTTTCGGCCGGCTTGCCGGCGGGACGCCGGCAGTCCGACACGGCGATGACCCTCTCCCGCGATACGGAGAGGATGATGCCGGCCGACCGGATCACTCCACCGGCTCCAGGCTGCGCTTGTCGCGGGCGATGTGGAGAAAAACCTCTTCGAGATTGGCGCGGCCGTAGCGGTCGATCAGCTCGCCGGGGCTGCCGCGATCGACGATGCGTCCCTCTTTCATCATCATGACCTGGGAGCACAGCCGCTCGACCTCGGCCATGTTGTGCGAGGCCAGCAGGATCGTCGCGCCGGTGCGGTCGCGGTAATCCTCAAGATAGGAGCGCACCCAGTCGCCGGTATCCGGATCGAGCGAGGCGGTCGGCTCGTCGAGCAGCAGCAGCTCGGGCTGGTTGAGCAATGCCTTTGCGATCGCGACCCGGGTCTTCTGTCCCGACGACAATTTTCCGGACGGCCGGTCGAGCAGCCGGTCGATCTGCAGATCGGCGGCCAGTTGCGCGATACGCTCGCTGCGCCCTCTGACGCCGTAAAGCCGGGCGTAGATGCTCAGGTTCTGCCGCACGGTCAGCCGGTGCGGCAGGTCGACATAAGGTGACGAAAAATTCATCCGCGGCAGGACACGATAGCGGTGGCGCAGCACATCCTCGCCGAGGACGCGGACCGTGCCGGAGGTCGGCAGCAGCAGACCCAGGAGGATCGACAATGTCGTCGTCTTGCCGGCGCCGTTGCCGCCGAGCAGCGCCGCCGTCACGCCGGGCATGACGGTAAAACCGATGCCGTTTACCGCGACGGTATCGCCGTACCGTTTGACGAGGTTCTCGACCAGGATGACGGGTTCGGGCATCGCCCCTATATGGCCCTGCAGCGCGACAACACCTACGCGAGAACAGCCGGGAGAGCCGCGGCATTCCGCACCGCCGGCGCAGCCCCGGCCAGCGCACACCCCCGGCCCGCAAAAAGCGCCGGCCAAGGAGCCCGCCCGTGAGCTTCGCCCATCAAACCGCGCCTTCCGAGCCGAGGCCGGGCTTCGATCGCATCAGCGTCCGGCGTCTGGTGCTGATCCGCTGGGTCGCGATCGCCGGCCAGGCCGTGACCTTGCTGGTCGTCTATGAGGGGTTCGGTTTCGCCGTGCCGCTGGTGCCCGCCTTTGCGGTCGTCTTCTGTTCGGTGCTGCTCAACCTGGCGATTGCGCTGTACTGGCGGGCGCAGGCGCGGCTCAGCGAGCGCCAGACCGCTGTATTCCTCGGCTACGACCTGTTGCAGCTCGGCGCCCTGCTTTATCTGACCGGCGGATTGGGAAACCCGTTCTCGATCCTGATCCTGGCCCCGGTCACGGTGGCCGCGACGGCGCTGTCGCTGCGCCCGGTCATCGCGCTCGCGGCGCTGGCGATCGCGATGATCAGTCTTCTGGCGCTGTGGCACATGCCGCTCCCGTGGCAGCGGCCGCTGCACTTCCCGCCGGAGTTCGTGCTCGGTCTGTGGACCGCGCTGGTGATCGCGACGATCTTTATCAGCCTGTATACATGGAGCGTAGCGGCCGAAGCGCGGCGGCTGCGCGATGCGGTCGCCGCGACGCAGCTTGCCCTGGCGCGCGAGCAGCGCGTCTCGGCGGTCGGCGCGCTGGCCGCCGCGGCGGCGCACGAATTGGGCAGCCCGCTCGCCACGATCGCGGTCGTCGCCAAGGAGCTGGTGCACGACCTGCCATCCGATTCGCCGCATCGCGAGGATGCCGAACTGCTGCTGAGCCAGTCCGAGCGGTGCCGCGACATCCTCGCGCAACTGGCGCAGCGGCCGGACGACGAGGGCGGCGCCTCGCCCTACACGCGACTGCCGATTTCGGCGCTGGTCGAGGCGTCGGGCGCACCGTATCGCGACCCGCGGGTCCGGGCGATTTTCGCGGCCACCGGCGCGCCTGCCGCCGACGAGCCGTTGGTCCGCCGCAGCCCGGAGATCATTCACGGGCTCGCCAACCTGATCCAGAACGCGGTGCAGTTTGCCCGCGAGGAGGTCAGCGTCACGACGCACTGGGACAGGACGACGGTTACGGTCGAAATCGTCGATGACGGCCCCGGTTTTCCGCCGAACCTGCTGGCCCGCCTCGGCGAACCCTATCTGTCGACGCGGGCCGGCGATTCGAACCACATGGGTCTCGGCATCTTTATCGCGCAGAGCCTGTTGGAACGCAGCGGCGCCGAACTCGTCTTCAACAACCTGATTGAAGGCGGGGCGCATGTTGTCATTTCGTGGAAGCGTTCCAATCTGGAGACGGGAACGCGACCGGATGCCGCGCTGCCGAACGTCGCGCCGGTCAGAGCGCATCACACCTGAGAGCACCAGGAACGAGGGGTTAAAGCACATGAACGCCAGTGATCGCCCGGCGCAGAGCGCGGGATCGGAAATTGCGCCGCTGTCCTTGCAGGATCTGCCGGAGTCGGAGCGTACGCTGCTGATCGTCGATGATGACGCGCCGCTCTGTCAGCGGCTGGCGCGGGCGATGGAACGGCGCGGGTTTGTCGTCGAGACCGGCGACTCGGTCGCCGCCGGCGTCGCCGCCGCGACCGCGCATCCGCCGGCCTTCGCGGTGGTGGATCTGCGGCTCGGAGACGGCAGCGGTCTCGATGTCGTCAGCGCGCTGCGCGAGGCGCGGCCCGGGGCGCGCATCGTCGTGCTGACCGGCTACGGCAACATCGCCACCGCCGTCGCCGCGGTCAAAGCGGGGGCTGTCGATTATCTGCCGAAACCGGCCGATGCCGACGCGGTCGAGCGGGCGCTGCTGGCCGGCGAGGGCGAGACCCCGGAGCCGCCGGAGGACCCGATGTCGGCCGACCGGGTGCGCTGGGAGCACATCCAGCGCATCTTCGAGCTGTGCGACCGCAATGTTTCCGAGACCGCGCGGCGCCTCAAGATGCACCGCCGGACATTGCAGCGCATCCTCAGCAAACACGCGCCGCGCAGTTAGAATTCGCATGCGGGCTGATTACGCGCCAGTCCAGTTCTACTGGAACGCAATCCTTGTCGCGGCAAAGAATGTAGTCTCTGGATATAATTTGGCGAACAGCCCGTAACGGGCTAGCGCGGTCTGCGTCGGATGCTATGATCGGCGCATGATCGGACGCCGAATTATTCTTCCGAGTGCACTTCTGCTGTTGCTGTTTGCCGGGTCCGCCTCCGGAGCCAGCGCTTCGACGCCCGACGATCCGACGCAAGGCAGGGTCGGCGGAATAGCGGTCGCGGAAGGCGAGGTGGCGATACGCGGTCCGGCGAGCGGGCGAGCGGGCGGCGATTCGCGGTCCGGCGCGTGGTCCGAGGCCGGAAAAAACGACCCGGTCGCTTCCGGCATGTCGCTGCGTACCGCGGCGGCAGCGCGTGCGGTACTGCGGGTCGGCGCCAACCTTGTCGCTTTTTCCGACGGTTCCGAGGCCGATATCGTCAGGCTCGATGCCGCCGGAATGGGGATCGCGCTGCGCCGCGGACGGCTCGGCGTGCGGCTCTCCGAATTCGACGCGGGGAGCGAGGCCGAAATAATGATCCCGGGCGGCGCGCTGCGCCTGTCGGCGCCGGGCGAGTACGACATCCTCGCCGGCGACGCGAAGTCCCCGGCGCGGGTCGCCGTGTATGCCGGCGAAGCCCGGTTTTCCGGCAAGCGGCTCGATGCCGTCGTCGCGAGCGGCGGGGCTGTGTTGCTGACCGGTAATGATCCGTTCGCGATATTGCCGGGCAGCACCGACGAGGATGCGTTCGGCGAATGGTGGCGCGCGCAGCAACGCGCTCCGGCCGAGGCACCCGCGCTCCGCCACGTATCGGCCGCGGTCACCGGCCACGAGATGCTTGACGAGCACGGCGCCTGGGAGAGCGCCGCCGGTCTCGGCGCGGTGTGGTTCCCGAAGGATCTGCCGCAGGACTGGGCGCCGTACCGATATGGGCGCTGGCGCTGGATCGGCGCGTGGGGATGGATCTGGATCGACGACATGCCCTGGGGTTTCGCGACCTCGCATTTCGGCCGTTGGGCGCAGGTCGGCGGGTCCGACGCCAAAGCCGGGCGCTGGGGATGGGTCCCGGGCGAGCGCGTCGATGAACCGGTTTTCATGCCGGCCGCGGTCGCCTTTCTTGGCACCGCCGGGGTGGGGCTCAGTTATCCCGACGCGTTCAGCCCCGCGGTGGCATGGTTTCCGCTCGCGCCGGGCGAGATTTACTGGCCGAGCTTTACCGACGATCCGGACGCGATCCGGCGTCTCAACACCGGCACCGTCGCCGATCTGGTGGCGATCGGCGCGGCCCTGAAAGGCGATCCGCCGGCCCACATCGTCACCGGCGAGTACCGCAACCGCCGCCATGCGAGCGTCGTGCCGCGTCCGGTCTTTGTCGGCGGCAAGCCGATCGCCGATTCGGTTATCGATCTGCCGGCGCGTCGGCTCGAAAACGCGCCGCTGCTCGCCGGGTCGCCGGGGATCGAGCCAAAAGGAGCAAGCTCGCCGACCGGAGCCGCGATCGTCTCGGCCGGCAGCGGGGCGGCCGCGAACGTGGCCAAAGCCCGCGATACGCTCAGCCGCATCATCAAATGGCGCGAACAGCGCAAGCGCGCCGTCGAGCCGGCCGTGTCGCGCAAGCCTGTCCCGAACACGCCGGCGGTCGAGAAGCGCAAGGCAAAGCCGCGGGCGATCGGCAGAAAGAACGGAACAGCGCCGACGCAGCGGGCGGCGACGCGGGTGCGGTCGAAAACCGTCCCGAAAGCGCGCGTGCGCGAGGCCGGGAGCGGCGGTAAATTGGGGAAGTCGCGCGCTGCGGAGCTGTCCCGCCGAGATGTCGGCGGCGGCTGACAAAACGCGGCGAACAACGACTCCGGCCCGGCTCCGCCCGGCCGGTTCTTGAGCTTGTCCCGCCAAGGCGCGATCCTCTTTTCCCGCCGCCGGGCCCTGCGCGAGGATGACCGGCGCAGGAAACTGGCAGGAGATGCGCGATGCAGATCGTCGATGCCCAGATCCATACCTGGGGAAGCGGCTTGCCGAGCAACATGTCGCATTGGCAGGTGACGCATTTCACACCCGAAGAGGCGATCGTCCTGATGGACGAAGCGGGGGTCGATGCCGCCGTGATCCATCCGCCGGGCTGGGACCCGAATTCGACCGAGATGGCTCTCAAGGCGGTGCGCGACTATCCCGGCCGCTTCGCGATCATGGGGGCGCTGCCGCTTGACGACCCGGCATCTCCCGCGCGGGTTGCGACTTGGCGGCAGCAGCCTGGGATGCTCGGTCTGCGGTACACGTTCCTGCACGATCCGGCGCGGCGCTGGCTGCACGAGGGCGGGCTCGACTGGCTGTGGTCGGCGGCCGAGAGGGAAGGCGTCCCGATCGCGGCGCTGGCCACCGATTCACTGGTGGAGCTGGGCCACATCGCCGGGCGGCATCCCGGTCTGCGTCTGACGATCGATCACCTCGGCGGCAGGGGCGGGCTGACGACGCTGAAAGACGATGCCGCGATGACCCATATGCCGCAGCTTCTCGCGCTCGCCAGATATCCGAATGTCGCAGTCAAGGCGACCGGCGCGCCGGGCTATTCGAGCGAGCCCTATCCGTTCCCGACGATGCAGAAATACCTGCGGCAGATTTACGATGCGTTCGGGCCGCACCGCATGTTCTGGGGCACCGACATCACAAAGATGCCGTGCTCGTGGCGGCAATGCGTAACGATGTTCACCGAGGAGCTTTCCTGGCTCGGCGAGGACGACAAGCGGCTCGTCATGGGAGACGCGCTGTGCGCCTGGTGGGGCTGGGACCGCGCCGGCTGAGGCTTCTTGTCGTTGCCCGGTCGCAGCCTCGGCCCGGGTGCCGAGGCTGCGACCGTTGCCGAGTGCTCTTGCCGGCGAGGCGCTGTCAACGGAACGAGGCGGCTGAGACCCGCGATCGAACCGAGCAGCCTCGCGGCGTCAGCCCCAATCAGTACCCGTATCCGTAGTAGTACGGATACGCATAGCCGTAGGAGTACGGATACGAATACCCGTAATAAGGGTACTGGTTCGCCGCTCCGGCAATCGCTGCGCCGGCCAACGCACCGCCGAGCAGACCCAGAGCAGCCGCGTCGCCGCCGCGCCAGCCATGCCGGTGATGTCCGCGCCAGTGATGATTGCCGCGCCAGTGATCCCCGCCGCGCCAGTGGCCGCCGTGCCAACCGTGACCGCCGCGATGCTGCGCGTAGGCGCTCCCCGGCGCCAGCGTTAGCGAGGCCGCCGCCAATACGGCCGCCCCCAGCACCGCGGTTCGGCCGGAAGTTCCGAAGTTTTTAATGATGCTCATCTTGATCCTCCGATTGGAGCTGTGCCGATCGATTGGGCCGCGCCGCCTCCAATGCGACCCCGTCTGTCGATAACGAGCCTGCGGCCCTCACCATTCCTTCCACAACTGGAAACGGCGCGGGCCGATGGACGCACCGCGGATCGACCTGGCGCGCTGTTGCCCGCCTATACGGTCGCGTATGATGCGCCGGCGGCAATAGTGGGTCACAATGGTGGGTCTATGGTGCAGGCATCGCTCAAAGGGAGGGACCAGGATGAATAGATGGCAGAGCGTCGCGGCGGCGGCGATTGTGGCCTGCGCCGTGATCGCGGGCGGTGCCGGTTTGGCGGCGGCCCAGACAGGAACCGCGGCGGCCCAGACCAAACCGGAAGGCGAGATGCGGTTTGCGCTCTATGTGACAATGCCGCCGACCTGGCTCGATCCGGCAGAGGCGACCCCGAGCTTTACCTCGCCGTTCTGGATCCTCTACGCGCTGCACGACGCGCTCGTGAAGCCGATGCCCGGCCAGCGCATGGCGCCGAGCCTGGCCGAATCCTGGACCGAGAGCCCGGACAAACGCTCTTACGAATTCAAGCTGCGCCAGGGTGTCAAGTTTCATAACGGCGACCCGTTCACCGCCGACGATGTCGTCTTCAGCTTCTCGCGCACAAAGGGCGCCGAACTGCACGAAAAGGTGAAGGAGGTCGTCGCGGTCGATCCGCACACGGTGCGCTTTGTGCTGCACGAACCGTGGCCCGATTTCATGACGATGCTCGGCACGCTGGCGAGCGGCGCCGGCTGGATCACGCCGAAGAAGTATTTCGAGCAGGTCGGTCTCGACGGTTTCCGGAACCACCCGATCGGCCTCGGCCCCTACAAATTCGTCAGCATGAAGCCGGGGATCGAGATTGTGATGGAGGCGAACGAGGAATACTGGCGCAAGGTGCCGTCGGTGAAACGCCTTGTATATCTGAGCGTCCCTGACGGAACGACTCGGCTGGCGATGCTGAAGCGCGGCGAGGTCGATGTCGCCTATCTGCTCGAAGGCCAGCTCGGCGAGTCGATCAAAAACGATCCCGAGCTGAAACTGGTCTTCTCGGGCGGGGTCGCGACCTTCGTGCTCGATTTCTTCGATATGTGGGACCCGAAATCGCCGTGGGCCGACCCGCGCGTGCGCAAGGCGGCAAGCCTGGCGATCGACCGCAAGCTGATGAGCGAGACCGACAATCTCGGCGCGTCTCAGCCGAACGGCAGCATCATCCGGAAAACCATGGAGTTCGCGCTGCCGATCGAGGCCGATCCGTATGATCCGGAGCGCGCCAAAAAACTGCTCGCGGAGGCCGGATATCCGAACGGGTTCGACGCCGGAGAATTCCATCCCTATCCGCCCTATTTCGCGACCGGCGAGGCGATCGTCGCCTATCTCGGGGCGGTCGGCATCAGAGCGAGGCTGCGCACGATGGAGCGCGCCGCGTTCTCCTCGGCACTGGCATCGAAAAAGCTGAAAGGCGTGTGCCTCTGCCCCGCCGGGGCGACCTACGGCAACGCCTCGACCCGCATGGCGACAACCGTGCCGAGCGACGGCGTCAGCGCCTATGGCGGCTGGCCCGAGGTGGACGAACTGTATAAGAAGCAACTGAACGAGAGCGACCCCGAGAAGCGCGAAGCGATGCTGCACGAAATCCAGAAGATCCTGCACGAGCGCACGCGGTTCGCGCCGGTTTGGGACTATTACTGGCCGAGCGGGATCGGGCCGCGCGTCGAGGAAGCGTCGCTGAACAGGATCGATCCGTTTCCGTGGTCGGCGCCGCTCGAAGATGTCAGACTGAAGCGGCAATAAGCGCCGCGGTTTTTCGCGAAAGGAGTAACAGGCGACGATGCACAGGTGGTTGAGGAAGCTGGCCTTTGCCGCGGTCCTGACAGGGGCCGCTTCCATCGGTCCGATCGGCTCCGCGGTCGCGCAGACCAAGCCGGAAGGCGAGATGAAGTTCGCGTTGTACGTGACGATCGCGCCGGCCTGGTTCGACCCGGGCGAAGCGGTGCCGGGTTTTTTCACGGCGTTCTGGATGCTGACCGCCTTGCATGATGCCTTGGTGCGGCCCCTGCCGGGCGAGCGCATGGCGCCGGCGCTCGCCGAATCCTGGAGCGAGAGCCCCGACAAGCTCACTTACGAGTTCAAGCTGCGCCAGGGGCTCAAATTCCATAACGGCGACCCGTTCACCTCGGAAGATGTCGTGTTCAGCTTCAAGCGCTCGAAGGGGGCGCAGATGCACGAGAAGGTGAAGGAGGTCGTCGCGGTCGATCCGCACACGGTGCGGTTTGTGCTGCACGAACCGTGGCCCGATTTCATGACGATGTACGGCACGTTCGCCAGCGCCGCCGGCTGGATCGCGCCGAAGAACTATTTCGAGAAGGTCGGACCCGATGGCTTCAAGAATCACCCAATCGGCCTCGGCCCCTACAAATTCGTCAGCATGAAGCCGGGTATCGAGCTGGTGCTGGAGGCGAACGAGAACTACTGGCGCAAGGTCCCGTCGATAAAACGCATCGTGTTCCAGAGCGTGCCGGATGCGACGACGCGCATCGCGACGCTGAAGCGCGGCGAGGTCGATCTTGCCTATCTGCTGGAAGGTCAGCTTGGCGAGTCGATCCGCAACGACCCCGAGCTGAAACTCGTCTTCTCGGGCGGCGTTGCGACCAATTTCATCGATTTCCTCGATATGTGGGACCCGAAATCGCCGTTCCATGATCCGCGCGTGCGCAAGGCGGTCAGCCTCGCGATCGACCGCAAATCGCTCAGCGAAGCGGACACGCTCGGTGCCTCGAAGCCGAACGGCAACATCATGCCGCGGAATTTCGAATTCGCGGTGCCGATCGAACCCGATCCCTACGATCCGGCGCAGGCCAAAAAGCTGCTCGCCGAGGCCGGGTATCCGAACGGGTTCGACGGCGGCGATTTGTACCCGATCCCGCCCTATTTCGCGACCGGCGAGGCGATCGTCAATTATCTCGGCGCCGTCGGCATCAGGATGAGGCTGCGCACGATGGAGCGCGCCGCGTTCTATTCGGCGCTCGGCAACAAAAAGCTGAAGGGGCTGTGTTTTTGCAGCACCTCGGTGCAGGGCAATGCCTCGACCCGCATGGCGGCGATCGTGCCGAGCGATGCCACCTATGCCTATGGCGGCTGGCCCGATGTCGATGAACTGTACAGGAAACAGCTGAGCGAAACCGACCCCGAGAAGCGCGGCGCGATGCTGGCCGAGATCCAGAAGATCCTGCACGAGCGCACCCGTTTCGCGCCGATCTGGGACTATTTCTGGCCGAGCGGGACCGGGCCGCGCGTCGCGGATGCGGCTCTGATGAAGATCGATCCGTTTCCGTGGTCGGCGCCGCTGGAGGATGTAAAGCTGAAGCAGCCATAAGGCTGTCCTGAACGACGACGCGGCCGAACGCCTCGGCCTTATCCGACGCAAGACGTGCGAGCGGCAAACAGCTGCTCGCAGGTTTGGCGCAAGTGGGGGGAAACCGAAGTTGATAAAGGGGTGGCAAACGCTTGCCTCGGCCGTGATCCTGGGCCTTGCCGTCCTGTTTGGCGGGCCGGGTTTATCGGTCGCGCAAACCAAACCTGAGGGCGAGATCAGGTTTGCGGCCTATGTGACGATCCCGCCGGTCTGGCTCGACCCGAGCGAGACAAACCCCGGAAACCTGACGCCGTTCTGGATGCTGTACGCATTGCACGACGCGCTCGCAAAGCCGATGCCGGGAAACCGCATGGCGCCGAGCCTCGTCGAAGCGTGGAGCGAGAGCCCGGACAAGCTCAGCTACGAATTCAAGTTGCGCCGGGGGGTCAAATTCCACAACGGCGACCCGTTCACCGCCGACGATGTCAAGTTCAGCTTCGAGCGCGCCAAGGGGGCTCAGCTCAAGGAGAAGGTGAAGGAAGTCATTGTCGCCGACCCGCATACGGTATGGTTCGTCCTGCACGAGCCGTGGCCGGACTTTATGACGACTTATGGCACGCTG
Organism: Alphaproteobacteria bacterium; assembly: GCA_050246595.1. Taxonomy (GTDB): domain Bacteria; phylum Pseudomonadota; class Alphaproteobacteria; order ATCC43930; family CGMCC-115725; genus DATARH01. The sequence goes on from JBFWVT010000006.1 coordinate 128,571, forward strand.
TGGAGCGCCGCCGCCTGGATCACCCCGAAGAATTATTTTGAAAAGGTCGGGCCGGACGGTTTCAAAAAGCACCCGATCGGTCTCGGACCCTACAAATTTGTCAGCATGAAGCCGGGTATCGAACTGGTGCTTGAGGCCAACGAGGACTACTGGGGCAAGATGCCGTCGGTAAAACGCCTCGTCTATCTCAGCGTCCCGGAAGGCACGACACGGCTTGCCATGCTGAAGCGCGGCGAGGCGGATATCGCCTATCTTCTGGAAGGGCAGCTCGCCGCGTCGATCAAGGACGATCCGACGCTCAAACTGGCTTTTTCGGGCGGCATCGGCACGCATCACCTCGACTTTTTCGACATGTGGGACCCGAAATCGCCGTGGGCCGACCCGCGCGTGCGCAAGGCGGCGAGCCTCGCGATCGACCGCAAGGGGCTCAGCGAAGCCGAGACGCTCGGTGCGTCCAAGCCGAACGGCAACATCGTCCTGAAGATCATGGAATACGCGCTGCCGATCGAGCCGGACCCATACGATCCGGAACAGGCCAAAAAGCTGCTCGCCGAGGCGGGTTATCCGAACGGGTTCGACGGCGGCGATCTGACGCCGATCCCGCCCTATTTCGCGGTTGGCGAGGCGGCGGTCAATTACCTCGGCGCGGTCGGTATCCGCGTGAAATTGCGGACGATGGAGCGGGCCGCCTTCTTCTCGGCCTTCCAGGGCAAAAAGCTCAAAGGCGTGTGCTTCTGCACGATCGCGATCTACGGCAACGCCTCGACCCGGCTGGCGGAAAACGTGCCCAGCAGCGGCACCTATGCCTATGGCGGCTGGCCCGATGTCGATGAGCTGTACCGGAAGCAGCTGACCGAAACCGATCCCGCCAAACGCGAGCAGATGCTGCACGAGATACAACGCATTCTGCACGAGCGCGTGCGTTTCGCGCCGATCTACGATTATTTCTGGGCGAGCGGTATCGGACCGCGGATCGCGGAACCGGCGCTGATGAAGATCGATCCGTTCCCGTGGGCGGCGCCGCTCGAAGACGTGAAGCTGAAGCAGCCGTGATCTCGTGGAAAATGGAGGGCGGAAAAGCGCAGCGCCTTCCGCCGCAACGATGGCGGATTACGCTTCGCTCATCCGCCCTACGAAATGACGGTGCAGGCATCGGCAATGGAAAGAAGGAAACATCGTAAATGAGCGATATTGGCGGGACGAACACCAGGGGAAAACCGGTCGCGGTGGTGATCGGCGCCACCTCGAAATGGCAGGCTGAGGGCCGCAACACGATATTGGCGCATGGCCGCCCGGTCGATGACAGCGACCTGCCGGTCGGCGTGCGCTGGGGAGTCGGCGGCGCGATCGCGCAGAAATTCGCGAAGGAGGGGTTTTTCACGGTTCTGACGACGCGCAGCACGGCGAACGCGTCGGGTCTGGCGAGCGCGATCCGGGAGCAGGGCGGCGAGTGCGCGATCGTCGAACTCGATCTCTCGTTGCAGGACTCGATCGCGTCGGCATTTGAAAAAATCCGGCGCGACGCCGGCGATCCGGAAGTCGTGGTCTACAACGCCGGTTATCTCGAAGGCCGCGACCTGCCGCCCGAGAAGGAGCTGCTCGAACACGTCCCGGTCGAGTATCTCGACACCGGGCTGCACATCGCGGCGCGCGGACCGTTTCTCGTCGCCCAGCAGGTGCTGCCGTCGATGCGCCAGAAAGGTCGGGGATCGTTCTTTTTCTCGAACAATTCGAGTTCGCTGCGCGGTCGCAAGCGCTATACCGGGCAATCGCTGTATTATCCGCGGGTGCTGATGCGCGCCCTGGCGCAGGTGCTGACCGAGGAATATTCCGAGCACGGTATTCACGTCGCGAATATCATCATCGACGGCACGATCGACTCGCCGGGCACGCGGGCATTGCCGCGCAACGCGAATCGGCGCGATCTGATCATCAACCCGGAAAAGATCGCCGAGGCTTTCTGGTATCTGCACACGCAGGACCGCTCGTGCTGGACGCATGAATTGCAGCTGACCCCGTCCGCCGCCAAACCGAGCTATTAGAGCCTGATCGTTTTAGGTTGAAGCGAGGCTGAAGATTTCCAAGCGCGGGGGTTTGGGCGCAAGATGCCGGCTGGGGGGTGGAGGCCATCGCGCATGCCGAGACCCTATTCACAGGATTTGCGGGACCGGGTGGTGGCCGCGGTGGCGGGCGGTCGCTCGCGCCGCGCCACCGCGAAGCTATTCAGCGTGAGCGTCGCCACGGTCGTGAGGTGGTCACGGCGTTTCC
>JBFWVT010000007.1:0-115507 GCA_050246595.1 Alphaproteobacteria bacterium
GCAAATCCTGTGAATAGGGTCTGGGCATGCGTGCTGGCCTCCGCCCCCCAGCCAGCATCTTGCGCCCAAACCCCCGCGCTTGGAAATCTTCAGCCTCGCTTCAACCTAAAACGATCAGGCTCTAATGATACATTCAGGGCGCTATTACTTACATTTATACTTTCGGTCAGTTTTCTCGCTTGATCCCAGGCGAAGAGAAGCCCGATCGTAATCACTAGCAGAGTCGCGATCTCAATGAATCGCTTGAATTCATCAATTTCACGACTGCCGTGCCTCTGGAAAGCTAAAATCAGTATGGGGACGGCCGCAAAAACCCCAAGACAAAGAATTATGAGGTACTCCACACGCGCTGGCATTTACGCATCCGATAATTTCAGATAAGCCGTATAGGCAACATGTGATATCGCTCAGCTTAGCATCCCGACCTTTTTTCGCTCGATCAGGTCGAAATCGATCGCGGCGCCGAGACCGGGACCGGTCGGGGCGTGGACATAGCCGTCGCCGTCCACGACGATTTCCTCGGCCATGCCGTATTTCTGCATCGCATCGGGCAGCAGCACCTCGAACAATTCGGTGTTGCGGATCGCCATGATGACGTGCAAATTCGCGACATTGTTCAGCGAATTGCCGCCGTGATGGATTTCGTAATTCATCCGGAAGGCTTCGGCGAGATGCGCGGTCTTTATCAAGGTCGTGATGCCGCCCTTGACCGCGACGTCGCCGCGCAGCATGTCGGTGGCGCGCTCCATGATCCATGGGATGTATGAATCGAGACCGGCGATCGGGTATTCGGTCGCCAGGATCGGGATGTCGAGCTTCTGCCTGAGCTTGACGTAATTATAGATGTCCTGCTCGTGCAGCGGGTCCTCGTACCAGTAGAACCCCATCTCCTGGATCGCCAGCCCGACCCGCAGCGCCTCCTCGTAGCGATAGCTCCAGGTCGAATCGAGCATGATCTGGTAGTCGTCGCCGACCGCCTTGCGGACCGCCTCGCACACCTTGATATCCTCGCGCCAGCGCTGCGGCGGGTGGATCTTGTAGGCGTGCCAGCCGGTCGATTTGTAGTGCGTTGCCTGCTCGACATAGGCCTCGACCGAGCCGTGGATCTCCGAACTGGCATAGGCGCCGATCTTGTCGCGGCAGGTGCCGATCAGCCGGTGGATCGGCAGACCGGCGACCTTGCCGGCGATATCCCACAGCGCGATATCGACCGCGCCGATCGCGCGGATCGTGGCGACGCGGGCGCGCGCCCATAACAGCCGGTTGAGCCGCTCGCGGTCGAGCGGGTTCTGGTCGATCAGGATCGGCTTTAGAAAGCGGATCAGGCCAGGTCCGTCGAGGCTCGCAGGGTTTGACGAGGTGCCGAGAAACGCATGACCCTCGACCCCTTCGTCGGTGACAACCCGCAGCAGGCCAAGATCGCTTTTTCCCGTGGGGCGTGCCGAATGATGCCCGTAGATCGTCGACGGGACACTCTCCCACGAGAACAGGGTCAGCGTGACATCGGTGATTTTCATGCTTGCCTCTCGCCGGGATCGACAGGTCCGTCGCGGCTTGCATCAAATCGCGATCGCGCGCTGCTCTCAACCCATAATCCCGCGCAATGCCCGCCGCGGGAGATCAGGCATCTCTGCTATCGGCAAAAAAATGTGGCGCGCTGAACGCTCCCGGTGCGCTCGATCGAGAACAGCACCGCGCGCCTGCCGGTCTGGGCGCAATGCGCCTGCGCCTTGAATTGCGCCGCGGTGTCGCCGGTATCGGGGAGATCGGGATTGGTCGGATACCAGCGCAGGACGATCTGATCCGGCGAGGCGGTCTGAACCCACGGCTGTTCCGAGCAGCCGACAATAAAGAGCGCAGCCAGGAGAGACGGCAGGGCGGCAAGGACTCGGACGGGCATCGGTTGACTCGCGCGTTACTCGAAAGAATATCCGCTCGGCAAACGCCGAACGCAACCAACCGTTCTGCGCTCGCGACGCGGCGCTTGGAGGCGGAACCGCGGCAGGGCATTCTCGCGGCAACCGACAGAGGAGCAGAACGCATGGCGGAAGTAGCGGTCCCGGCGCGTTTCGAGGTCGAGACGCGCGACATCGAGTACCTGCGACATGGCGATGCGCCCCTGGGCGACACCGCGCTGCTGGCGCGGCTGTACCGGCCGAAGGGCGAGGGGCCGTTCCCGGCGTTGATCGACGTGCACGGCGGCGCCTGGGCGTCGGGCGACCGGCTCAACAACGCGCCGCTCGACGAGGCGCTGGCGAAGAGCGGCATCGCCGTGCTGGCGATCGATTTCCGGATGCCGCCCAGGCATCGCTACCCGGCATCGATCGCCGACATCAATTTCGCCATTCGCTGGCTGAAGGCGCATGCGCAGGAATTCGGCAGCCGGCGCGAGCTGGTGTCCGCGCTCGGCACATCGAGCGGCGGGCACCAGCTGCTGCTCGCCGCGTTGAAGCCTGACGATCCGCGTTATGCCGGGTTGCCGCTGGCGGAAGCGCCGGAGGAGAAGGCAACGCTTCCCTATATCGTGTTGTGCTGGCCGATATCGGACCCGCTCGCCCGCTACCGCATGGTCAAGGAGAAGGGCAATGCGCGGCTGGTCGAGGCGCACGACGCCTACTGGGAATCGGAAGCCGAGATGGAAGAGGGCAACCCGCTTCTGATCCTCGAACGCGGCGAGGCGACGGTGCCGCTGCCGCCGGCAGTGGTCGTGCAGGGAACCGGCGACGACAATGTCACCCCGGATATGGCTGATCGCTTCGCATCCGCATACCGGGTGCGCGGCGGCCAAATCGAATTGCACAAATTCGACGGCCAACCGCACACCTTTATCGTGCGCGACCCGGCGAGCGAGGCCTCGCGGCAAGCCACCGAAAAGCTGCGCGATTTCGTGCTCGCGCAGGCCGGGATTACACCTTCTTGACGGCCGCCTCGCGGTCCCAAAAGCGGAGTGCGCCGCAGGCCTTGACAAAGCCGGCCGCGTCCGCCGGGGCGGCGAGCGCGACGACGCCGCCGTCCGGCATCACGCCGGCCTTGTCGAGCAGCAGCTTGGCGGCGGCGTTGTGGCCGATGAACTTGCAATGCGCGAAGGCATCGGCGGCGAAATCGCGCGCCGTCGACTCGCCGACAAGAAGCCGCGCGCCGGAATCCGACAAAAGGATCGCGACCGCGTCGAAAACCACCGAGGGTCCGCCGTCGATCTTTTCGTCGGCCTCGATCCACGAACCGTCGCTCGCCTGAACCCCGCCGACCATCGGCGCGACCAGTTTGACCAGCGCGCCTTCCTGCCGGAAGGCCGTCTGCACGGCGCCGAGCAGCGCGGCGTCCACCCCGTCGCTGACCAGCACGCCGAGCTTGCGTCCCTTGAAGGTGCCGGGGCCGTTGGCGAGGATGCTGAGCGCCGGGGACGGTTTGAGGTCGGTGACGACCGGACGCGCCGGCTCGGCCGGCTTCGGCATTTCCCGCAACCGCAGCCCGTCGGCGACCTTTTTCGCCAGACCCTCATCGACATTGCGCAGGTGCGACACCATCCGGGCCCGGATGGCAAGCGTCTCGACCTTGCTCAACTCGAACGTGAAGGCGGCGGCGATATGTCCCTGCTCGACCGGGGTCTGGCTCAGATAGAACTGGCGCGCCTGACTATAGTGATCGGCAAAGGTTTCCGAGCGGATGCGCCTTTTGTCGCCGTGCTCCGCGGCGGGATAGGAATGAAACCCGATATCGGGCGCCTCGCGCGGCCCGCCGGCGCTGCCCCCAGCGGACCCCCAAGAATTCGGCTCGTAATTGACGCGGCCCTTCGGGTTGAAGAACGCCATGTGTCCGTCCTGCTGGAAATGATGGAACGGGCATTTCGGCGCGTTGATCGGCAGATGGGTGAAATTGGGGCTGCCGAGCCGTTTCAACTGCGTGTCGAGATAGGAGAAGTTGCGGCCCTGCAACAGCGGGTCGTTGGTAAAATCGATGCCGGGCACGATGTTCTGCGTGCAGAAGGCGACCTGCTCGGTCTCGGCGAAGAAATTATCGACCACCCGGTCGAGCACGAGCCGCCCGACTCGGCGCACCGGCACGTCCTCCTCGGGAATGATCTTGGTCGCGTCGAGCACGTCAAAGGGAAAATTGTCGGCGAAGTCGTCGTCGAACAACTGCAACCCCAGCTCCCATTCCGGAAAATCGCCGGACAGGATCGCGTCCCACAGATCGCGGCGGTGAAAGTCGGGATCGGCGCCGTTGATCTTCAGGGCCTCGTTCCATACGACCGACTGCATGCCGAGCTTCGGCTTCCAGTGGAACTTGACAAAGGTGGATTTGCCCTCGGCGTTGACCAAGCGGAACGTGTGGACGCCAAACCCTTCCATAAAGCGGAACGAGCGCGGGATCGCGCGATCCGACATGGTCCACAACACCATGTGGACGCTTTCCGGGTTCAGCGAGATGAAGTCCCAGAAATTGTCGTGTGCGGTCTGCGCCTGCGGAAACCCGCGATCGGGTTCCTGCTTCGCGGCATGGACGACATCGGGGAACTTGATCGCGTCCTGGATAAAGAACACCGGGATGTTGTTGCCGACGAGGTCCCAGTTGCCCTGCTTTGTGTAGAGCTTGACCGCGAAGCCGCGCACGTCGCGCGCCAGGTCGAACGAGCCTTTGTTGCCGGCCACCGTCGAGAACCGCACAAAAGCCGGGGTCTTCTCGCCGGCCCGCTGAAACAGATCGGCGCGGGTGAGATCGGCCAGCGACTCGTAATTCTCGAAATATCCGTGCGCTCCGTAGCCGCGCGCGTGGACGACGCGTTCCGGGATGCGCTCGTGGTCGAAGTGAAAAATTTTCTCGCGGAAATGAAAATCCTCAAGCGCGGTCGGGCCGCGCCGGCCGATCCTCAGCGAGTTCTGGTCGTCGGCGACCGGAATGCCCTGCTGCGTCGTCAGAACCGGAACATCGCCGCCGGCGACCTGATGCGTTTCGCCCCCCTGGCCGCGCAGGACTATTTCGTTGCCAAGCGTAGCGGGAGTATGCGGGGTATCGCCTCCGCCGCCGGTGTTTGACGATGATCCCGTTCGCGCCATCTGATGCCCCTCGCTGCGATAATTACGCGAGGGGATAAACACGGGTTTGCCGCTATTCGTTGCGTTACGGCCGGACCCGCTTGTCGCGCGCTCAATGCACCCCGGCGAAGCGGAGCGTCGCGAACGCCATCCCCCAGATCGCGATGACGACCGTGATAAGCTGGAGCAGCGTCGGCATCTGCGAGACGCGGCCATCGACGCGGGCGACATCGATGGCCAGCTTTGTGATGTCCTGCCGCATCGCCTTCAACTCGGATCGGATATCGGCCAGATCGGACCGGATATCCGCAACGACGTTTTCAAGGGCTCGGACACGCGCCTCCATGCCCGGATCATGGGGATCGGGGCGGGGCGGCACAAGAGGACCTTCGTCGGGCATCAGCGTCTCATCCGGTCCGCCGCGATCCTGCCGTCCTTGACGACCAGCGCGATGCGGGCGGGGTCGCACAGCACCGAAATATCGGCCAGCGGATCGCCGTTGACGACGACCAGATCGGCGAGCTTGCCGGGTTCGACGGTGCCGAGCCGGTCCTCCCAACCCAGGCATTCGGCGGCCCAGCCGGTCGCGGCCTGCAACGCCTGCATCGGACTCATCCCGGCCTTGACGAGACAGTCGAGTTCGCCGGCGTTGGCCGGGTGCCCGTGACCGCCCGCGTCGGTGCCGGCGACGACCTTGACGCCGAGTTCGAGCGCCCGCCTTATCGCTCTGACATGCGCCTCTTGCAGCGCCTCGGCGCGCTCACGGACATGCGGCTGCGGCGAGCGGCGGTGATACTCGTAGACCAGCAGCGTCGGCGTGAAAAAGATGCCGCGCTCGGCCACCTGTTCGAGATGGCGCGGGTTCTCGGCCAGATAGCAGCCGTGCTCGATCGAGTTGACCCCGGCCTCGATCGCGATGTCGAGACCGTGCCCGCCGAGCGCGTGGCACATCACGCGGCGGTCGTGCGCCCGCGCCTCATCCACCAATGTGCGCATCTCGTCGAGGTTGAAGGCGTGGTCGCGCGGACCGTGGCCGGGACGCGAGCTGGCACCGCCGGTCGTCGCGCATTTGATGACATCGGCCCCGGCCCGCACCATCTTGCGCACAACATCGCGCACATCGGCGAGGCTGGTCACGACGCTGTGCGGCACCAGCGGGTCGCCGGGAATGCAGCAGCAATCGTCGAGCGCCAGACCGGACGGGCTGATCGCGTCGCCGATGCCGCCGATCGGCGAGATGATCGACAATGACAGCATCAGCCGCGGACCGTCGATCAGCCCCTCCTCGATCGCGCGCTTGAACCCGGTGTCGAGACCGGCGGCGTCGCGTATCGCGGTGTAGCCGGCGGCAAGGGTCTGCTTCAGCACCGCGGCGGTGCGCAGATGCTTTGTGCTCTGCGGCTCGTCAAGGCGCCAGCGATGCGCCATGTCGTAGCGGTGATTGGCCATATGATCGTGGCAGTCGATCAGCCCCGGCAGGATCGTCATCCCCGATACGTCGATGACGGAGGCACCGGCCGGGAAGTCGCTCTCGTTGCGCGTCGTAATGGTCTCGATCCGATTGCCGTCGACGACGATGGTCGCCCCGTTTACCGGCGCGGCGCCGGTGCCGTCGATCAGCCTGCCGCCTTTCAGAACGATCATCGCTTCCTCCTTGCCGAGGGGGTTGTCTGGATTGCCGGGATCGGTCCGCCGCGCCGGCCGTTTCCGGTGCATGCCCGAGACGAGGATATCAGCGTGATCAGAGCGCAGCGAAGCCGATTGCTCGCGGCCTTCATCGTGATCCTCGTGGCCGCAATGACACCGTATGTTGCACCGGCAGTGATCCCGCCGGCCCGAGCGCAGGCGGTGCAGCTCGCGCCGCCGCCTGCCGGCCTCGCGCGGGTCTGGTTCCTGCGCCAGTTTCAGCCGGGGGAAAATCTTTCGACGCCCTGGATCTATGTAAACGGCGCGCCGATGACGACGAGCATACCCGGCACGATCTTCCACCGCGATTTTCCGCCCGGGATCTATACCTTCTCGACCGATACCTGCGGCACCGATGTTAACCAGTTCCCGGTCGTGCAGCTGGTCCCCGGCACCCAATACCAATTCGAGGTGCAGTCATTGCAGAGTTTTACCCCGCCGGACTGCCCGCGCGATGCGGGAACCTTCTATATCCGGCCGGTCGCGCCGCGTTTCCTGGAGCTGTATCTGCCGCAACTCTCCTATCTCGGCCCGCGCTGATTGCGGGCAGGGAGGCGGTCACCACGGCGCGACATCGAGAAACGTGCTCTGATAGGTCGCGCCGTCGCCGAGATCGGTATAGCGGTCGGAGCACAACAGGTTGATCGTGCCCTCCAGCGCCTCGCCCTCCAGCGCCTCGCCATCGGGCCGCTGACCCGGCACGAGCACCACGCCCGGAAGCACCTCGTCGCTGACCCGCAGCACCAACCCGACCGCGCCGCGCTCGTTGAACAGCCGCACCTTGGCGCCGTCAGCAAGGTCGCGCCGCGCCGCTTCGTCCGGGTGCAGGACACAGTACGGCGGCCCCTCGCGGCGGCGCAGGAATTCGACCCCGGCATAGGCCGTATGCGCCTGGAAATAGCCAGGAGCGGTCAACAGCCGAAGCGGCCAGCGTGCTCGGTCGCGCTCCTCCTCGGGATCGGGTCGCCAATCCGGCATCGGCGCCAGCCCGGAAGCGGCCAATTGCTCCGAATAGAATTCGAGCCGGCCCGACGGCGTCCGAAATTCCTGGCCCGCCGGCGCGGCGTAGCGCATCGGCCTTCCCGAGCGCAGCACATCGAGATCGGCGTCGGCGACATGACCGTGAGCGCCGTCGAACAGCGCGGCCAGCAGTTCGGCTTCGGACATGCGGAATATCGGATCGGTCAACCCCATGCGGCGCGCCAGCTCCTGCGCCAGACGCAAATTCGACCAGGCTTCGCCTTGCGGCGGCACCGCCGCGCGGCCGTACTGCATCCAATACGTGCCGTAGGCGCGGTAGAAATCCTCGGTTTCGAGATAGGTCGTCGCGGGCAGCACGATATCGGCGTAGCGCGCCGTCACCGACAGAAACGGGTCGTGCACGACCGTGAACAAATCCTCGCGCATCAGCCCCCGTCGCACCTTGCCGGCGTCGGGGCAGGTCACGGCCGGGTTGTTCGCCGCCACGAACAGAGCGCGCAGCGGCGGATCGGTCATCGTGAGCAGCGCGTCGCCGAGCCGCGAATGGTTGACGAGACGGGTCTCGGCCGGTCCCGACGGCCGCCGCAGCGCGCCGTAATTCAGCTCGCACGACGCCGTGGTCAGCAGCAGCGCGCCGCCGCCTCGCCTTCCGTAAGCGCCGGTCACTCCCGGAAGCAACGCCACCGCGCGCAGCGCCTCACCGCCGCGCGCCAACCGCGTCATGCCCTCGCCGAGCCGGATAAACGATTGCTTCGCCGTACCGTAGACATGGGCAAAGCCCTCGATATCGGTCTCGGCGAGACCGGTGATCGCGGCGACCCGCGCCGGCCCGAAACGCGGCAATACCTCGGCTTCGAGCCGGTCGAACCCGGTCGTATGGGCCGCGACATAGTTACGATCGACCAGACCGCCGCGCGCCAGAATGTGCATGACCCCGAGCGCCAGCGCCGCGTCGGTGCCAATGCGAATCTGCAAGTGTCGATCGGCGGCCCGCGCGGTGCGGCTCTTGCGCGGATCGATTACGATCGTCTTTACGCCGCGCCGCCGCGCTTCCTCGACCTTGGCCCAGAAATGCACGTTGGTGGCGACGAGATCGGCGCCCCAGGCGACAATCAGATCGCTGTGCTCGACCGCTTCCGGATCGGCGCCGCCGATCGGCCCGACGGTCACGTTCCAGGCCTCCTCGCAGCACGTATCGCACACGGTCCCGGCGATCAGCCGGCTGGCGCCGAGCGCGTGGAACAGGCCGAGCATCAGCCCGCGGTTCATCTGACCCTGATGCGCGCTGTAGGCATAACCGAGCAGCGCCAGCGGTCCGGACTCGGCGATGATCCGCTGCCAGCGCGATGCGATCTCGTCGAGCGCCGCGTCCCAGGAAATCGCCGCGAAACGCCCCTCGCCCTTGGCGCCGGTGCGGCGCAGCGGCGTCTCGATGCGCTCGGGCGAATGCACGAGATCGGCGTCGCGATTGACCTTGGCGCAGGCGAACCCGGCGGTGAAGGGCTGCTCCGGGTCGCCGCGCACGCGCAGCACGCGGCCGTCTTCGACATCGGCGAGCAGCGAGCACATATCCGGGCAGTCATGCGCACAGACGGTGCGGATTGTTTCCATGATCGCCTCAGGCCGACTGTTCGAAACAAAGCGATGATGATGCCGGATCGGAGCGGCTTTCTAAAGGTTCGTGTGGCGAGGACTGCGTCGTAGCACCGCCAGGATCAGCGCCGCCATCGCGATCGTCTGGAACGCCGCGCCGGCCAGATGCGAGTACTCCCACTGCGCTCGCAGCGCTTCCCAGTTCGCCGGCTGCCGTGTCCAGTTGGCGGTTGCCTGATTGGCCGGAAATGTCCAGACCCAGAAAACGATCTGAGCGGCAATCAGGGCTGCGAGCGCCGCGCCCGCGGGCCAAAGGACGCGAGCCTCGCCTCGATAAAGATAGATCACGGCAATCATACCGGCCAGTTCGGCCAGCAGCACAAAACCGAGGCGGTTCCAGCCGGCGTAGATCTGCTGCACGACGAAATACGCGTCGCGCCCCAGCCCGATCTTGTTCGGCAGCTCAAAGGCATGCGCCAGGGCGCCGCCGAGCGCAACACTGGTGGCGAGCAACGCGACAAAAAACGCCGTATCGCGCGCGAATGAACGGGGCGAGGTCATCATCGGCCGTTCCGCAATCCCGGTGACGAAAAACCCTCGGGCAGCCTACTCGGTTCAATTCGGTCCGGCTATGATCGGGCATTGCTCTCAGGAGATACGAAAATGCCCGACCTGCTCGAAAGCACCGAAAACGGCGTCACGACCCTGACCCTCAACCGGCCGGAGCGGCTCAACGCGCTGTCGCCGGCGATGACGGCGGGGCTTAAGGAGGCGCTCGAACGGCTCGCGACCGACCGCGAATGCGGGGCGATCGTCATCGCCGGGGCCGGGCGCGGCTGGTGCGCCGGCGGCGATGTCAAGACGATGGAATCGCGCGGCCGCGATCAGACGGTCGAGGACCGGGTCGAGGGGCTGCGCCGCGCGCACCAGCTGCCGCTGCTGATCCGCAACCATCCGAAGGTCATCATCGGCATGATCAACGGCCCGGCGGCCGGCGCCGGTCTCGGTCTCGCGCTCGCCTGCGATCTGCGGGTCGCCGGCAAATCGGCGCGGTTCGGCACCGCCTTTGCCCGCATCGGCTATTCCGGCGATTATGGCGGGACGTGGAGCCTGACAAGACTGGTCGGCACCGCCAAGGCGCGCGAACTCTATTTCACGGCCGAAATCATCGACGCCGAGGAGGCGGGACGGCTCGGCATCGTCAACAAGGTCGTCGCCGATGACGAATTGCAGACCGAGACGATGGCGCTGGCGCGCCGCATCGCCGACGGGCCGCGGGTCGCGCTGACCTATATCAAGCGCAATCTGTTTGCGGCCGAGACCGAGAGCTTCCAGACCGTGCTCGACCTCGAAGCCGCGCATCAGGCCCGCTGCGCCTTTACCGAGGATCACAAGGAAGCGGTCGCCGCCTTCAACGAGAAGCGCCGTCCGGTGTTCAAGGGACGTTGACGCAGGCTTCTGTCACTGCGAGCGCAGCGAAGCAATCTCGACTCGCCGAGTGCCGGCCGCCCGAGATTGCTTCGTCGCTGCGCTCCTCGCAATGACATAACCGATGAGGGGAGCAATGGCCGGTCTGTATTTTGAGGAGTTTTCCGAGGGCCAGGTGTTCGAGCACGCGCTGACCCGCACCGTCACCGAGATGGACAACGTGCTGTTCACGACCATGACGATGAACCCGCAGCCGCTGCATCTCGACGCCGAATTCGCCAAGACGACCGAATTCGGCCGGCCGCTGGTCAACAGCATTTTCACCCTCGGGCTGGTGATCGGGATCAGCGTCGGCGACACGACCTTGGGGACGACCGTCGCCAATCTGGGGATGACCGACGTGCGCTTTCCGAAGCCGGTATTTCACGGCGACACGATCCGGGCACGCACGACGGTGATGTCGGTGCGGCGCAGCCGGTCGCGCTCGGATGCGGGGATCGTCGAATTCGAGCATGTCGGCCTGAACCAGCACGGGGAGACGGTCGCGATCTGCCGCCGCGCCGCGCTGATGAAGACCAGGACGGCGTAGCTCCGGTATTTGGTTGTAAGCATCTGTCATTCCGGGGCGGCCCGCAGGGCCGAACCCGGAATCCATATTCCACAAACCCGTGTTCATGGATCCCGGGTTCACGCTTCCGGCATGCCCCGGAATGACAATAAGCTATTTGATCATGGTAGCCCATAAATCGAGCCAATCCAGGTTGTCGTGCTCGATAAGAGCTATTTTCCAGTCGCGCCGCCATTTCTTGATTTCCTTTTCCCGCGCGATTGCCGCAGTCACATCGTCATGCGTCTCAAACCAAACAAGCCGGTCCACTCCGTATTTCGCGGTAAATCCGATCACCGCTTTGCTCTTATGCTCGTAAATTCGGCGCACAAGATCGTTCGTCACGCCCATATAGAGCGTCCCGTGCTTGCGGCTGGCGAGTAGGTAGACATAGTAGGGCATGCAGGACAGCCTATCTCAGGAGGCCCCGATGCGTTCGCTGCTGTTCGTTCCGGCCGATAGCGAGCGCAAGCTCGCGCGCGGTCTCGATTCCGGCGCCGACGCCTTGATCCTTGATCTTGAGGATTCGGTCGCCGCGTCCAACCGTGCGACGGCGCGTCGGCTGGCTCGCGAGTTCCTCGAAGCGCACGGGCCGGGTCGCATCCGCCGCTATGTGCGGGTGAACCCGCTGGCGAGCGGTCTCGCGCTCGACGATCTCGCGGCGACGGCGCCGGGCCGTCCGGACGGCATCCTTCTGCCGAAATGCGTCCCCGCGGAGGTGCGCACGCTCGACAATTACCTCTCCGCCTTCGAGGCGGCTGCCGGCGCGCCGGTCGGCGCGATCCGGATTATCGCGATCGCCACCGAAACCCCGGCTTCCGTGTTCGCGCTGGGCGGCTATTCCGGTGTGTCGCCACGCCTGGAGGCCATTACCTGGGGGGCGGAGGACCTGGCGGCCTGTCTCGGCGGCAACAATCGCACGATCGACGGCGACTATGACGGGCCGTACAAGCTGGCACGTTCGCTATGCCTGCTGGCAGCGGCGGCCGCTGATGTCGTCGCGATCGACACGATCTACACCGATTTCCGCGATGAGGCCGGTCTCAGAGCTGAATGCGCGGCGGCGCGCCGCTCCGGGTTCGCCGCGAAGATGGCGATCCATCCGGCGCAACTCGGGGCGATCAACGAAACCTTCTCGGTCAGCGCCGCCGAACGCGACTGGGCCGAGCGCGTCATCGCGCTGTTCGAGGCCAATCCGGATTCCGGCACGCTGGCGCTCGACGGCAAGATGATCGACAGGCCGCATCTCGTGCTGGCGCGCCGTCTGTTGGGGGAGCCGAGGGGCTGAACGCAGGGGCTCCCGCCGGCATGCCGAATGCGCGGCTCGCGCTCATACGAGTGTTGCGGCATGGACGGTGGTGCCCGATGCTGCACTGCACTATGTGACCGGAATGCGCGCGCCCCCGGCCACCGCTACCCCTCCGGATCTTGCGGAAGACGGGCTTCCGGTCCCGCAGCGCTACTGGAGCATGCTGACCCTGATGGTCGGCCTGGCGATGTCGGTGCTCGATACCGCGATCGTCAATGTCGCGCTGCCGGTCATCGCAAAGGATCTGCGCGCCGACCCGGCCGAGGCGATCTGGGTCGTCAATGCCTATCAACTCGCTGTGCTGGTCTCGCTGCTGCCGTTCGCCTCGGTCGGCGATATTTTCGGGTATCGCCGGGTCTACCGCTTCGGCCTTGTCCTCTATACGGCGGCGACGTTCATCAGCGCGACGGCGGGGTCGCTGGAGATGCTGATCCTCGGGCGCGGTCTGCAGGGTCTCGGCGCCGCCGGGCTGATGAGCGTCAACACCGCGCTGGTCCGCTACACCTATCCGCGCCGCCAGCTCGGACGCGCGATCGGCATGGTCTCGCTGGTCGTGTCGGTGTCGTCGGCCTCCGGGCCGAGCGTCGCCGGCGCGATCCTGGCGGTTGCGTCCTGGCCATGGCTGTTCGCGGTCAATATCCCGATCGGCATCGTAACGTTTTTTCTGGCGATGCGGCTGCTGCCCTACACGAAACCGAGCGAGCACCGCTTCGACGTATGGAGCGCCGTGCTGTGCGCGCTGATGTTCACCTGTCTTATCGCGGGCATCACCGGGATCGGGCACGGTCAGAGCGCCCCGGCGCTGATCGTCGAGTTCGCCGGCGCGATCGCGACCGGCTACCTGCTGGTCCGCCGCCAACGCAACCAGAAGATGCCGCTGCTGCCGGTCGATCTGTTCCGCCGCCCGATCTTTGCGCTGTCGGTGACGACCTCGGTATGCAGCTTTATTGCGCAGGGCATCGCGTTTGTAGCGCTGCCGTTCTATTTCCACGACGTGCTCGGCGCATCGGCCGTGATGACCGGGCTGATGATGACGCCGTGGGCTGTGATGACGGCGATCATGGCGCCGATTGCCGGGTGGCTGGCTGATCGCCATTCGGCCGGCATTCTTGGCGGCATCGGGCTATTGATCCTGGCCGGCGGTTTTGTGCTGCTGGCGCTGCTGCCGGCCGATCCGACGCTGCCGGACGTTCTGTGGCGCGTCGCGGTATGCGGCTTCGGGTTCGGCTTCTTTCAGTCGCCGAACAACCGGGCGATCGTGACCAGCGCCCCGCGCGAGCGCAGCGGCGGCGCCGGCGCGATCCAGGGCACCTCGCGTCTGCTCGGGCAGGCGATCGGCGCGGCGCTGGTCGCGCTTGTCTTTGCGGCGGCCGGAGGCACGCACGGCGCGACTGGGGCGATCCTGGTAGCGGCCGGTTTCGCCGGAGCCGGCGTGCTGGCGAGCCTGAGCCGCCTGATGAATGCGGTTCGTCGCCCGCGTGCGCCGCCCGCGGCACCCGCCTTGTCATCGCCGGAGTCATCGCCGGACGGGACCGCGGCGCGCGAGCCGGCAGAGTGAACCAAAACCGCGGGTGAAGCGGTAAAGGGCGGATCAGCGCAGCCTGATCCGCCCATACGTCCGGAACGGCGGATTGCGCCTGGCTCACCCGCCCTGGCCCGTCGCGAGATGCTACTCCCGCATCACCTGCTGCTTGGCGGTTTCGGCGAGATGGGTCAGCTCGAATTCGATCTGCGCCGGCGTCCAGCTCTGGCCGTTGGCGCTCAGATCGGCGCGGACCTTCTCGACGATGTGGTGATCGCCGCCGGCGAACTCGGCGTCGACGATTTCCTTGGCGTAGGCCTGCGCCGCCTCGCCGCCGAGCCCCATCCGTTCGGCGGCCCACAGCCCCAACAGCCGGTTGCGGCGCGCCTTGACCCGAAACTGCAAATCCTGATCGTGCTTGAAGCGGGCCTCAAAATCCCGTTCACGTTCATCAAAGGCATCCATGATTAGTGCTCCCTGCCTCTCGCGGTTGGCGCCGGTCGCGACGATATCACGGCCGCGCCCGCAAGCCCGGCGAGAACGGAAGCCCAGCGAGAACGAAAACAATGTGCACTCTGGTGATCCTGCGGCGGCCCGAGCACGACTGGCCGGTCGTGATCGGAGCCAATCGCGACGAAATGATCGACCGGCCCGCGAGGGCGCCGGGACGGCACTGGCCGGACCGTGCCGAGATCGTCGCCGGGATCGATCTGCTCGCCGGCGGCTCGTGGCTCGGTGTCAATGATTGGGGCGTCGCCGCCGCCGTGCTGAACCGGCACGGCTCGCTCGGCCCCGCCTCGGGATTGCGCTCGCGCGGCGAACTCGTGCTCGAAGCGCTCGACCATGCCGACGCCGTTGACGCCGCCGCCGCACTGTCCGATCTCGACCCGGCCGCCTATCGCAGCTTCAACCTGATCGTCGCCAACAACCGCGATGCGTTCTGGCTGCGCCACACCGGAATCGGGCGGATCGAAACGCACCCGGTGCCGGACGGACTGTCGATTATCGCCGCCGGCGATCTCGACGAGTTGATGACCCCGCGCCTGCGGCTCGCGCGTCCCCGCTTCGCGACCGCCGTGCCGCCCGACCCCGATAGCGGGGACTGGACCGGGTGGCAGACCCTTCTGAGCGATGACACCGTGCCGCCCGGCGAGCCGGCAGAAGCGGCGTTGCGGTTCCGCACGCCGCGCGGTTTCGCCACGGTATCGAGCGCGCTGATCGCGCTGCCGGCGGCGCCGTCGCCGCAACGGCGCACCGTCTTCCGCCATGCCGGCTGGCTGCCGGAACCGACCTCGTGGTGCAACGTGGACGTGTGTTGAGTTCAACTCAATATTATCCACATTGCCAATGCTCCCACACCCGGGCTTATTTAGAGCGGTAGGACCTGAATGCCGCGGTGTCGCTACCATGTCGCGGAAGGTTGTCAGGCGGTGGCGCGCCGCCTCGGGACCCTGCCGGATGGCGGCCCGGGCGACACCGGGGCGACGCAAGCGTTGCAACAACCGGAGCGGCGTTCAGGACAGGTCTCGGCGATGAAAGCGCGTGTGCATGTCAGCCTCAAACCCGGTGTGCTCGATCCCCAGGGCAAGGCGATCGGCAATACGTTAAAAACGCTTGGCTTCGGCGGGGTCGGCGAGGTCCGTCAGGGCAAACTGATCGAGATTGAACTGACCGAGGCCGATCCCGCCGCGGCGCGCGCCCGCGTCGAGGAGATGTGCCGCCAACTGCTCGCCAACCCGGTGATCGAGAATTATACGATCGAGATCGGTTGAGGCGGTCTCGTTCAATGGGTGCGATCGGTAAGCGGCACCGCTTTGTCGCCGCGCTGCTTGCAGCGGCGGCATATGGTGCGGCGCTTGCCGCTGATGCCGCGCCGCAGGACTGCATCAAGGTCCCGGTTGTGCTGTGGGGCGACGGCAGGCACGACGACACGGCGGCGCTGAACGCCTGGCTGCGCGGCCGTGACGCGATCTGGGCCGATACCGGAGACCCGGTTGGCGCGGCCATCGGCGGGCGGCGCTTTCGCCTGTCGTCGGCGATTTATGTCCATGCCGGGACCGGCCGCGTCCTGCGTGATTTCCGCATGGAATGGCCGGAGCGCGGCGAGGTGGTGACTGGCGGCACGATCGCGGCGGGCGACGATCCCGATTCGCCGCCGCTGCAATCCGGGGTGACGATCACCGGCGGCGACCCGGGAGAGGGCGTGCCGTTTGAAATCCCGGATGACGAGGCCGGGCAGGCGAGCCGCGACGCGAGCTGTGCAATTTCCTGAAAGGCGGGTCCGCTTGAAGCGCGGTGCGGGGCTGCGTATGTGACCGGCAAAACCGCCGTCCCGAATCGCCCAGGATCACGAATCGCCCAGGATCAGATGAAAGCCGCGATCGTCATCTTTCCCGGTTCCAACCGCGAGCACGATGTCGCGCTCGCCTGGAAGCGCACGACCGGTCATGAACCGGCACGAATCTGGCACCGCGACACCGAACTCCCCGATACTGACCTGATTATCCTGCCCGGCGGGTTTGCCTATGGCGATTATCTGCGCTGCGGTGCGATGGCGGCGCATTCGCCCGTTATGCGCGAGGTCAAGGCGCGCGCCGAGCGCGGCACCCCGGTGCTCGGCATCTGCAACGGTTTCCAAATCCTGTGCGAGGCCGGGATGCTGCCCGGCGCGCTGCTGCCGAACCGCTCGCTCGCCTTTACCTGCAAGGACGTTTATCTGCGCGTCGAGAACAACCAGACGATCTTTACCTGCGGTTATGCCGCCGGCCAGACGATCCGGGTGCCGGTCGCGCATCATGACGGCGCCTATATGGCCGATCCCGACACGCTGGACCGGCTGGAGGGCGAGGGCCGCGTCGCGTTCCGCTATTGCGGCCCCTCGGGCGCGCTGTCGGAGGAGGACAATTTCAACGGCTCGGCGCGCGCGATCGCCGGCGTGTTCAACGACAACCGCACCGTGCTGGGTCTGATGCCGCACCCGGAGAACGCGACCGACAAGCTGCTCGGCGGCACCGACGGGTGCGCCTTTTTCACGGGTTTGGCGGGCGCACTGCAATAGAGACTTCGGGGTATGACAAGCGGAAATACAGCAGGGCGGAATAGCATAGCGTATTGCTCCATTTTAGCATCGCTTGGCGGAACGCGCTTCGTTTTTCCGCCTTACGATCTGCAATTCTCGGCGATTTCATATAGTTACTCCGACGTATTGAGATACGATCTCCTGGCGTATAAAAATGAATAATCAAAAAAGTGATACGCCGCAAGAGCACTTACGGAAAGCACTTGAGGCCGAAAAACAATATGAGGAAGCCTTTGAACAAGGGCCAGTAGGTCGAATTTTAGCTAAGGATTCAGAGGGCAATTATATCGCCCTACCCGAGCAGGTGCCAGCCCATTTTTTCCATACCGGCGCAACCGCAGCGGATGACATTCGCGCTTATCTAGCAGCTGGCGGTGACATCTGCACCCTGGAAGATTATGCAGCTTCTGTCTTACGTTCGTCGGGCATCATAAAGGCGGATGCCAGTGCTGATATAGAGGCACTGAAAGGGTGGATTGCATGTCATGCCGTTGCGCTTTCGGCTCTGCCCGGGTTTCGCAAAAAAGTGGAAGCATTTTTGGAAGCTCAATATGCGCTCAGGCAAGCATTTGAAGCTAAGGAGGAAGCTCTAACCAAATTTTATTCAAGTCCAGCAGCGCTCTTCCTCAATAATGATCCAATTACCGCAGTCGAGAAGCTTTTCTCGCTTCCCGAACCAACCGAAGCAATGCGTGATCTAGTCGATCAGCTTCAGCATGAGCCTAAGGCTCTTGCTGACGTCCAGAAGGCTGTTATCGATTTTGTAATCAATCGCATCGGCCTTGAAGCTGAGCGACATCCAGCATTCTGCAACTTCCTGGACAAGAATCGAAGCACTTTGGCAT
This sequence comes from Alphaproteobacteria bacterium, assembly GCA_050246595.1. Lineage (GTDB taxonomy): Bacteria > Pseudomonadota > Alphaproteobacteria > ATCC43930 > CGMCC-115725 > DATARH01. The sequence continues at coordinate 18,087 of JBFWVT010000007.1, forward strand.
TCTTGTTCGATCACGAAAAGCTTAGTACATTGGACAATATTGCCGCCGATATAAGGCGGTCAGCACTCTCCCTTCAAGTTGAGAATAGCCGCTCAGCGCCGGATGGCTTGGCAGACGGGACCATAAAACGTAAAGGGTGGAAGTGGATGTTCCGGCGATCTCGATGAGCGAGCTACACCGCAGCAACGTCACTCCCGAACTCGCCGCCGAGCACGGGCTCAGCGCCGAGGAGTTTGCCCGTGCCTGTGCGATCCTCGGGCGCACGCCGAACCTGACCGAGCTGGGCGTCTTCTCGGCGATGTGGAGCGAACACTGCTCGTACAAATCGTCAAAGGTGTGGCTGCGCAAATTGCCGACATCGGGACCGCGCGTGATCTGCGGACCCGGCGAGAATGCCGGGGTCATCGATATCGGCGACGGCGACGCGGTCGTCTTCAAGATCGAGAGCCACAATCATCCCTCGTTTATCGAGCCGTATCAGGGCGCAGCGACCGGGGTCGGCGGCATATTGCGCGACGTGTTCACGATGGGCGCTCGTCCGGTCGCGCTGCTCAATTCGCTGCGCTTCGGCAGCCCGGAGCATCCGTTGACAAGGCATCTGGTTTCCGGGGTCGTTGCCGGGATCGGCGGGTACGGCAATTGCGTCGGCGTCCCGACGGTCGGCGGCGAGTGCCAGTTCCATCCGGCCTATAACGGCAACATCCTGGTCAACGCGATGTGCGTCGGGCTGGCGCGCGCTGACCGCATCTTCTATTCGGCCGCCGCCGGCCCTGGCAACCTTGTGATCTATGTCGGCGCCAAAACCGGGCGTGACGGCATCCACGGCGCGACAATGGCCTCGGCAGAGTTCTCGGAAGACGCCGCCGAAAAGCGCCCGACCGTGCAGGTCGGCGATCCGTTTACCGAGAAGCTGTTGATCGAAGCCTGTCTCGAATTAATGCGGACCGACGCGATCGTCGCGATCCAGGATATGGGCGCAGCCGGACTGACCTCGTCCTCGGTCGAGATGGCCGGCAAGGGCGGGCTCGGCATCGAATTGGACCTCGACCTTGTGCCGGTGCGCGAAGACGGCATGACCGCCTACGAGATCATGCTGAGCGAAAGCCAGGAGCGCATGCTGATGATCCTCGCTCCCGGCAGCGAGGATGAGGCGCGCCGGGTTTTCGACAAATGGGAGCTGGGTTTCGCGGTGATCGGCCGGGTCACCGAGACCGGGCGCCTGATGTTGCGCATGCACGGCGATACCGCAGCCGATATCCCGGTCGGGCCGCTCGTCACCGAGGCGCCGATTTACGAACGGCCCCGGTCCGAGCGCCCGAAACGGCCCGAGATCGACCCCGCGAGCCTGCCCGAGCGCGACCCGATCGCGTGCCTCGAAACGCTGATCGCCTGCCCGGACCTCGCCTCGAAACGCTGGATCTGGGAGCAGTACGACCATCTCGTGCAGGGCAACACCGTCAAGCGGCCGGGCGGCGACGCCGCCGTCATACGGGTCGGCGAAACCGGAAAAGCGCTGGCGCTGGCGACCGACTGCACGCCGCGCTACTGCCGTGCCGATCCCGGACGCGGCGGCATGCAGGCGGTGGCCGAGAACTGGCGCAACCTGACCGCGGTCGGCGCGCTGCCGCTGGCGCTGACCGACAACATGAATTTCGGCAATCCCGAGAAGCCCGAGATCATGGGCGAGTTCGCCGGTGTTGTCGAAGGCATGCGCGAGGCGTGTCTGGCGCTCGACTACCCCGTGGTCTCGGGCAATGTGTCGCTCTACAACGAGACGAGCGGCAGCGCGATCTGGCCCGCCCCGGTGATCGGCGGCGTCGGGCTGATCGCCGAGGCGGGGGGCACGGTCGATCTCGCCCTCAAGGGAGAGGGCAACGCGCTGCTGCTGGTCGGCGACATATCGGGCCATATCGGCGCCTCGCTGTACCTGCGCGAGATCGAGGGAAGCGAGGGCGGCGCGCCGCCCCCGGTCGATCTCGCCGCCGAACGCCGCAACGGCGATTTTGTCCGCGAGCTGATCGGGCGCGGGCTTGTCGCATCGTGTCACGACATCTCCGATGGCGGTCTATTGGTTGCGCTCGCCGAGATGGCGATGGCGGGCAGGCTGGGCGCGACACTCGATCCGCAGCCGCCCGGAATGGCGGCGCATGCCTGGCTGTTCGGCGAGGACCAGGCGCGCTACATTATTGAAACCGAAGCCGAATTGTCGGCGCAGCTGGCGGCGTTGGAGGCCGCCGTGCCGCTCCGGCGCATCGGCACGGTGGGAGGGGCCGCGTTGACACTACAGGGCTGCGGTGCCATATCGGTCGCGCAACTCAAGGCCGCGCACGAGGCTTGGCTGCCGGGCTACATGCGCCAGGGCTGAACCCACCAAGGCTGATCGGGAGCGGGCAATGGCGATGGATGCGGCGGAAATCGAGCGGCTGATCAAGGCGGCTCTGCCGGACGCACGGGTCACGATCGAGGATCTGCGCGGCGACGGGGATCATTACGCCGCGCATGTCGTCTCCGGCGCGTTCCGCGGCAAGAGCCGGGTGCAGCAGCATCAGCTCGTGTACCAGGCGCTCGGGGCGCGGATGGGCGGCCAGCTGCACGCGCTGGCGTTGCAGACCAGCGCGCCCGAGGACTGATTTCACCAGGACGACCACCACAGCGCTGCGGTCCCGGCCGCATGCCCAGAGATGAGGACACAGAGATGGACGCCACCGTACAAGACCGCATCCGCCAGCAGGTAGCCGAGACCCCTGTCGTGCTTTTCATGAAAGGCACCCCGGTATTTCCGCAATGCGGCTTTTCGGCGGCGGTGGTGCAGATCCTCAGCCATATGGGGGTCAAGTTCAAAGGGGTCGACGTGCTGTCGGACCCGGCGGTGCGCCAGGGCATCAAGGAATTTTCGAGCTGGCCGACGATCCCGCAGCTCTATGTCAAGGGCGAGTTCATCGGCGGCTGCGACATCGTCCGGGAAATGTTCGAGACCGGCGAATTGAAGCAGCTCCTCGAGGAGAAGGGCGTCCCGGTCCGCGCCTGATCCCATCGACCCCTCTCCCGCAATGCGGGAGAGGGAGGGGCCCGCGCCGGAAGGCGCGGGAGGGTGAGGGTCTCCCATCGGCTGCTGTCCTCACCCGCCCGTCGCTGCGCAACGGGCACCCTCTCCCGCAATGCGGGAGAGGGTAGGTCTTGCACCGCGAGGCTCTGCCGCTATACTGCGCGGCTTCCCCTTGCCGGCTCTCTCGGAGCCGGCTTCGACCCGCTAGGCGCGTGCGCTCCGGGTCACGACAGCCACAAGGGATCGAGGTCGATGCCGCTTTACGAGAACGTGTTCATCGCGCGCCAGGACATTTCCGGCGCCCAGGTCGATCAGCTCGCCGACAGCTTTACGCAGTTGCTTGCCGAGCAGGGCGGCCAGGTCAGGAAGCGCGAATACTGGGGTCTGCGCAACCTCACATATCGCATGAACAAGAACCGCAAGGGCCATTACGTTTTGTTCAACATCGAGGCGCCGGCCGCGGCGATCGCCGAGCTTGAGCGGACGATGCGGATCAACGAGGATGTGCTGCGCTATCTGACGCTGCGCGTCGATAAATTTGACGAAGGTCCCTCGCCGATCATGCAGAGCCGCGGCAGCCGCGAGGACCGGCCGCGCCGCGATCGCGACCGCTTTGGCGAGCCGCGCGAGGGCCGCGATCGTGGGGACGGCGGCGAGCGGCCGCGGGCCGAGGCCCCCGCTCCGACAGCCGTGGAAACGGAACGGGTGGAGGCGTAAATGGAAAGCGCAACCGGATCGGGACCGGGGCGCGGCGGCGCGTTTGCCCGGCGGCCGTTCTTCCGTCGGCGCAAATCGTGCCCGTTTTCGGGACCGAACGCGCCGAAAATCGATTACAAGGATATCCGTCTGCTGCAGCGCTTTGTTTCCGAGCGCGGCAAGATCGTGCCGAGCCGCATCACCGCCGTATCGACACAGCGGCAGCGCGAGCTGGCGCGGGCGATCAAGCGGGCGCGGTATCTCGGTCTGCTTCCCTATATGGTGAAGTAGGAAGCCGGCGATCCGATCCGGCGGACTCACAGGAACAAAGCGACAGAGGCGGAGCGCGTAATGGGCCGCCTTCCTCCGGCGGCGATCGGCGCCGCTTTCGGTGTCGTTGCCGGGCTGATGTATGTCGGGGTCATGCTCGGCACCCCCGGCGCGCTGATCCTGGTCTATCTGACGCAATTGCCGCTGTTTGCCGCCGGGCTGTGGCTCGGGACCGGCGCGGCCGTGGTCGCCGGGGTGACCGGGTCGCTGGTCCTTCTGGTGTTCAGCGATCTGCTCGGCACGGCGCTGTTCGCGGCGCTCAATGCAGTGCCGGTCGCGCTGCTGGTGCGGCAGGCGCTGCTGGCCCGCCGGCGTGACGACGGCGCCCATGTCTGGTATCCGCCGGGGCTGTTGACGGCGTGGCTGACCGGGTATGCGCTGGCCGGGATCGGCGTGATGGTGCTGCTGCTGGGCGGTCCGGAGGCGATGCACGAATCGCTGCGCGGCGTGCTCGGGACGGTTCTCGATCGCATGTATGGCGGTCAGGTGCCGAACCGCGACGAGGTCGCTTCGACCCTCGCCTCGATCATTCCGGGGATCGTGGCGGCGTCGTGGATGGTTACGGCGGTCGTGAACGCCGCGCTGGCTCAAGGTGTGCTCGCCCGTTTTGGCGCGAACTGGCGGCCGTCCCCAAGCCTGGTTGCCCTGGAGCTGCCGATCTGGCTGCATATCGCGCTCGGAATCACGGCGCTGGCGGTGATCTTTGGCGACGCGGGGCGGTTTGTCGGCATCAACGCGATGATCGCGCTGTCGGTCGCGTTCTGCCTCGGCGGTCTCGCCGTGCTGCACGCGGCGGCGCGGCGGCTGTCGCATCCGACGATGGTTCTGGTCTTTTTCTATGTGACGGCGGCGCTGTTCGGCTGGCCGTTTCTGGTCGTGGCCGTGCTGGGGCTGCTCGAAAACTGGCTCGGGCTGCGCCGCCGCCTCGCCCCGCAAGGAGTAGCAAACGATGGTTGATCTCATACTGCTCGAACGCGTCGAAAAGCTCGGCCAGATGGGGCAGGTCGTCAAAGTCAAGCCGGGCTACGCGCGCAACTACCTGCTGCCGCAAAAAAAGGCGATGCGCGCGACAAAGGAGAACATGGCTTATTTCGAGACGCAGCGGGCGCAGCTCGAAGCCAATAATTTGCAGCGCAAATCCGAGGCCGCGGAGGTCGCGGCAACGATGGACGGGCTCACGGTTGTCCTGATCCGTCAGGCCGGCGAGAGCGGCCAGCTCTACGGCTCGGTCGCGGTGCGCGACATCGCCGAGGCGATCACCGAGGCGGGGTACACGGTCGGCAAAACGCAGATCGTGCTTGACCGGCCGATCAAGACGCTCGGCATGCACCCGGTCCGCGTCATGCTGCACCCGGAGGTCGGGGTCACGGTAACCGCCAATGTCGCACAGTCCGAGGAAGGCGCGCGCATGCAGGCCGCCGGCATCGATCCGGCGCAGCAGATCGAGGAGGAGGAAGAAGCCGCCCGCGTCGAGGCGCAAGCCGCCTGGGCCGCAGCTCAGGACCAGGGCGAACAGCCGATATAAACAAAGGGGGCGGCGATGAGCGAGGCGGCCGAAGCGGTGCGCGGTGCCCGAACGGAGCACGGCCGGATACCGGTTCTCGATATCGGGTCGGTACTGGCCGGCGAGCGCGGGGCCTGCGCGGCGCTGGCCCGCGCGGTGGCGCGCACCTGCGAGGACACCGGGTTTCTCGTCGTCGCCAATCACGGGATCGCGCCGGAACTGGTCGAAAACACATTTGCACAGGCGGCGCGTTTTTTTGCTCTTCCGACCGAACGCAAGCTCGCGCTGAAAATCGGGCAGTACAATATCGGCTATCTGCCGTTTGGCGGCCAGACCGTGCGGCACTCGCCGGTCAACCGCAACACCAGACCCAATTTCAGCGAATCGTTCTACATCACGCGCGACCGCGCCCCCGATCACCCCGATATCGTCAACAACAAACCGCTGATCGGCCTCAATCGCTGGCCCCCCGACATGCCGGAATTCCGCGCCGCGATGGTCGCCTATTTCACCGCGATGGAGGCGATGACGCGACGACTGGTGCCGGTCTTCGCAGCGGCCCTCGACTTGCCGGAAGATTATTTCGCGGCCGCCTTCGCCGAGCCGCATTGCACGCTGCGGCTGATCCACTACCCGCCGCAGCCCGATCCCGGCGACAACGAATTCGGCTTCGCGCCGCATACCGACAACAATTTCATCACTTTTCTGGCCCAATCGGCGCTGCCCGGTCTCGAAGTGCGCACCGAAGAGGGAGAATGGATCCGCCCGCCGGCCGTGCCGGGAACCTTTGTCGTCAATACCGGCGCGATGCTCGGGCGCTATTCGAACGACCGCTTCAAGCCGACGCCGCACCGCGTCATCAACCGCAACGACCGCTCGCGCTACGCGATTCCGTTCTTTCTGGGTCCGAACCACGACGCGGAGGTGGCCTGCGTCCCGACCTGCGTCGGCCCCGACAACCCGCCGCGCTACGAACCGACCACCTACGGCGCGTTCTCCGCACGGCTGCTGACGCTGAATTTTGCCCATCGCCGGGACGGCAACAGCGGCGACTACGCCGGCTGAGCGGTATTTGCTTCCCATTGCAGGGCGGATGAGCAAAGCGCCATCCGCCAATGCCGCGCGCACTGCCCCGCGGGTCACGCCCTCGTCCCGTCAGAGGTCAAGCACCAGCGTCTCGCCCTTCGCACGCGAGCAGCAGGTCAGCAGGTGCGTCCTGCGGGCGACATCGCCCAGGATCGCATCGCGGTGGTCCGGCTCGCCGTCCAGATAGCGGGTCAGACAGGCCCCGCAATAGCCGAGTTCGCACGACGAGCGGGTCTCGACCCCGTGCCGGCGCAGCACGTCGAGAATGCTCTCTCCCGGCGGCACCTCGTATTCGCCGCCGCTGCGCGCGAGGCGCACCGTGAATGGCCGGTCGTCATCGAGCCGGGAAGGCGGCGCGGCGCCGGGTCCGGAGAAATATTCGCAATGCACGGTGCCGGGCGGCCAGTGTGCCGAGGCTGCCGCCGCCGCGGCCATCATGCCCGCCGGCCCGCAGTAATAGAGATGCGTCCCCGAAAGCGGATCGCGCAGCAGCGTCGCGATGTCGAGTCCCTTCGCCGGGTTGCCGCCATCGTGATGAAACACGACCCGCCCCATCGCCGCGAGCAGGTCGAGTTCGTCGTGAAACGCGGTGCGCTCGGGCGAGCGGGTGCCGTAATACAGGCGGAAATCGGCGCGGCGGCGCTTCAGCTCGGCGATCATCGCCATGATCGGCGTGATGCCGATACCGCCGGCCAGCAGCAGGTGATGCTCGGCGTCCGGCGCGAGCGGGAAGTGGTTGCGCGGCAATGACACCTCGACCGGATCGCCGACCCTGAGCTCGTCATGGATGCGGCGCGAGGCTTCGCCGAGCTTCTCGCGCAGCACGGCGATGCAGTAGCGCCGCCGCTCGGCCGGATCGTTCCACAGCGAATAATCGCGCCACAGATCGGCGCCGAGCCGCACCCCGATATGCGACCCGGCCTCAAAGCGCGGCAGGTCGCGCCCGTTCGGATCGACCAGCTCGTAACCGTTGATATCCTCGGCGAGATAGGTGATAGAGCGCAGCCTGAGGCGCATGTCCTGTACCCCGTATCAGGGCTTTTCCCAAAAAGCCGATGTCATCCCGGAGCCGCCCGTGTTTGGGCAAAATTGCCGGCGATATCGATCCTGCCCATAATTCGCGCCGGCCTTTTTGGGTAAACCCCTGTTTCAGAGGCCGGGCGGCTTGGTAACCCGGAAGCTCTGCCGCTCCTCGATCCGCCTGACCCAGGCGCGCAGGCTCGGATGCTCGGCGAGCGGCGCCTCGCCCTCGGGCACGCGCGTCAGATAATACAACAGCGGGACGACCATCAGATCGGCGAGGCTGATCCGTTCGCCGGCCATAAAGGGCTGCTCGCCCATCAGCCGCGCGAATTCCGACAGACACAGCCGGGCGCGCGGCACCGCCTTGGCCACCGCCTCCTCGTCGACCGGCAGACCGAGACGCGGCGCCAGCAGGCGGTTGAACACGATACCGGCCGCGATCGCCGGCCAGGCATAGGCATCGACAATGCCCATGATCTGGCTCATCCGCGCGAACTGGTGCAGATCGGTCGGCTGCAGCGGCGAGACCGGAAAGCCTTCATCGATATAGCGCAGGATGGCCTGCGTCTCGTAAAGGGAAAACCCGTCATGCTCAAAGGCCGGCACCTTGCCGAATGGGTGGCGCGACAGATGCGGCTCCTCGCGATGCGGGCCGAACGGCACATCGATCAGGTCGTGCGCGACGCCCTTCTCGGCGAGCGCCAGCCGCGTGCTCCACACGTAAGTGCTGCCAGCCGGGCCATAGACGATCGGCCGCGCCATCCGGTCCTCCGTTTGCTTCGCGAGTGCCGCCAGAGTGGCAAGCGAACCCGCTCCGGGTCAAGCCGAAGCAGGGGTTTCTTGCCCGTCCGGCCGGAAAGCGCCTACAACAGCGCCGCAGGAAAGAAGCGAGGCGCAGGGTCTCCCTCCGCGCTGGAGGCGTTCCGATGGGCATGACGATCGTGGAGAAAATCCTGGCGCGCAAAAGCGGGATGGAAAAGGTCGCGCCGGGCGATCTCGCGGTGGTCGATGTCGATTGCGTCGTGATGATCGATCTCAGCTTTGGACAGGGGTCGTGGCGCGAGGTGCTGAAGGTGCACGATCCCGACAAGGTCGTCGTCGTGTTCGACCACGACGTGCCGGCCTCGAACCGCGCGGCGGCGGCGATGCACGCCAGGGGCCGCGACTTCGCACGGCGTTTCGGCATCAAACGGGTGCACGATGTCGGGCCGGATCAGGGGATCAGCCATGTCGTCGTCGCCGAGAACGCCTATGCGCTGCCCGGCACCGTGCTGGCCTGCTCGGACTCGCATACATGCAGCGCCGGGGCGCTGAACTGCGCCGCCCGCGGTCTCGGCGCCCCCGATCTGCTCTACGCGCTGACCACCGGGAAAACCTGGTTCCGGGTCGGCGAGACGGTGCGCTATGATCTCGACGGACGTTTTGCCCCCGGCGTGTCGGCGAAGGACCTTTTCCTCCATATCGCCGGGGCTTACGGCGATCACGCAAACCAGAATGTCGAGTTCGGCGGGTCGGCATTGCCCGGTCTGTCGATCGACGCGCGCCGCACGCTGACGACGATGGGGGCCGAGCTGTCCGCCGAATTTGCGACCTTCGAACCCGACGAGGTGCTGATCGCCTATGTCATGGCGCGCAACAAGGCGCCGTTCGAGCCGCAATACCCGGACCCGGACGCCTCCTACGCGGCGCGGCGCCGTATCGACCTCGGAACGCTGCGGCCGATGCTGGCATTGCCCGACAGCGTCATCCGCAATGCCGTTCCGGTCGCCGATGCGAAACGCGAGCCGATCCAGCAGGCATTTATCGGCTCCTGCGCCAACGGCACGCTCGACGATCTCGCCGAGGCGGCCCGCGTATTGCAGGGACGCCGCGTCGCGCCTGGGGTGCGATTGCTGGTGACGCCGGGGTCGCAGCGCATCGCGGCCGAAGCGGCGCGGGCCGGCTACACGCAGATCCTGCTCGACGCCGGCGCGGTCGTGACCCCGGCGACCTGCGGCGCCTGCTATGGCGGGCACATGGGCGTGCTCGGTCCCGGCGAGACCTGCATTACCGCCAGCACGCGCAATTTCCGGGGCCGCATGGGGCACGAAAGCGCGCGCATCTACATGGCCTCGCCGGCGACAGTGGCAGCGTCGGCGGCGGCCGGACATATCGCAGCGGCGTCGGAACTGTGAACGGATCTTGAACAAACCGCTCCCCGGCGGCAATCTCCGCCTCTCGTTACCGTTGACGACGGCAGAGCCGGGCTCCCCGTTCGGCGCGCTCCACCGCTGGCGGGGTTGCGGACGTGGTCTTCACCGTTCCGATCTATGACGACAACCCGGTCCAGCGGACGCCGGTCGTCACCTATGCGCTGATCGGCGCCTGCATCGGCGTGTGGTTCTGGCAGATCGTGGTCGGCGGCCAGCTTGCCGCGTTTCACTACGGGCTGATCCCGGCGGCGCTGTTCGGGTACTGGCCTCCCGGCGTGCAGCCGATCCCGCCCTGGGCGACGCTGTTCACCAGCATGTTTCTGCACGGCGGCTGGATGCACCTTATCAGCAACATGCTGTTCCTGTGGATTTTCGGGAACAATATCGAGGATCTGCTCGGCAGGTTCCGCTATCTGCTGCTTTATCTGGCCAGCGGCGTGACGGCGGCGCTGATCCAGGGGCTTTCCGCCGTGTCCTCGCAGATCCCGATGATCGGTGCGAGCGGCGCGGTAGCCGGTGTGCTGGGCGCCTACCTGATCACCTACCCCCGCGCCAATGTGTACGTATTCGTGTGGATTATCCTCTTCTTCACGATCGTTACCGTACCGGCGTGGCTGCTGCTCGGGTTCTGGTTCGCGATGCAGGTATTGAGCGGGTTGGGCTCGATGACGGGCGAGCCGGGTGTCGCGTTCTGGGCGCATGTCGGCGGGTTTGTCGCGGGGGCGGGATTGTTTCTGATGCTGCGCCCGAGAGGGGTGAACATATTGCAGCCGCAGCACACCCCGACCTGGGTGAGGGTGCCGCCCGGGGCGATGATGAGCCATCGCAAGCTCCACCGCGGCAGCGTGCCCGACGCGGGACACCGCGCGCACCGGCCGCGTCCCTGGGAATAGGCCGGCAGTGCCGCTTCCGGAAAAACCGCTCTCGATGATTCTCTCGGATATCACTATATCCCCGGGACCATTCGCGTCTGCGGTTGTTCCTTATCGTATGGCGACAAAAGCGGCTTCTATCCGGAGGCCGGGCTTTCCGAGGATTGCGGCCGCGCGGCCCGGCTCCGGCGCGGCCCAGGCAATCGGACCGGCAGCTTCCGCCGATAGGGTCTCCGCCAACACCGCGAGGCTGTGATGCTGTTGTCGGTTCTGCGCGGCATGGCGCGCGTCGCTTTCGTCCTTGTGGTGCTTGGCGTCACTGGCGCGGCGGTCGGCGTCGGCTATGGTCTCTACCATTTCAGTCGCGATCTGCCGGATTTTCAGAAGATCGTGAGTTATGTGCCCGCGGTCGGCAGCAAGGTCTATGACGCGGATGGCAGGCTGATCGCCGAATTCGAAGCCGAGCGGCGCATCCCGGTAGCGATCGAGCAAGTGCCGACGCTTGTCGTCAACGCCTTTCTTGCCGCCGAGGACCGCGACTTCTACACGCATAAGGGCGTCGATCCGCAGGCGATCTTTCGCGCCGCGGTGGCCGATATCGCGCGCTTTCGCAGCGGCCAGCGGCCGATCGGCGCCTCGACGATCACGCAGCAGATCGTCCGCCACTTTCTGCTGAGCCGCGAGCTGTCGATCACGCGCAAGGTCAGGGAAGCGATCCTGGCCTACCGGCTCGACAAGGAATTGAGCAAGGACCGTATCCTCGAAATCTACCTGAACGAGATCTATTTCGGTGCCGGCGCCTACGGCGTCGCGGCGGCGGCCGATACCTATTTTCAGAAAAAGCTCGACCAGCTGAAGCCGGAAGAGGCAGCCTATCTGGCGTCATTGCCAAAGGCGCCAAACAATTACCACCCGATCCGCAACACGGCAGCGGCGACGGGGCGTCGCGACTGGGTGTTGGCCGGCATGGCCGAACTCGGCTGGCTCGGCGAGGACGAGGCAACGCGCGCGATCGCCGAACCGTTGCGCGTCAACATGCGGCCCGAGCCGACGCGCGAACACGGCTATTTCGTCGAGGAGGTCCGCCGCGGTCTGATCGGCCGGTACGGCGAGGACACCGTCTATAGAGGCGGTCTGACGATCCGGACGAGCTACCTGCCGGCGCAGCAGCGGATCGCGGAAAAGGCGTTTCGCGACGGGCTGATCGAATACGATCGCCGCCACGGCTGGCGCGGACCGGTCGCGCGGCTGGGCGGCGCGACGGCGGCGCGCCAGGCGCTCGGCGAGGCTTCCGATCCGCCCGGCATCGGCGAGTGGCGGCTCGCGGCGGTCACCGATATCGGTGACTCGGAAGCCCGGATCATGCTGCGCGACGGTTCGGTTGGCGAGATCCCGATTGCCGAACTGCGCTGGGCGCGTCCGACGACCAAGAACCAGCGGTTGGGGCCGGCGGTCCGCCGGGTCGGCGATGTCGTGCAAATCGGCGATCTCGTGCTGGTCGAGCCGAGCGCGGGCAAGGGACGCAAGGAGACGAAGCTTTACGGTCTGCGCCAGATTCCTGATGCCAGCGGCGGCGTTGTCGCGATGGACCCGAAGACCGGGCGGATTTTCGCGCTGGTCGGCGGCTGGTCGTTCCAGCAGAGCCAGTTCAACCGCTCGACGCAGGCGCAGCGCCAGCCCGGCTCGGCGATCAAGCCGTTCGTCTACCTGACCGCGCTGACGAACGGCTATACGCTGTCGACCACCGTCCACGACACGCCGTTCGAGATCCCGCAAGGTGCGGGACTGCCGCCGTGGCGGCCAGGCAATTACGAAGGAGACTGGTTCGGGGCGATGACGCTGGAAAACGCGCTGGTGCAATCGCGCAATCTGGCGACCGCGCAGCTCGCGCTCGATGTGGGATTGCGGGCCGTCGCCGATACCGTGCAGACCTTCGACATCATGGACCGCATGCCGCTTTATCCCTCGATGGCGCTCGGCTCCGGCGAGACGACGCTGCTGCGCCTGACCAACGCCTATGCGATGCTCGACAATGGCGGGCAGTGGCTGGTCCCGTCGGTGATCGACACGGTCCAGGACCGGCACGGGCGGGTCATCTATCAGAAAGGCATCGGCGACTGCCCCTCCTGTTTCGCCGTGGCCGGAACGCGGGTCGAGGGCGATCCCAGCCCTCTGTACCGCGCGGCCGGAGCGCCGGCCCCCTCCGCGATCGCCGTCTCCGGCGCGGAATGGGCGGAGAACCCGATCGTCTACGAACCGACCAGGCGCGGTCCTCTCGCCGACCCGAAAGCCATTCGCGATCTCATCGAGGCGATGCAGCAGGTCATCCAGCGCGGCACCGGAACCTTGATAAAGCCGATCGCCAAGGAGCTGGCGCAGCCGCTGGCCGGCAAGACCGGGACAACAAGCAATTATTTTGATGCGTGGTTTGTCGGGTTTTCGCCGGCTCTGGTGGCCGGCACCTATGTCGGGTTCGACGAGCCGCGCACGCTGGGCGAGGGCGAGACCGGAGGCCGCGTCGCCGCCGGGATTTTCCGCGACTTCATGCACAAAGCCTTGAAAGGGGCACCGGAACAGGGCTTCCCGGAGCCCGGCAAGGACGAGGCGTCGCCGGCCGAAGCCGCGGTCGCGGAGCAGGAGGTGAAACCCGACGAGACCGTGGTCGCGGCCCCGGTCAGGAAGCGCGCAAAACCAGGTTCCGGCAGCACCGAGACGGCCAAGCTGAACCGGCAACAGCTTTACCGCGATCCCGGCCAAGCGGTCGAGGAAGCAGCCTACGGCCCGCGTTGGCGGGAGCGGCAGCGGCAGCGCGATCCCGAGCCGATAAGCGCGGCGCAAGCAGAACCGGCATACGGCCCGCCGCCGCACCAGCCGGACTATGCAGCCGCCGGACCGGCATTTCCGGCGCCCTGGGGAACGGCCTACGCCCGACCCGGCCCGAGCGGAGCCTATACCGGACCCGCCATGCCGCCGCGGCCGGCGCCGGCGCCGGGCTGGGGCCAGCGTCCGGGACCGGTTTACGGCACCGGCGGCTTGTACTGAGCCGAAACAGAACGGGCACCTACCCGGCGCCCGCCCTCCGCGGCACCGGGTTCAGTTCACAAAGCGATAGAGCTTTGCCGCGTTGTCGCAGACGATCTTCTTGCGCAGATCGGCGGGCAGATGCCCGAGTTCGCGCTGGATGTACTCCCGCGAATCCGGCCATACCCCGTCCGGGTGCGGAAAATCCGAACCCCACATGATGTTGTCGGCGCCGAGTTCCTCGATCAGCTTTACGCCGACCGGGTCGCTCTGATAGGTCGCGTAGCACTGCCGATACCAGTACGCGCTCGGCTTCATCTTGAGATCGAGATCTTTGAACTGGTCTTCCCACTCGGCGTCCATGCGGTCGAGGATATAGGGAATCCAGCCGGTGCCGGCCTCGCCGATCACGATCTTCAGGTTGGGCCGGTGTTCGAGCACGCCGGCGAAGATGATCGACATCAGCACATCGGCCATGTGCATCTGAAAGCTCGTGATGCCGGCGGCGCGGGCCGCGAGCAACGTCTTGCCCGACAGTTTCGAGTAGTCGCGACCAGGACCGCCGATCGTGTGGAAATGCACCGGCAGCCCGCTCGCCGCCGCGGCGTCCCACATCGGGTTCCACCAGGGGTCCCACAGCGGGGTCATATCGTGCTTGCGGGCGATTTCGAGACCGCGCACCGCGCCGCGCCGCGCGACACGCTCGATCTCGGCGACCGCCGCCTCAATGCTGTGGTTCGGGATGCAGGCCAGCCCGGCATAGCGGTCGGGCTGCTTCGAGCAGAAATCGGCCAGCCAGTCATTATAGATGCGCAGAACCTCGCCGGCCGCCTCGTCGTCGTTGAGGCGCATCGTCGCGCCGAGCACGCCGTACAGCACCTCGGCCTGCACACCGTCGCGGTCCTGGTCCGCAAGGCGCAGATCGGGGTCGGTCAGACGGCGGATTTTCTGCTGCTCCTTCTCATACAGCCCGGTCGAGGCCATCCGGTCGGAGCGATGGATCTTGCCCGGTTCGTAAGGCCGCCCGGCCGACCCCATCCCGGCGTCGAGGCCGAACGAGGCGCCGCTTTTTGTCACCCATTCGCGCCCGCGCGGCCCCTCGGTCACATACGGCATGCGGTCGCGGAATTCGGCCGCTGCGTTCGCGGTGAACAGATCGGGCGGCAGCCAGATCAGATCGATATGGCAATCGGCCGAGATCACGTCGTATTTCATGCTTGTGCCCTCGTCTTCGCGGGATTGGTCCCAGCGTAGCGCGCCGCAGCGCAGGCTGGCTAGCCTCGCTGACCGGCGCTGGCGGCTTTACCTCATGGAGGCTGGTGGCTTACATGGGTTGTGATCGCAAGCTTCAGGCATCGCGGCTTGAAAGAGTTGTTCGAGACAGGCCGATCAGCGCGGGTCCGACCTGACCTGCAACGGCGCGTGATCGTCAGGCTCGATGCGCTTGATGCGGCTGTGTCGCTGGACGCGTTGCGCCAGCCCGGGTTCGACTTTCACGCCCTGCAAGGCCGGCCGACGCGGTACTCCATCCACGTTAATGGTCCCTGGTGCTTGACGTTTGAATGGCGGGACGGCGCGGCGCTTCGGGTCGATTTGGAGCAGTATCATTGAAAACGGAAATCCCGGCCGAACTGGCCACTGTGCGGCCCATCCTGCGGTCCCCGGCGCATCCCGGCGAATTGATGCGCGAGATCCTCGACGAGCACCTGCAACTGCCGACCACCGATGCCGCGCAGCGTATGCGGATCGCCGCTTCCAGCTTGGAGGCGGTGCTGGCAGGCGCTCAGCCCGTCACCGCCGAGTTGGCGTTGCGTTTCGCGCGTCTGACCGGCGGAAATCCGGAGCTTTATGTCCAGATGCAGGTGCAATACGACCTATGGGTCGCACGGCAGCGCCTGCGGCAGACGCTCGCGGAGATAGAGCCGGCCTCATAACGCCGGTGTGTTGGGCGGAGTCGGTTGGCGGCCGGTTTCATTCGAACCGCGCAGCGGTCCGGCGGTAAGAACTTCGGGCAGATGCGGTGGCGCCGGGCCGCCGGTTGCCCAATCGAGCAGTTCGACCGTATGCACCACCGGCAGCGGCGCGTTCTCGCCGCGGAGCTGCGTCATGCAGCCGACATTGCCGGCGGCGACGACATCGGGCCGGGTCAGCGCGATATTGGCGAGCTTGCGGTCGCGCAGCGCCGCCGCGAGTTCCGGCTGCAAAATGTTGTAGGTGCCGGCCGAGCCGCAGCAGAGATGCCCCTCGGGCACGTCGAGCACCGCAAACCCGGCAGCGGCGAGCAGGGCTTTCGGCTCGCGATCGATCTTCTGCCCGTGCGTTAACGAGCAGGCCGAGTGATAGGCGACGCGCAGCGCCGGGGCCAGTCCGGTCGATGCCCGCAGCCCGAGCGCGGCGACAACCTCGCTGACATCGCGCGCGAGGCCTGCGATCCGCGCCGCCTTGTCGGCGTAGTCGGGGTCGGTGCGCAGCAGAAACCCGTAATCCTTCAGCATCGTGCCGCAGCCCGAGGCATTGGCGACGACGGCGTCGAACCCGTTCTCGCCCGCCGCCTTTTCCCAGGCGTCGATGTTGGCGCGCGCCAGGGTCAGCGCCGGCGCTTCCTGGCCGAGATGATGGGACAGCGCGCCGCAGCATCCGCTGCCCGGCGCGAGGACGACCTCGCATCCATGCCGGGTGAGGAGCCGGATCGTCGCGAGGTTGATCTCCGGCGCGAGCACCTGCTGCGCGCAGCCGGCCAGCAGCGCGACGCGCATGCGCTTTTCGCCATCGGCCGGGAAGACCTCCATCCAGTAGAGCGGCGAATTGGTCGGAAGTCGGCGCGGGGCCAGAGCAAGCAGCGGACGCAGCATCTTCGGTGCCAGACCGGCGAACGGCTTCCCGAGCTTCGCCAGGTGCAGCGCCGCGCGCAGCCGCGGCGGGCTGCTCAGCACCCGCGCCAGCAGCCGCCGCAATAGCTTCTCGCGCAGTGGTCGACGGTAATGCGTTTCGATATGGCGCCGCCCGTGATCGACCAGGTGCATGTAATGCACGCCGGACGGGCAGGTCGTCATGCACGACAGGCACGACAGACAGCGGTCGATGTGCTTGACTGTTTCCGGCGCGGCCTTCCCGCCCTGTTCGAGCATGTTCTTGATCAGGTAGATGCGGCCGCGCGGGCTGTCGAGTTCGTCGCCGAGCAGCACATAGGTCGGACAGGTCGCGGTGCAGAACCCGCAATGGACGCAGGTTCTCAGGATCTTTTCCGATTCCGCGGTATCGGGATCGGCGAGCTGGGTCAGCGAGAATTCGGTCTGCAATGTTTCAGCTTCTCTCAGCGTCGATCGGGGCCATCCGGCCCGGATTGAGAATGTGCGCCGGGTCGAACGCCTCCTTGACCCGCCGCGACAGCGCGGCGAGCGGAGCCGGTTGCGGCTCGAACACGGCGACGGAGCGGCGCAGCGCGGCCGAGGCTTTCACCAGCGTCGCGTGCCCGGTGCCGCGTTCGTCCGGCCCGCGGATCGCGTGGCGAATCGCCGCGGCGCCGGCATCGCTGGTCTCCGGCACCGCGGCCCAGACCAGCCCGCCGCCCCAGTCGAGCAGCCATTTTGCATCGAGCGCCCGCGTCAGTGCCTCGGCCAGTTCGGCGCCGCGGGCGGGCGCGACCGAGATGCGCCACACCGCGCGCTCGCCGGGCTCCAGCAACGGTGCGACCTCGCCGATCGCGCGCCACAGCGCAACCGATTCGGCGTCGCCGAGCAGCTCGGCCGTACCGACGCCGCGATGCTCGGCGATCAGACTGTCGCGGCGCGCCGCGACCGACGGGGCCGGTCCCTCGATCCGCAACGCGACGCGACCCTCGCGCAGCCCCGCCGTGTCGGAAGGCAGGTAGGCGGCGCCCGATACCTCGTGCGGCGAACCCAGCGCCGCGCTCATCAGCCGCATGGCGGGACCCGGCGCGATCCCGCGGAACAGCACCGTCGCAACCGTCTCCGGGCGCGGCAATACCTTGACCGTGACCTCTTCGAGCGCCGCCAGGGTCCCATGGGACCCGGCCATCAGCTTGCACAGATCGTAGCCGGTCACGTTCTTAACCACCTTGCCGCCGGCCTTGAATATCTCGCCCCGGCCGCTGACCCCGCGGAACCCGAGAAAATGATCGCGCGCCGCTCCGGTCTTGATCCGCCGCGGCCCCGACAGGTTGCAGGCGAGCGCGCCGCCCAAGGTCGATTCGCCGTCGGACCCGAGCAGAGCGCGCCAGTCCAGCGGCTCAAAGGCAAGCATCTGACCGCATTCCGCCAGGGCACGTTCGATCTCGGCCAGCGGCGTCGCCGCGCCGGCGGTCAGCACCAGTTCGCTCGGCGCATAGTCGCGGATGCCGGCGAGAAGCGACAGATCGAGCAGATGCGGCGTTTGCAGCGGCCGGCCGAGCGCTCGTTTCGAGCCGCCGCCGACGATCTCGACCGGCTCCTCGGCGGTCAGCGCGGCGGCCACCGCGTCGCGCAATTCGGTCAGATCGGCGGGGGCGAACCGGGTCATCGCGGCATAAGTGTCATCGCGAGCGTGCCGGCGCAATCTCCGTCCCGCCACGGCTTTATGGTCGGTCCGGCCGGCGTGAAGCCGCCCCTTCTTGCCGGGCCGGGCATTGTCCCTATACTCCGCCGCCTTCCGCGGAAAGGACGAGGACCCGCGCATGACTTCCGCCACCCTCGATGTCGTCGGCATCGGCAACGCGATCGTCGATGTCATCGCGCATGCTGACGAGCGGTTTCTCGCCGAAGAAGGTCTCATGAAAGGCGCGATGACCTTGATCGACGCCGCGCGCGCCCAGGCGCTTTACACGAAAATGGGACCGGCGGTCGAAAGTTCGGGCGGCTCCGCGGCGAACACAATGGCCGGCATCGCCTCGCTCGGCGGCCCCGGCTACAGCGGCGGCGGCTATATCGGCAAAGTGCGCGACGACATATTGGGAGACGTGTTCCGCCACGACATCACCGCGACCGGTATCCGGTTCGAGACGCCTTCCGCCATCTCCGGGCCGGGCACCGCGCGCTGTCTGATCCTGGTCACGCCGGATGGGCAGCGCACGATGGCGACCTATCTCGGCGCCTGCGTCGAACTCGGCCCCGAGGACATCGACCCTAAGCTGATCGAAGCCGCGCAGGTGATCTATCTCGAAGGCTATCTGTTTGACCCGCCGCGCGCCCAGGAGGCGTTCCGCCGCGCCGCCCAGATCGCGCACCGCGCCGGCCGTCAGGTCGCGCTGAGCCTGTCGGACCCGTTCTGCGTCGATCGCCACCGCGCCGCGTTCCATGAGCTGATCAGGGGCGAGGTCGATATCCTGTTCGCCAACGAGGCCGAGATATGCTCGCTGTACGAAACCGACGACTTCGCGCAAGCCGCGGCTTCGGTGCGCGGCCATGTCGCGGTCGCGGCGCTGACCCGCAGCGCGCAGGGCAGCGTCGTGCTCGGCCAAGAGGGGACGTATGGCCGGGGCGAGGCGCACGACATCGCCGCGGTGCCGGTCGATCGCGTCGCCGATACGACCGGCGCCGGCGACCTGTACGCCGCCGGTTTCCTCTACGGGCTGACCCGCGGCTTGCCGCTGCCGACCTGCGGCGCGATCGGCAGTCTGTGCGCCGCCGAGATCATCAGCCATGTCGGCGCCCGCCCCGAGGCGGCGCTTTGTGATCTCGTCGCGGCGTCGGGGTATGTCTGAACGGATTGTAGGGCGGATGACCCCGGCGAAAGCCGGGGGTAATCCGCCGGCAGCGGAGACCGGTGCCGGCACGGCGGAATGCGCTCCGCTTTTCCGCCCTACGCCGCTGATTTGACCGGCCGTCTTTCCCGACAGCCGTTCCGTTCCCATTTACCGGTCATGGCCGGGCTTGGCCCGGCCATCCACGAGATATCGGCACCGCCACCGCGGTCGGCTCGTGGATGGCCGGATCAAGCCCGGCCATGACGATGATAGAGAGACCGCAAACACCCGTATGGAACTCCGCAACATCGCGATCATCGCGCATGTCGATCATGGCAAGACGACGCTGGTCGATCAGCTCCTGCGCCAGAGCGGCGCGTTTCGCGCCAACCAGCAAGTCGCCGAGCGGGTGCTCGACTCGAACGAGCTGGAGCGCGAGCGCGGCATCACGATCCTCGCCAAATGCACCTCCGTCGTCTGGAAAGACGTGCGCATCAACATCGTCGATACGCCGGGTCATGCCGATTTCGGCGGCGAGGTCGAGCGCATCCTCGGCATGGTGGACGGCGTCCTCGTGCTGGTCGATGCCGCCGAGGGGCCGATGCCGCAGACCAAGTTCGTCGTCGGCAAGGCGCTCGCGCGCGGTCTCAAGCCGGTTGTCGTCATCAACAAGGTCGATCGTCCCGACGCGCGCGCCGCCGAGGTCCACAACGAGATTTTCGACCTGTTTGCCCTGCTCGACGCCAGCGAGGAGCAGCTCGATTTTCCGACATTGTTCGCCTCCGGGCGCGACGGCTGGGCGGTGTCCGACCTGTCCGAGCCGCGCCGCGATCTGTCGCCGCTGTTCGAGCTGATCGTCGCGCACGTCCCGCCGCCCGGTCTCGGTGCGGAGGGGGCCGATGAAAACGCGCCGTTCGCGATGCTGGCGACGACCCTCGACTACGACCCGTTTCTCGGTCGCGTGTTGACCGGGCGCATCCATTCCGGCGTCGCGCGGCTCAACATGCCGGTCAAGTCGCTGGGCCGCGACGGGCGGACGGTCGAGCAGGCCAGGCTAACCAAGCTGCTGGCCTATCGCGGCATCGAGCGCCGCCCGGCCGACGAGGCCAGAGCCGGCGACATCATCGCGGTCGCCGGTCTCGCCGAAACGACGGTGGCCGACACGATCTGCGCTCCCGAAGCGACCGAGTCGTTGCCGGCCGACCCGATCGACCCGCCGACCCTCTCGATGAATTTCTCGGTCAATGATTCTCCCCTTGCCGGACGCGACGGCGACAAGGTCACCTCGCGCGTCATCGCGGCGCGGCTCCATCGCGAGGCCGAGGGCAATGTCGCGATCCGGGTGCGCGAAAGCAGCGAGAAGGACTCGATCGAGGTCGCCGGGCGCGGCGAGTTGCAGCTTGGCGTGCTGATCGAGACGATGCGCCGCGAGGGGTTCGAGATGTCGATCTCGCGCCCGCGGGTGCTGTTCCGCACCGACCCGGAGACCGGAACGCGGCTCGAACCGATCGAGGAGGTCATCGTCGATGTCGATGAGGCGTTCTCGGGGATCGTCATCGAGAAGATGAGCCTGCGCAAGGCCGAGATGCAGGAGATGCGCCCCTCGGGGGGCGGCAAGCTGCGGCTGTCGTTTCTCGCGCCGACCCGCGGTCTGATCGGCTATCACGGCGAGTTTCTTACCGACACGCGCGGCACCGGCGTGATGAGCCGGCTGTTTCACGGCTATATGCCGTACAAGGGGCCGGTCGAGGGGCGGCGCAACGGCGTGCTGATCTCGAACGCGCAAGGGGCGGCGGTCGCCTACGCGCTGTGGAACCTCGAAGAGCGCGGGCCGCTGTTCATCCACCCCGGCGCCGACGTGTATGCCGGGATGATCGTCGGGGCGCACAGCCGCGGCACCGATCTCGACGTCAACCCGCTGAAGGGCAAGCAACTCACCAATATCCGCACGACCGCGAAGGACGAGGCGGTGCGGCTGACCCCGCCCATTCAGATGAGCCTCGAAGAGGCGATCGCCTATATCGACGATGACGAGCTGGTCGAGGTGACGCCAAAGGCGATCCGGCTGCGCAAACGCCTCCTCGACATCAACGACCGCAAGCGCGCCACCCGCGCCGCGGCGGCTGCCGAATAGCGGGTCCGCCGGCCTCAGGTTCGGCAGCTTCAGGTTCGACAGCTTCAGGTTTGGCGGCTTCGCGCGCCATCGCGATTATCGCGCACGCCGCGAGGGCGAGCGTCGCGATCCACCATTCCTGCCAGATGCCCCAGCCGGCCGCCAGGACGGCGCAGGCGGCGGCGAGGCTGCCGCCGGCAGCAGCCGCGTAAATCCGTGGCCACGGGACCGCCGCGAGGCGCTGCCACAGCCAGAAGAGCAGCAGCGCGAACAGCACCGCGCCGGGCAGTCCGAGTTCGAGCCAGACCTGTAGCGGCGCATTGTGCGGGTGCAGCGGCAACCGCATCTGGTTCCACCTGATGAGCTGGTCGGCCCCCGGCACCGAGCGCGCCGCATCAAGACCCCAGCCGAGAAGCGGGCGCTCGGCGATGCGCTTTCCGGCGAAATCCCAGATCAGCAGACGGTGCCCGAACGAGGTTTTGACCGCGTCCGCATCCTGCAAAACGAGCGGATGATCGGCCAGACGCGGCAGGGTCAGCGGCGCGCTCAGCACCGCGACGGCCGACAGCGCCGCCATGATCCCGGCGACCAGCCGCCGTTGCAGATAGAGCAGCGCCGCGACCGGCAGAGCCAGCGCCAGCGCGGTCTTCGCCGCCGTGCCGTCGAGCAGGAATACCGTCGCGCCCATCAGCAAACCGGCGGCGATACCGAGCAGAATGCGGCCGCGGCAGACCAGCAGCGCCGCGATCGGCAGCAGCATGATTGCCAGCCAGACCGCGAGCTGGTTCAGCCGCGGCAACGCAAAGGGCCGCACGGTTATATGATGGCTGAGGCCCCCATTCGTTACGAAGTCGAACCACGCCGCGACAAGACCGAGCACGGTTCCGGCAATCGTCAGCAACATCGGAAGCCGCTTGCCACGGGCCGAACGCATGGCGGCGGCCAGCACGATCGCGGCTGCGAACAGACCTGCGAGCTGCAATACCTTCAGCAGGCTGCGCGCCGGCGCGATCGCCCACAGCCCCGACACCCCGCCCCACAGCAGCAGCAACCCGAACAGCGCGGCCGGTACGCGCAGTCCGCTCCAGCCGCGCGGCGGATCGGCCGCGACGGCGCCGATCGCGCACAATCCGGCGACAGCGGCGAGCGGCGCCGCCCCGCGCGGCACGAGAGCCAGCATCGTCGGCAGCACCAACAGGCACAGGCCGATCCCGTGCGCGCCAATCGATCCCCAGACTTGTCCGCCGTTTTCGCGGGGAAGCGCAACATGGGGCGGGGGCGAGGAACCCGGCGCGGACGCGGCGGCCGGCATCCCGCCGCCGAGCGTGCGATTTGACTCGAGCTTCCCGCTGACTATAGTGCTTCCCCTTTCCCAAGAACGCGGGCGACCCGCCCCGGCCCCCATGCCTCGCTGCGTCGGGCGGCCCTATTGGGACAACAATATTCTCCCTCGCAACCCTCTCCCCCACTGGGGGAGAGGGCAGGGTGAGGGGGTAGCTAAAGCGGATTAGGCTGACATGAGCAAGCGCGAGGAATCGAAGTACAAGATCAACCGCCGTCTCGGCGTCAATTTGTGGGGCCGCGCCAAAAGCCCGCTCAACCGGCGCGAATACGGCCCCGGACAGCACGGCCAGCGGCGCAAGAAGCCGTCGGATTACGGTACGCAGCTCGCGGCCAAGCAGAAGCTGAAAGGCTATTATGCCAATATCGGCGAGCGCCAGTTCCGGCGGCTATACGCGGAGGCGGTGCGGCGGCGCGGCGATACCGGCGAGAACCTGATCGAATTGCTGGAGCGCCGCCTGGATGCGACCGTGTACCGCATGAAGCTGGCCCCAACACCGTTCGCGGCCCGCCAGATCGTCAATCACGGCCATGTTCTGGTCAACGGCAGGCGCGTCAACATCCCATCCTATCAGTTGAGCGACGGCGACACGATCGAGCTGAAATCGCGCGCCAAGGAGATGGTCCTGGTGCTCGAAGCCAGCCGGTCGAGCGAGCGCGACGTACCTGACTACATCGAGATCGATCACGAGCGGATGCGCGGGCGTTTTGTGCGCGCGCCAAAACTGGCCGACGTGCCCTATCCGGTTACGATGGAGCCGAACCTCGTCGTCGAATACTACTCGCGCTGATCCCTGTGCGGCGCGTGCGCCGCACAGGGCGGCGCATGCACACGCCGCACGGATGTAACATCATCGTCCCGGTGCGCGGGTCCGGCTTCCGGCCGGTCTCGCGGGCCGGGACGTTTTCGTTAGCGGGGCTTGTCGATGCTGACCGTGCAGGTGGCGATCATTCTGCTGCTGATCCTGCTGAACGGATTTTTCGCGATGGCCGAGATCGCGGTCGTGTCGTCGCGTCCGGCCCGCCTGCAGCCGATGGCGGCACAGGGCAGCGCCGGAGCCGAGGCGGCGCTCGAACTGAAAAACGATCCGTCGCGTCTGCTCGCGACGGTGCAGATCGGGATCACGGTTATCGCCGTCATGTCCGGTACGGTCGGCGAGGCGACGCTTGGCGCTGCGTTGGAGGCGTTTCTCATCGAGCAGGGAGGATTTCTGGCCGATTACGCGAATGCGATCAGCATGGCGATCGTCGTGATCGGCATCTCCTACCTGTCGGTGGTGTTCGGCGAATTGGTGCCAAAGCGCATCGCGTTGATCTATCCCGAGCGGATTTCGGCCGCGGTCGCCCGCTTTATGCGCGGCTTGGCGCGGGTCGGCGCGCCGCTCGAATGGCTGCTCAGCACCTCGACCGATCTGATCCTGCGCCTGCTGCCGGTGCGCGGCGAGCCGCCCGCCGTCACCGACGAGGAAATCGGCTTCATGCTGCGCGAGGGGGTCGCGTCGGGGCATATCCCGCAGGCCGAAACCGCGATCGTCGAAATGGCTCTGCGGCTGGGCGACCGCCGGGTCAGCTCGGTGATGACCCCGCGCACGCAGATCGAATTTCTTGATATCGAAGACTCTGCCGACGAACTGCGCGAGCAGATCCGCAACAGCCCCTATACGCGCTTTCCGGTGATCCGGGGAGGCGCGGAAAATCTGGCCGGCATCGTCCAGGACAAGGACCTTCTCGCCCGCAGCCTGACCGGCGAGCCGTTCGATCTGAAGGCGGCGCTGCGCCAGCCGCTGTTTCTGCCGAATACGGTCAGCGTGCTGCGCGCGCTCGAAATGTTCAAGAGCAGCGGCGAGCCGATGGCGCTGGTCGTCGATGAATACGGCGATCTCGACGGTCTCGTCACGCTGACCGACATCCTTGAGGCGCTGGTCGGCGACATCCCGGAAATCGGCGATACCGACCAGCGCATCGTGCGCCGCGAGGACGGCACCTGGCTGATCGACGGCATGGTCAGCCTCGACGAGGTCAAGCAGCTGCTCGGCGTCTCGACGCTGCCCGGCGAAGACCCGGAATTTCACACGCTGGGCGGCTATATGATGGCGCGCCTGCACCGCGTCCCGGTTGTCGCGGACCGGGTGACGGCCGGCGAGTTTCTGTTCGAGATTGTCGATATGGACGGTCGCCGCGTCGACCGCGTCCTGATCATGCCGCTGACGGCGCAGACCGGGCCGGGCTAGGGCCTGTCGTCAAACGAGTAATTCGGCGGGTTTTCCCTTCCCTGTTGTCATCCCGGCGAAGGCCGGGATCCACTGGGCAACCGTACGAGCGGCCGAAACGTGGGTCCCGGCTTTCGCCGGGACGACGATCAGGGCTGAATTTGACGACAGAGTCTAGAGCTATGTCCGGCCGGATCGAAGCACCCCCTCATGTCGTCTTGGCCGGGCTTGGCCCGTGGACCTTCAGCCCACGGACTTGATCCGTGGGCATCCACGAGCCGCTTGGCAAACGATGCAGCAGGCGCCTGTTTGCGTGCAATCAGCGGTTTCCCCGCCTGCCGGCGGGTTGCCGCGCCTTCTCCGCCCCGATCCAGTCGCGTCGCTCTCAATCGAGCGGGCGGCCTTTGCGGGCGATGAACTCGGGGAAGGCGTCCTCGGCCTTGGCGCCGCGCACGACATGCGTCGTGAAATGTCGTTCCTCGGCGAACTGGTCCTCGACACTGAGCGCCTTCTGTTTCATCAGCAGCGCCTTGACCCCCATCACCGCGGCGCGGTTGTTGCCGGCGATCATCCGCGCCAGTTCCATCGTCTTGTCGCGCAACCGCTCGCGCGGCACGAGGTGGTTCAACAGCCCGATGCGATACGCCTCCTCGGCCTCGACCACCCGCGCCGTAAACAGCAATTCCTTGGCGATCGGCCAGCCGACCTGGTTCGGCAATGTCCAGGTCGCGTTGATCCGTCCATAGGCGGCTGCCAGAAAACGGAATTTCGTATCCTCGCAGCCGACCCTGATATCGAGCGAGGAGGCGAACACCGAGGCGCCGCCATAGGCCAGCCCGTTCATCATGCCGATCGTCGGCTTTGTGCAGATTCCGATATCATAGAGCGGCGCATAGGTGCGCATCCGGTCGAGTTCTTCCTGACTGTATTTCCGGTCGTGCTCGCGCTGCTCGTGGATGTCGCCGCCGGCCGAAAACGCGCGGCCCGCGCCGGTAAAGACGACAGCGCCGATCCCGTCATCGGCTTCCAGCGCCTTCAGCGTCTGCTGGATCTCCTGCATCATCCGGCGGTTCATCGCGTTGAGCTTGTCCGGCCGGTTCAGCGTGATCGTCGCGACGCCGTCCGCGGTCTCCACCAGGATCGTTTTGCAGTCCATTTTCCCCTCCTCAGCGGGGCAGGTCGCCCCAGGCGACATAGCGCGATCGCCGCGGCGCCGGCATTCCCGCTTCGCTCAGCCGCGCGACATGGGCCGCCACCAGATCCTCCAGCGGGTCGCTCGCGACATTCGCGAGACCCCGCGCGCCCAGCAGGGTTGCGATCTCTTCGCGCGGGCGGCCGCCGTAAAACGGCAGCCTGTCGCTGATCGCCGCGTATTCCGGGCTGGTCCTGGCGTTTTCGCGTTGCGGCGGGGCGGTTGCGTCGCCGTACTGTGCGCCGTCAATGACCGCGAGCCTGCCGCCGGGCCGCAAGACGCGCAGCCACTCGTCGAGCGCTCTCTCGGGATGCGGCAAGGTCCACAATACGTGCCGGCTGATTACCAGGTCGAAGCTGCCGCTCGGATAGGACAGCCGCTCGGCATCGCCCTCGTCAAAACATATGTCGAGACCCTGCACCGCCGCCTTCTCGCGCGCCTTCGCGATCATCGCCGGGGCGAAATCGAGACCGGTAACGCGGTGGCCGCGCGCCGCCAGTTCCAGCGCGAGAAACCCGGTGCCGCTTCCGACATCGAGCGCGTCGAGCGGACCGCCCTCCGGGATCACGAGATCGAGAATGCGGTCCCAGGCGGCGCGCTCGGCGGAACCGCCGATGCTGTGCCCGAAATCCTCGTCGAAATGCGCGGCGCGCCGATCCCAATGCGCCGCGATCGCCTGCTTTACGGTATCGGTTTCCGGGGAAGCCATTCGATCGACTCAGCTGAGACCACAGGGCCTGCGTACCGTCACAACACGATGCCGGGCGGAGGGCCGCCGAATACGCCTGAGAATGTCAACGTGGCAATAAACAAGCTGACCGCAAGCAGGACCGCCGAGATCACAAAAAAATTCAATGTTCGCCCATATTGCCGCGGATTGTTGTCCGCCAGGCGCAACGATCGCCAAAGCGCGAAAATCTGCATCATTATCGAAGCGGTTATCAATATGGCGGCGACGATCGAACCGGGATGCCATTCTCCCGGCGCCTCAAGACCCCAATAACGCAGGAATGTCAGGGAAAATCCGAGCAGAACGGCTATTGCGGTGATGATGCCTTCGCGATAGCCCTGCGGCAGCCCCTCGGCATAGGCCTGCTCCGCCGGTGGGCCGACCGCCCGATCCATCGTCATCGACCCGTCTCCTGACGAGTGTTACCGGGACGACCCGCCCAGACCCACCACCTCGGCCAGCGCCTCGACCTGCTCGGTATAGCGGCTGACCGGGTTCAGCATCAGATGGTTGGCGCCCATTCCGATCATCTCGTCGAGCCGCTCGCGCACCTGCTCCGGCGTGCCGTGAATGCCGCACAGATCGGTGCCGGGCGGGTTGCGGTAGACATCGGTGAACCAGCGCAGCAATTCGCGCCGCGCCACCTCGGGCCGCTCGTCGACCGCCATAAAGATGCGCTTCGAGATCGGGAAGTTCTCGGGGTCGCGGCCGTTGGCGGCGAGCGCCTCCTTCAGGATCGGCACCGAGGCGGCGAAATCGGCGATGCGCGAGCCGCCCGATCCCATCCATCCGTCGGCGAGGCGGGCCGTGCGGCGCACCGCGTCCGGATGGCCGACCCCCATCCAGATCGGCGGGTGCGGCTTCTGCACCGGCTTTGGCCACATCGTCTCGTCCTTCAGATGATAGAAGCGGCCGTCATAGCTGACTTTTTCCTGCGTCCATAGCGCCTTGATGATCTCAAGCTCCTCGCGGAAGCGCCTGACGCGGCCCTCCGTGGGCACCTCGAATTGCCGGTAGTGGTGCTCGCGGCCGATCCCGACCCCGAGGATTGCGCGCCCGTTGCTGACATAGTCGAGGCAGGCCCATTGATGCGCGACCATCAGCGGGCTGTGGATCTGCAAGACGACCACCGAGCAGCCGACCCGGATCTTGGTCGTCACCGAAGCCGCGTAGGTCAGGATCACCACGGGGTCGAAGCAGTTGACGTGATCGAGCGAGTTCTCGGTCACCCACAGATCCTGGAAGCCGAGCGCCTCGGCCCGCGTTGCGACCCGCTTGACGTCCTCCATGTCGATCGGATCGGGCGAACGGTGCGGCAGCGAGATGCCGAACGCGATTTTGTCCTTTAGGGCCATGCGGATTTTCTCCGGATAAAGCCCCTCACCCCGACCCTCTCCCCGTGATCCCCGGATCAAGTCCGGGGAGGGAGAAGGAGAGCAGCGGCGTGTAACACCCCTCTCCCGCAATGCGGGAGAGGGAGGGATCCGCGCCGTCAGGCGCGGGAGGGTAAGGGGAAGGGCGGCGCGAGCGTACCGTCAGACCTTTTCGATCAGCTCCATCTGCGCGCCGTCGGGGGCCTCGATAAAGGCGACGTGGCGACCGTTGCTGACCTGCTCCAGCATGACGTGCGCACCGTTGCTGCGGAGTTTGGCGATTGCGCTGGCATAATCGTCGGTCTGCAGCGCGATGTGCTCGATCCCCATCATCTGCTTGCGGTTCTGGGCCGCGCTGATGGTCGTGACGTTGAGCTGCAGCCCGCACAGGTCGAGCTGGATGTTGCCGTTGGGGGCCTCGTTCTTCATCGTCGCGCCGAAATTGTCGATATAGAACTGGGCCGTCTTCTTGGGGTCGTACGTCTTGATGTGGACGTGCCCGATTTCCATGGCCATGCTCGTCTCCTCCTGTTTGGCTGCGCCAAGGGCGCTCAGAGCGAGGCACCCAGGGCAACGGTCCGAGCTTGGCAGCCCGGCGCGGCGAACTCAACCATCGCGACGAGGAGCACAGCCATGAGCACGGCGCGCGAGCTGGCCGATTTTGTCACCCGGATCACCCCCGGCGACCTGCCGGCGCAGACGGTCGAGCACGCTGCGATGCTGATCGCCAGCACGCTCGCCAGCGCCGCCGCCGGAAGGGGCATCCAATCGGCCGCGATCATCCGCGATATGGCAAAGGAGCGCGGCGGCGCGGCGCAGGCGACGGTATGGTTCGACAGCGGCCCCAAACTGCCGGTCGCCGTGGCGGCGCAGGTCAACGCGGTGGCGAGCGACGCGGCGGCCTCGGACGACAGCGATCTGCGCAATATCGTGCATTGCGGCACGCCGCTGACCACGACCGCGCTGGCGATCGCCGAGCACAACGGATCGAGCGGCGCGGACGTGCTGGCCGCGATCGTGCTCGGCTACGAGCTGGCCGGACGCATCATCGACGCGGTGCCGGACGCAAGGGTGCGCGGGTTTCACGGCTCGACGCGCGCGATCTTCGCGGCGACCGGGGCGGCGGCGCGGCTGCTGCGTCTCGATACGGAGCAGACGACGCACGCGATCGGTCTGGCCGCGACCTCGGCCGGAGGACTGGCCAAGGCGGCCGATACCAGCGTCGCGCGCGAGTACAATTGCGGCAACGCGACATTGCTCGGCATCCAGGCGGCGCAGGCGGCCGGGCGCGGCTATACAAGCGAGGAGCGCATCCTCGACATGAGGCAGGGCTATTTCGAGGCGTTCGGCGGCGCCGATGGCGAAGCGGCTGCGCGTCTCGCGACACGCGATCTGGGCGCGTCCTGGGACATCGTCACCGACATGGCCGTCAAACTGGTCCCCGGCGGACACCCGTATCACGCGCTCGCCGAGGCCGCCGCCAACGCCGCGCGGGAAGGAAACATCGCGGCGGAAGAGGTCGAAAGCATCACCGTGTCGCGCCCCGGCCTGACCGCGCTATCGGGTCCGCTGCACCCGGCCGATCTGATCGACATGGCGCACAGCCCGGCCTATTTCACTGCCGCCGGGGTCGCCGACCGCCGTTTCTCGTGGGAGCACGCCGGCCCCGATAAGATCGCCGACCCGGTCATTCACGTTCTGATCGACAAGGTGCGGGTCGGCCCGGAGCCGACCGAAAACGCCGGGCGCTACCGCCAGGGCGCGACGGTCACGATCCGCACAAATGATGGGCGCAGCGTCACGAGCACGGTCTACGCGCCGAAAGGTTCGGGCCTGCTGGGCATCGACTGGGCCGATATCGACGCGAAATTCCGCGCCCTGATGCCGCTCTCCGGACTCCCCGAGGCGCGCCTCGGGCCGCTGCTCGATCTGATCCGCAATTTCCGCCGGCAGAAGGACGTGAGCCGGCTCGTCGCATTGCTGCGTCCGAACGGGGCGTGAAACTGTCGCTGGTTCGCGGCCATCGCTGAAAACGCCCACGACTTTACCCGCAAGCACCGTTGAGCCGTCTCGGGGGGTGCAACCATAGCCGACCGGAATCGGTTAACAACATTGTACCCGACGCAACAGTCCGACCGAAGCAGTCCCCACCGAAACAGGCGATGGAGAAGACGATGAAAGCGTACGGCACGAACGTTTCGCTTCGCGAGATCAAGCCAAGCAGCCAGTGGCGGCAGCTCACCCTGATCGGCGTCGCCGCACTGACGCTTTTCGCGACCCCCCTGGCGGCGCAGACCACCACACCCGCCACCCCGCCGGCCGGAGCCGCGCAGCCCGGCATACGCGTGGTCGATCCGACAACCCTGCGGATCACCTACTATACGGTCCGGCCGGTCGATATGCTCGCGTCCAGGCTTATCGGGCTCGACGTTCACAATCTACAGAACGAGGAGATCGGCGAGATCGAGGACCTCGTCGTGGACGAGGGCAGAACGATACGGGGCATCGTGATCGATGTAGGCGGTTTCCTCGGTATTGGCGAGCGCCGCACCGTTGTCGAGCCGGGCTCGATCCTGATAACCCGAGAGCCCGGCGGCTCGTTAAAGGCCGTGGCGAATACCACGCGCGACGATCTGAAGAAGGCACCCGAATTCAAGGTCGAAGGCAGTGCGAGCCGCCGCTAGTGTCTTGAGCCGACACCTCTTGATCGAAATGTCCGAAACCGGGACCCTTCCCGCAGCCGCACTCCCTCCCTGACCCTCCCCTCCCCGGACCTGATCCGGTAGTGGCGGCGGAGGGGAGGGCGGGGGCGTCGGTCGGAGGCTCGGACCGTCGGCATGACAAGCGATCCCCGCGAAAATCGCCGCAATTATCGTGGATACTCGCGCCATGGGTGGCGTCGAGGCGGGGAGCGATATGGTTGCGGCAATTCCGGTGCGTTCCCTGCGTGCGTCGGGACGTTCCCTGCACGCCGAACGCGGAGTCGCTGTTCCGCGGCGCGGGAATTTCCGTCCCTCGTTGCGCACCCGTTTGTCGCGGCTTGAAAAACCGCACCCCCGCGGCGGCGCCGGGCGGCGGGAAAGAAAAATTCCCTGCCCGCAGGGAAATCTACACCTGCGCCAGCGCCATCGGGCTGTGGTCGAAAGCCGGCATGATCTCCTCGGCGAAGGTGCGCAGCCCGGCGATCGAGGCGCCCGGCGCGGCGAACAGCACGTTCTCGATGCCGCCGGCTTCGAGCCGCTTCAGCCGCTCGATGATCTCCTCCGGCGTGCCGAGCAGCGGGGCGTCGTCGAGTTCGAACGCGTCGGGATCGTCCTTCAGGTGATGATAGCGCTCGGCGCCGGGGCCGCGCGCCAGATCGCCGATATTCTTCAGCACCTCACGCCGCGTCAGGATCGCGCGCTTGCGCTCCTCGTCGTTGTGCACGATCTGCAACCCGCGCGTGACCCCGACCATCATCGGGTCGTAAGGCCGGCCGACCGCTGCGCACTCCTCGCGGAAGACGCGCGCCCGGTCGATAATCACGTCAACCGGCGCGATCTGGTCGAGCAGCAGATTATAGCCCTCGCGCGCGGCGCGGCGGATCGACTCCGGGCTGCCGGCGCCCATCCAGAACGGCGGGTGCGGCTGCTGGATCGGGGCCGGCTCGACAACGATGTTGTCATAGCGCCACCAGCGCCCCTCGTAGGAGAAACGGCCCTTGCTGGTCCAGGCCTTGCGGATGATCTCGATCGCCTCATCGAACCGCGCGGTCGCCTCGTCTTGCGGGACGCAGAAGCCGGAGAACTCGTAGGGGCGGTAGCCCTTGCCGACGCCGAAATCGAGCCTGCCGTTCGACAGCAAGTCCAAGGTCGCGGCCTCCTCGGCGACCAGCACCGGGTTGTGCCAGGGCAGCACGACAACGGCGGTGCCGAGACGGATCGTCGCGGTGCGTGCCGCCAGATAGGAGAGCAGGTTCAGCGAGGCCGAGACCTGGCCGAACCCGGTGAAATGGTGTTCGACCAGAAACACGCTCGAAAAGCCGAGTTCCTCGGCGGCAATCACGTACCGGATGAAATCGTGGTAGCCCTCGCTGTCGCCCGCCGGTCCGCCGCGCGCCCGCGCGCCGCCGAACAATCCGAACTTCATCGCCGCTCTCCCTGACGCGGTTCGCTGCGCTCGCGCGCGGCGGGATCGCCGGCGGCGGGCGAAGCCGAATGATGCGGATCAATATATTCGCAACCGCGGCCGGGTGCAGGCGGAGAGCGCGAACAGCCGCACCGGTGCCGGGGCTGGAACCTCTATTTCTGCGCGGCGAGGGTCGGGGCCGGCGGCGGCCGGCGCACGCACAGCGCCGCGTCGTCGCGCAGGATCTCGTCGATCAGATCGGTCAGCTCCTTCATCCGGAACGGCTTCATCAGATAGCGCCGGCTGCTCGCTTCGAGGCGCACGCGGCGCTCCGGATCGCCGGTCGTTAGAACAACGCCGCACCCTTTCCCGCTCGCCACCTCGCCGAGCGTGAACCCGTCCTCGCCGCCGCGCAGCGAGATATCGATGATTGCGACGTCGAAGACCTCCTCGTCGAGCGCGGCGCGCATTTCCGTACCGTCGCGCGCCAGCCGGAACTCGTACCCGGCATGGTCGAGCACGTCGCCGAGCAGCGCGCGCACCGAATCGTCATCCTCGACGACGAGAATATTGCAGATGCGATCCATCGATTCTCGCTACTCCATCGCCGACTTTCCCACAACAGGAAAAAGGTCGAAAAGTTTCAGGAAAAACACGCGCAGGACGGTCAATCCGCGGCAAGCGCCGCCTCGCGCGCCGCCTCCTGCTGACGCGCCCACATTGCCGCATAGGGACCGCCGCGGGCGAGCAGTTCGCCATGTGTCCCGCGCTCGACGATGCCGCCGGCTTCGAGCACCAGGATCTGGTCGGCGTCGATCACGGTCGAGAGCCGGTGCGCGATGACCAGCGTCGTGCGGTGCCTCGCCACTTCGGCGAGGCTCGCCTGGATCTCGCGCTCGGTCTTCGTGTCGAGCGCCGAGGTCGCCTCGTCGAAAATCAGGATCTGCGGGGCCTTCAACACGACGCGGGCGATCGCGACGCGCTGCTTCTCGCCGCCGGACAGCTTCAAGCCGCGCTCGCCGACAATCGTGTCGTATCCGTCGGGCAGCGCCTCGATAAACTCGTGAATGCGCGCGAGGCGGGCGGCCCGCTCGACATCGGCGCGGCTCGCATCGGGCCGACCATAGGCGATGTTGTAGTAGATCGTATCGTTGAACAGCACCGTGTCCTGCGGCACGACCCCGATCGCGCGGCGCAGACTGTCCTGCGTCACCGTTCGGATGTCCTGGCCGTCGATCTCGATCGCGCCGGATTCCGGATCGTAAAAGCGGAACAGCAGGCGCGCGATCGTCGATTTGCCGGCACCGCTCGACCCGACGATCGCGAATTTCGACCCCGGCGGCATCAGAAAATCAACATCGCGCAAAATTGCTCGTCGCGGGTCGTAGCGGAAATCGACATGGCGGAAGCGAACCGCGCCATGCGGCACCGCGCCATGGGGCACCGCGCCATGGGGCACCGCGCCATGCGGCACCGCGAGGGGCGGCGCGCCGGGCCGGTCCTCGATCTCGGGCGCGATTTTCAGCAGCGCCGTCATCTGTTCGAGATCGGTCAGCGACTGCTTGATGTTGCGGTACACCATGCCGAGGAAATTGAGCGGCGTATAGAGTTGCAGCAGGTAGGCATTGACCAGCACAAAATCGCCCACCGTCATGCCGCCCGAGGCGACGCCTTGCCCCGCCAGGATCATCACCCCGATCAGCCCGAGAGCGATGATCGCGCCCTGCCCGACATTGAGCACCGCCAGCGTCGTCTCGCTCCTGACGGCGGCCGCTTCATAAGCGCGCAGCGCCCGGTCGTAGCGTTCGGCCTCGTGCGCCTCGTTCGCGAAATACTTGACGGTTTCGTAATTCAGCAGGCTGTCGACCGATTTCGTGTTCGCCTCGGTGTTGCGCGCGTTCATCTCGCGGCGAAAGCGGAGGCGCCAATCGGTCACGATAAAGGTGAAGGCGACATAGACGACGATCGTCGTCAGCGTGACCAGCGCGAAGGTCCAGTCGTAGAGCCGCCACAGGATCGCGCAGACAACGGCGATCTCGAACAGGGTCGGGACGACGTTGAACAGCATAAAGGACAGCAGGAATTCCACCCCCGCCGTGCCGCGCTCGACCGCGCGCGCCAGACCGCCGGTGCGCCGTTCGAGATGAAAGCGCAGCGACAGCGAATGGATATGCCGGAATGTCGATAACGCCAAGCGGCGCACCGCGCGCTGTCCGACTTTGGCGAACACGGCGTTGCGCAGCTCGTTGAAGCCCTGCGACAAAACCCGCGCGCCGCCGTAGGCCAGGATCAGCGCGACCGGCACCGCGACGAGGCCGGGACCGGGCGCCGTCAGCGCATCGACTGCGTATTTGTAGAAGATCGGGATCGTAATGTTGACGAGCTTGCCGGCCACCAGCAGGACCAGCGCCAGCACGACGCGCGCCCGCAATTCGAGCGAGTCGCGCGGCCACAGATACGGTGCGAGGCTTTTCAGCGCACGCAGCCCCTCGCCGAGCCGTTCGTCCGGCTCGGGCAGTCCGGTCACCGACGAATGACCGAGGGATCGGCCTCGCGGGCTCATGCGAGAAGGCTCACCGGCTGCCACTCACTCGCCGGCTCCAACCGCTTTCTGCCGCGACCGGGCGAGCGGGGTCGGGGCGGCGCGATGCAGACGCCAGCCGATCGCCAGCGCCGCGGCGACCAGAACCGCCCCCAAGAGAAACGGCGCGTTGCGGCCGAACCCGGCGAACAGCGCGCCGGCGGCAACCGGTCCGAGCACGCGGGCGAGCGCGCCGGCGGCTTGCGCGACCCCCATCACCTCGCCCTGCCGCTCCACCCCGGCGCGGCGCGAAATCAGGCTGTTGATCGAGGGCTGCGTCGCTCCCATCCCGAGCGCCAGCGCGCTGACCGCGACCAGCAGCAGCGGCAAAGCATTGGCAAACGGCATCAGCAGCAACCCGAGCGCGATCAGACCGAGCCCGGCCAGCATCAGCCGTTCCTCGCCAAAGCGCCGGGTCAACGGCCCGATCAGCCCGCCCTGCATCGCCGCCGACAGCAGGCCGACGTAAAAGAACACAAACCCGGTCGGGCGCGGCCCCCAGCCGAACTGCGCGATCGCCCACCACGCAAACACGGTCTCCATGCCCGAGAAGGCGAGGATCACGAGGAAAAACACCAGCAGCAGCCGACCCAGACCGGGATGCGAGAGCGCCGCCCGTGCCGAGGCGATGCGGCCGGTTCGAGAGGTTCGCGCCGGCCGGGTCAGGCTCTCGGGCAGCAGCAGTACAACGCCGAGAAAGGCCGCGAACGACAGAAAAGCGGCGATCAGGCACGGGGTCGCGAGGTCGGCGGTCGCGATATCGTCGCCGGCGAGGACGCCGCCCAGCACCGGACCGATGATAAAGCCGAGACCGAACGCCGCGCCGATCATCCCCATCCCCTTGGCGCGCTTCTCGGGCGGGGTCACGTCGGCGATATAGGCCTGCGCCGCGGCGATGTTGCCGGCGCAGGCTCCGGCGAAGGCGCGCGCCGCGAACAGCATCCACAGCTCGGTCGCGAACGCCATCCAGAGATAGGCCAGCGACGCCGCCGCCATGCTCGCCATCAGCACCGGGCGGCGGCCGACCCGGTCGCTGAGCCGGCCCCACAGCGGCGCGGTCAGAAACGACATCAGCGAGAAGATCGCAAACAGCGCCGTCATCTGCAGCGGCGAGGCCGCAAAGCGTTCGGCGTAAAACGGCAGCAGCGGGATGACCAGTCCGAAGCCGACGAGGTCAACAAAGACGATCAGGAACAGAGTGGGCATGCGGCCTGTTGATATCGCGCGCCCGCCCCGGCAAACAAGGCCGATCCGTCGCGTGCGGCGGCGCGCCTCGCCGATGGCGATTGCGAAAACTCGGCGGAAGGCTTGCCCGAGCGGCGCGGATCGGGGCTAGAATGGTCCCGGTATCGGGGTCAGCCGGTCGGGAGGCATAATGCAATTGGGAAAACTTGGCGTCTGGGCGCCGATGGACGCGTTGACCGCCGCCGAAGGGGCGGAATTCGCGCAGCGGGTCGAAGCCTGGGGATATTCGGCGCTGTGGCTGCCGGAGAGCCGCGGCCGCAACGTGCTGGTGCATTCGTCCTGGCTGCTCGCCAATACGAAGGACCTGATCGTCGCGCCGGGCATCGCCAACATTTACGCCCGCGACCCGATGGCGATGGCGAACGGACAGCGCGCGCTCGCCGAGCAATCCGGCGGGCGATTTCTGCTCGGGATCGGGGTGTCGCACCCGCCGATGGTCGCGGGGTTGCGCGGCCACCATTACGGCAAGCCGGTCGCGACGATGCGGGCCTATCTGAACGGGATGGCGCTGGCGCCGTATATCGCGCCGGAGCCGTCCGAAAAACCGCTGACGATCCTCGCCGCGCTCGGGCCGCGCATGCTGGCGCTGTCGGCCGAACTCGCCGACGGCGCGCACCCGTACAACGTGCCGCCCGAGCACACCGCAGAGGCGCGCCACATCCTCGGGCCGAACAAGTTGCTATGCCCAGAGGTCTGGGTCTTGCTCGAAACCGACCCCGAAAAGGCCCGCTCGGCGGCCCGTCAGGCGCTGGCGCCGTATCTGAAGCTCGACAATTACGTCAACAACTGGCTGCGGCTCGGCTTTGGCGATGACCTGGCCGGCGGCGGCTCCGACCGCTTTATCGACGCCAATGTCGCCTGGGGCACCGAGCAGGCGATCCGCAACCGTATTCAGGAACACTGGGACGCCGGCGCCGACCATGTCTGCGTCCAGTCGATCCACCCTGACGGCTCGCGCCGTCCGGACGAGAAGGTTTTGGCGCTGCTGGCGCCCGGCGGTGCATAGGTGGCGCATGGGACGGTTGCCTTGAACCCGCCCTGCCTGCCTCCGACATTGTGCTTGCCGCGCTCGGGGGGCGACCGCGGGCCGTGGCCGGCCGCTCGGCCGGAGGATCGAGCAACAAGAACAATGGGTCCTTGAGCGATGTATTCGGAAACCACCCGATCGATCAAAGTCACGGTGCGGCCGTTCTATCTGGAGCAGCACTCCTCGCCGGCCGAAAATCATTACGTCTGGGCCTATCACGTCCGCATCGAGAATGCCGGCACCGAGACTGTGCAGTTGCGGCGGCGGCATTGGGAGATCACCGACAGTTTGGGCCGGCGGCAGGAAGTGCGCGGTCCGGGCGTGGTCGGGGAGGAACCCGTTCTCAAGCCCGGCGAGAGCTTCGAATACACCAGCAGTTGCCCGCTGCCGACGCCGTCGGGCTTTATGGTCGGCGATTACGAAATGGAAACCGGAAACGGCGAGAATTTCCTCGTGCGGGTTCCGGCCTTCTCGCTCGACACGCCGCAAGCGGCGACGCGGCTCAACTGAGTCCGCCGCGACCGCCTCGACTTATCTATTCAGCTGCATGAAACCGGGCGCGATTTGCCCGGGGGCAGGGAAGGAGCGCCGCCGGCGCCGTTTCTCTGAGAGAAAGGAGATCAGATGGCGACCGCAGTCGATACCCAAGCGGCCAAAGGCAACGTCCAGAAGATCCGCGCGCGGCAGGAGCCGGTGCTGGTGCGACGGCCGTCGCGCGAGGAGGCACTTGAGGCGGTGCGCACACTGATCCGCTGGGCTGGCGACGATCCCGAGCGCGAAGGGCTGCTCGCCACGCCCGACCGGGTCGTGCGCTCCTACGCCGAATTCTTCAGCGGCTATGACGAGGACCCGGTGGCGCTGTTGCAGCGCACCTTCGAGGAGACGGACGGGTATGACGAGATCGTCACGCTGAAGGACATCCGCTTCGAGTCGCATTGCGAGCACCACATGGCGCCGATCATCGGCAAGGTGCATATCGCCTATATGCCGGACAATCGCGTCGTCGGCATCTCGAAGCTGGCCCGGCTCGTCGAGGTCTATGCCAAGCGGCTGCAGATCCAGGAAAAGATGACGGCGCAGATCGCCAACACGCTCGACGAGGTGTTGCAGCCGAAGGGGGTGGCGGTTGTCATCGAGGCGGCGCATCAGTGCATGACGACGCGCGGCGTCCATAAGCCGGGGGTCAGCATGGTGACGAGCCGCATGCTCGGCGTCTTCCGCACCGATCCCACGACCCGGCGCGAGGTGCTGGCGATGATCGGCACGCCGGGCGGCGGCACCGGTGAGCACGTCTGACGACCGACCCGGCGATCGACTCGATCGGGCGATCGCGATCCTCGATCGTCTGATCGGGTTCGACACGACATCGGCGCGCTCGAACCGCGAGCTGATCGACTGGGTCCGCGACTATCTCGCTCGATACGGTATCGCCGCGACGGTGATCTCCGCGCCGGGTCCGGGGAGCGCCGGCAACGGAAAAGCCAATCTGTTCGCGACGATCCCCGGACGGAGCGGGCGCGGCGGCGTGATCCTGTCCGGTCATACCGATGTCGTGCCGGTCGCCGGGCAGGAATGGCACAGCGACCCGTTCTCTCTGACCGAAAAGGACGGAAGGCTCTGCGGACGCGGCACGGCCGACATGAAGGGGTTTATCGCCCTCGCGCTGGCGCTGGTCCCGGAGGCGGTCGGCCGCGATCTTGCCGTGCCGCTGCATCTTGCTCTGACGCATGACGAGGAGGTCGGATGCCTCGGCGCGCCGGCGCTGATCCGGGCTTTGCCGGAGGGGCTGGCACGGCCCGCGATGGCGATCATCGGCGAGCCGACCTCGATGCAGGTTGCCAACCGGCAGAAGGGGCTGTCGCTGTTCCGCACACGGGTCACCGGGCGCGAAGGTCATTCGAGCGCTCCCGATCTCGGGGTCAGCGCGATCGCCGTCGCCGCCGAAATCATCCTCGAAATCGGCCGGCTGCACGCCGCAGGACGCGCCGCCGCCCGGCCCGACAGCGGCTTCGATCCGCCGCACACGACGATGTCGGTCGGTACGATCAGCGGCGGCACCGCGGTCAACATCATCGCGCGCGACTGCACCTTCGAGTGGGACATGCGCAACATCCCGCAGGACGATTCGGCGGCGCTGAAATCCCGCATCGACCGGTTCATCGAAGACACGCTGCTGCCGCGCCTGCGCGCGGTATATCCGCAGGCTTTGGTCGAGACCGAAACCGTCGTCGCGGTGCCGCCGCTGGTGCCGGAGCCGGGTTCGCCGGCCGAGGAACTGGCGCGGCGTCTGACCGGCGCCAATGCGACGACCGCCGTCTCGTTCGCGACCGAGGCCGGGCTGTTTCAGCAGGCCGGCATCCCGGCGATCGTCTGCGGTCCCGGCTCGATCGCAGTCGCGCACAAACCCGACGAATACATCACCCGCGCCGAGCTGGCCGCTGGGCAGGCGTTTCTCGACCGTCTGCTGGACTGGGCTTCGGGCTGATCGTAGGGCGGATGAGCGCAGCGTAATCCGCCATCCAGCCCCAAAAGAATGGCGGAATGCGCTGCGCTTTTCCGTCCTACAAAGGCGGCTCACCCCGCGAACCGGCCGGCGATATGGGCATAGAGCGCGCGCAGCGTCTGCGCCTCGCCGCCCTCCGGACGGCCGGGCCGGGAGCGCTGGTTCCACGCCATCACATCGATATGCGCCCACGCAATGCCGGGTTCGACAAATTCCTGCAAATACAGCGCCGCGGTGATCGCGCCGGCATGCGGCCCGTCCGAGACGTTGTTGAGATCGGCCGCCTTGCCGTCGAGCATCCGGCGATACCCGCGCCACAGCGGCATCCGCCACAGCGGGTCGTCCTCCGCTATGCCGGAAACCAGCAGCCGCGCGGCGAGATCGTCGTCGTTGCAGAACAGAGCCGGCAATTCCGGGCCGAGCGCGACCCGCGCCGCGCCGGTTAGGGTGGCCACGTCGATCAGCAAGACCGGGTTTTCGGTGCAGGCCTCGGCCAGCGCGTCGCACAGGATCAGCCGCCCCTCGGCGTCGGTATTGCCGATCTCGACCGTCAGACCTTTCCGGGTTCGCACGATATCGAGCGGCCGCATCGCATTGCCCGCGACCGCGTTCTCGACCAGCGGCAGCAGCAGGCGCAGCCGCACCGGCAGCCGCGCGCTCATGATCGCCTGCGCCAGACCGAGCGTGATCGCGGCGCCGCCCATGTCCTTTTTCATCATCTTCATACCGGAGGCCGGCTTCAGGTCGAGCCCGCCGGTATCGAAGCACACCCCTTTCCCCACCAGCGTCACTTTCGGCGCGCCCTCGTCGCCCCAGACGATATCGACCAGACGCGGCGCCCTGATACTGGCCCGCCCGACCGCGTGGATCGTCGGATAATTCTCGGCGAGCAGCGCGTCTCCGGCGATCACGCGATGCCGCGCCCCCATGCTCTCGGCTACCTGCGTCGCCGCCTCGGCCAGCTCGGCCGGTCCGAGATCGGAGGCCGGCGTATTTATCAGATCGCGCGCCAGACATACCGCCCCAGCGAGCCGCTCGACGAGACCGCGATCGGCCCCCTTCGGCCAGACCAGCCGCGCCTCGCCCTCCTTCTTTTTCTTGCGGTACAGGTCGAACGAATAGGTGCCGAGTGCCCAGCCAAGCGCCGCCCGGCTCGCATCGGCCTCCTCCCGCATCGCGGCGAGGTAATAATTGCCCGGCGGTAGCGCTTCCGGAAGGCCGGCAGCCGTCCAGATCGCCGCCTCGCTATCGCCCACGCCGACCAGCACGCGGCCGAGCCGCCCGTCCTCACCCGGCACGAATGCCAGTTTGCCGGAATCGCCGGCGAATCCGATTGCCGCCGCCCAGTCGCGCTCGCACGGCGGCGCGGTCTCGCGCCATTGCGCAAACCCGGCTTTCGGCACCATCTCGACCGGCACCGCGCCGGCATCGTCATCGATCAGCGAAAACGCCATCCCGCAGCCCCGCACTATCCCGCGCCCATAACGGCGAGCCGATGCTAACATGGGAAAGCGGGCGATCGAGACGGAGACAGGCGATGATCGGATGGCGGGCACGGCTCGGGTTTATGGTGCCGCCGGGAAACCCGACGATCGAGCCGGAGATGATCGCGCTCGCGCCGCAAGGCGTGTCGCTGCATTTCCACCGCATGGATGCCGGCGGCGGCGTGCCCGGCGCGCTCGACAACCAGGACCGGCGCACCAGCGCGATGATCGACAGCCTCGATGCCGGGGTGATGCTGCTGGCCGCGGTCAAGCCCGACATCATCACAATCGCCCATACCGCAACCAGCTACTATCTCGGCCGCGAACGCGAGAGCGCATTGTTGGCGCGTCTTAGCGCGGCATCAGGCGTTCCGGTCGTCACCGCCTTTGGCGCGGTCGCCGCCGCGCTGGAACGGCTCCAGGTGCGCCGGATCGCCTACGGCGCGCCGTATTCGGCCGAGACCACCGCGCAGGGCCGCGCCCATCTCGAAGCGTGCGGGTTCACGGTGGTGCGCGCGGAAAACCTGGCCGGAGTGAAAAATATCTACGACGAGACCGCCGAGCGCGCCTACCGTCTGGCGCGCCAGGTTGACCGGCCGGAGGCGGAGGCGGTGTTTCTGACCGGGACCGGCATGCCGACCTTGCCGGTGCTCGACATGCTCGAAACCGATCTCGGCAAGCCGGTGATTTCGAGCGCCTCGGCGATGATGTGGCACGCGCTGCGCCGCTGCGGCGTGCGCCAGCAGATCGCCGGCTACGGCCGCCTGCTGATGTTGGAGTGAGCCGGGCCGCGCATGATCCGCCCCTCTCAGCGAATCTCCCCGATCGCCGGCATTCGCAGCGTGCCGGCGCCGCCCAGCGCGGCATCAAGCGCGGCGCTCAGCGCGGCGAGTTTGGCCGCGACGAGCTGGACCGAGGACGGCGCGTCCGGCTCGCCATCCTCGCCGGCGAGCCGCTCGACAATCCGCTCGATCGTGCTTTTCCGCTGCGGAAACACGACGAGTTCGATCTCCCCATCGGCCGGGATCGCCGCCGCCTCCTTGGCTAGAAGCAACGCGACATCGTAGCCGCCGAGCGCGTCCACCAGCCCGCGTTCCCTTGCTTCCTCGCCCGACCAGACGCGGCCCTTGGCGACCGCCTCGACCTCGTCCGCGGTCATGCGCCGGCCGGCTGCCACCCGCTCCTTGAAGCCGCGATAGGTCTGATCCAGAAAGGCGTCGAGCCGTGCCCGCGCGGTCGGCGAGAAATCTTCGAAGGGGCTGAACATCGCCGCGTTGGCGCCGCGCTGCACGGCTTCGCTGGTGACGCCGAGTTTGTCGAGCAGACCGGTGACGACGAGCTTGCCGGCCAGCACCCCGATCGACCCGGTCAGCGTGGCGGGCTGCGCCACGATCTTGTCGGCCGGAGCGGCGATATAATAGCCGCCGGAAGCGGCCAGATCGCCCATCGAGACGATGACCGGCTTGCCGCGCTCGCGCGCCCTTGCGACCTCGCGCCAGATCGTCTCGGAGGCGACCGCCGAACCGCCGGGGCTGTCGACGCGGAACAGGATCGCGCGCACCTCGGGGTCACGCGCGGCGTCGCGAAAGGCGCGCGCGATCTTGCGCGCGCTCAGCGTCGCGTCGCCGGAGAGCAGGTCGTCGCCGCCGCCTCCCTGCACGACCATCCCGGCGCCGTGGATCAGCGCGATCTTCGGGCCGCTTGTGTGCGGCCGACCGGCGGCCTCGACATAGCGCGACAACGGCATCAGTCCGGCGCCGGAGCCGGCGCGCCCGCGCGTTTCGGCGAGCGCCTCGTCGCGATAGCCGATCCGGTCGATCAGCCCCGCCGCCTGGGCTTCATCGGCGAAAAGCGGGCCGCGATCGATCAGCGCGCCGACCTGCGTCTCGGAAAGCCGGCGCGACGCCGCGATGCCGCGCGCCACCTGTCCCGACAGCGCGGTCAGCAGCGCCTCGGTCTGCTCGCGCTGCGGCCCGGTCATCGCGGTTTCGGTAAGGCTGTTCGCGGCCGTCTTGTACTCCTCGCGCCGGCCGAAACTCGGCGTGATCCCGAGCCAGTCGAGCGTGCCGCGAAAGAACGGCACCTCGGTGCGCAGCCCGATCAGCCCGACCGATCCCAGCGGCTGCACCCAGATCTCGTCGCAGGCCGTGGCGACATAATACGGTCTCGTGCCGGGGCCGAACTCGCCGAAGCTCTCCGAAAACGCGAGCGCGAACTTGCCCTTGGCCCGGAAGGCTTGGATCGCGTCGCGGACCTCCTGCGCCGTCGCCAAGGCCAGCCCGTCCTGGCCGAGCTGGACATAGAGCGCCCGGACGCGCGGATCGTCGCCGGCGCGTTCGATCGCGTCGAGAAACCCGCGCAGGGTCGGCTTGTCGCCAAACACGATCTCGCTCAGTGCGTCCTGGCTCGGCCCGGCCGCAAGGCCGCGGTTCAAATCCGCCGTCAGAACGATGCTGTCCGGCAGAGACGGCCGGCTGGCCGCCAGATACCAGACCAGCGCTCCGACCCCGAGGACTGCCAGCGATGCGGTGATGCCGATTGCGGCGAACAGGCCGAGCACAAAGCGGCGCATGGCGATTCGGTCTCCGGGGTCACGCGGTGTTGCCCACTCTAGCGCCGCCGCGCAGCGCGCGCGAACCGTTCAAGATCGCCTGCCCCAATGCTACATAAGGGGGGCTACATAAGACGGTGCTGCACAAGACGGCAGAAGAGGAGGGCCGAGATGAGTGCCGATACGATCGACGACAAGACCCGCACCGAGCTGGAAGCCGCGGCGTTTCGCACGCTCGTCGCGCATCTGCGCGAGCGTACCGACGTGCAGAATATCGAGCTGATGAACCTCGCCGGGTTCTGCCGCAACTGCCTGTCGAAATGGTACCGCGCGGCGGCCGAGGAGCGCGGGGTCGCGCTGTCCGACCCGGAGGCGCGCGAGATCGTCTACGGCATGCCGTATGACGAATGGCGCAAGCAGCATCAGAAGGAGGCGACACCGGAACAGAAGGCGGCGTTCGCGGCGTCCCAGCCAAAGCACTGACGCCGCGCCCTGGTCCGCTGGCCTCGGTCCGCTGGCCTCGGTCAGCTGGGGCCTTTGTCGTATTTGTTGCAACCGGGAAGGGGGAATTGATGCCGGATGTCGGGGGGATTGCCGGCGAGCAGCTCAAATCGTTCATCGAACGCATCGAGCGGCTCGAAGAGGAGAAGCGCGCGTTGAGCGCCGACATCAAGGACGTCTACGCCGAGGCCAAGG
Source organism: Alphaproteobacteria bacterium (assembly GCA_050246595.1). GTDB lineage: Bacteria > Pseudomonadota > Alphaproteobacteria > ATCC43930 > CGMCC-115725 > DATARH01. Next base: position 62,690 of record JBFWVT010000007.1, read on the forward strand.
GCAGCGGTTTTGATATCGCGATCATGCGCCAGATCATCCGCATCCGGCGCATGGACCAGGATGACGTGGACGAGCAGGAAACACTGCTCGACATCTACAAGCGGGCGCTCGGGATGCTGCCCGGTGCCGAACCCGCTACCGAGGAGGCGGCCGAGTAGCGGCTGCGCCTTGAGCGCATTCCGCCGCGACTGCGTTGCCGCTGCGCTGCGCTGCTCGCGACGACGGCGTCGGTCGTTGTCGCGAGCGCCCGGCTCCACCGCTCGACCGGGATAGCGCCGTGAAAAATATCGCCGGAATTGAGCGAGGCGGCCGTCTCTCCGCCAGCCGGGAGGGAACCGCAAGCGCGGTCGGGCTGTTCGACCGTCGTTTGCCAGTCTAATGGTGCCTGTCTGAAGGGGAATTTCTGATGCGCGTTGCCGTACTTTTGATCGGCGCCCTGCTGATGCCCGCCTTTGCGATACCCACCTTGGCCCATGCCCAAAGCCCGACCGATACGCGCGTCATGAACGCTTTTATGCGCCATGGTCTGACGCGGGATAAGGCGTGGTGTTACAGTCAGGTTATCGGTCGGATGCTCGGACCGGACGGAGCCGTGCGGGCCGCCGCGATCGTCGAAGCCGCCCCCAGCGGTCAGGCGGTGCAACAAGGGGTGATGAGTGCGGGCATGCCGATGATGAACGCCTTCTCCACCGCCCATAATACCTGCGGTCAATGACCGGCGCGGCCGCCGGGCCGCGCGAGACAATTCCGGACCGCCGCCGGGTACTGCCTCAGTTTGAAACCGGCCCGCTGCGCCGCCCCGCAGCAACCCCTCGGGACCGCCGGCCTCCGGCCGGCATGCTCGGGAGCGCCGGTGCCGCAGAACGGCAAGATCAAAATTCACACTGGGACAGCACCCGCCGCCGCCACTCGACGGAGCCTCCGCCGCGGTCTTAACATGACCGGCCTTTATGACCGTTCGCCGATCCGCAGGAAGCTCCGATGACCCATATCACGACGAATGACGGTATCAGGCTCTACTATGAAGAGGCCGGTTCCGGCGACCCGATCGTGTTTGTGCACGAATTCGCCGGCGATTGCCGCAGCTACGAGACGCAGCTCAGGTTCTTCGCCCGGCGCTATCGCTGCGTCGCGTTCAACGCGCGCGGCTATCCGCCCTCCGACGTGCCGGAGGACTGGCGGCAATACTCGCAGGAGCGGGCGCGCGACGATATCCGCGATGTGCTCGACGGGCTCGGGATCGCCAAGGCGCATATCGTCGGGATCTCGATGGGCGGGTTCGCGACCCTGCATTTCGGGTTTGCCTATCCCGAGCGCGCCCGCTCGCTGGTCGTCGCCGGCTGCGGCTACGGCGCACAGCCCGACAAGCGAACGCAATTCGCCGAGGAAGTGGCGCGCACCGCGGCGGCGATCGAGAGCCAGGGGATGGCCGAAGTGGCCAAAACCTACGGTGCCGGACCGACCCGCGTGCAGTATCAGAACAAGGACCCGCGCGGCTATGCCGAGTTCCTGGCGCAGCTCGCCGAGCATTCGACGACCGGCGCCGCCAACACGCAGCGCGGTGTGCAGGCGCGCCGGCCGTCGCTGTGGGAATTGACCGAGCAGATGAAACGGCTCGACGTGCCGACCCTGATCGCGACCGGTGACGAGGACGACCCGTGTCTCGAACCCGGCATCCTGATGAAGCGGATGATCCCGGCCGCCGCACTGGTGGTGTTGCCGAATACCGGGCACGCGTTGAACATCGAGGAGCCGGACCTGTTCAACCGGACCCTCGCCGACTTCTTCCACCAGGTCGAAAGCGGCCGCTGGCCGCGCCGCGACCCGCGCTCGGTGACCGGGTCGATCCTCGGCATGTGAGGGATACGGCGCAGTTCCTGGCGGGAATTGCGCCGGAAACCGGCAGACGCCTTTGGAGAGGCGTGGAGCAGCGTCGCACCCCGTCATAACCGATGTCGTGTCGAGGCGGGCCGGTCCGCGCGGAGACCCTCGCTTTCTGCCCGCGCTGGGCCACCGGTAGCATAAAGAACGGGGATTTTACCGACGTCCTTTCCGGTGGGCGCCGCAGGATCGCCGGTATCGAAAGCGACGAGGCGACGCCTCGGAGCGCGTCGTAATTCGGCCTGCATAGGTGTCGCCCTACCCCCGTGGGAACGGTCCGAATTGTCGCGACTGTGATGAAATTCACAGGTAACGGGCAACTCTCGCGATTATTATTCCGGCTTTCGGGGCGGCATGGTTCTCGAAACTCAGCCACGCGGAGGGGACCGGATGACGAGGGAGCGTTACCGAGTTGTTGCTCCACAATTCACCGCAGCGGTAGAAACCGCGGGGGACGAACGCGCCAGATCGATACGGCGTTTTCTCTTTCCGTGGCTGCGTGGAAATCCAAAAGCGGCTTCGGAGGGCCGTCAACGAGGCAGCGAAACATCGTTCATCCGAGGGATCGCTGCCCCCGGCGCGGATGTCGTGGCCAAAACGCTGACCGCCGACTGGCGATCGGCAGGTCGCGCGGTTGCGATACTGCCGCTGCTCGCTCTGCAACTGCTCGCATTATGGGGACTGAATCTGGCCGGTGTCTGGATGGTCGAGCGGCTCCACCTGCCGATCCCGGGCAATCTGGTCGGCATGGTCGGACTGTATCTGCTGCTCTCGTTCGGGTTGGTCAAGCTATCGTGGTTCGATACGACCGGGTCGTTTTTGATCCGGCATCTTGCCTTCTTTTTTATACCGATCACGGTCGGGCTGATGGATGCGGGCGGTCTGTTCGCCGCACACGGTTTCGGGATCGCGGTCACGCTGGTCGTCAGCGCAGCCGCCGGCATCCTGCTGTCGGGGTTCGCGGCCCAGTGTCTCGCGCGCCGAACCGCGCACGGGGGGAAGCCGTGATGAACTTCTCTCTTGATCCGATGATCGGTTTTGGCATCGCCCTGACCGCCGGAGCCTATGCGCTCAGCCTTGTGGTACGAAAGCGCTATTCCTCCCCGCTCACGACACCGGTATTGTTCGGCACGGTCGTCGTGATCGTGGTTCTGCTGCTTTGCGGGGTGTCGTCGGCGGACTATGCACCGGCGAAGCACATGATCACCGAGCTGCTCGGACCCGCAACGGTGGCGCTGGCGCTGCCGCTCTACAAGAACCGCCAGGTCTTTGTGCGCAATCTGCTGCCCGCGGCCTGCGGTATCGTCGCCGGCTCGCTCGGAACAATGATAACCGCCGGTCTCGTGGCGAGCGCCTTTGCATTTGCGCCCGAGATCGCCGCGTCGCTGTCGATCAAATCCGCCACGGTGCCGATTGCGGTCGAGATAGCCCGAACCGTCCACGCGAACCTCGTGCTGACCGCGCTTTTTGTTGTCATCACCGGAATGATCGGAGCGGCATTTGGCCCATGGCTGATGGACCGGTGCCGGATAACGCATCCTGTCGCTCGCGGTCTGGCGCTCGGTACGGTTTCGCACGGGCAGGGTACGGCCCAGGCGGCGACCGAAGGCGAATTCACCGGCGCAGTCGCCGGTGTGGCGATGGGCCTCGGCGCCATCTGCACCGCCTTGGCGGCCCCATATGTCGTCCCGCTTCTGACCTGGTAGCGGCATCCGCGTTGTCGGGCCTTTCACGACAGCACCCGCCTCACTCCCCCGAGACGAAGGAAGATTGCGTGTTGTTCCGGCGGACGTGGTAAATGCAGACATCAGCCGGAACCGGGAACGGCAAGTCGGCGCGGAGGCGGTCATGGAGAAGCCGGTCACATTCTACAGCGAGGGGGTTCGCCTCGCCGGCGACCTATTCCTGCCCGACGATCTGCGCTCCGGCGAAAGACGGGCCGGGATCGTGCTGTGTCACGGCTATACCGGTGTGCGCAACCTGTACCTGCCCGATATCGCCCGCATCCTGAACGGCGCCGGCTATGTCGTGCTGACCTTTGACTACAAGGGCTGGGGCGACAGCGACGGGCCGCCGGCGCGGCTCGCCCCCTACGGAAGGGTGGCCGACGTGCAGGCCGCGCTGAGCTTTCTGGCGGCGCGCCAGGAGGCCGATCCCGAACGGCTCGGGATTTACGGCACCAGCTACGGCGGCGCGACGGTCGTCTTTGTCGCCGCGATCGATCCGAGGGTAAAATGCGTCGTCTCGGTCGTCGGCATCGGCGATGGGGCGCGCTGGATGCGCAGCGTGCGCCGACCCGACGAATACCACGACCTGCTCGACCGCTCCGCCGCCGACCGTACCAGCCGCGCGCTGACCGGCCAGTCGGAAATGGTCGAGCGCAACGACATCCTGCTGCCGGACCGTCAATCGGCCGAGCTTGCCGCCGCGGCGCGTCGTCTGGTGCCGGGCGCGATCAGCCGGATACCGCTCGAATACGTTGACGACACGCTCGGCTTCAACCCGGAATGGGTGGTGGACCGGATCGCGCCGCGCCCGGTGCTGTTCATCACCACCGACAACGACCGCCTCGTCCCGCCCGAGGAAAGCGTTTCTCTCCACGCGCGCGCTGGCGAACCGAAAAAGCTCGTCGTGCTCAAAGGTTTCGGCCATTACGAGGTCTATGAGGGCGAGGCGCTGCGCCAGGTGATGGAGGCGACCCTCGCCTGGTATCGCGAGCATCTGCCGGCGACGTGAACCATAGCGACGGAGATAGTCCCTCTCCGCCCTTCAGGGGGGAGAGAGCCTGCCCCGGACTTGATCCGGGGGAGGGGCCCATCGCGAAAGCGATGGGAGAGTGAGGTGGGTGCCGGCAACAGCTCCCGAATCCGCCCTCTCACCCCGACCCTCTCCCCCGGTGGGGGAAAGGGAGTAGGGGCGCGGCTCGACCCCCGCCTCCACGCCTGCCGCCCCAACCTGGCCGCTTCGCGCCTGCGCGGCCTTGTCGCGGCCCCGCGCTATGCAGTCGGAACAGAGGCGCGCATCGTTGTCGGCCGCGCCCCGCTGCGCCGCGCCCCCTCGCATCAGGCCGCACTCGACACATTCTGCCATTACGGCGAGCGGCTCTTAATTTTCGACGAGGCGGACGGCTTCGTCTGGTGCCAGTCGCAGTTCGACCGCTATGTCGGCTATGTCGAGGCCGCACACGTCGCGATCGGCCCCGCCCCGGTCCCGACTCATTTCATCGCGACCCCTGGTTCTTACGCCTACGAATCCCCCGACCTGCGCTCTCCCCCGCGCGATTTCCTGCCGCGCCACGCCGCCGTCACGGTGGCCGAAACCGGCCTCGTCACCCGTGGCACCGAATACGCGCGCCTCGACACCGGTCACCACCTGCCATTCGCCTGTCTGTCGCCGGAGCCGCCGCGTTCGCCGGACATCGCCGCCGCCGCCGCGCTCTATCTTGGATGTCCGTATCTGTGGGGCGGCAGGAGCTTTCTTGGCATCGACTGCTCCGGTCTGGTGCAGAACGCGTTTCTTGACCTGGGCGTCCCCGTATTGCGCGACACCGACATGCAGCGCGACACGATCGGCACCCGCGTTCCGGCCGCCGCCGAGGCCGATCTTAGACGCAACGACCTGCTCTACATGCCGGGCCACGTGCTGATCCACGAGGGCGATGGCTCCGTCATCCACGCCGACGGCGCCAGCATGACCGTGCGCCGCGAACCCCTCGCCGCCTTTATGCGCCCGCGCGGCCTCGCCGTAAGCGGGTTTGTCGTCCGCCGCCCCTGACCGCATAATCGCCCCACCGCCCGTCCCACTCGCCCGGAGAAACCCCGTGTTCCCGACCCTGACCGACGAGCAGCGCCAATTCGTCCAAAGCGTGCGCGCCCTCGCCCAGACCGAGTTCCGCGAGCGCGCGCCGCGCTGGATGGACGGCACCTTCCCGTGGGACAACATGAAATCGCTCGCCGAGCTTGGGGTGCTCGGCATGGCGGTGCCGGAGGAATATGGCGGTCTCGGTCTGCCGGTCTTCGACACCGCGCTGGTGCTCGAAGAGATCGCCAAAGCCTGCTACGTGACCGCGATGGCGGTGCTCGGCGAGGTCGGCGTCCAGACCCGCATCATTTCCCACTACGCGCCCGAGCCGATCAAGCGCCGCATCCTGCCCCAGGTGTGCAGCGGCGAGGCGATCCTGGCGATCTGCATGACCGAACCCGACGCCGGCACCGATGTCGCGAACTACAAAACCAACACCGACCGGGTCGGCAACAAGCTGCGCCTCAACGGGGTGAAAACCCTGATAAGCCGCGCCCCCGAAGCCGCCATGTTTGTCGTCTTCACGCGCGTCGATCGCAAACCCGGCCGCGAGGGGATCGGCTGCGTCCTCGTCGAACGCGGCGCGCCGGGCTTTTCGGTGACCGGCACCTATCACACGATGGGCGGCGAGAACCTGCACGAGATCCGTTTCGAGAATGTCGAACTGCCGCCGGAAAACCTCGTGCTGGAGGACGGGTTCCGCAAACTCCTGAACGCCTTCAACACGCAGCGTTGCCTGAACCCGAGCATCTCGCTGGGTCTCGCCGAGGGCGCGTTCGAGGAGGCGGTCAAATACGCCAAGGAGCGCAGCGTGTTCAACCGGCCGGTCGCCGAGTTCCAGGGCATGCGCTGGAAACTGGCGGAAATGTACCGCGATATCGAGGCGAGCCGCTCGATCCTGTACCGCGCCTGCGCCAGCGCCGATCCGTTCCCCGACCCGCTCCTCGCCGCCGCCGCCAAGATCACGGTCAACGAAATGGCCCTCCGCGTCACGTCGGAGGCGATCCAGGTGCATGGCGGCTACGGTTTCACCGAAGAATTCCCGGTCTCCCGCTTCTACCGCGGCGCCCGCTACGGCACATTGGGCGGCGGCACGACCGAAACCCTGAAAGATCTGATCGGCCGCCGCGTGATCGCCGGGGTGGACCCGGTGGACGGGATTCTGGGGCTGGAGGCGTTCTGACCTGAGAGGCAGCCGTAGGGCGGATGACCCCGGCGAAAGCCGAGGGTAATCCGCCAAAGGCGAAGATTTGGTGTCGGTAAGGCCGAATGCGCTCTGCTTTTCCGTCCCACGACTGCTGGGGCGTTTTAGGACGATCCCTCGGGCAGGTCGCATGTTTTCCCTCTCCGCCCTTCAGGGCGGAGAGGGAGGGGCCCAGCGCGCAAGCGCTGGGAGGGTGAGGTGGGTGCCGGCCAGCGCTCTGGAATCCCCCACCTCACCCCAACCCTCTCCGCCCCTGGGGGCGGAGAGGGAGAATTGCGTTTCGATCCGGCAAGTCTGCTTAACCGGGTTTCTCCCGCCGCTGTTCGAGCAGCGAAGCGGCCCGGTCGCGATTCCGCCGGGTGTATTCGACGTAGTAGTCGGCTTTCGCCGCGACAAAGACCTCCAGCGCGGCATCATAGGCGGCGACCGCCTGTTCGAGCCGACCGGTGCCGCTCTCGCGCGCGCCGAGTTTCTCGAACGCCTCGCCAAGATTGCTCTGCGTTGCCGCCCAATCGAGCGGCACCCGCTCGCGCGTCCGCTCGGTCAGTGCCTTGTGATAGGCGGCGACCGCCTCTTCCAGCCGCGCCGTGCCGCTCTCCCGCTCGCCGAGGCTCCACAGTGCGAGGCCGAGATTGTTCTGCGTCATCGCCCAATCGAGCGGCACGCGCTCGCGCGTCCGCTCGGTCAGTGCCTTGTGATAGGCGGCGACCGCCTCCTCCAGCCGCGCCGTGCCGCTCTCCCGCTCGCCAAGCCTCTGGAGCGCGTTGCCGAGATTGTTCTGCGTCGCTGCCCAGTCGAGCGGCACGCGCTCACGCATCCGTTCCGTCAGCGCCGCGCGATGGGCGGCGACCGCCTCCTCCAGCCGCGCCGTGCCGCTCTCGCGCTCGCCGAGGATCTGGAGTGCGGCGCCGAGATTGTTCTGCGTCATTGCCCAGTCGAGCGGCACGCGCTCGCGCGTCAACTCAGTCAGCGCCTCGCGATAGACGGCGACCGCCTCCTTCAGCCTCGCCGTGCCGCTCTCCCGCTCACCGAGACGCGTCAGCACGCCGCTGAGATTGTTCTGCGTCATCGCCCAGCCAAGTGGCACGCGCTCGCGCGTCCACTCCGTCAGCGCGGCGCGGAAGGCTGCGATCGCCTCCTCCAGCCGCGCCGTGCCGCTCTCGCGTTCACCAAGCCTCCAGAGCGCGTGGCCGAGATTGTTCTGCGTCGTCGCCCATTGCAGCGGTACGCCCTCGCGCGACCATTCCATCAACGCCGCGCGATAGGCGGCGACTGCTTCCTCCAGCCTCGCCGTGCCGCTCTCTCGCTCGCCGAGCGTTGAGAGCGCGTTGCCGAGGTTGTTCTGCGTCCCCGCCCAACCGGGCGGCGTGCGCTCGCGCGTCCGTTCCTTCAGCGTCTCGCGATAGGCAGCGATAGCGACAAGCAGCGCCGCATTTTCGCCCTTCTGCTTACCGCGCTCGCGGAATTCTCCGGCCTTCTCGAACAGAAACGCGCCAACCGCCTCCGGCCCGGAAATGCCCTCGACCTCCGCAATCAGCCGCAGTTTGGCCGCGGCGGCTTCGCCATTCAGCGCCAGTTCGTCGAAGCGGATTGCCTCTTCCAGCAGCCGCACACGTCGGCGTTTCCGTTCCTGCTGCCGTTCCTGTTCCTCCCGTTCCTCGCGCTCGAACTCCCCCATCAAGGCCGAGGACGCGTCCGCGATCCGGCCCGAATTGAACAACCGCGCCGCCTCGCGCCGCGCTTTCTCGAAGGCTTCGTCCTCGTTGCCGCCACGGCGAAGCTCGCGTTGCGCCGCTTCGATCCAGTTGTCCAACCACGAGATCAGATCGTCCCCCGCGATCCCCTCGCCGCCGAGCCGCTCGACGATCGCCCGCACCGCCGCCTCGGAAATGCCCTGCTCGGCCGCGCGCTGAAACGCACCGCCCGTCCGGGCCAAGGCAAGAAGCTCGGCCAGCATCGCCCCCTGGTCCTGCTGCACCGCCTCGATGCGCTCGGTGCGCTTGTCGATCCGCTCTACCCCGGCCGCGATTTCGGGCAGCGTTCCGAGATAATCGGTGATGCCGTCGCGCAGCACCGCAAGCGCGTCGAGTCCGGCAATCGCGGCGTCGAGCCTGCCGTCGAGACCGCGCACCGCCGTCAAGGTCGCCTCGGCGAGGTCGCGGGCCAGCTTATCGGTCGCGATATGAAAGGCTTCGCGGGCCTGTGGGTATTTGTTCGGGTCCTTGACCAGCTCGGCGAACGCGGCAAAGACGAGATCGCCAAATGCACGCGGCGGACCGCCGCCCCGGACCGGCAGCCCCGCCTCGGCGATCTGCCCGAAGACCGCCGGAACCTCGCGCGCGTCCCAGCCCGTCAGCGCGGCCAGCGTCATCGTAAAGCTGCGGGTCAGCGACCGTTCGGGTCCGCTGTCCGGCGCGGCGGCGACGAATTCCGGAACACCCTGCAAGACGACGGGCAGATGCCGGTCGATCGCGCTCTCTCCGGGATGCGCGCCCCGGTCGAAAGCTGCATCGCGCACAGCGATAAGCCCCCGCCGCGCCACGGCCTCGAAACGCGCGACCTCGCTGTTGCGCGAGGCTTCGTGCTCTGCCGCGTCGAGCACCTCGCCGGCGGCCTCGACCCACGCCAGACGCAGCGCCCGCACCAGATCGTGATTGGCGGAAAGCTCGTTGAACGGGTTCAGATCGTCAAACCGGGCCGCCGCGCGCCGTTTGAGATGGTCCGGCAGCAATGCCATCGCCACACCCGGCAGACCGCCGAGCGCCGCGTCAAAAATCTTGCCGGCGAAATCCATCCCCGCCTCATCCGCGCACGCGGTAACGCGCTCTGCCGCGGCGGCAAATCGCTGCGCCCGATCCTACAGCGATCGCACCGACACAAAAATAGCCGCAATCCTGTGGAACACTTTCTCTCCTGGAAGGCGGAGCGGCGTCCAGGCGGCACGTCCCTGTCCATTCCCTGATCGGGCCGGGCACCTCCCTGCTCGTCGCGGGAAATTTCCCTCCTCGTCCGGGCCAAACCCAGCATTTCCGCGCCCGTCACACCCAACGGAGAAAAATTCCCTGCGATCAGGGAATCCGCGTCACCGCCGTCCCGCCGCGCGGGCCTTGACCAGCTCCGGCGTCGGGCGCGGCATCGGGACCGCCGGCGCCTCGGGAGTGGCGGCGCGGGCGAGCTTCACCAGCGCCTGCAACAGGCCGGCGACGCCTTTGAGGCGGGCCGCCTCGTCGTGCCAGTCACGTAGATAGACCAACTTCTGGTCCGGGCGCAGCCGCAATGTGCCGGCCTGTTTCTGGATCAGCTCGACCAGCCCGGCCGGGTTGACAAAGCGGTTGCCGCGCAACGTGACCACCGCGCCCTTCGGCCCGGCCTCGACCCGTTCGACCCCGGCCCCGCGGCAGTCGCGCTTGATCGCGATGATCTGCAACAGGTTTTCCACTTCGCGCGGCAACGGCCCGAAGCGGTCGATCAGCTCGGCGGCAAAGGCATCGCGCTCGCGCCGGCTCGACAGCTGCGCGATGCGGCGATAAAGCCCGAGGCGCACGCCGAGATCGGCGACATACCCCTCCGGGATCAGCACCGGCATGCCGAGCGTGATCTGCGGGCTCCATTCCTCCTCGCCCGCCATCTGACCCCCGACACCGCCCGAATTCTTGGCCGCCGCGACCGCCTCTTCGAGCATATGCTGATACAATTCGATGCCGACCTCGCGGATATGGCCGGACTGCTCGTCGCCGAGCAGATTGCCGGCGCCGCGGATGTCGAGATCGTGGCTCGCGAGCTGAAACCCGGCGCCGAGCGTGTCCAAGGTCTGCATCACCTCGAGCCGCCGCGTCGCGGTCGGCGCCAGTTTCTTCTTCTCGGGCAGGGTCAGATAGCAATAGGCGCGCAATTTGCCGCGTCCGATACGGCCGCGAAGCTGGTAGAGCTGCGCCAGCCCGAACCTGTCGGCGCGATGCACGATCAGCGTGTTCGCGGTCGGGATGTCGAGACCGGATTCGATGATATTGGTCGACAGCAGCAGATCGTAGGCGCGCTCGTCGAACGCGCTCATCACGGTTTCGAGTTCGCTCGGCACCATGCGGCCATGCGCGACCGCAACCCTTATCTCGGGCACAATATTGCGCAGCTCCTCGCGCACCTCGTCGAGATCGGAGATATACGGCGCGACATAGAAGATCTGCCCGCCGCGGTCGCGCTCGCGCAATATCGCCTCGCGCACGACGACCGGGTCGTAAGGGGTGACAAAGGTGCGCACCGCCAGACGATCGACCGGTGGGGTCGCGATGAGGCTCATCTCCCGTACCCCGGACAGCGCCAGTTGCAAGGTGCGCGGGATCGGTGTCGCGGTCAGCGTCAGCACATGGACATCGGCCTTGAGCTGTTTCAGCTTTTCCTTCTGCGCGACGCCGAAATGCTGCTCCTCGTCGACGATCACCAGACCGAGATGCGCGAACCGCACATCCTTCGCGAGCAAGGCGTGCGTGCCGATCACGATCTCGATTTTTCCTTCTGCGAGGTCGGATTTGACCTGCTTTGCTTTTTTGGCGCCGACCATGCGCGACAGTTGCGCGATGCGCAACGGCAACCCCGCGAAGCGCTGGCTGAAACTGCGGTAATGCTGCCGTGCCAGTAATGTCGTCGGCACGATGACGGCGACCTGGCCGCCGCCAAACGCCGCGACAAAGGCGGCGCGCAACGCCACTTCGGTCTTGCCGAAACCCACGTCGCCGCAGATCAGCCGGTCCATCGGCTTGCCCGCAGCCATGTCGGTCAGCGTGTCCTCGATCGCGCGCAACTGATCGTCGGTTTCGGGGTAGGGGAAACGAGCGGCGAATTCCTCGTAGAGACCCTCGGGGGGGACCATCGTCTCGCCGGGGCGCAACTGGCGCTCGGCAGCGATACGGATCAATTCGTTGGCGATCTCGCGGATGCGCTGCTTGACGCGCGCCTTGCGCGCCTGCCAGCCGACCCCGCCGAGCCGGTCGAGCTGCGCCGGCGTGTCCTCCGAGCCGTAGCGCGACAGAACCTCGATATTCTCGACCGGCACAAACAGCCGGTCGTCGCCGGCGTAAAGAACCCTCAGACAGTCGTGCGGCGCGCCGGCGACATCGATCGTCTCCAGCCCCTCATAGCGGCCGATACCGTGCTCGGCGTGGACGACAAGATCGCCAGCCGACAGGCTGGCCGCCTCGGTGATGAATTCGTCGACATTGCGGCGTCGCCGCGGGGTGCGCGCGAGGCGGTCGCCGAGAATGTCCTGCTCGCCGAGAAACAGCAGGCTGTCAGTCGAAAAACCCTGTTCGAGCGGGAGGAGGGCGAGGCCGACGGCGCGAAGCGGCGGCAATTTCGCCAGCGCGGCGGCGTCGGCGATCCGGCGCAGTTCGGTGACACCGTGCTCGCGCAGCACGGTGGCGAGCCGGTCGGCCGAGCCTTCGCTATAGGCGGCGATCGCGGTACGGCGGCCGGATTTCTGCTCGGCGGCGATATAGTCGCGCACCGCGTCGAACAGGTTGATGCGCGTATCGGCGCGTTCGGCGGCGAAATTTTTCGCCGCGCGGGCGCCGGCGTCAAAGGCGTCGGCCTGCCCCCACCCCAACCCTCCCCCGCTTGCGGGGGAGGGGGAGCGAAGAGTCGGTCGAGAGAGTTGCGCACCCGCCGCCCCTATAACTCCCTCCCCCGCTTGCGGGGGAGGGTCGGGGTGGGGGTATCCGGGGAGGCCGTCCGCCGGCATCGCAAATGGCGAGAGCTGCACCGTGGCGCGGCCTGCGACAGCCTTCGCCCAGTCGGCCTTGCCGAGGAACATCCGGTCGGGCTTGACCGGGCGGTACAGCGGGGCGGTACCGCGTGCGGTGGCGCTGATCGTCTCGCGCGCGGCGTAGAAATCAGCGATCTGTTCGAGCCGGTGGGCACGCGCCTCCTCGGCTTGGTGGTCGAGCGACACCGCCGCGCCCGGCACGTAGTCGAACAGCGTCTCCAGCGTCTCGTAATAGAATGGCAACCAGTGCTCCATGCCGGCCTGCCGCCGCCCGGCGCTGACCGATTCGTAAAGCGGATCGTCGGTGCCGACTGCGCCGAACGCCTCGCGGTAGCGCGACCGGAAACGCTGGATCGCGGTGTCGTCGAGCAGGACCTCGCTGACCGGGCGCAGCACGCACCCGTCGAGCGCCCCGGTCGAACGCTGCGTCAGCGGGTCGAAGCCGCGCAGGCTTTCGAGCGTGTCGCCAAAGAAATCGAGCCGGATCGGCGTCGCCGCGCCGGAGGGCCAGAGATCGACGATGCCGCCGCGCACCGCGTACTCTCCGGGTTCGCGCACCGTATCGGTGCGGATATAGCCGTTGTTGCGGAAGAAACCTTGCAGCCGGTCGAGCGGGATGCGCCCGCCGGGACCGAGCCGCAGCACGCGCCCGTCGAACAGCTTACGCGGCGGCACGCGCTGCACGACCGCGTTGACAGTTGTCAGCAGCACGAAGGGCCGCTTCTCGCTGCCGTCTACCCCTACTCTTCCCTCCCCTCCCCGGGCTTGACCCGGGGATTGCGGGAGAGGGTCAGGGAGGGAGCGAGCCGCGAGGCGGGTCAGTACGTCGATGCGTCGGCTGACGATGTCGGCATTTGGCGAGACGCGGTCATAGGGCAGGCAATCCCAGGCCGGGAAGGTCAGCACGTCGAGGTGCGGATGGAAGAACGCGAGTGCGGCGGCAAACCGGGTCATGCGCGCATCGTCGCGGCAGACATGCAGCCAGGCCGGAGCGCCGGTCTCGGCCAGCAAGCCGCCGATCGTCGCGGCGTCGTGCCCTTCGGGTGCCCCGGACAGAAGCACGGCGTGCGGTCCCGAGGCGAGCAAGCGGGCGAGGTTGGGGAGGAGTTTCATGCAGCCCCGACGGAGACCCCTCTCCGCCCTTCAGGGGGGAGAGGGAGGAGCCCATCGCGAAAACGCTGGGAGGGTGAGGTGGGTGTCGGCAACCGCTCTGGAATCCGCCCCCTCACCCCGACCCTCTCCCCTGCCAGGGGAGAGGGAGCGTATCGCCTCGCCTGGGATAGCAACGTACCCATCTCTCAAGAATCGGTCATTCGCGCGATCACGTCGCGCGCGGGGTGTAGCGGAAGGCCAGCAGCAGGCGCGTGACCTCGGTATCGTACTCGGGAGGCGGCGCGAGGCGGCCGGCGATCCAGTCGAACAGCTCGGCGTCAGGGCAGGCGAGCAGCGATTCGTACTCGGCGAGCCTGTTCTCGTCGAACCCGGCGAGATGCGCCTCGGCGAACGAGCCGAGGATCAGGTCGGCCTCGCGCGTGCCGCGGTGCCAGGAGCGGAACAGGAGCCGCTTGCGGCGGATGGCGTCGGGTGTCTCGGTCGGACGGGCTGGCATGGTCCCTTCGATATAGCCATGCTGAGCCGCAACGTCAGCCCGGCATTCGGCAACCCATCTATCGCTCATGCGACCCGCTCTTCTCGACAGGCTGTTTGCGCCGGTGACGGTGCTGCCCGGCATCGGCGCGACGCTCGCGAAGCTGATCGAGCGCGCCGCCGGTCCCAATGTGGTCGATCTGTTGTGGCACCTGCCGACCGGGCTGATCGACCGCACCGCCGCGCCCGCGATCGGCCAACTGAACCCGCGCGACTGGCGCGACGCGATCGTCACGGTAAAGGCGCGGATCGAGGCGCACGAGCCCGGCATCGGCCGCCGTCCGGCGCGGGTCGTGTGCAGTGACGGCACCGGCACGCTGGTGCTGGTCTATTTCCATGCGAAGGGCGATCAGCTCGCCCGGTTATTGCCGGTCGGCGCCGAGCGGATCATCAGCGGAAGGATCGAATTCTACGGCAACACGCCGCAGATCGTGCATCCCGACCGGGTCGCGTCGCCTGACAGCGAGGAGCAGGTCCGCGGCGTCGAGCCGGTCTATCCGCTGACCGCCGGTCTGTCGTCGCGCGTTGTGGCGAGGGCCGTCGCCGCTGCTTGCGAGCGCGCGCCGGCGCTGCCCGAATGGCTTGATCCGGCGCTCCGGGAGCGGCGCTTCTGGCCGGGGTGGCGCGAGGCGCTCATTGCCGCGCACGCCCCGCAAAGCGCCGTCGATCTCGATCCGGAAACCCCGGCACGCGAGCGTCTTGCCTATGACGAGATCCTGTCGAGCCAACTCGCCGTCGCGCTGGTGCGAGCGCGCCGCCGTCGTCGCAAGGGCCGCATGATCGCCGGCACCGGCGACTTGCAGGCGCGCGCCGAGAACAGGTTCGGCTTCGCGTTGACCGGCAGCCAGCGCCAGGCGCTGGCCGAGATCGCCGGCGACATGAAATCGCCGCACCGCATGATGCGGCTGTTGCAGGGTGATGTCGGGAGCGGCAAGACCGTGGTCGCATTGCTGGCGATGCTGATCGCGGTCGAGAGCGGTGCGCAGGCGGCATTGCTCGCCCCGACCGAGGTTCTGGCGCGGCAGCACCATCAGGTGTTGACGCGGCTCGCGGCGCCGGCCGGGGTCGAAATCGGGCTGCTGACCGGGCGCGAAAAGGGGAGGGCGCGCGATTCGATGCTGGCGAGCCTGGTGTCGGGTCTGACGCCGGTTGTCGTCGGGACGCACGCGCTGCTGACCCCGGATGTCGAGTTCCGCGATCTTGGGCTTGTCGTGATCGACGAGCAGCACCGCTTCGGCGTCGAGCAGCGCCTCGCGCTGGCCGCCAAGGGGCGCGACGCCGACACGCTCTTGATGAGCGCGACACCGATCCCGCGCACGCTGATGATGACGGTTTACGGCGATCTCGACACCTCGCGCCTGACCGACAAGCCGCCCGGACGGCAGAAGGTCGATACCCGGACCTTACCGCTCGACCGCATCGAGGAGGTCACCGAAGCGATCGCGCGGGCGCTGCAACGCGGCGCAAAAGTGTTCTGGGTCTGCCCGATCATCGAAGAGTCGGAGAACGCCGACATCGCCGCCGCCGAGGAACGCTACCGCGCGCTGTCAAACCTGCTGCCGGGCCGGGTCGGGCTCGTGCACGGGCGCATGAAGAGCGCCGACAAGGAGCGTGCGATGACCGCCTTCGCCGCCACCGATCCTGCGAACAACCCGGTCGATCTGCTGGTTGCGACGACGGTCATTGAGGTCGGGATCGACGTGCCGGCGGCCACCGTGATGGTCATCGAGCACGCCGAGCGTTTTGGCCTCGCGCAATTGCACCAGCTGCGTGGCCGTGTCGGGCGCGGCGACCAGCCTGCGACCTGTCTGCTGCTGTATCAGGCGCCGCTCGGCGATCTCGCGCGGCGGCGGCTCGCGGTATTGCGCGAAACCGAAGACGGGTTCCGCATCGCCGAGGAGGATCTCAAGCTGCGCGGCGGCGGCGAGGTGCTCGGCACAAAGCAGAGCGGGCTGCCGCAATTGCGCCTCGCCGATCTGGGGCGGCACGAGGGGCTGATCGCGATCGCGCATGACGACGCGCGTCTGATCCTGGAACGCGACCCCACCCTGTCGACCCCGCGCGGCGAGGCGCTAAAGCTGCTCCTCTACCTGTTCCGCCGCGACGAGGCGGTGCAGTATTTACGGGCGGGGTGATCCCGGCGTTTCGCAAGGCTTCGGCTTGTCGGGAAGCGCCGAGGTTTTGACAGGCGCTCCGAGCCGATTGCGTCCGATCTCATCGGTGATCGGCAATTACGGAGCGACCTTGAAACCCAGATCGGCCAGTGCGGCGATGTTACGGGCTTTGCTGGTCACAAAGTCCGTCAGGCGTTCCCGATCTTTGGCTGTCAGATCGGTCCAACCGGCCTTTTCGGTCGGGAAGCTGACGAGCAATCCATCGTGGGAGCGGTGTACATCCTGGGTCGGTACGGTCACCATGGTGCTGCCGTCGATATAATCGCTCGGGACCGCGCCCTCGACTTTCAGAATCCCGGTGACGACGCCGAGATCAACCTTGGGCAACGACCAACCCTTGCTGTAGTCGAACACCAGAGAGCCGGGCTCCGTATCGAGGCTGGTAAATTGCAGGAACGTTGTCTCCCGTTTCCGGATAAAGCCGACTCCGGCGTTGACCAGCCGAACCCACTGTCCGTTCTCCGATCCGACGAAGTAGTCGAACCCTTCGGCTTCCGGGGTGGTAAATGTGACCTCCTGACCGATCGGCTGATCCAGGTTTTTCCGATTGTCGAGGTCGAACGGCTTTTTAGGACTCGGCAAGGCGCCGCCGGCAAGGGTTCCTGCCATTGTGAGTTCGCGGCCGGTTGTGGAGCTGCGCACCTTCACCCGCATATGCACAACCTTGAGGCCGCCGCTGCCGCCGACCAATGACACAACCTTGAGGGTCCAGTATTTGCTTGGCGCGTAAATCTTGGTCGGGCGGAACTCGGTCCTGGTGCCTCTGAGGGTCGTCGTCAGCTCTATGGCGACAACGACGCTGCGGTCGATCGCGGCGTTGTCTTCGCCGGTTAGCGGAAATCCATGTTGGCTACCGAGACCCTGCGCCGGCGCCTCGATCTTCACACCGGGCAGTTCCTTCCTGAGAATATCTTCGACGGGCTTGCGGAGATTTTGCGCACGCGCTTCGGACAGGGCCTGGTTGAGCCGCTCTGCTTCGGCCGGACTCTTCGCGCCGCGCCAGCGCCGGCTGGCACGCCCGACAATCGTTACGCGGACGGTGAGGTCATAACTCATGGCTCGTTTCCAGCGGTTCTCAGATCGTCGTCATCCGGGTTGAATTGCAACCGACCGTTTCGGGTCAGCCTATGCCCGTCAATGTATCGCCAAGATGTTGTCGGAGGCGCTTGGTGTATCGTTTGTATCGTGCCGGGCAGAAGGCATCGCCGGCGATACCGGCACCCGCAATACCCAATGGAGTTCGCAGGAGGGGCTGAGCCGTGCAAAGCCTATGCCGTGGCGAGCGGTGCATTTTGTTTGCTGTCGCCAACAGGCGATGAGCTTTGTGCAAGAGCGGCCTTTTCGGGCGTCCGCTTCCGCCAGCGCGGCTTTCCAGCGGTAAAATGATGGACTCTGCCTCGTTCAGCCCATGCGACGCGCTTCTGGCGACCAATAGACGAAAAGATTGGCGCCTGTAAAAGGCGCCGAAGTTCGGAGAGGAAGATCCCAACACGCCGGAAGCAGCCGGAGAATAGGTCAAGAGCGGCTGGCCCGGCCGACGGATCATCAGCCACGGCGATTAAATTAAGGTTAATGGAACGCGCCGATGACTCCGGCCGGGACGCCGGCGGTCTGGAAGACACCCGGCGACCCGGAAGACACAAGGTATTCCCACGAAGCCCGGCATGATATCGCGGGCGAAGCGGCGCAGATTGTCGTGCGATCCCTGGCCGCTCAGCAGCACGCAATCGACCCCGACCTGTCGCAGCGCGTCGAGCTTCGCGGCAATCTAAGCTAACCCTGTGTAAGGCAATATATATACTATAATATATGGTCATATACTATTAGTAATGGTATCGGCATTCCTTACAATTCTCGCGAACCTCTTTGGGAAAAATATATTAAATTCAGATACTTGCATGAGGCGGGCTGAATTGCCTCCATTCCCTGTGTCGAAATTCTTCACAATCCAAGGCTTAGACACAAGCGATCGCAACTAGCACTGGGCGATTTTTTCATGGATTTCCTGGTGATTTTGGAAAATTCCAGGATATGGCACGAAATTTGCCATTTAAACAGGCGGTCAAACGCACGAATAGGAGAGTGTCATGAATGAGCGTATATCCCGGCTGGCAGCGGCTGTTTTGGGTGCCACGGCACTCATCGCAGGTGCCGTAGCGGCCACGAGCCCGGCTCATGCGATACCAGTAGGCGGTTATGATTTCGTGTCGTCCGCGGATTCTCTCATAGCATCCAATGGGTCTTTCACAACGGTGGGCGGGACGCTTGAGGGCGTCCTGACAGATCTCGATCCCGCAACATACGCCTTTTCCTTCTCGCCGGGTGCCTCCGTCACCTTGGGTTCTCGTCCGGTATTTCGAACGGGTCCGGTACGGATTTCGTTCTGTTTGATCTTGGCGTGCCTGACACATTTGCCGTAACCATAAACGGTCAGACGCATTCCTACCTGTCCGCCGATACCGGTTCCTCGGCGGGAGGGTTCCCGCTAAACACCGCCCCCATTGATCTGTCGAGTTTTGGGTTGGGCAGCGGTGCCTCGGTGTCGAGCGTTTTTATCGACCTGAGTACAGTCAGTGTCAGCACTACGCCCTCGCTGAGCTTCGCGGGTGTGCTCAATGCCGCCCCGGCGGCGGTGCCGGAACCGGGCTCGTTGCTGCTGCTGGGCGCCGGCCTGATTGGACTGCTGGGGATGAAGCGGTATCGTCGGTTGCGCTGAACCTTTTACGGAGTGCCCGTTCCGAAAACCGTGCAGGCTCATGCTTCGGGCAGCATGCCGGCGCTCCCGACCCGGGGCGTTCAGCGCCCCGCAAACGCCGGCATGATGTCGCGAGCAAAACGGCGCAGATTGTCGCGCGATCCCTGGCCGCTGAGCAGCACGTAATCGACCCCGACCTGTCGCAGCGCATCGAGCTTAGCGGCGACCTCGTCCGGGGTGCCGATCAGCGCGTGCGCCTCGCGCGCCCCCGGCGCGTCGGAATAGCCGAGAATATGCGAGGTCGGGCGGCTCGCCGGGCCGCGCGACAAATCGAGCAGCCGCTGATTGGCCTGCGCTTGGCGCCGCAGCGCGGCCTCTCTGTCGGCGGCGTCGCTCGCGACCCAGAAATTGCGCGCCACCGCCACCCGCGTCCGGTCGTAGACATGCCCGGCATCTTCGAGCGCCCGGCGGTACAGCGCGATGCGCTCGCCGATCAGCTCCGGCGCGGCGAACTGATCGAGGAGCAGGTTGCAACCGCGCCGGGCGCAACCGCGGATCGACTCGGCGCTGCTCGCCGCCATCCACAAAGGCGGGTGCGGGCGTTGCGCCGGCGGCGGCTCGACGACGATATTGTCGAAACGCCAGTAGTTTCCGCGATGCGAGAACTTCTCATCGGAGGTAAACGCCTTCAGGATCACCGCAAGCCCTTCCTCGAAGCGGCTCTCGGCCTCCTCCGGCGGCATCGCGAACCCGGTGAACTCGTTGTTGCGGTATCCTTTTCCCACGCCGAAATCGAGCCTTCCGCCGGACAGCAGGTCCAGGGTCGCGGCCTGTTCGGCGAGCAGCACCGGGTTGTGCCACGGCAATACGATGACCGCCGTGCCGAGCCGCAATGTCGTCGTGCGCGCCGCGATCCAGGTCAGCAGGTTCAAGGTCGCCGAGATCTGACCGATTTTTGTGAAATGATGCTCGGTGACAAAGCTGCCGTGGAACCCGAGCGCCTCGGCCTCGACATGGTATTCGACATAATCGTGATAGCCGCGCGCGCTTTCCGCCGCCGGCACACCGCGCCGCGCCGAGGCCCCGCCGAATAGCCCGAACCGCATCTTCCGCCCCGCTCTGATTGGTGCCGGCACTGTGCGATACTTTCGACTGCCGGCAAAGCCGCATCGGCGCTCGCCGGGACCGCGTCACCGCGGGTCCCTGCCGGCGCGGCCGGTGCCGCGGCACCAGCTGCGGCGCGACCCGCCCCAGGACCGCGCCAGCCCCTCCTCGATCAGGATGTCGCCAAAGGATTGGCCGCCGCGCTCGAGGACACGCAGCTTGCGCCCGTATTTGTCGGTGTCGCGCCTTCCCTTCCGCACGATCTCGAACGACCCGGCATTGACCAGTTCGAGCAGCCGCTCGGTCGCGCGCCTCCCGAGCGCCTGTTCGGCCTCGCATTTGGCGCGATGCGTCTCGGGCGTGTCGATCCCCTCGATCCTGATGATGACGCCGTCGTAATGGATCGTATCGCCGTCGACGACGCAGTTCGTCCGGTTCGAGCGGATGCACAGCGTGAATTCGCCGGGTTCGACGCGCATGCCGCGCCAGTGCAGGACCCGGTCGAAATCGAACGCGCCGGCGACGTAGAGACCCGCCGCGAACACGCCGAGTATCAGAAGAAGCAATCTGAACAAGCCGAATATCCGAAACCGTAGCGGCCGGCTGCGGGTTGCTCTCGCCGCGAGGCGCTCGACATCGGCGCGCATCGCGGCCGCGACCCTGGAATGCATCGGGTTGTCATCGTAGCAGAGAAGATGCCGAACCCTGACCGCTTGTCGGTTGACGGCCGGTTACCGCCGTTCCGGACCGAGCGGATGCAGGCGGATGCCGCGGCGCAGATTCCGGTACGGCAGTTCGGCCGGGTCCGAGATCGCCGCGCCGGGCGCGCGGACGCACAGGATCGCCGCAGCGATCGGGGCGAAGTCGGCGCGGAAATGCACGGTCGATTTGAGCGCGAGGATCGGCACGCGTTCCGGCTCGATCCCAACATGGCGGAACATCTCCCGGTCGGCGGCCTGGATGCGCTTGGCGGCGAGCACCGCCGAGACGCCGCTTGCTTCGTCCCGCACCAGCGCCATCGGGCCGATATTAAACCGAAAGCCGCGATACACCGGGCCGGTACCGGTGAAAACGCCGCTGCCGAGCTGCGCGACCCGCCACTCGGCTTCGACCGGCCTCTCGCCGGCGAACCCGACCTTCGCCCCGATACCGCAATCGAGAAGCGCCCCCTCGCCGGCCTCCGCCGCCAGCGCCGCTGCCTCCGAATCGACGATCAGGCCGATTACTGCCCCTTCGGCCTTCGCTGCGATCAGCGCCCGCAGCAGCCCGACCGTGTCCGAGCTGCCGCCGGCGCCGGGATTGTCCTGGATATCGGCGAGGACGACCGGCTTTGCCGCGCCCGAGGCCAGACGCAGCGCCTCGGCGACGCCCTCGTCCGGTTCGTAGATCCGCTCGGCGAAATCAGTTTCGCGGGCGCGGATCGCCGCGGCGATCCGGTCGGCGGCGGCTTCGGTCGTCTCGCGGTCGTACCCGTAGACGACGAGCGCCGGTCCGGCATCTTCGATATCGGCCTGCGGAAATCCGGGGGTGTGCGTAATCGCGACAATACCCTGGTTGTGCGAGGAACCGGGCGAATCCGCCGACGCGCCGCGCTCGATCTCGTCGATCAGCGCGAAAAGGCCGCGCGCCGGCTCGGCGTCGGTGCACTGGAAGACCAGCGGGATCAGAAAATCGATCCGCCGGTATGCTTTGTGAAGGGGCCGGCGCTCGCGCAACAGCCGGTCGAGCAGCGCAGCGGCGCGCGCCCCGGTCGCCGCCATGTCGATATGCGGATAGGTGCGGTAGCCCACCATCGCGCTGGCGTGCTCGACCATCGCCGGGGTCATGTTCGCGTGATAGTCGAGGCTGGTCACGATCGGCATCCGGTCGCCGACCAGCGCGCGGATGCGGCGCAGCAATTCGCCCTCGCCGTCGTCGTGATGCTCGGCGACCATCGCGCCGTGCAGGTCGAGATAGATGCCGTCGATGCCGCCCCCCCTCACTCTCCGCGGCGCCGTGCGCGGCAAGGTCGTCGAGCATCGCATCGGCAACCCGCTCGTAGGCCTCGCGCTCGACATAGGAGGACGGCGTCGCAAAGCACCAGCACAGCGGTACGATCTCGTGGCCTAGGGCTTGTAGCCGCTCGATCGCGCCGGCGATCGGGATGTTGCAGCCGCGCACCGCCTCGATCAGCCCGGGGCCGCGCACAAAGCCGGGCCAGGAATCGGCGCGCGCGAAATCGTCCCAGGTCGCGCGCTGCGGCGCAAAGGTGTTGGTCTCGTGCTGAAAACCGCCCACTGCTATCTTCATCGAGGTTTCCGGCGAAGGTTTCCGACAGGAACACGGGAACGACGATAGAAGACTTCAGCGCTGTCGGCCACGCTGACCGCGCGGTAGGCAGCCTGTTCCTAGCCGAGCGGCTTCACCATCGCGAGTTCCGCCGGAAGCGGGCGCGCCCCGCTGCGCCGGGCCAGGTTGATCGTGTCGGTTACGTGCTCCTCGCAGCAGAACCGGAACAGCTCGATCCCTGCCGCGCGGCCGCGCCGCGCCATGGCTTCGAGCAGCATGCAGTTCGCCCAGCGGCGCCGCGCATCGGGGGCGACGACATTGATCTCGACCGCCAGCCTGGACCCGCTCCGGGTGGCCAGCATGACCCCGCACGGCACGTCTGCGTTCAGCAGCGCGAGCGACAGGTCCGGATCGAACCCCGACGCGGCGCCCGGAACCAGCCGGCGGGCGATCTCGTGAGGCGCGGCGCCGAACGGCGCGGCGGCCAGTTGCGCCACGCGCTCCGGCTCCGCTTCCCTCACCGGAACGACCCGCGCGCTCTCGGGAATGCGGGGACTCAGACGGGCGAGCAGCGCCCGCATCGCCGCTTCGAACGCCGCGGCATCCGTTTCGAAAACGAGCAGCCGCCTGCCGGTTTGGAACCCGGCCGAGGCAAACAGGCGGGAAGCCGCGCTTCCCTCGCTGACCGGGTGCCATGTCCGCAGCGCCGGTGTCTCGCCCCGTGCTTTGTCGATCGCCGCCGCCAACAGGGCCCGCCCGATGCCCCGTCCGCGCCACGCCTCGGCGACGCGGACCAGCACCGGAAAGCCGCGCGGCACCCAGGCGATCGCCGCCGCGCCGATAATCCCGCCCGGCCCGGAAACAGCCAGCAATTCGGCCGGCCAGCCGCTTTCGGGGAAGGCTTCCGGCAGCAGCGCCCGGCATGCGGCTGCTTCGCGATCCGCGGGAGGCCGGATGTCAGGCCGCATCGGGCCAGTCCTGCAAGAACAGCGCGGCCCATTGCTCGCTGATGTCGAGCCAGTCGCGGAACCCCTCGAATGTGGCGGCAAAGCGCCGGAACCGGCTGACTGCGGTCCCGGCCGCCATCGAGTAGGCCCGGCAATTGCGGCACTCGATATTGGGGCTGCAACACTTGCTGTCGCTTGTGGACAGGTCGGCGCGCACATGCCGGTGCCATGCGGTGCGGCGAGTGCCGCAATCGGTGGCCCATCCGGTCGCCGGATCGATCGTGTACAGCCCGGCCGGGTCGGTCACCCAGCGGCTGTAGGCGGGGCAATACACGACCGTCTCCGGATGGCGTGCGGCGACTGCGTCGAGTTCGGCGCGGATCCGCGCGAGGTCGGCCGGGCCCGGCGTGAGCTGCCGTTCTGGCGAGCTGATGCGGAAATAAGCGCTGTCGTTCGCGTCCGCGGCATCGAGACGGGCGCGGTACCGTTCCGTCGGGCTGAACAGGCTGAAGGACAATCTGACACCGGTGGCGGCGCAGCGTTCCGCCGCGGTCCAGGCGCTGCCGATGTTTAATGCATTTACCGTAAAGATGAACCGCGCCCGCCGGTCGCCGGCGAACAGCCGGAACGCCCGCGCGAAACAATCGCCGCCGCGCAGCGCGACGGTATCCTCCGGCCCGCCCCACAGCGAGACATGGATGCGAAAGGGCAGGTCGGGGTCGATCGGCACCGTGCCATTGGTAAAGACGACACCGCGCCCGATATGCCTGGCGGCGGATCGGAGCCGGGCCGGGGCGAGCGCCGGTTCGGCGCCGGCGAGATAGGCGAAATTGACCCCGCGCGCCCGTTCCCGCGCGAACAGCCCATCCCAGGCCGCATCCGCCGCCGGCGCGGCGAGATTGGCGCGGTCCTCGCCCTCGAAATAGAGGCACCCCTCGCAGCGCAGGTTGCAGCGATCCGAGATGTCGTAATTGCTGCCGACCACCCCGGAAGCGTAACGCCGCAACCGCACCCAGCGCGCGCGCAAGCTTGGATCGCGGCGGAAATAAGCGGCAGCAACGCCGGGGATCGCGCCGGCCGCCAAGTCGGAGGCGGAGGGACCGTCAAACACCGATGCCTCGATTGCATGGTTGGGGGCGGCACGTTACGCGCGCGAGGCGGGGCTGGCCAGAGGGCGTCAGCTCTTTTTTATGCTTAACCGCCCGCTTTCCGAACCGGATGCGCTTGTCAGACCGGGGCCGGCCATTTAAAAACCCGGAATTCGCACGCTTTCGGAAAGCCGGGACAATGGACGAACGGAGCACGAGTCTGGGGCTGGCCTCCAAACTGGCGGTGGCGACTGCCGCGATCAGCGCCGGTTTTGCCGGCCATGCCGAGGCGGCCTTTATCAGCACCTATCCTGGACCCGGTCCCGGTCCGGTTCTGACGATCGGAACGCCGGCGAGCTACGATCTGGACATCGACGCCCAGGGTCCGATCGATTATACGATCAGTGCCGACGCCGATTCTATAGACATTACAGGCACTTCCGCCGGTAATCAGGTCGATACCCTTTTCGGCGCTGTTTTCGCCTATCCAAGCACCTCCGACTTTACCTCCACTCCCAAACTGCTCAATTCAGCTCCAATTGTCGAATTTGACGGGACAAACTACAATACGTTCTTCATACCGGATGAGACCAAATATGCACAGTTGGTCTTTGACTCGGCGGGGACGCCAACCCTCGGATATCTGGCCGGCATTCTGGGCCCTAACGAGGATACGTTCACCGTCACGGATTACGGCTACAACGGTCCTTTTGCAGTGCCCGAACCCTCCTCGCTCGCGCTGATCGCGGCCGGAGCCGCCGGGCTGGCTGTCCTGCGCCGCCGCCGCAGGACCGCGGCGTGCGCCTGACGCGGCGGTTGCTGCTGGCCGGTGTCGAGGCGGCCGGCTGGGATGCGCTGCACCGGCTGATCGATGCGGGCCGGCTGCCGACATTGGCGCGCCTCGTCGAGACCGGAGCGAGCGGCACGCTCGAACCCGGCGGGCTCGCCGGGCCGGCGCTGTGGGCCAGCATCGCGACCGGAATGGCGCCCGCGATCCACGGCATCACCTCGACCGTCGAGCTGCGGCCGGATGGCGGCGGCGTGCAGCCGGTCGGGGTGCGTTCCTGGCGCGCGCCGCCGGTCTGGAGGACGCTCGCGACTGCCGGGGTCGAGACCGCGCTGGTCGGCGTTCCCGGCTTGGCGCCGGCCTCCGCATGGCCCGGCATCTGCGTCGATGAGCGGTATGCCCTGCCCGCCGGTTCGCTGCGGGAGGACTGGCCTCTCCTTCCGGACTGCATCTCGCCGCCGCGCTTGCGCCCGGCGCTGCGTAATCTGCGGCTGCACCCTGAGGAGCTGGACGACACCGCGCTCGCCGGTCTCCCGCGCGCGGCGGTGGGTCTGGCCGGCTCGAACCAGGCGGTGGCGACGCACATTATCGAGTGTGAAACGTGGCAGTTTCTCGCGGTTTATCACGGGCTGCTGCGGGCAAGTTGCAGCGATGCCGCCTGCGGGTTTATCGACGCGATGCTCGGCCGGTTGATCGAGCTGACCGGTCCGGAAACGGACATCCTCGTCGTGTCCTCCGCCGGGCCGGTTATCGCCGCCGGACCCGGTTTTCCGGTCGACACGCTGCTGCACGCGGTGACGCCGGCCGACATCGCCGCCACCGTGCTGGCCCGGTTCGGTTTTTATCGGGAGGGTGCGACCGGCCGGTCATTCGCGGCAAACCCGACCGGCGCGTTGACCGTGCTCCCGAGCGCCGCGCCGGCAACCGGTTCCGGCTCCGAAGTCCCGCCGCTCGCGGACGATGCCCGCCCTGTCGCCGCCGTGATGCGGCTCCGCGCCGCGTTGCAGCACGCGGCGCACGCGCTCGCGATCGGCGCCTATGCCGAAGCGGAGGGACACGCCCTGGCGGCGCTGGCGATCGATCCCGAGCAGCCGAACGCGCTGCTGCTGCTCGGGCAGGCCTATTTCTTTCTCGGCCGCAGCGCGGCCTGTCTCGATGTCGCCGAGCGTCTGATGCGGGCCGACCCGGACGGGCCGTGGGCGCCGCTGATGAAAGGCGCGGCCCTGATCCAGTTGGGACATAAGGACGACGCTCAGCCCTATCTCGAAACGGCGCAACGCCGCGCCGGGGACAGCGCACCGGTGCATGTCCGGCTCGGGGCGATCATGCTGCATACCGGCCAGCCGGTCGCCGCCGAGCGGCATTACCGGATCGCCGCCGCGCTCGATCCGACCTCCGCCGACGCTCTGGCCGGGATCGGGCTGACGCTCGTCGCGCAGGGTGATGCGGAAGAAGCGGAGCGCCACCTGCGGCTGTCGCTCGGGTTGCGTTACCACACCCCTGCCATCCATCTGCAACTGGCGCTGCTCCATGCCGGGACAGGACGCTGGGCCGAGGCGCTGTCCTGCATCCGCACGGCGCTGGCGCAACAGCCGCGCCTGCCCGGCGCGGAGCGATTGCGTCGCCAGATCGAGACCCGGCTCGCCGCCGCCCTGGCGCGCGATGCCCGTTCCGTTGCGCTCTGACCCTCCCTTACGCGGCCATGGTCGAATCGGGATCATCAGCGGCGCGCTGCGCCGTGCGGACCGATGCGCAGCGCTTCGACCATTTCAGGAAGCGGGCGATCCAGGCCTCTCCCATCTCCTCTTCGATCGCCTTGCGATCGATATTGGCGACCATCGCCTCGGAAACGACGGTGGCCGTGAACAGCTCGCCATCGATCGACGCTGCGCCGCGGCGGATCAGCTCTGCGGCGATTTCCTTGCGGCGCGCCTCAAGCGCGGCGATCTCGGCGCCAAGGCGGCCGTGTTCGTCGGCCAGGTCGCCGGAAGCGGCGTTGTGGTACGGGGAGATTTCAGGGATCGTGCGGTCAGTCTTCGGCATCTGGTCGCTCCGTGCTTAGAGCCTATCCCGGTAAGCGATGGTTGAGGGCTGGCGAGGGATTTTTGGGCCTGGGCAGGAAGGGCCGCAGCCCCGATGCCGTCGCCCCAATGGCATCACATCGGGGCAAGGGCCTGGCGCACCCGGGGCGGAAAAGACCCGCCAGACCGACCCAGCACCTACCGGGATAGGCTCTTAGGATCGGACCCGGTCGGGTATCGCAACCACTTGGCCGGGTCGCTTTTCTCGAATCGGAACACCGTTATGGCGGTGCGCTTCCGGATGGCGCGGCGGCAGCCGTGACGGTGTCGCGAATTCTTCGGTTCAGTCGCAAGTGGCCCGGCGGACATAATCCGGGCCGCTCCGGACCGGGCGCGCGCGGCAAGACATTGGGGGACGCAGGGCGGACGACGGCCGCCGCGTCAGCCGCCGGCGGCACCGGAAACGCGCGCATTATCAGGAACATAGATGGGGGCAATCCGATCGGTTCGCAACCCGGCGCGGATCCGGGCGCGGGGCGAGCGCGCACCGCATCTCGGCTCTGTCGGGCAAGTCCCGCCGACCCGCGAGCGAACCGCGCCGGGTCAGCCGACGGAATACCCGACGCGCCGGGACGATTCCGGACGTTATGCGTGGCTCGACGCCACACGATGATCATCGTCATGCGATGATGATCGTCGCGACCCCAAGCGCGGCGAAGACGAGCGCGGCGGCGCAGCGGATCGCCTTCAGCGGCAGCCTGCCGGCGAGCCGGTCGCCGAGGATCACGGCCGGAACATTGGCCAGCATCATGCCGACCGTCGTACCGATGACGACCGCGTAAAGCTCGTCAAACCGGGCCGCGAGACCGATTGTCGCGATCTGCGTTTTGTCACCGATCTCGGCGAGAAAGAAGACGATGACGGTGGTGACGAAAGCGCCGCCGCTGCCGCGCGCGCCGTCGCCGGCGTCGAGCCTGTCGGGGAACAGCGCCCAGACCGCCATCGCCAGAAACGACAGCCCGACGACCCAGCGCAGCCACCCGCCGGCGACAAAACTGCCGAGCAGCGTCCCAGCCAGTCCGGCCCCGGCATGATTGGCGAGGGTCGCGACCAGGATGCCGGACATGATCGGCCATGGCCGCTGGAAACGCGCCGCCAGCATCAGCGCGAGAAGCTGCGTCTTGTCGCCGATCTCGGCGAGCGCGACGAGACCGGTCGAGACCAGAAAAGCCTGCACTGAGAGACACCGGGGCCGAGCGGCGGACGAGACTTGGCACAACTCTCCCCGCCCGGCCCGGGTGCGGGAAAGCGATGCCAAAGGTCTCGCCAAACCTTGCGGTCGCCTGCGCCATGGCCCCAGTGTGTGGACAGCCAAATATGTTGACGCAAGCCCCGCTCGCAAGCGGGCGGCTACTCCCCAGTGACCCGGCTATTGTAACAGAAGCGGCGACACAGTCAACCGGATCGGCCGATTGTGCCAATGCGACGGCCTCTTACGAAGCGGCTTGCCAAGCGCCAAATTGCGGCAGGGAATCAGCCGCATGCGAGCAGCCTCTCCGATGACGTCCTTCTTTTCTCCGTATCGTCACCAGTTTGTGCGGGTCGGCGCATGCGTGCCGCAGGTCGCGATCGCCGAGCCGGCGACAAACGGCGATCAGACGCTCGCGCTCTTGCGCGACGGCGACGCGGCGGGGATCGCGCTGATGGTCTTTCCCGAGCTGTCGCTGTCGGCTTATGCGATCGACGACCTGCTGTTCCAGGACGCGGTGCTCGATGCGGTCGAGGCGCAGATCGCGCGGCTGGTCGCGGCAAGCGAAAACCTGAATCCGGTGTTTGTCGTCGGCGCGCCGCTGCGGCGCGAGGGGCGGCTCTATAATTGCGCGGTCGCGATCCACCGCGGCCGGGTGCTCGGGGTGGTGCCGAAATTCTTCCTGCCGAACTACCGCGAATTCTACGAGCGCCGGCATTTCACCTCCGGCGAAGGCGTGCGCGGCGGGTCGATCACCGTCGCCGGACACGCGGCACCGTTCGGCCCGGATCTGATCTTCGCGGCGGCGGGACCGGCCCCATTCACGTTCCATATCGAAATCTGCGAAGACCTCTGGGCGCCGCAACCGCCGAGCGCGGCCGGCGCCGCCGCCGGAGCGGAAATCCTGCTGAACCTGTCGGCCAGCAATATCGTGATCGGCAAGGCGCAGATGCGGCGGCTGCTGTGCGCGTCGCAATCGGCGCGCTGTCTCGCGGCCTATGCCTATTCGGCGGCCGGGATCGGCGAGTCGACCACCGACCTCGCCTGGGACGGGCAGGCCGGCATCTTCGAGATCGGCGAGTCGCTGTGCGAGACGCCGCGCTTCAGCGCCGGCTCCGAGATCGCGGTGGCCGATGTCGATATTGGCCGCATCCGCCAGGAACGGATGCGCACAAACACGTTCGGCGACAATGCGCGGATACTCGGGGCGCGGGTGCCCGGCCAGAACGCCCCGGCTTTCCGCCGCATCGAATTCGACTTCGCGCCGCCCTCCGGCCGGCTCGACCTCAACCGCCCGGTCGAGCGGTTTCCGTTTGTGCCGTCCGATCCGGCGATGCTGCGCGACAATTGCTACGAGGCCTACAATATCCAGGTGCAGGGGCTGGCGCAGCGGCTCAGGGCGACCGGGATCAAGCGGCTCGTGATCGGCGTCTCGGGCGGGCTCGATTCGACACAGGCGCTGATCGTCTCGGCGCGCGTAATGGATTCGCTCGGTCTGCCGCGCGAAAGCATCCTGGCCTATACACTGCCCGG
This sequence comes from Alphaproteobacteria bacterium, assembly GCA_050246595.1. Lineage (GTDB taxonomy): Bacteria > Pseudomonadota > Alphaproteobacteria > ATCC43930 > CGMCC-115725 > DATARH01. The sequence continues at coordinate 92,847 of JBFWVT010000007.1, forward strand.
CTTTGCGACGAGCAGCGGCACGAAAAACAATGCGTGGCGGTTGATGCGTGCGCTCGGCGTTACCGGCGCCGAGATCGACATCCGCCCGGCGGCCAGACAGATGCTCGCCGATATCGGCCACGCCTCGGCCAGGGGCGAGACGCTTTACGACGTGACGTTCGAGAACGTACAGGCGGGGCTGCGCACCGACTACCTGTTCCGGCTCGCGAACCACAAGGGCGGGCTGGTCGTCGGCACCGGCGATCTGTCGGAGCTGGCGCTCGGCTGGTGCACCTACGGCGTCGGCGATCACATGTCGCATTACAACCCGAACGGCTCGGTGTCGAAAACGCTGATCCAACACCTGATCCGCTTTGTCGCGACCAGCGGCGACGTCTCCAAGGAAACCGCCGCCGTGCTGCTCGACATTCTCGGGACCGAGATCTCGCCGGAACTCGTGCCGGCCGGCGCCGACGGTGCGATCCAATCGACCGAGAGCGTTGTCGGCCCCTATGCGTTGCAGGATTTCAATCTGTTCTACACGACCCGCTACGGCTTCGCGCCGTCGAAGATCGCCTATCTGTCGTGGAACGCTTGGCACGATGCCGAAACGGGTGCGTGGCCCGCCAACACGCCCGAGAGCGCGCGGCAGGAATTCGCGCTGCCCGAAATCAAGCACTGGCTGCGCGTGTTTCTGCGGCGGTTTTTCGAGATGAGCCAGTTCAAGCGTTCCGCCCTGCCGAACGGGCCGAAGATTTCGTCGGGCGGCTCGCTGTCGCCGCGCGGCGACTGGCGCGCCCCGTCCGATTCGCATGCCGCGGTCTGGCTCGACGAACTCGATCGCAATGTCCCGGACTCGGAGTAGCCGCCCCCGTATGATCAGACCCGCATGATCGATATCGAGGCGCTGTGGTGGGTGCCGGTCGCTGCGGTTCTGGCGATGACGGTCCTGGGGCTGCTCGCGGCACGCGCGCAGCCGTCCGGTCCGGCGCGCCGGTTCTGGGTTCTCGGCATCTTGATCGTCGGCATCGCTTCCGTCGCGCTGACCGCGTGGCAAGCAGTTTCCGGTCACGCCGCGCTGAGCCGCGAGGCCGCGCGGCTCGCGGAAATCGGATCGCGGCTCGACCAGCTCGGCAAATTGCTGCCGGACGCTCCCGGCGGCAATATCGGCGGGAACCCGACAGCGACATTCGACACGGTCACCGACGCGATCCGCTCGCTGAACGCCCGCATCGAGGATTTGCAGGAACAGGTCCGAGTGGCGCGCGAGACGTACCGCAACCGCCGTATCGAACCCGAAACGGCGTCCCGGCTGGCGGCTCACCTGCGCGGGGTCGGCCCGCACCGTGTTGTCGTGTCGAGCGTTCCGGGCGATGCCGAGGCGTTCACCTATGCCAGTCAGCTCGTCAATATCCTGCGCGACGCGGGATGGGATGCGCTCGGCCCGGAGACGACGACGATTTTCGGCGCGCCTTCCTATCCGGGGGTCACGCTGTTCGCGCCGAGCGGCGGCGGCACCTCAAAAGCCGTCACCGCGCTGATCGAGGGTTTCACCCGCTTCAACATCCCCCATCGCAGCGGTATCGCGCCGCGCGAGGCAATCCCCGACCCGGGCACCGCCTCGCTGTTCGTCAGCGGCAAGTCTTGATCCCGTTGCGTCACGGACGGTTCTCGGAGACCCGAACATGCAGGTGAAAACACCCGACCGCATCCTGCTCAACGCGCAGGCAAAGGCGGAACCGGCCGAGAACGTCATTACGCGGGACTATTACGCGAGCCTTCCGCAAATCCGCCTGACCGCCGGCATCGTCGCGAACCCGATGCAGCCCGCAACCGCGGCCGAGATCATCCTCGACGGCAACGATGTCGCCCGACTGGTCGAATGCGCGCTGCGGCATCCGCAGCCGAACATGCGCTACGGCGTGCTGGCGGCGATCTGGAGCCACCCGGACTCGTTCCGGCAGATTTTTGCCTTTGGCCTCAAGGCGCCGGAAGCATTTCCGGAAATCCGGAAAATCGTGGCGGAGGAACTCGGGAAAGCGACCCGCGCCCCGCAAGATGCGGGTTCAGAGCAGGCGGGTCCGGGCGCCAAGCCGCTGCTGCCGCAAATGCCGCTGCCGGCGCATCTCAGAGGCCGCGCCCGATCCTGACCCGTCGCGGCAGATCGGGGCGCGATGGTAAATTTGCCGCATTGGCGTGCCATACTGGCAAGATGCTCGGACAGGAGGAGGTGATTGCAACCCTCGCGGGAAAGCTGGCTGTTGATTTGCTGCTGATGCAACAAACGGGTCAAAGCAACTCGACCCAGGGTTGTTCCGGCGCCGCGACCCGGCAAGCGGCTCGACAAGACCGGACAACCGGCGAAAAGTAGGGGCGATAAGGCAAGCTGCCCGGAAGACCGACTGATGCCGACCGACCACGCCAACCCTTACGAAACCGGCCTCGACAAGAACGCGGCCAATTACGTGCCGCTGTCGCCGATCGGGTTTCTGCGGCGCTCGGCGTCGGTCTATCCGAACCGCATCTCCGTCATCCACGGCGAGCGCCGTCATACCTGGCGGCAGAGCCTGGACCGCGTTCGGCGATTGGCCTCGGCGCTGGCGAAGCATGGCGTTGGACGCGGCGACACGGTCGCGCTGATGGCGCCAAACGTGCCGGAAGCGTTCGAAGCGCATTTCGGCGTGCCGATGGCCGGCGCCGTGCTGAATGCGCTCAACATCCGCCTCGACCCGGAGACGATCGCGTTCATCCTCGGACATGGCGGCGCCAAGGTATTGCTGACCGACACCGAATTTTCCCCGGTCATCGCCGGCGCGCTGGCCCGTCTCGACCGGAAACCGCTGGTCATCGACATCGCCGACCCGCTCGGGCCGGGAGGGGAACGACTCGGCGCGATGGATTACGAGGCGTTTCTCGCCGGCGGCGACCCGAATTTCGCCGGACCGAGGCCGCGCGACGAATGGGACGCGATCGCGCTGAACTACACCTCGGGTACGACCGGCAATCCGAAAGGCGTCGTCTATCACCATCGCGGCGCCTATCTGAACGCGCTCGGCAACATCCTGGTCTGGGGCATGCGGACGCACCCGGTCTATCTCTGGACCCTGCCGATGTTTCACTGCAACGGCTGGTGCTTTCCGTGGACCGTGACGGCGCTCGCCGGCACGCATGTCTGCCTGCGGCGGGTCGAGGCCGGCGCGATCTTCGACGCGATCGAGCGGCACGGGGTCACGCATCTGTGCGGCGCGCCCGTCGTCATGAACATGCTGGTCAATGCCGGTCATGAGAGGCTGCCGCGGCCGGTCGAGATGATGACCGCCGGCTCGGCCCCACCCGCCGCGGTGATCGGGGGCATCGAGGGTCTCGGCTTCCGTGTCACGCATGTCTACGGTCTGACCGAGGTCTACGGCCCTGCCGTCGTCTGCGCCTGGCACGACGAATGGGACGCGCTTCCCGACGACGAGCGGGCCCGGCTCAAGGCGCGCCAGGGCGTGCGCTACCCGGTGCTCGAAGGGCTGATGGTGGCCGACCCCGAGACGCTCGCCCCGACCCCGCGCGACGGCGAGACGCTGGGGGAAATCTTTATGCGCGGCAACATCGTCATGAAGGGGTATCTGAAGAACCCGCAGGCGACCGGGGAAGCTTTCGCCGGCGGCTGGTTCCACACCGGCGACCTCGCGGTGATGCACCCCGATGGCTATGTCGAGATCAAGGACCGCTCAAAGGACATCATTATCTCGGGCGGCGAGAACGTCTCGACGATCGAGGTCGAGGATGTGCTGTACCGCCATCCGGCGGTGCTCGAAGCCGCGGTCGTCGCGCGCCCGGACCCGGATTGGGGCGAGACGCCGTGCGCCTTTGTGACCTTGAAGGACGGCGCCGACGCCGACGCCGCCGGGATCATCGCGTTCTGCCGCGAGCGCCTGGCGCGTTTCAAGGCGCCGCGCCATGTCGTGTTCGGTCCGCTGCCGAAGACCTCGACCGGGAAAATCCAGAAATTCGTGCTGCGCGAGCGGGCCAAGGCGGAGGGGTGAACCCCGCTATCGAAGCGCGACAAAAATTGCGGCACTCAGCCTTCCTGCCTCGTCGCAAGCGCGACCGGTGTGGCGCGCGCGACAGGACGAGGGCCGCGCCGGCAGCACCCGCCGTTAATCCTGCATTAAGAAATTTCGAACCCGGTGCCGAAAGCGCTCGCTCTACGACTTTTGAGTGTATAGTATGTTCCATACTATCGCAATCGGATTCTAAGCGAGGAATCATCATGCCACGGCTGGGCTTGGGTCGATGCGCGGCGATTGTTGTCGCCGTTCTGGCAACTGGCGCCGTGGCGCTTGGGGCGGCGTCGTCGAGCCGGGCATCCGTCATCTCGGATACCCCGACATTGCCGCTGCTCGATGTCCCCTATGTGACATCGCTCGGGGGCACCTGTTTCCCGCTCGCCGGCGTCTGCGTTACAGGTGGGGAATTCGTGCTCACCGCGCCCGTCTCGTCGAGTTTCGATGCTGCCGGGCAACACATCACGACGGGTGCGCTGTTTTTCGGTACCCTGACGACCTTGTCTGATGTCCCGATCGGGCCGCTGCAGCTGGCCGGCACCGTTGAACAAGAAATAATCGGGAGAACGTTTGCGACCCAAACCGGCTCCTGGACCACCAACCTTGTTTCCCTGTTGCTCAGCGGTCCTGTCCTTGGACTCACGGGCACGATGACGCTGGATCCGGCGCACGCCTCAACCGGCATCGCGTCGATCACGCCGATCGGACCCGCGACGCTGAGCAAATTTGAGATTGACAGCTTTTTCGATGTCTTTCTCCAGCTTTCCCTCAACGGGCTGAGCACCACGCGCGGTCCGATCCGCGCCGAGGCCGTGCAGGCCGTGCCGGAACCGTCGAGCCTTGCAGTAATCGCGATCGCGGTGCCGATGATGCTGGCGATCTATCGCCGGCGGGGTACGGCGCCCCCCAAAGACCGCCCCCTGTGAGCCGCGCCTTCCGGGTCCCCGGAAGGTGGAGAGGCGGTGGCCGGCGCCGCCAGCAGCCGGTCCGTCGAGTTGGCAGCAAAAAAGCCGGAGAGGATCGATCCTCTCCGGCTTTTTTGCTGCACGAGCGGCTGTTGATGCGATTACTGCCGCTCCAGCGCGAAAATCTCGTCCTTGATGCGGAGTTTCTGGCGCTTCAGATCGTGCACCGTCTCCTGATTGGGGAGCGGACGGTGAATTTCCTCATCGAGGGCGCGTTCGAGCAAAGCATGCTTTTCGCGGAGCGCCTCGATGCGATCCTGCACCGACATGGCTGATTTCCTCCTGCTAGACGGTCGTAACGGCCGATCGTACCGCCGCAACGGCCCGCCGGCCAGGGCGTGAAGCCCTTTCATCAAGGTAGTCATTGAGATGTCGAATTACAGAGGCCGGAGCACCGAGGCAGCCCTCCCGCGGGACCGCGCCCCGATGCCGGAGGAGTGGGCGAATCCGCGGCTGATCGTCGGCATCAGCGGCGCGTCGGGCGCGATCTACGGTGTGCGGCTGCTGGAGCTGCTGCGCCCGCTGCCGGTCGAGACGCATCTTGTGATGACCCGCTCGGCCGAGCTGACGCTGGCTCTCGAAACCGATCTGAAGCCGGCCGAATTGCGCGCCCGCGCCGATTCGGCGCACGCGATCGGCGATCTTGCCGCTCCGATCTCGTCCGGCTCGTTCCGCACGATCGGGATGATCGTCGCGCCGTGCTCGATCCGCAGCATGGCCGAAATCGCAACCGGCGCGACGACGACGCTGCTGACGCGGGCCGCCGATGTCACGCTCAAGGAGCGCCGCCGCCTGGTGCTGATGGTACGCGAGACCCCGCTGCATCTCGGACATCTGCGCACGATGGCCGCGCTGTCGGAAATGGGAGCGGTGATCGCGCCACCGGTGCCCGCCTTTTACGCCAGGCCGCAAAGCCTCGCCGAGATGATCGACCACACGCTCGGGCGCATGCTCGACCTGTTCGGTCTCGATTCCGGCACCGTGCGCCGCTGGGGCGAGCCGACGCCGGATTAGGCGCGCCGCGTCAGCGCCGCCAATTCTCGGCGCAGCGTAGCGGCTTCCAGCGATTCGCTCTCGTCGCCGAGACAGCGGGCGAGATTGGCGTGTGCCGCGGAGCGCCGGTCGCCCGGCGTATGCGGCAGGGAGCCGGTCGCGAAACAGAAAGCAAGCCGCCGCTGAACCTGCCGCTCGGCGGTCAACTCCAGCCGCAGCAGCGCGCGACGCAGGTGCCGGACATCGCTGTCGGCGGCACCGCCGAGCTGCCGGCGCAGCGCGCGGATATTGCGAACGACGCCGTTCAACTCGGCGACCGCTCCCGCCGCCGCGGCGAAACCGTCGCTGTCGAGGCCGATCCCGTGCTGCGCTCCAAGCCACAGCCCGAACAGGATCAGATTGACGTCGAGACCGGCGCGGTCCTGCAACGCGATCAGCGCGCCGGAGACACCTGGCCGCGCATAGAGCGCCAGCGAAAATCGCCAGAACGAAGCGGCTTCCTGCCCGGTTGTGTCGGGCGCGGGCTGCGTCTTGTTGCGTTCGGAGGTGTTCCGGTCCATGACAAGGCGCTACGCGTGCTATATAGAACGCAACGGCAACAGCACCAACATTGATGCGCCGAACGGCGCCAGAGCGCGATGGATCTCGACGTTGAAGCCCTCAAAGCCCGGCTGGCCGCTCTCAGGACGGAGCATCGCGACCTCGACGATGTGATCGCACGCATCGCCGAGCGCGCGCCATTCGATCAATTGCAGATGCAGCGTCTCAAGAAACGCAAGCTGCTGCTGAAGGATCAGATCTCGAAGATCGAAAGCGAGCTGCTTCCCGACATCATCGCGTAACCGGCAGCCGACCGCCGGCGGCCATCCCGGCGCGTCGCGCGTCGCGCAGAACGCGGTCGATATAGTGCGTCGTTTCGAGCGGCATTCGCCCGGCGTCGCGGCCGGCGGCGATCCACCGATCGACATTGCCGGGACCCCAATTATAGGCCGCGAGCGCGTCCGGCCAATTCCTGTAGCGGCCGAACATCCGCGCCAGATAAACTCGCCCGAGCAAAAGATTCTGTCCCGGGTCGAAACGGTTGCCGCCGCCGCTGTCGCGCGCCGCCGCTTTGCTGACCTGCATCGGCCCCTGCGGCCCGTCCGGGTCGGGGCGCCACATTGCGGGGTCGGCGCCGTGGCTCGATTCGGCACCGTGAACCGCATGCGCGATCCGCTCGAACTCCGGCGCGCTCGCCGGAGGGAACGGAGCAGCTGGGTACGGCGCGCCAGCCGCACCCCTGCCGCGCACGACGGTGACGCTCGCCGGCGCCGCCCCGGCAAAGGCGATCCGTTCGATGGTCTGTTGCGGAGCGGGCAGCGATGTTGTGGGAAGGGGGACGGCCGCGACCGGCGCGCCCGTCCCGCGCACCACCGTGACCGGCCGCGCCGTCCCGTTTGCGAAACTGACGATCTCGCGCCGCGCCGGCAGCGTTTCGCCCGGACTCGCGCCGCGCACGACCCGGACCGGCATGTCGGCAAATCGCAGAACCTCGACACGGCGCTGCTCCGGCGCATCCGCGGCCTGCCCGGCGCCACTCCAGCAGGCCGCCGCGATTGCCGCGAGAGCGTGCGTCGCCGCACGTGCGACACGCCTGTGGCGGGGGTCTCTGTCCATGCACGGTCGCCTCGGTCGTTGAACCTGACGTTGCATGATCGCGAGCTGTTTTCTCTCTGCAAGCACGACCGCGCAGCAGCGGAGAATCGCTTGGCAATGCAGCGGGATCGACGGAGAATCGGCGCGAATCGAGGAGGACGCGATGACTGGCTATGCCGAGACCTATCGCCGCTCGCTGGAACAGCCCGAGGCGTTCTGGGCGGAAGCCGCCGAGGCGATCGCGTGGGAGCAGCGCTGGGACCGGGTGCTCGACTCACGAAATCCGCCATTTTACCGCTGGTTCGCCGGCGCGCGCCTCAATACGTGCTGGAACGCGCTCGACCGCCATGTCGCGGCCGGACAGGGCGAACGGGTCGCGCTGATCTGGGACAGCCCGGTAACCGGCTCGATCGAGCACTTCACCTATCGCGAGATGCGCGACCGTACCGCGCGCGTCGCCGGGATGCTGGCCAGGCTTGGGGTGCGGGAAGGCGACCGCGTGCTGATCTATATGCCGATGATCCCGGAGGCGGCGATCGCGATGCTCGCCTGCGCCCGGATCGGCGCGGTGCATTCGGTCGTGTTCGGCGGGTTTGCGGCGCACGAGCTGGCGACCCGCATCGACGACGCACGGCCGCGCGTGGTCCTGTCCGCGTCGTGCGGCATCGAGGTGAACCGGGTCATCCCATACAAGCCGCTGCTCGACGCGGCAATCACCGAGGCAAGCTCAAAGCCGGAAGCTTGCGTTGTGCTGCAACGGCCGATATGCGAGGCCGCGCTGATGCCGGGCCGCGACCATGACTGGCGGGAGCTGGAAGCGAGCGCCCGCCCGGCCGATTGCGTCCCGGTCCTGGCGACCGACCCGCTCTACATCCTCTACACCTCGGGCACGACCGGCATTCCGAAAGGCGTGGTGCGCGACAATGGCGGGCACGCCGTCGCGCTGGCGTGGTCGATGCGCCACATCTACGGCGTCCAACCGGACGAAGTGTTCTGGACCGCGTCGGATGTCGGCTGGGTCGTCGGGCATTCGTACATCGTCTACGGGCCGCTGCTCCACGGCGTTACCTCGGTCATGTACGAGGGCAAACCGGTCGGCACGCCCGATGCCGGGGCGTTCTGGCGGGTTATCGAACAGCACAAAGTTCGCGTCTTCTTTACGGCGCCGACCGCATTCCGCGCGATCAAGCGCGAGGACCCGGACGGCGAATTGATCCGCGCCCGCGACCTGTCGCGGTTCCGCGCGCTGTTCCTGGCCGGCGAGCGCGCCGATCCGCCGACTGTCGCCTGGGCCGAGGACATGCTGCGGGTGCCGGTGATCGACCATTGGTGGCAGACCGAGACCGGCTGGCCGATCGGCGCGAATTGCCTCGGGGTCGAAAAGCTGCCGGTCAAACACGGTTCATGCACAAAGCCGGTGCCGGGCTGGGATGTGCGGGTGCTGGAGGCCGATCCGGTCGGCGAGGCGCGCGAACTGAAGCGCGGCGAGATCGGCGCGCTCGCGGTCAAACTGCCGCTGCCGCCCGGCGCGCTGCCGACCTTGTGGCAGCAGGACGAGCGTTTCGTGCAGTCCTATCTCAGCGCCTATCCCGGCTGTTACCAGACCGCCGATGCCGGGTTCATCGACCAGGACGGCTATATCCACGTGATGACCCGCACCGATGACATCATCAATGTCGCCGGCCACCGGCTCTCGACCGGCGGGATCGAGGAGGTCGTCGCGGCGCATCCCGATGTCGCCGAGTGCGCCGTGATGGGCGTCGCCGACCCGCTCAAGGGACAGGTGCCGCTCGGCCTCGTCGTGCTGAAGGCCGGGGCGGCGCGGCCGGAAGAGACGGTTGCGGACGAGGTCGTAGCGCTGGTGCGCGAGCGGATCGGCCCGGTCGCGAGCTTCAAGACCGCGCTCGTCGTCGATCGCCTGCCGAAGACGCGGTCGGGAAAAATCCTGCGCGGTACGATCCGCCGCATCGCCGACGGCGAGGACTACCGCATGCCGGCGACGATCGACGACCCGGCAATCCTACCCGAGATCGCGGCGGCGCTTGAGCGGGCCGGGTATCCGGAGAAAAGGTGACCCTCCGCTGCGCTGCGGACGGTCGGCGCGCGAACCCCGCTCAGACCGGAACGAAGACAATGATCTCGCTTGGCTGCACCGTCACGTCCAGGACCGCGGCTTCTCCGTGGCTTACGGTTCCGTCCCTATGGAAAAAATTCGCGGCCGGAACCGAGCGGGTCGTTCTCTGGCCGGTGCTGCCCGTGTTGCTGTATCCGATCCTCATCTGTCGCGGCGTTGCGTTGATATGCCGGTCGATCAGAACCGAACCGTAGAACGGCCGCGAGCCGGTATTGGCTATGACGACGATCTCTCGATCGGAGAGGATGCGCGAGAACGCGACGAGACCGCCCGTGCCGGAAGAGTGGCCGAAATCGCTGCCGTTGCCGCTGACCTCGCGGAAATAGAGCCGTCCGAAGCACAAAGCCGGCTCGCCCGCCCGCAATGTCGCGATCGCCTGTACCTGCCGGAACATCGGTGAACCCGTATCAAAGGCGGCAGGCTTGCCCCACAGCGCCTCGCGGCTGGATTCGTTGCTGGACAGATCGGGGTTGCCGGAATCGTCGATTGTGCCGCTCAACCCCTGTTCGGTGCCGTAATAGAGACAGGGGATGCCCTGGAGCGTAAAGAGCAGCCCCACCGCCAGCAGCACCTGCGATTGCGGCGTCTGCGGATGCGCGATCCGCTCGTGCTGATCGTGATTGTCGAGAAAACTGACAAAAAACCGCCCGGCCTCGCCGTGCGAGCTGAGCAGCTCGCCTTCCTGCCGCTTGCGCTCCTCGAATACGTTGCGGATCGCGGCGACATCTTCGAACCCCTTCGCAACGCGCGGCAGCTTGAAGAAAAGCGGAAAATCCAGCGCCGCATCCACGCCGTATCCCTCGCCCGATCCTCCGTTGCGTCCGATAAAGGCGGCGATGGTCGGCTCATCGTCGTAGATTTCGCCAAACGTGAAGAAGTTCTGCTTGCCGATCGAGAGCGCGAACTCGCGCATCGCGTTGCCGAATGTCTCGACCGCCTCGGGGTGGACATATTTGACGGTATCGATGCGGAATCCGTCGATATCGAAGCGCGCGATCAGGTACTGGTGCGCGCGGATGAGTATGTTGAGCACCGGGTGCGGACCGTATTCCGCCCGCAGCGCCTCCTGTCCCGGCACCGTCGCGTCGTACTCGACGACGAGCTGGCGCATTGTGCTGAAATCGCCCGGTACAAAGCCGCGCCAGTCGGGACGGTCCGAGACCTTGGCGCCGCGGCGGCGAAAAAACAGGTGGTTCTGCAATTCCCGAGGCCACACGGCGTCGTCGGCGCCGATGCCGGGGGGCGGCGGCAATCGATTTTCCCACTCCTGGCGCGGGTTGCCGTCGCGGTCGCGCCAGCGCACGGCCGGCTCGGCTCCGAGCGGCGCGTTGATGAGGCCCGCATCGGCGAAATCCTCATCGACCCCGCCATCGCGCACGTAATCAAACACCTGGCCAGCGTGATTGAGCACGATATCGAGAATGACATGGAGACCGCGCGCATGCGCCGCGTCGACCAGCTCGGAGAATTCCCGCTCGGCCGTGTCTTCCCGTCCGTCGGAGGCGAAGCGGGGATCGAGGGACAGAAAATCCTGCGCGCCGTAACCGTGATAATTCCAGCGCCCCTGCGTCTGCGCGTTCTTGAGAACCGGCGAGATCCACAAGGCCCGGACACCCAGCGCCGCCAGATAGCCGAGCTGTGCCTGCACGCCCTTGAAGGTGCCGCCCTGGTGAAAATCAAAACGTTTGTTCCAGGCGCCCTTTGGGGGTGCGGCCGGATTGTTGAACCGGTCGATCATTAGAAAATAGATCGGGATCTGGCGCCAATCGCCGGGCGACGGAAACGGGACCTGGATCGAGCGCTGCTCGCCGTCCACGATAACCGTCCGCCTGTGCTGTTCTCGCGCATCGCGCCCGGCGGCGGCAATGGCGGCGGCGATCTCGGCCCCGAAAACGCGCATCGGCACGGCTATTCCCCCGTGGTCGAGTCAGGGACGGCGTTTCCGGCACTGCGAACGACATTCCCCGCCTTCATCCTGCCAGATGTTGCGAAGGTCGTGAACTATCCGTCGTAATTTAAGGCAACCGATAAAGGACCCGTTGAACGCGTCGGCTGTGTGAGCAAAGAGGAACGGGCGGCGCAAGGCCGCCCGCTCCTCTGCCAAAGACTGCGGAATACGGGGCTGGGGCGCCCCGTCGCGATCAGCAGGCGTAATAGCCGTTGTACTGCGGATACCAGCATGTCCGCGGATAGGAGCGAACCGGCGCATAATATGTCGGTGTCGGGGCGTAATACCCGTAGGGGTAATAATTGTAGGGATGAGCGAAGGCGCCCGAGCCGATCGCGGTGCCGAGCGCGAACGAGCCGAGCCCGAGACCGATCGCGGCGCCGGTGCTGATCCGCGCCTGGGCCGGGGTCGGGGCGGCGATGACCACCGCGCTCGCCAGGGCAGCGGCGGCGGCGAGATTGCGGCCGTTCAGCAACGTCAGAACTGTTTTACGCATCGTCCTCGTCCTTCCAAATCGCATCGGATAGCGATGCACGCAGGAGGGAAATTAGCGCCGGGAAGCTCTCCTGCCGTGTGAGGCAGTTCACAGATGCGAAAAAATTCGTTCTCTGCACGTGCGGCGCGGATATGGCGGTCCCGCCGACGCCGCATACCGGGCCGAACGTGACCGGCGCGCGCGTTCGGATGCCAAACGCTGTATACGGAAGGCATGAACCACGACCGCGAGGCGGACGGGTGATCGTCAGCCCGTGAAGTTGACGGCGCGCCGGCAAGACATTGGGGTGGAAAGATGGGCGAATTCGCATTGGGACAGCCGGTGCCGCGTTTCGAAGACCCGCGGCTGCTGCGCGGCGGCGGCCGTTACGTCGATGACATGGTGCTGCCGCGCATGGCGTTCGGATACGTGCTGCGCTCGCCGCATGCGCACGCCCGTATCCGGGCGATCGACACGTCGCGCGCCAGCACCGCGCCTGGCGTGCTGGCCGTCCTGACCGGCGCCGACTGGCGTGAGTCGGGATGGGGCGATCTGCCGACCCCTGGCGGATTGCGGCGGCGCGGCGGCGCGCCGGCCTATCGCCACCCGTTCCCGGCGCTGGCGCAGGACCGGGTGCGCTGGGTCGGCGATTATGTTGCCTTTATCGTCGCCGAGACCCGTGAGCAGGCGGCCGATGCGGCCGAGTTGATCGCGGTCGAGTACGAGCCTTTGCCTGCCGTCGTGTCAAGCGAGGCGGCGCTCGCGCCGGACGCGCCGCGCGTCTGGGCGGATGCGCCCGACAATATCTGCTTTGTGCACGAGGTCGGCGACCGCGCGACGGTCGAGGCTGCGCTCGCACGCACCGACCGCATTGTCAGGCGACGCTTTGTCGTCAACCGGGTTACGGCGGCGGCGATGGAGCCGCGCGGCGCGATCGGCGACTACAACCCGGCCGATGACCGCTACACGATCTACACGACCTTGCAGCGCACGCACGCCTATCGCGCCGACCTGGCCCAGATCATCGGCGTCCCGGAGAGCCGCATCCGGGTCGTGGCCGGTGATATCGGCGGCAGCTTCGGGATGAAATCGGCGATCTACAACGAGGTCGCGCTGGTGCTGCTGGCCTCCAAACGCCTGGGCCGCCCGGTCAAATGGACCAGCACGCGTGCCGAGGCGTTTCTGTCCGACGCGCAGGCGCGCGACCATGTCACCGAGGCCGAATTGGCGCTCGACCGCGACGGAAATTTTCTCGCCTTCCGCACGCACACTATCGCTGCGACCGGCGCCTATGCGCAGCAGAACTCGAATGTGTTCGTGATGAACCTCGGGACCCTCGCGGGGGTGTACCGCACCCCGGCGATGCACGCCGAGGTGACCGCCGTGTTCACGAATACCAATCCGGTGCGGCCCTATCGCGGCAACGGCAGACCCGAATTCGCCTATGTCATCGAGCGCATGGTGGACGAGGCGGCGGCCGAAACCGGCATCGACCCGGTCGAGCTGCGCCGGCGCAACGCGATCCCGCCCGAGGCGATGCCGTTCAAGACCGGGCTGATCTTCACCTATGATTGCGGCGAGTTCGAGAAGAACATGAATATAGCTCTCGAACTTGCTGATTTTGCTGGATTCGAAGCGCGCCGCACCGACTCCCGCGCCCGCGGCAGGCTGCGCGGTATCGGCTTTTCGAACACGATCGAGCGCGCCGCGGCGGGCGGTTTCGAGGCGGCCGAAATCCGCTTCGACCGGGGCGGCACCGTGACCCTGCTGTCCGGCTCGATCACCCAGGGGATGGGTCACGAAACCATCTACAAGCAGCTCGTATGCGACCGGCTCGGCCTCCACCCGGATCAGGTGACCTACATCCAGGGCGACACCGACAAGGTCGCGCTCGGCGAGGGCACCGGCGGGTCGCGCTCGGCGACCTTGGGCGGCTCGGCGGTATTGCTGGCGACCGACCGGATCATCGAGAAGGCAAAGGCGATCGCCGCGCATCTGCTCGAAGCCGCCGAGGCCGATATCGATTTCGCCGACGGGGTTTTCTCGATCGCCGGCACCGACCGCACCGTGAAGCTGCGCCGGATCGCGGCCGAGGCGTGGGACCCGAAGAACCTGCCCCAAGGTATGGAGCCGGGTCTCGTCGCCAGCGCCGCCTATGCCGCCGGGGAGCAGAATTTTCCGAACGGCGTGCATGTCTGCGAACTCGAAATCGACCCCGAGACCGGCGAAGTCTCACTCCTGCGCTACAATGTCGTCGACGATGTCGGCACGGTGATGAACCCGCTGCTGCTCGAAGGCCAGATCCGCGGCGGCATCGCGCAGGGGATCGGTCAGTTGTTGCTGGAAGACATTCATTTCGATCCCGATACCGGCCAGCTCGTCACCGGCTCGTTTATGGATTACGCGATGCCGCGCGCCGCCGACATCCCGATGATGCATTGCGAAACAAACCCGGTGCCCACCGGGACCAACCCGCTCGGCGTCAAGGGGGCGGGCGAGGCCGGCGCGGTCGGTGCGATGCCGGCGGTCGGCAACGCGCTAATCGACGCGCTGAAACCGCTCGGCATCCGCGACCTGCCGATGCCGGCCACCCCGGAACGGGTCTGGCGCGCAATCCGCGACGCGGCGAACCGGCCGATAGCGCGCTGACGAATTTTCCTTCCCGCGCGATGCCGGCGGCGGCATGCTGCGCAGCCGTAATCGGGGAGGGAGCGGGATGCATCTCGGGGTTCATTTGCCGCACGCCGGCAGCCAGGCGACGCCGGAATTGATCCGGCGGCACGCGCGTCGTGCCGAGGATATGGGGTTGAGCGATGTCTGGGTCAGCGAGCACATCATCGTGCCGCGCGCGCAGTTTCCGCGCTCGCCCTTGTTCTACGACCCGATCCTGACCCTGACCTGGGTCGCGGCGGTCACCGAACGGGTGCGGCTCGGCACCAGCGTCATCGTCCTGCCGATGCGCCACCCGCTGCCGCTCGCCAAGGAATTTTCCACCTTGCAGAACCTGTCAAACGGCCGACTGATCCTCGGGGTCGGGGTCGGCTGGCTCGAACCCGAGTTCAACGCGCTGGGCGTGCCGTTCAACGAGCGCGGCCGGCGCATGGACGAGGGCATCGCGATGATGAAGGCGGTGTGGTCGCAGGATCCGGTGACGTTCGGAGCAAAATACATCCCGGCCGAAATCCGCGACATGACGATGCTGCCGCAGCCGGTCACGCCGATCCCGATGTGGCACGGCAGCCGTTCCGAGGCGGCGCATCGCCGCACCGTGCGGCTCGGCGACGGCTGGCACGGCAGCCAGGTCACGCCGGAGCAGGCCGGACCGGTCATCGAACGCCTGCGCCGCGACCGCCCCGAACCCGAATTCACGATCTCGGTGCGCTCGCACTGGGACGGCAGGGATATCGGGATGATGCGGGAGCGCGTCGCCGCCTACGCCGAGGCCGGGGTCCAGCACATCATGGTCCACCCGCAGGACCGCGAGGTGGACGACTGGGACACGGTGATCGACGGAGTGGGCAAGGTCGCGGCCGGCACGCCGGCGAGCGCGGTCTCGCCCGACTGATTTCCGCGCTACTGCGTCCAACATCATCCACAAATCCTGGAGATCGTCCGTGTCGGAATTTCCGCGGTCGGATATCCAACAAATAGCGGCGGAAGCGGCTTCCCATGACTGGTTCCACAGTATAGACCTGGGAAACGGGGTAATTACGCAAGGTACAAAGTCACTGGAAATTATGCAAATTGAGTTTGAGAACACATTTGCCAAAATCGATCTGCGCGGAAAGACGGTTCTCGATATCGGTGCATGGAACGGCGGCTTCTCGCTTGAAGCGCATCGCCGCGGCGCGGCGTCAGTAACCGCGCTGGATCACCATACTTGGCGTCACGAGCGCCGCAGGGGTCGCGCGAGCTTTGACTTCATGGCCCGTGTAACCGGCGTCGATTTCCGGACAATCGAGCTCGACCTCGATGCCAACCCCTTGGATATGAGTTCAGTGCCACCGCACGACATCGTCCTGTTCCTCGGGGTGTTTTATCATCTTCGCGACCCGATCGCCCCGCTGCGGCAGATAGCCGGAATAGCGCGCGAAGTGCTGGTCTTGGAAACCTATATACAGCAAATGCCCGAACACCGTCCGGCGATGGTTTTTTATCCGGGCGCCGAATTGGCCGGGGATGCCTCGAACTGGTGGGGTCCAAACAGCGCGTGTATCCACGAACTTCTGCGGATGGCCGGTTTCGCCCGGATCGAAGAGACACCCGGAGCTGGTCGTAACCGGCAAGTGTATCACGCCTATCGCGCGTGAATCGCTCGCGGCAGGCAATCACGGTACGACCGGCACGCCGCCGAGCGGAACCTCACTCGGGTGATTTGTGCGTGCTTGCCACTTTGATCAATCGCAGACACTGGAGATCGCTTATGTCGGACTCTCGGCAATCAGATATCGAAAGACTAACAGCGGAAGCGGCTTCTCACTGGTGGTTTCATAGCATAGACCTAGGAAACGGGTTAATTACGGAGGGTAAAAAATCATCGGAGATTATGAGAGTAGAATTTGAGGGGGTGTTTGGGAAAACCGACCTGCGCGGAAAAACAGTCCTCGATATCGGTGCATGGAACGGCGCTTTCTCGCTTGAGGCACATCGCCGGGGAGCGGCATCGGTAACCGCTCTGGATCATTTCACTTGGACCCATCCGGGCTTCAAGGGCCGTGCGAGCTTTGACTTTATGGCCCGGGTGACTGGCATCGATTTCAAGACGATCGAGCTTGACCTCGACGCGACTCCCTTGGATATGAGTTCAGTGCCGCCGCACGATGTCGTCCTCTTTCTCGGGGTATTTTATCATCTTCGGGACCCGATCGCCCCGCTGCGGCAGATAGCCGGAATAGCGCGCGAAGTGCTGATCCTGGAGAGCTACGTAGAGCAATTTCCCGAGCCCCGCCCGGCAATGGTGTTTTTCCCCGGACGCGAATTGGCCGGAGATCCGACAAACTGGTGGGCCCCAAACAGCGCATGCGTCCACGCGCTTCTCCAGATGGTGGGTTTCGCTCGGGTTGAAGAGGCACCCGGCGCCGGTGTCAACCGGAAGATTTTTCACGCTTATCGGGCGTAAGTCGGATCGGGCGTAAGTCGGGCACGGCGGGATCGTGGTCTGGCCGCTCGCTCAACATTGGGGCCGCCGCCGAGGAGGCAGGGAGATCCGGTAACGTTGCAGCCGCTTCACGCTTCAGGTTCAGGCCCGTTCGACAAAGGCGTCCATCACCTTCTTGTCGCCGGCCTGCTCGAAATCGACGGCGAGCTTGTTGTCCTCGACGGCGCGCACCGTGCCGTAGCCGAATTTCTGGTGGAAGACGCGGTCGCCGACCGCGAAACCGCCCACTTGCCGGATCTCCTGGCCGCGCCGCGGCGCCGTGCTCTCGATCAACCGCGGCTGGTGCGACGGGCGCGCCTGCTGGGCTTTCTCCCGTTGGGCCCCGTGCCAGCCGGCCCCCCAACCCGGCGATCCGCCCGCCGTCCATCCGCCGGACCAATCGGCCGCCGCGCTGCCCCAGGCCGTACTCCCCCAGGCCGGGGTGGAGCCGAGCCCCATTTCGCTCGTCACCTCGACATCCTCCTCGGGCAGCTCGTCGATAAAGCGGGAGCGCGCCGCGCTCTGCCATTTGCCATGGATCTGCCGGTTGGCCGCGAAGGAGATGAACGCACGGCGGCGCGCCCGCGTCAGTCCGACATAGGCAAGGCGCCGCTCCTCCTCCAAACCGTTCAAGCCGGATTCTTCGATAGCGCGCAGGCTCGGAAACACCCCCTCCTCCCAGCCGGGCAGAAATACCGTGTCGAATTCGAGACCCTTGGCGCTGTGCAGGGTCATCAGATTGACCATGTCGCCGGCGCTGTCGGCGGCGTTGTCCATCACCAGGCTGACATGTTCGAGAAATCCGCCGAGGTTTTCAAACTCGGCCATCGCGACGACCAGTTCCTTCAGGTTTTCGAGCCGCCCCGGCGCATCCGGCGACTTGTCGGCCTGCCACATGCCGGTATAGCCGGATTCATCGAGCACGATCTGCACGAGATCGGTGTGCGGCAGCCGCTCCGCCTCGGTGCGCCAGCGGTCGAGCATCGCGACGAACCCGGCCAGCCCGTTGCGTGCCGCGCGTCCGAGCCTACCGCCCGCGATCAGAGCGCGCGCCGCCTCCATCAGCGGCACCGCCTCGGCGCGGGCGGCGGCATGCAGAAGCTGCAAGGTCGCGGTGCCGATGCCGCGGCGCGGCGTGTTGACGACACGCTCGAAGGCGAGATCGTCGCTCGGCTGGCGCACCAGCCGCAGATAGGCCAGCGCATCGCGGATCTCCTGGCGTTCGTAGAAGCGCGGGCCGCCGATCACCCGATACGGCAGCGCCAGCGAAATAAAGCGCTCCTCGAATTCGCGGGTCTGAAACCCGGCGCGCACCAGGATCGCGATCTCGCTGAGCGCGTGGCCCTGGCGGTGCAGCGCCTCGATCTGCTCGCCGACCCAGCGCGCCTCGTGCTCGGCGTCCCACAACCCGCGCACGACGACCTTCTCGCCGCGCTCGGCGCGGGTCCACAAGGTTTTCCCGAGACGGCCGCGATTATGCGCAATGACTCCGCCCGCCGCCGCCAGTATCTCAGGCGTCGAACGGTAGTTTTCTTCCAATCGCACGACCAGCGCGCCGGGGAAATCGCTCTCGAATTTGAGGATGTTGCCGATCTCGGCGCCGCGCCAGCTATAGATCGACTGGTCGTCGTCGCCGACGCAGCACAGGTTGCGATGACGCTGCGCCAGCAGCCGCAGCCAGAGATATTGCGCCAGGTTGGTGTCCTGGTACTCGTCAACCAGCAGATAGCGGAAGCGCTGCTGATAATAGGCGAGGATCTCGGGGTTGCGGCCGAACAGGGTCAGGTTATGGAGTAATAAATCGCCGAAATCGACCGCGTTCACTGTCGCGAGACGCTGCTGATAGTCGCGATACAGCGCGACGGCGCGGCCGTCCGCCCAATCCCCGGCATCCGCCGCCGGGATTTTCTCGGGAACGAGACCGCGGTCCTTCCAGCGCTCGATAATCGCGAGCAGCGCGCGCGCCGGCCAGCGCCGCTCGTCGATATTGGCTGCCGCGATGACCTGTTTCAGCAGGCGGAGCTGGTCATCGGTGTCGAGGATCGCAAAGCTCGCGGTCAGCCCGACCGCCTCGGCGTGGCGGCGCAGGATGCGCGCGGCCAGTGCATGAAATGTGCCGAGCCAAACCCCCTCGGCGGCGCGGCCGATCATCGCTTCGAGCCGCTCGCGCATCTCGCGCGCCGCCTTGTTGGTGAACGTAACCGCCAGCACCTCGCCGGGATTGGCGCGGCCGCTCGCAAGAATGTGCGCAAGGCGGGTGGTCAGCACGCGGGTTTTCCCCGTGCCGGCGCCGGCCAGCACCAGCACGGCGCCCTCCGCCGCCGCGACCGCCTGCGCCTGCGCCTCGTTGAGCGAGGCGAACAGCGCACTCGATCGGTCCGACGCCGACTGTCGGGCAACGGCGATATCGGTATCGGTCATGCCGCGCATGATATAGCAATTCGCCGGAACAGGGACATCGGCGGAGGCCGCACCGCCGGACTTCTCGCCGAAGCTGACGAAGACAAACGATCGCGTTGCACCCAAGTCACGCTGCGGTGCAAAACCGTTGCAGGAATGACAGCCCGTCGCCCGGCGGTCCGGTGCGCCGGTATGATGCGGGGTCATCCGCCGCCCTCATTCGCGATGCACGCCGCGATCGTCCTGCTGATCCTGACGCTGACCTATCTCGGGATGGCCGCCGGGCGCATTGCCTGGCTGCGCGTCGACCGTACCGGCATCGCGCTGCTTGCCGTCATTACGCTGCTGGCCAGCGGCGTGATGACGCTCGACGATTTCGGTGCGGCGGTGAACCTGCCGACCCTGGCGCTGCTGTTCGCGATGATGATCGTCTCGGCGCAGTTTGCCGAATCCGGCTTTATCGACCTGTGCGCCCGCACGATCACCTTTACGCGCGGCGGCACGGCGGCGCTGCTGGCGCTGACCGTTGCGATCGGCGGCGCGCTGGCGGCGGTGCTCGCCAACGACATCCTGATCATCGCGATCGCGCCGCTGCTGATCGCCGGGGCGCAGCGCCGCGGTCTCGACCCGCGGCCGTTCGCGATCGCGCTGGCCGCGGCGACCAACGCGGGTTCCGCGGCAACGCTGATCGGCAACCCGCAAAACATCCTGCTGGGCGCGATCGGCCGCCTTGGTTTCTGGCATTTTCTCGCGATAAACGGGTTGCCGGCGCTGTTCGCGCTGGCCACCGTGTTCGCGGTCGTGTGGCTGCAATGGAGCCGACGCATGCGCCAAGCCGCTGTCGAGACCGGAGATGCCGCAGCGCAGGTGCCGGCGCACCCGATCGACCGGTTTCAGATGATCAAGGCCGGCGTCGCGCTGATCGCGCTGCTGATCCTGTTCTCGACACCGCTGCCGCGCGAGATCGGGGCGCTGATCATCGCCGCGCTGTTGCTGGCGAACCGCCGGATCACCAGCCGCACGATGATCGCGTCGGTCGATTGGCCGCTGTTGCTGCTCGTGGCCTGCCTGTTCGCGATCACCGGGCAGCTCAACGATGTCGGGATTGCGGCGGGAGTGTTCACGCTGCTGAGCGACAGCGGGCTGCTGCCGAACAATCTTGTCGTGCTGCTGCCGTTCGCGTTGGTCACCAGCAATGCGATCGGCAGCGTGCCGGCGGCGATGCTGGTGCTGCAGATCTGGCCGCTGCCGCCCGACTCGGTGCTGTACTCGCTGGCGCTGCTGTCGAGTCTGGCCGGAAATCTGCTGCTCAGCGGCAGTCTGAGCACGCTGCTGGTGGCCGAATGCGCAGCTGCAATGGGGGCGCCGATCGGCTTCCGCGACTACGCGCGCGCCGGCGTGCCGATCGCACTGGTTTCGCTCGCCTTCGCGAGTTTTTGGCTTGTCATGATCGGGATACTCCCGCTGACGCCGCCGCCGGTACCGCCGCTCTTGCCGTGAGCGCGGCCAATCGTGGATCGTGTCTCGGCGTGAATGGCGACGTCGTCGTTCCGGCGGACAGGATTGTTGCGGGGCGCGACGGACATCGCCGACAATTCCGCCAGATTCATCCTCTATCATCCGCGTTTTCGGAGAGCGTCCTGGCTGCCGGGATGCCGAAATTCGAGTATCACAATGCAACCTACGCGTGAAATCTGGCTGCAAACCGACTCTAGATTCAGCCGGCCTGCCGGAGCAGCGCAACCTTGGATTATGTGCTGCCGGTCCGGAGCCTGTCCCCGGATCGCGTTCGGACCCGGGGAGCCGGCCCCGGAATGACGCCGGTTTTCAGGCAACCCCTCTGAAGGAGCACTCGTGCCGAGCCGGCCGCTTCGTATCGGAACCCGCGGCAGCCCGATGGCGCTGTATCAGGCGGAGCTGGTGCGCGACCGGCTGCGCGCGGCCCGTCCCGAGCTTGCCGCCGATGGCGCGCTCGAATTAGTGCCGATCCGCACGACCGGAGATCGCGTGCAGACCCGCCTGCTCGCCGAGATCGGCGGCAAGGGTCTGTTCACGAAGGAGATCGAGGAGGCGCTGCTCGACAACCGCATCGATCTCGCCGTGCATTCGCTGAAGGATATGGAAACGGTGCTGCCGGCCGGGCTTGCGATCGGCTGCGTCTTGAAGCGCGACGACCCGCGCGATGTACTGGTCGGCCGCACGGCCGTCACCCTTGCCGGCTTGCCGCAAGGGGCACGGGTCGGCACGGCCTCGCTGCGGCGGCGTGCGCAGTTGCTGCGAATGCGCCCCGATCTCGCAATCGTGCCGATCCGCGGCAATGTCAACACGCGGCTCGCCAGGCTCGACGCGGGCGAGGTCACGGCGCTGGTCCTTGCCTTGTGCGGGCTCGAACGGCTCGGCAAGATCGGAGTAGTCGGCGAAATCCTGGCGGTCGATGTCATGCTGCCGGCGGTCGGGCAGGGCGCGCTCGCGGTCGAGTGCCGCTCGCTCGACGACACGGTGCGCGACCTGCTCGCGCCGCTGCACGATGCGACCAGCGCGGCCTGCGTACTGGCCGAGAGGAGCATGCTGGCGGCGCTCGACGGGTCCTGCCGCACCCCGATCGCCGGGCTCGCGACGATCGCCGGCGATCTTCTCAGCCTCGACGCGCTGCTGCTCTCGCCTGACGGCGCGGCCGAGCGGCGCGGCTCTCTCGCCGGCGCGGTGGCCGACGCCGCTGCGATCGGCACCGCGCTCGGCGAGCAGCTGCGCCGCGATGCCGGGCCGGAATTCGGCTTCGGCTGATGCCGGGTCGGCATCGCACGCTGTGGTGAGCTAGAGCGTGATCGTTTCAGGTTGAAGCGTAGCCGGCATTGGCGAGGTAGTTTGCGCATTCCTGTGCGGAGAAATGATCGAGCAAGGAGCCGATCTGGCGCCACGTGTCCTCGGTGGTGCGCGGAT
>JBFWVT010000008.1:0-114124 GCA_050246595.1 Alphaproteobacteria bacterium
GATCCGCGCACCACCGAGGACACGTGGCGCCAGATCGGCTCCTTGCTCGATCATTTCTCCGCACAGGAATGCGCAAACTACCTCGCCAATGCCGGCTATGCTTCAACCTGATGCGATCACGCTCTAGTTACCAAAACGAGCCACCCCGGCGGCATCAGGTCGCTTGACCTGTTTGTCACCGTAAGTCCACCCACGGAACTGACCGACAATGACTGCGAACTCGTCACCATAGTACGGAGATCAAGTTCATCATAGCAGCCCGTCACGACCTCACCAGGTAAGTCGTTTGCGGTTGCATTACCGAAGCAGCTGAACTCTATGCTTCCCGGAGGGAGTGTACTTCCAACCTGCCCATCTGGGAGCCATCCAGAAAACCCCACAGTCCAAAAGGCCCGTACATCGACAAAGGGCGTCGCGAGAGCCGGGGCCGGACCGATGCAGAGTACGAGGAGAACCAAAATACGGAAGACACCGGCAATTCCTCTGACTGATCGGGATGTAACTCGGCCGCGATGCTGCTCCGAGCGGCGACCCCGCTTCGACCCGGCAAACGCGCTCACTCCCGCCTCCGTCATACGGTCGCCTCTTGCGGGCGAATACAGGTACTTTCCACAAGGAGGGGGATGACGCAAGTGAGTGATTTTTGCCGGGGTTGCCGCCGGCGGCGCGAAACAACCGGACGCAGCATCGGTCCGGGCTGCCGGTGAGCGTCAGCGCACGACGCTGCCCTGATACATAAAGGTCCAGGGTTGCGGACCCGGCATGTGGCCGGTTTCCAGCGACTCGATGCGGAACCCGGCGGCGCGGATCAGCGCGTCGATCCGGCGGTCGAGATGGCAACCGCCGGCGATCGCCCGCCAGCACGGCGTCAATCGGTGCTGCCACACGGCAATCCGCTTTGTCGGCGCCAGCCCGTGCTCGACAAAAAGCAGGCGGCCGCCGGGCCGCAGCACGCGGCGCGCCTCGCGCAGCGCGGCGACCGGGTCGGCCAGAGAACATAAGGTCCAGGTCGTCACGATCGTATCGAAGACCGCCTCGGCAAACGGCAGACGCTCGGCCGCGCCGCGCAGCAGCGACACCGAAACGCGCGCTGCGCCGCCCCGCCCTGCGGCCAGACGCAGCAGCGCCGGCGACGGGTCGAGCGCGACGACGCGCGCCACCCCCTCCGGATAGCACGGAAAATTCAGCCCCGACCCGGCCCCGATTTCGAGCACCAGCCCCTCGGCCGCGACAATCGTGTGGCTTCGATACGACGCGAGGTGATGGTCGCGCATCGCCCGGTCAAGCAGACGCGGCAGGACAACGCGCTGATAAAAGCCCATTGCGCCAAGATAGGCGGCGGCAGCATCGGCGCCTATGCCCCGCGGCGGCATCCGCCTTTTGGGGCCGCGCCGGAGGGCGGTTGTCGGGTGCGCAGGCGAGGCGGTACGTTCCTCGTCGCTGCCGAGACCAGCCGGATTGAATGGGGTGAGATCGAACCTGCTGCTGCGCGTCGTGATCCTCTGGGCGCTGATCCTGGCGACGGTCTGGGTCCTGGAACCCTATGTTGTTTCACTGTGGGCGGCGGCCACCGAGCCGCGCACGATCACGCCGCGCGGCAGCCTTGCCGAGTACGAGGAAACGACGGTCAAGCTGTTCAAGGCGGCCTCGCCATCGGTCGTGCACGTCTTCGCGGCCCAGCCCGGACGCGGCATTTTTCAGCTCGAACCGGTGGAGAGCGCGGTGCAGTCCGGGTCGGGGATCGTCTGGGACGCGGCCGGGCACGTCATCACAAACTATCATGTGATCCGCGGCGCCGACCGCATCCGGGTGCGTCTTTCCGCGGGCGATTTCGCCGAGGCCGATATCGTCGGAGCGGCGCCGAATTACGATCTGGCGGTGCTGCGCCTCGACCGCCCGCGCGCGCTGCTGCACCCGATCGCGATCGGCAGTTCCGCCGATCTGCAAGTCGGCCAAGCCGCCTTCGCTATCGGCAACCCATACGGGCTGGAACAGACGCTGACCTCGGGCATCATCAGCGCGGTCGGCCGCCGGCTGCCGACCTCCGCGGCGTATGAGATCGGCGGCGTGATCCAGACCGACGCGGCGGTCAACCCCGGCAATTCGGGCGGCCCGCTGCTCGATAGCGCTGGCAGGCTGATCGGCGTCAACAGCGCGATCATCTCCCGCTCCGGCGCCTCGGCCGGCATCGGCTTTGCGATCCCGGTCGATACCGTCAACCGGATTGCCGCCGACCTGATCCGCCAGGGAAGGGTTCCGATCGCCGGGATCGGCATCGTCGCGGCGCGCGAGTCGACCGCGACGCAACTCGGGATCGACGGCATCATCATCATCCGCGTTCTGCCGGACTCGCCCGCCGCGCAAGCCGGTCTCGTCTCGGCGGCGAATGCCGGCGGCGCGATCGGCGATGTGATCCTCGCCGCGAACGGTACCCGGGTTCACAATGTCGCGGAGCTGGCGGCCATCCTGCAACAGATCGGGATCGGCAACACGGTGCGGCTGACAATCCTGCGCAACAGCCAGGTGCGTGACATCGAGATCGCGGTGGCCGATGTGTCGGTCTTGCAGCAGTGACCACTGCCGCAAAGCGGGGATCAGCCATAGGACAGCAATTCGGCGCGATGCTGCTTGAGCCAGGCGCGCTGGGCTGCCGGATCGGCCACCAGCGCGCGGACCAGCTTCCAGAACCGCGGCGAGTGGTTCATCTCGATCAGATGCGCCACCTCGTGCGCGACGACATAGTCGAGCACCCGCTCCGGCGTCAGGATCAGCCGCCAGCTGAAGGACAGCGCACCGGAGGACGAGCAGCTTCCCCACCGGCTCTTTGTATCGCGCACCGTGACCCGGGTCACTGTCGCGCCGAGCCGCGCCGCATGAAGACGCGCCCGCACCGTCAGTTGCCGCGCGGCGAGCCGGACCAGATGGTCGCGCACCCGGCGCGCAATGTGCTCGGGACCGCCGCGCACGCGGATTTCCCTATCGGTAATGGCCACCGGCGGCGCGGCCGGATCGCCCTCATGGCGGATGCGGTGCGGCATGCCGAGCACCGGCACGACCGCGCCGTCCTCGAACTTCACGCGCGCCGGCAGGGCGCCGAGCCGCGCCGCGATCCAGCCGCGCTGCGCTTCGAGAAATTGCAGCGCCGTCTCGGGTGGAAGCCCGTGCGGCAGAACCAGGTCGAACCGGCGCGTCGCCGCATCCAGACGCAGCAGCAACCGCCGCGCCCGCGGACTGATGCGGATCGCCACCGGCGCGCCGATCTGCAACCCCTCCGCCCGACTCTGCGTCTCCACGAGCGAGAGGCCGGGAACCGCGCCCGCCCGGTGCGACGATGCCCGCGTCATGATGCGCTCCCCCTAAGAACCTGAAGCCCCTTTATTATTGGCAAGCGGTTCGCAAGGCGTTGCCGGCGGGGTCGCGGCGCTCATGAAAAGCGGAACTCGTCGGCCGCGTCGATCAGCCATTCAGCCATCCAGCACGCGGCCGAGCGGCGTACCAACAACCGGTAGACCGGCGCGCTGCTGAGCTGGTCGATAATGACCGGCAGTTTCGCGAACACTGTCTGCGCGCACCTTCCCGGCCCGAACGCCCGCGGGTGCAGATCGATCCCGCAGCCTTTTTGCAACAGCGCCCGCGCCTGCCTGCCAGCGATTTCGATAATCGCCCGGCTGGCGGATAAGTCCACAACCGCCGCGTGCCGCCCGGCGACCGCGCGGCGCAACTGTCCGGCCAGATCGGGCGCGAGCCCGTGCGGAACCGTGACCAGCCATTCGTCGGGGCCGAGCCAGAGGGTGCGCAGCGAACCCCGGCTCGCGACCCGGTTTGGCGTCAACGGCAGCGGCACCCCCTCCAGATAAGCCGGTACCGGCGGCTTTATCCGCAGCCCGACTTGCCCGGCGAAGCGCAGCTCGGACAGCGTGATGCCGCCTTCCGGCAGAGTCCACGGCAGCACCCCGTCGAGCGGCGAGTGCCGCACCGGCCCGGCGAGCGCCTCATCCATCTCGCCGCCGCCCCTCGAGGTCGTAGAACACCGGCGGACAGATCCGCGCCGCGACGGTGCGGCCGGGCAAATCCGCCCACACCTTCCCGCCGTGACGCGCGCGTCCACCCGCGACCAGCGCCAACGCAAAGCCGCGTCCGATGCGCGCCCCGTAATAGCTCGACGTGACGTGGCCGATCATCGGCACCGGCGGTCTTCCGCCCGGCTCCGCGACAAGCTGCGTCCCTTCCGGCAGAATCTCCGCCGGGTCGTCCGGCAGAAGCCCGACCAGCTGCTTGCGATCCGCCCGCGCCGTGTCGCTGCGCGCCAAGGAGCGCCGCCCGAGAAAATCTTTTTCCCCCGCAATCATTGCGCCGAGGCCGAGATCGATCGGCGTGACCGACCCGTCGGTTTCCTGGCCGACGATAAAAAACCCCTTCTCGGCGCGCAGTACGTGCATCGCTTCGGTGCCATACGGGGTAATGCCGTAAGCCTCGCCGGCAGCGATCAGCCGCTCCCACAGGGCCGGCCCGAAATCCGCGGGCACGTTGATCTCATAGCTCAGTTCGCCCGAGAAACCGACCCGGAAGACGCGCGCCGGCATCCCCGCCACCGCGGTCTCGCGCATCCGCATAAACGGGAACGCCCCCGCATCGAGCGCCAGACCCGGCGTCAAGGCTTGCAATACCTCGCGGGAGCGCGGTCCGACCAGGGTCGCGTTGGCCCATTCCTCCGTAACCGAGGTGCAGAACAATTCGAGATCGGTCCACTCGGTCTGCAACCATTCCTCAAGCCAATCGAGCACCGCCCCGGCATTGCCGGTTGTTGTCGTCAGCAGAAACCGGTCCGGCGCGAGGCGGGTCCCGACCCCGTCATCGAACACCATCCCGTCCTCGCGGCACATCACACCGTAGCGGCAGGCGCCGACCGCGAGGTTTTCCCATCGGTTGATATAGACCCGGTCGAGAAACCGCGTCGCGTCCGGCCCGCAGACCTCGATCTTTCCCAGGGTCGAAGCGTCGAGCAGCGCCACGGCGTCGTGCGCCGCCAGGCACTCGCGCCGCACCGCCGCGTGCATATCCTCGCCGAGACGCGGATAGTAGCGCGGCCGCTTCCACTGCCCGACATCCTCGAACACCGCGCCGGCCGCCACGTGCCGGTCGTGCATCGGCGTGACCCGCACCGGGTCGGCGAGACGGCCGCGCTCGCGCCCGGCCAGCAGCCCGTAGGACACCGGCGCGTAAGGCGGGCGGAATGTCGTCGGGGCGGTGGTCGCGAGGCTCCGCCCGGTCGCGGCGGCGAGCAGCGCGAGACCCGAGAGGTTGCCAGTCTTGCCCTGGTCGGTGCCCATGCCCAAAGTCGTGTAGCGCTTTACATGCTCGGGGACGGCGTAGCCCTCGCGCGCCGCCAGCACAATATCAGCGGCGGTCACGTCGTTGTGCAGATCGACAAAGGCGCGCCGCATTTCTCCCGCGGACAGCGCGTGCGGGATCGGCGGCGCGGCGGCGGCCGGGTTTTCTTCCGCAGCCGGCGGGGCCCTCACCTGCCTTGTCTCAACCAGCGCCGAGTCCGGCACCTCCGGGGACCGCGCCCCCGCCCTTTCCCCTTCGGCGAGACAGGCAGCCAGAGTGAAAGAACCGTTCGCTGCCCCGGCGCAATCGATCGCCGCCGTGCTCTCGCCTGGCACGAGCGCTGCGAGACCCGGATCGAACCGCAACCGGCCTTGCGTCTGCGCGAAAAGCTGCACATTCGGGTTCCAGCCGCCCGACACGGCCAGCAGATCGCAGGCGAGCGCGACCGCTCCTCCCCGCTCCGCACCGGACGCCTCGGCCGGCCGCACCCAGACCCGGCGCAGCGCGGTTCGTCCGGCGGTTCCGATCACCGCATGGCCGGAATAAAGCGGGATCCCCTCGGCCATCCTTCGCGCCGCCTCGCCCGGCTCGGACCGCGGATCGATGATCGCCGCGACCGCGACCCCGGCCCGCTTCAGCGCTGCGGCCAGCGGGTACGCGCCGTCGTTGTTGACGAACAGCACCGCGCGCCGCCCGGCCGCCACGGCGAAACGGTGCAGATAGGTCTCGACCGCGCCGGCCAGCATGATGCCGGGCCGATCGTTGTCGGGAAACACCGGCGGCCGCTCGATCGCGCCGGTCGCCAGCACGACATGGCGGGCGCGGATATGCCAGAGACGCTGGCGCGGCATCCCGGCCGGGGCCGTCGGCCCGAGACGCTCGCCGGTCCGTTCGGCGGCGATCAGGTAATTGTCGTCGTAACAGCCGAGCACGGTCGTTTCGCGCAGCAGCCGCACTTCCGGCATCGCGTCGAGTTCGGCGACTGCGTCGCGCGCCCACGCGATGCCGTCGCTCTCGCCGACTCGGGTCGGCCGGCGCAGCAGCCCGCCGCCGAATTCGGCGTCGCGATGAGCCAGAATCACCCGCGCGCCGCGCCGCCCGGCAGCAAGCGCCGCGCTCAGCCCTGCCGGCCCGCCGCCGATCACGAGTACGTCGCAATGTTCGTGCCGCTTGTCGTAGCGCGCCGGATCGGGCAGTTCCGGCGTCCGTCCGAGCCCGGCCATGTGGCGCAGCAGCGGTTCCCAGAGGCGCATCCACAGCCGCCCCGATCCTGCCCCCGGACCCATAAAGGTCTTGTAGTAAAATCCGGCCGGCAGAAGCGGCGCGAACCGGTCGGCCAGCGCCGCCAGATCAAGCCCGAGAGACGGCCAGGCGTGCTGGCTTTCGGCGCGCAGCCCGTCATAGAGAAAAATATCGGTCGGACGCCGGTTCGGCTCGGCGAAAGCGCCGGTTTCGAGCCGCACCAGCGCCGATGGCTCCTCGATCCCGGCGGTCATGATACCGCGCGGTCTGTGGTACTTGAAGCTGCGCGCGACGACCTTGATCCCATTCGCCAGCAGCGCCGCGGCCAGCGTGTCGCCCGGATGCCCCCGGTACTGCCGCCGGTTGAAGCGGAATTCCAGGACCCGCCCGCGCTCGATCATTCCCCCGGTCGGCAAGCGAAAATTCTGCGTCATCCGCCGACGCTACCGCACATCCTCCCCGGCCGAAACCGCCGCGCCGGAATGGCCGGACGAAAATTCCCTGAGAACAGGGAACCCCCGGCCCATCCAGGTCAGGCTGTGGATTGCGGCTTCATCAGCGGCCAGTACCAATCATAAAAGCCGCGGTCGAGCGGCTTTGCATCCATCGCGTCGCCGTCGCGCAGCGCCGCGCCGATCCCGTCCTCCCCGGCGGAGGCGCCGTCGCGCGGCATCTGCACGACTTCCACCTCGGTCTGTCCGGGAAATTTCGGAATGAGCCGGATCAGCGCCGCGTCGCTGTCGCGCAGCGCCACCAGGCTCAGCGGGCCGAGTTCGACCGCGGTATCGACCCCGTCGCCGCCAAAGGCCAGTCCCGGCGACGACCACAACATCTGCCGCACCCGCTTCCAGTTGTGCGCCGCCTTGTGCCGGGTTCGCCGCGTCACCGCGCGCTCGCCGAGATCCTCCGGGACGTCGCCGAGCTCGATCGGTCCGGCCGGCGGCGGGTCGGGCGCGACTTTTGACAGATCGACCAGGATCAGCCCGCGCCGGATCTGCATCGCATAGCGCGGCAGCCGGAAGCGCGACCGGTCGGTCATCTTTGGCTGCAACATCGGCTCGGTCAATTTGCCGTCGAGCGCGTAGTACCAGCCGTGATACTGGCAGAACAGCCGGTCGGTGCGGCCGCTTTCCTCCTCGCAGACGCGGTAGCCGGCATGCAGGCAGGCGTTGCGCATCGCATGCACACACTCGGCATTCTCGCGCACCAAGATGACCGAGCGCGAGCCGATATCGGCGCGCAGAAAATCGCCGGTCGCGGCGAGCCGGCTGGCATGATCGACCGCGAGCCACGGCAATGTGAAGATCCGCCCCATCTCGGCCGAGAACACGTCATAGGCCTCGAAAAAATCGTCCTCGGGCGCGATAGCGCCGCCCTCTTCGATCTGCTCGCCAATCGATTTGACCGCGTCGGGGAGTTCCATCCCTGTCGTCCGCAATTGTGACCGCAACCGGTCCATATAACCGGATTCGTCGCCTCGGCCTCATGCAAAGGCGACATGCCGGGCAGGGCCACGGCGCTTAACGCCGGTTAGTGCGGCGGCGCCATTTTGACGATCCAGCGCCCCTCGCTCCGGCACAACTCGCGGAGGGAGCAGGACGGGCAGCGTTCACCGCCACGGTCGAGCAGGGCTCGAGCGCAGGCTTCGCGCATCGAGCACGGCGGTGCCGGCGGCGCGGCGACGGGCATTCTGCTGCCAATATCGGACATATCGAGGCCCCTTTCGCTCCGGTCGACGGCCCGGCCGCCCTGCTTCTTGCACCGATCGCGCCGGTGCGTCACCGTAGCCGGTCATCGATACCACTCTGCGGATGCAAATCAATGGCAGGCTGCGCATATCGGGGTTGCCTCTCCTTTGCGGACCGGGGCGGCACCGGTTAGCTTGGAAGCGTCGCCGGAAAAGATGAAAGGATCGCGATGTCAGTCGAGTTGCTCAGAACCGCCGAGACGAGCGTCGGAACAGATTACGTCGCCCGCGCCCGCCGCTTACTGCCGCTGATCGCCGAAGCCGCCGCCGGGGTCGAGGCGGGCCGCAGGCTCGACGAACGGGTCGTGACCGCGCTGCACGAGGCCGGGCTGTTCCGCATGATGATGCCGCACTGGCTCGGCGGCGGCGAGGCGCCCGCGTCGGAATTCGTCCAGGTCATCGAGACGATCGCGCGGGCCGACGCCAGCACCGCCTGGTGCCTGTCGCAGATGACCGTCTGCTCGCTGTCCTCGGTCTATCTGGAGCGTGATGCGGCCAGGGAGGTGTTCGGAGGGGACCGCGCCGCGCTCGCCTGGGGGTCGACCCCGGACGCCAAGGCGGTGCGCGTGCCGGGCGGATATCGGGTCAGCGGCAAGTGGGAGTTCGGCAGCGGCTGCCATCATGCGACTTGGCTCGGCGGCCATATCGCGATTGTCGAGCCGGACGGGACACCGATTCGCGGCGAGAACGGCGAGCCGCTCGAACGGACGATGCTGTTCCCGAAATCGGCGGCGCGCATCGCCGATGTCTGGCGCGTGCTGGGTCTGCGCGGCACCGGCAGCGACCTCTACACGCTCGACGACTATTTCATCCCGCAGGAGCACACGCTGACCTCGCTGTTTCACTGGCCCGATGCGCCGCGCCTCAAGCTCGACGTGCCGTACCGGTTCGGCGGCAGCAGTCTCTACGCGTCGGGCTTCGCCTGCGTCGCGCTCGGCAATGCCAGGGGCATGCTCGACGAGTTTATCGACCTTTCGAAGCGCAAGGTGCCGCGCTGGGGCAAGAACCCGCTGGCCGACAACATGATCGTGCAGGTCGCGGTCGCCGAATGCGACACCAAGCTCGCAAGCGCGCTTGTCTACATCGTGCAGAATTTGCGCGACATCGAGGCGGCGGCGTTGCGGCGGCAGGACGGCCCGACAATGGACGAACGGATGAAAATCCGCGCCGCCGGCACCTATGCGCTGCGGCTGGCGACCGGGGTCGTCAACCAGCTTTACGAGATGGCCGGCACGACCGCGATCTTCGACGGCAACCCGTTCGAGCGCCGCTTCCGCGACGCGCACACGATCTCGCAGCACGCGCAGGGCCGCATCAGCCATATGGAGACAGTGGGGAAACATCTGCTGGGAATCGAGCAGGTGCCGCGCTTCGTGTAGGCGTCTAGCGTTCATCAAAGATATGGCCGGACTTGTTCCGGTCATGTCTGCCAAGTAGCGCCATAAAACCGATTGATTTAGCTCTCTGAGAAGAAGTCTTCATCGAGTTTCTTTAGATATAAGGTTTCATCGATCCGGGCACCGACATTGTGACGGAGCATCAATCCCGGTAACTCTTTGCCATCAATCAGAACGATTCTGAATGGGTGACGTTCGGCAAACGCCTGTGCTGGTTGCGTAAAATAGGAGGTAGTCACAAATACGCCCTTGTTTGCCTTGGCTGCACCAAGACTTCCACTGAATGCTCGAATTTCCGGTTCGCTCACAGCATTTCCAGGCACATATTTCTTTGCTTGAATATATACCCGATCCAGCCCGAGCCGGTCTTGGTCGATAACGCCATCAATTCCACCGTCTCCAGATCGACCAATCACCTGACCTGCTTCCTCGCGTGATCCGCCATATCCCATCGAGAGCAGCAAGGTAACAATAAGCTTTTCAAAAAAGGCGGGTGGTGACGCGATTACCCTATCGAGTAAATCCTTCTTGAGTGCCTCCTCGATCTGTTTCATTGTAGAACGGAGAAGTTCATCAGGGGTCGCAGAATTGGCCTCAATCTCCACATCGCCAGCAAGTGGCGTTTCCGTGCTGCCTGGCGTTCGGCGACGGAACTCAATAAATTCCGAGTACTGTTGAAGGAGGGCATTGTCGATCCGATGCGGCCTCGCGCTTAACACCTCTTGTCCGCGATTGGTGATCTTGAATCGCCCTCGCTGTGTCGCTTCCAACAGCTTTGCCTGAACCAGATAGCCTCTCGCCCAGTGAACGCGATTGTCAAATGTAGTCTGGCGACCACTCGGCAGAAGCTGACGACGCTCATTCTCTATGAGATGAAACTCGTCCGCCAAGCTTTCGATAACATCCCGAATGCGATGTTCGCTTCCATCTGCCGCAGCTTTCAGAACTGGCAACATGAGGGTTTGATAGTCAGGGATAGCCATCGGCGCCGAAATTTAGCAAGAAGTTCAAGCGGCAAGTTGCTCCCGCGCCGCCGCCTTGATCATCGCGGCACCCTTCTCGGCGATCATGATCGTCGGGGCGTTGGTGTTGGTCGAGGTCACGGAAGGCATCACCGAGGCGTCGATGACCCGCAGCCCATCGAGGCCGTGGACGCGCAATTCGCCGTCGACGACCGCCGTCGCGTGATTGCCCATCATGCAGCTGCAACTCGCGTGATAGACCGTCGCGCCGTTCTGGCGGGCATAGTCGAGCAGCTCCGCGTCGCTGCGCACATCCGGACCCGGCATCGTTTCGCGCACGACGTATTTGGCCAGGGAAGGCGCCGCGAACAGGCTGCGCACAAAGCGAAGCCCGCCGACGATAGCGCGCCGGTCGGTCTCTTCGGACAGATAGCGCGGGTTGATCGCCGGCTGGTCGTGCGGGTCCGGGCTGCGCGCCAGCACATAGCCGCGCGAGAGGGGCCGCATCTGGAACGGTCCGCCGGTGATGCCCGGCGCATCGTCGAGTTGGCGAATGAGGCCCGGCTTGTAGCTTGCCGGGGCGAAGACGACCTGTACGTCCGGGGTCGCCGATTCCTCAAGAACTTTGGCCGAGGCGGCGCACAGCGAGGCGCTGAAGGTCAGCATTCCGCCGCCGCGCAGCGCATAGCGCCACAACTCGCGGGCAAACGGCAGACCGCGGCCCCGCTCGTTCAAGGTCTCGACGCCGCTCACCTCGGCCGACATGCGGGCGATGTAGTGGTCCTGGAAATTGTAGCCGACCCCGGGCAGCGCGTGGCGCACCTGAATGCCCGCCTTTGCGAGATCCTCGGGGCGGCCGATGCCGGAGAGTTGCAGCAGATGCGGCGAGCCGATCGCGCCGGCGGCGAGGATGACTTCGCGGGCGGCATCGACGATCTCGACCCTTCCGCCGCGCGACAGGACGATCCCGGTTGCGCGGTTGCCGTTGAAGGTGACCCGGTGGACCAGCGCATTCGTGACGATCTGTAAGTTAGGGCGTTTCGCCGCCGGTTTCAGATAGGTCTGCGCGGCGCTGGCGCGACGGCGACCGCCGCGGGTCTGCTGACACCAGCCGATGCTCGGTCCGGTGCCCGGCGGCAGATGGTTGACATCCTCGCGGTATTCGAGACCGAGTTCCTGCGCCGCCTCGATGATCGCCTGACAGGCGGCCGGCCGCTCGCCCATCGGCGAGGTCGTCAGGAAACCGGCGCTGCCGTGGTGTTCGCTGTGCTCGCCCTGCCAGCGTTCGGCCTGCTTGAAATAGGGCAGCACGTCGTCCCAGCCCCAGCCGCGATTGCCGAGCTGCGCCCAGTGGTCGAAATCCTCGGGCTGGCCGCGGATATAGATCAGCCCGTTGATCGACGACGAGCCGCCCAGCACCCGGCCGCGCGGATACGGGATCGCCCGCCCGGCGGTTCCGGGATCGGGTTCGGCCGTGAACCCCCAGGTCAGGGTCGGGTGGTCGAGCAATTTCATAAACCCGACCGGGACATGGATCAGCGGGTTCCAGTCGCGCCCGCCAGCCTCGACCAGGATGACCCGCACCGACGGGTCCTCGGTCAGCCGATTGGCCAGCACGCACCCCGCCGAGCCGGCGCCGACAATCACGTAATCCGCTTGCATGCCGTTCCTCTTTGTCGTCGCGGACAGGCGACAGCGGCGCTGTCACGCCCCTCTCCGCCCTGAAGGGCGGAGAGGGAGGGGCCCAGCGCGTAAGCGCTGGGAGGGTGAGGTGGGTGTCGGCAGGCGCTCTGGAATCCTCCACCTCACCCTGCCCTCTCCGCCCCCAGGGGCGGAGAGGGTACAACGCAAAGCCTCCAAATCAGCGCACCGCGTGGCCCATGAACTTGGCCGGGATCGGCTCGCCCCAGGGGCCGTTCAGCTCGTGCCTTCCGATCAGGTTGGGCGGCACGCTGGCGTTGAGCACGTCGGTATCGGCCCAGTGCTCGTGCACCCGGCCCCACGGGTCGCCCCAATAGTCAAAGACCTGGCTGCCGAGCGAGTGCCGGCCGATGCCCCAGAAATGCTCGTAGCCTTTCGACTTCATGTGCTCGTGGCCGATCATGATGTCGTCGATATCGGCCGCCTCGTAGGAGAGGTGGTTGAGGCCCGACTTGTCGCCGCGGATGCAGAAAAACGCATGGTGATCGACATAATCGTCGCCCCGGTCGAGCCGGTTGAACGAGCCAACGATATTGTCCTTGCTGTCGGCGTAGACATCGTCCGAGCAGCGGAACCCGATCGTCTCGCGATACCAGCCGAGCATCTTCTCGAAATTCGGCGTCATCAGCACAAAATGACCGAAGCGCTTGATGTGCGACGGACCGCGCGCGACGCCCTTGTAGTAAAGCGCGTTGCGCCGGCGCGTTTTGTCGTCACCGGTATTGACCGCCGGCCGGTCGAGCGGGATTTTCGGCAGCCGCTCCATGCCGTAAATGACTTCGATTTGAAACCCGTCCGGGTCGGTCAGGCGCACGCACTTGCCGCCGCCGGGTTCGTCGATCTCCTCGATCGGCGAGGCGCCTTCGACGCGCGACAGTTTTTCGAGGTCCTCCAGGCTGCCGGCGTGAAACGCGATGCCGATAAAGCGAGGCTCGCCGAGTTCGGTGACATGGATGTGATGCGCCGGGTCGGTGCCGCGCATGTACAGCGCGTTCTTTGTACGGTCGGCGCGCACCATGCCGAACGCGGTCAGGAATTCCTCCTGCTTGTCGAGATCGGGCGAGCGCAGCCGCCCATAGGCGAGATCGACGGCTTTGATAACGGGCATCAAGGGAACTCCGAAGCGGGTTTCGGCCGCGCCTGCAGCCGTATGCCGCATGCTGCCTTTATTGCGGGTGCGGAGCAAGCGCCGCCGCCGCGGGTGCGGCAGGAGGGCATGGCGTCTCGACCGGGTTCAACAACATATCCAGTGTGCTGTCGGCCAGTGTGCTGTCGGCCAGTGTGCTGTCGGTCGGCATGATCGCGGGCAGCAGGATCTGAATCCTCGTGCCGCTTCCGACCTCGCTGTCAATCCTGATCGTGCCGCCGCTCTGGCGGACAAAACCGTAGACCTGCGCCAACCCGAGACCGGTGCCTTTGCCGGTCGTCTTTGTCGTGAAGAACGGCTCGAAGATGCGGTCGAGCAGCTCGGGCGGGATGCCGCTGCCGGTGTCGGTCACCAAGACGCCGACATACGCTCCCGCTGCGATCTCGGGCAGACGGCCAGCCTGTCCGGCATCGAGATCGATATTGCGCGTTTCGATCACCAGCTCCCCGCCTTCCGGCATCGCGTCACGCGCGTTGACGGCAAGGTTCAGCACGGCGGACTGAAATTGCGCCGGATCGACCCGGCACGGTCGCAGATCGGGATCGCATCCATAGCGCACCCGGATCGGGTCGCCGACAGCGCGCGCGACCAGCTCGGCGAATTCGGCCAGAACCTCGTCCAGGTTGACGATGCGTGGCCGCAATGCCTGCCGCCGCGAAAACGCCAGCAACTGTCCGATCAGGCGCTCGGCGCGCTCGATCCCGCGGCGCGCGGTCTCGATAAGCCTGCGCGCACGCATATTGTCACGGCTGACGAGGTCGTCGAGGAGTTCGAGATTGCCGCCGATAATGGTCAGAAAATTGTTGAAATCATGCGTCACCCCGCCGGTCAGCTGACCGATCGCCTCCATCTTCTGGGCATGGTGCAGCTGCTGTTTGACCGTCTCGCGCTCGCTTGTGCGCTCCTCGACCCGTTGTTCGAGGGTTTCGTTGAGGCAGCGCAGCGCCAGCTCGGCCTCCTTGCGGTCCGTGATGTCCTGAACCACGGCGACAATCTGCCGCTCGTCGGTTTCCGGATCGACGATCAGCGAGGCGGCGACATTCGCCCAGACGATCGAGCCGTCCGGGCGCAAATAGCGCTTGTCGATCACAAAACTCTGATTTTCGGCCAGCAGGGTCCTGAGCACTTCCAGATTGGCCGGGCGGTCCTCGGGATGCGTGACATCCGGAATTCGCAGACCCAGAACCGCCGCCTCGGTGCGGCCGAGGATGTCGCAAAAGCGCTGATTGACCATGACAAACCGGCCGGCGGTATCGACCACCGCCACCCCGACCATCGCCTGATGAAACATCGCCGCGAACCGCGCCTCGCTGGCCCGCAGCGCCGCTTCCGCGCGCCGCCGCTCGGTGATGTCGCGCGCGATCCCGGTGGCGCCGATGATCGACCCGGCCCGGTTGCAGATCGGCGAGAGGCTCAGCGCGACGTGCAGCTCGCTGCCGTCCTTACGGCGGCGGAATGTCTCGAAATCGTTGACGCTCCTGCCCCGCCGGACGCGCTCCAGCAGCTCCCGCTCCTCGTCGAGCCGTTGCGTCGGGGTCAGGATCGCGGCGGGACGGCCGATCATCTCCTCGGCGGCATAGCCGAACAGCAGCTCCGCCGCCTTGTTCCAGGTCGTAACGATCCCGTCGAGCGATTCGGTCACGATCGCGTAACCGGCGCTGTCGACGATCTCCGCCGGCGCATGCGGCTCGTACCGTCCCGCCTCTCTTGCCGCCGTGTTGCCGATGTTCATGCGCTCGTCCGGATGGCGCATTCCCCTGTTCTCCATCAACATAGCTTGAATATGGTGCACCGACCTGGCAATTCCCCGCCAAATATAGCCAATATACGATCTGGCGCAGCCAGGTTGTCGGGGCGGCATCGGACCAAGGCGGCAACACCTTGGCGCTTGGGCGCGAGACCTCAAGCGGGAGCGGCATTTCTGGTCTTTTTGGAACAGCTTTCGCATGATCGCGCGCAAAGCCGCAGCACTCGCGGCAGCTCTGCTCAATTCGGCGCCGATCGAAAATCGCCGGGCGGGCGCGAGGCGAGCACCCGCTCTCGCTCTTGCCCTTTCCCTATCGGAGGGCTGGTTTTATGGGGGGCAGGTTTCGCGCCGGCATCGATATCGGAGGCACGTTTACCGATATCGTGCTGCTCGCCGACAGCGGCGAACGCTACACCAGAAAGGTGCCGTCCTCGGTCGATGATTATGCCAGCGCAATCATCGACGGGCTCGCTTCGCTGCTCGCCGAGATCGGCGCCGCGCCGGGCGCGGTTGCCGAGTTGCTGCACGGGACGACGGTCGCGTCAAACGCGATCCTCGAACACAAGGGCGCCCGGACCGGGCTGATTACGACGCGGGGGTTCCGCGACGTGCTCGAAATCCGCAATCTGCGCATGCCGCGGCTTTACGATATGTCGTGGACCAAGCCGCCGCCGCTGGTCGAACGCCGCCTGCGGGTCGAGGTCGACGAGCGGATCAATGCCGCGGGCGGCATCGACCGGAAGCTCGACGAGGGGAGCGTCGAGCGCGCGGTGCGGTTTCTTGTCGGCGAAGGGGTCGAGGCGATCGCGGTCTGCCTGCTGCATTCCTATCTCAACCCGACGCACGAATTGCGGGTCAAGGAGATCGCGGCGCGGATGGCGCCCGGCGTCGCGCTGTCGGTCAGCGCCGAGGTATTGCCGGTCATCAACGAATACGAGCGCAGTTCGACAACCGTCATCAACGCCTATGTCCGCCCGGTCGTCGAGCGCTATCTGAGCCGGCTCGGC
Organism: Alphaproteobacteria bacterium; assembly: GCA_050246595.1. Classification (GTDB taxonomy): domain Bacteria; phylum Pseudomonadota; class Alphaproteobacteria; order ATCC43930; family CGMCC-115725; genus DATARH01. Next base: position 16,282 of record JBFWVT010000008.1, read on the forward strand.
GACGGGCTGCACCGCACCGGCATAGAGGCTCCGCTGCTGCTGATGCAGTCGAATGGCGGGCTGACGACCGCGGATTCCGCCGCCGCGATACCGATGCACATCATCGAATCGGGACCGGCCGCCGGGGTGGTCGGTGTGCAGGCGCTGGCCCGCCGCATCGGCATACAAAAGGCGATTTCGTTCGACATGGGCGGCACCACCGCAAAGGCATCGCTGATCGAGAACGGCGAATTCACCCGCGCCGCGGAGTACCAGGTCGGAGCCGGCATCGTGCTCGGCTCGCGGCTGCTGTCGGGCGCCGGTTATACGCTGAAAGTACCGGCGATCGATCTTGCCGAGGTCGGGGCCGGCGGCGGCTCGATCCTGTGGATCGACAGCGGCGGCGCGTTGCAGATCGGTCCGCACAGTGCCGGCGCGTCGCCGGGGCCGGTGTGCTACAGCCAGGGCGGCGCGGACCCGACCGTAACCGACGCCAATGTCGCGCTGGGCTACATTAACCCGGCGCATCTGGTCGGCGGCGCGCTGAAGCTCGACGCCGACAGGGCGCGCGCCGCCATCGCCGACCGGATCGCGCGACCGCTCGGCATGAGCGTCGCGGAGGCGGCCTACGGGGCGCATCTGATCGCCGCCTCGAACATGATCCGCGCGCTGAAGGCAGTATCGAGCGAGCGCGGCCGCGACCCGCGCGAATACGCGCTGGTCGCGTTCGGCGGCAACGGTCCGATCTTCGCGGCCGGGATGGCCGAGGCGATGCAGATGCCGCTTGTTCTGATCCCGCCCTCGGCCGGCGTATTCTCGTCGTTTGGGCTGCTTTATGCCGATGTCGAGTACCATTTCGCCAGGACTCGCAAGCTGCTGCTGCGCGACGCGGCGCCGGAGGAATTGCAGGCGATTGTCGATGCGCTCGAAGCCGAGGCGCGGGCCCGGCTCGCGGCGGACGGGTTCGGCCCCGAGCGGATCGAGATAAGGCGCGCCGCCAGCCTGCATTATCAGGGGCAGTCATTCGAGCTTCGCGTGAGGCTCGCTGCCGGCCGGCTCGACCGCGCGGCGCTGGCATCGCTCGAAGACGCGTTCGGAGCCGAGCACGAACGGACTTACGGACACCGCGCCGGGACCGACGAGCCGGTCGAGCTGGTCAGCATCGAAATCGTCGGCCGGGGGCTTCCGGAAACATCGCGCGCCGCCGCGGCCGCCACGGCAAGCCTCGCTTCCGACATCGCGATTGCCGAGCCGCGCCGGCGCGCCTATTTCGGGCCGAGTCGCGGCTGGATCGAGGCCGCGGTCGTCAACCGCAGCGATCTGCGCGCGCCTCGTGCCGGCCCGTGTGTTGTCGAGGAATACGATTCGACCTGCCTGATCCTGCCGGGCTGGACCGCCCGCCTCGACCCGCATGGCAATATCGCGATCACGCGCCCGGAGCGCTGATGCCGGAGTGCTGATGCCGGAGTGCTGATGCCGGAGCGCTGATGATCGTGACCCGGTTTGGATTGAGACTGTCATTCCGGGGCGCGGAGGCAGGCCGCGCACCCGGCTTCCGGCGGCACGGGCCTCGACGGCTCCGGAAAAGCCGGTGTCCGTCGTTCCGGGTTCGGTCCTCCGGGCGACCCCGGAATGGCTGTGCGGCCTGTTAGATCAACCTATCCTATCAATACAGTTGAGCGCCTCTGATGCGCGGCCGCTCGATGCTTCTGAAACGGGGCACCCCTCGGGCTGCTGATCGTGACCGCATCCTTCAGCGCTTCGAGCAGCGCGGTTCGGGCGTTGAACGCCCTCAATCGGCTCGGGTAGGCAAACGAGACGAGCGGCGCTCCATAATTGTCGAGAATACCGAACCCGTAGCTCGTGATCGACCCGGCGGCGGGCGTCTCCTGGATCTCTCCAATCTTCCAGCTCATGAGCAATTCCCCGTTGCTTCTGACTGTTAGGGTCCGAATCCTAGAACGTATCAGGAACATGGGTCAAGAGGGTTTCGCCACCGACCTGAGGTAGTGACTCAGTTTGAATATAACGGGCAGGATTGTCATTCCGGGGCCGCCCGCAGGGCGGAACCCGGAATCCATGAACACTAACCGTTCCAAGAATTTAAGGGCCTGTGTTCATGGCTTCCGGGCTCGCGGGCTGCGCCCGCGCCCCGGAATGACAACCTTACGGTTCAAACTGAGTCACTGCCCGATCTGACGCGCTCTTTGGGCGCCGTCCACCGCTCCATACTGATGTCCTCTCCTCGATACTGCGCCGCGAAGGCGCGCAGGTCGGAAAACAACTCGGGGTCGGAGATTACGCGCGGCACCTTGTTCTGGGCGCCGAGACGGCCGCGCCGCCGCATCCATTCGGCAAACCCGCCCGGCGGCAGCACGCATATTTCCGGCGCGCGCATGCCAAACCCGCCGGCGCGGTGCGCCTCGTAGTCGAGGTTGCGCCGGATCAGGCCTTTATCGATCGCGCCGGCGAAGGCACGCAGCGATTCCGGCGCGACCGGGCGCTCGAATTCGACGACACAGAGGTGCCCGCCAAGCTCGCCCGGCTTTTGCGGAAACAGCGCACCGACCGCGAAATCACGCAGTTCGGCGCCGATCGCGGCGGCGGAATCGGTCACGGCGGCTTCGATTTCCTCGCCGGTCAGGTGCTCGCCAAACGCCGACAGCGTGTAGGACAGCCGGCCTGTCACCAGCAGACGCGGCGGGTCCCGGCTGACAAAGCGCACCGTGTCGCCAAGAATAAACCCCCACAATCCGGCGCAGGTGCTGAGCGCCGGGGCGTAATCGATCCCGGTTTCGACCTCGCCGATCGCATGCCGCGCCGGCGCTGCTCCGCCGATCTCGCCGACCGGGACGAACTCGTAGAAGATTCCGTGATCGAGCACGACCCGCATGCCCTCGCCCGGATCGCGGTCGGCGGCGGCGACAAACCCCTCGCTGGCCGCGTAGACCTCGCGCAATTCGGCGTGGCTGCCGTCGAGCCATTCCGCGAAACGCGGGCGATACGGCGCGAAATTGACCCCGCCGTGAACCAGCAAGTCGAGCCGCGGAAAAAAATCGACCAGCCGGGTCCCGCGCCCCGGATGACGGCGAACCAGCTCGTCGAACAACAGCAACAGCCAGCTCGGCGTCCCCGAAATGCTGCGGATATCCGCATCGGGAGCGCGCTTGGCGAGCCGGGCCATCTTCTCGGTCCAATCGGTCAGGCGCGCGATATCGGGCGGCGGGTAGGCGAACGGGCGCGCCCAGCCCGGCACGGTCGCTGCGGCGATGCCGCTCAAATCGCCGCTCCGGACGCCGGGCGCGTGCCGGATCAGCTCGGTGCTGCCGCCGACCAGCAGGTTGTAGCCGCCAAATACCCGGCTCGTCGGGCGATGGCCGAGGTGATGGACCATCAGATCGAGCGCGGCGCGGCGGTTCGAGCGCAGCATCTCGCGGCTGACCGGGATGTACTTGGTCGCGCCTGATGTCGTGCCCGAGGTCGCCGCGAAATAGGGCATGCGCCCCGGCCAGGTGACATCGACCAGGGTCGGAAACGCCGGTTGCCAATATTCCGACCAGAAATCCTCGTAGCGGCGCAGCGGCACCGCTTTCCGGAACTCGCGGACATCCCGGATGCGGGCGAAGCCGTGGTCGCGTCCGAAGCGGGTTCCGGCGGCGCGGCGCACCAGCCGCCGCAGCGTCCGGCACTGCGCCGCTGCCGAGTTCTGACGCGCCAGTTGGCGGCGGCGCAGACGCGCGTAGAGGCGAAGCAGCGGCGTCGCGTCGATCACGGCGTCGCCACCGTTATCCGGTCGGGCGGCATCTCGGCGCTCCGAACAACTCGGCAAGACGGCCCTGCGCGATGCGCCGCAGCAGCTCGATCTGCGCCAGCCGCAAATGGGCGTGCACCAGACCGAGAGCGATCGCGAGCTCGCGATCGCTCTTTGCTTCGACAAACGGGACGAGATGCGCGTTCCAGCGGATTGCAACCGGCGCGCGGCGCAACGGCAACGACCGCAAGCGCTCGGTCACCGTGATGTATTTTCGAGGCCTGACCCAGGGTGCGGCCAGTGCGAGCCGCAACCCCAGGCGCACGATCCCATAGCCGACCGCGGCCGGAGACGCCTGGACCCGCACGGGTCAGACCCTCAGATCGCCGCCGCCATCGCGCAGCCCGACACGAGGACGGCTCCGTCGCGCTCCGTTTATCGGAAATAGGGCGGCGGGGGCGGCGGATAGCCCGGAGGCGGCGGGTAGTAGGCCTGCGGCGGGTAGGGCGGGGGCGGCGTGGTTGCGATGCCGCCGAGCGCGCCGGCCGCGCCGCCGACCGCGGCGCCGAGCGCGGCCCCGCCGCCGCCGCCGGCAGCCGCGCCGATCGCGGCTCCGGTGCCGGCACCGAGAAGACCGCCGCCCACCGCGCGCTGTGCCGGATCATAGGGGTTTGTGCAAGCCGAAAGCCCAAGCAACAGGACCAACCCCGCCGCGGCACCGAGCGTGGATTTATTCATCGAGACGCGCTCCAGAAAGTTGACAGCCAGGTAACGCGTCTACCCTCCATTCATTCCCGCCGACACGCCGCGTCCGGGATCGCGGCCGTCGCGCGAGGTCAGCCCTTCGCCAGACCGGGCGGGTTCCAGCCAAGCCACTCGCAGACCGCGCGCCCCATGACGAGATCGCGGTCGCTTCCCTGGAGCCACGGCATTTCCTCGGTAAACATCGTCACGCACTGCCGATAGCTGCACGGCATCCGGGTGACGTCGGTTCCCCAGAAGCAGCGCTGCGGACCGAACGCATCGATGATCTGCTTTGTGTATTCCTGCACGTCCCGATACGGGTAGGGTTCGGCGGAATAGCTCGGGGCGCCCGAGATCTTGACCGCGACATTCGGCAGCTTTGCCAAGGCGAGCATCTCGGACAGATCGGCGAAGGCCGCCGCGCCCTTGGCGCCGCCGCCGCCGCCGGCGCGGCCGTAATGGTCGATATGCAGCTTGAGACCGGGATGGCGCTCGGCGATGTTGCGGAACGCCGCCATGTTGCCGCCGGCGAGCAGCCCGACCGGCAGCTTTTCGCGTTCGCAGGCGGCCCAGAACCAGTCGAGACTGCCGTCGGTCCACCAGCTCTTCTGCTCGGGCTGGTTGAAGGTGAAGCGGAAACCGAGCATGCCCGGCCGCGTTCGCCAGTTGCGGACGATCTCCTCGCGGTTCGGCGCTTTGAGATCGAAATGGCCGAGGATGCAGAATTTGTCGGGATGCGCCTTGACCGCCTCGACCGCCTGCACGTTGACCGCCTCGCCGAGCGTGCTGGGCGGGTGCAGCACCGCGGCATCGACCCCGGCCTCCGCCATCTCCTTCAGCGCATCGTTGACGTCATAGGTCGGGATCTGCCGATGATGCGCCGACATCCTGGCGTTTTCCCAGATGTGTATCTGCGAATCGACGATGAACATGGCGGTTTTCCTCTGTAACTACGGCTTCGGCTAAGGCTCCGGGCGGTCCGCGGCCCGAGCGGTTTCCAGATAGCGCGGCAGATCGGGCCAGGCATATCCCGCGGCCACGATCCGCTTGCCGCCGACGACAAAATTCTTGTGCCTGATCTCGCGACCGCCGAGTCGCCGGTAAAAAAAGCGCCCCGGATTGTCGCGCAGCACCCAGATGATCGCCGAGGCGCAGCCTTGCGCGACCAGCCGCTCGAACAGAGCAAGCAACAGCGCGCGGCCGATGCCCTGGTTCTGCCAGTCGGGCGCGACATAGAGCGTAAAGACCTCGCCGGCATGCTCGGCGCTGTCCCGGTTGCGGCCGCAGCTCCCGAACCCGACAATCCCGCCATCGCCGTCCACGGCGACGCGCACGTCGCGCGGCTCGCGCTCGATGACGGTCGCCCATCCCACTTCGCGGCGTTGCGCCGACAAGCCGACCAAAAACGGCGTTGCCAGGATTCCGGCATAGGCGGCCCGCCAGATCTCGACATCGAGTCGGGCGATGCGGCGGGCGTCGCCGGGACGTGCGGCACGGATCGTGATCGCGCTCATGTCGGTCCATTGTGCCTGGTTTTCCCGCCTCTGGGGAGGGGGTAACCCGCAACATGAGGCAAGGGGGACGCGCGTTGATGGACTCGCGGGAAGTCGGCGCTATGCTTGCCGTATGAAGCGAAGCCGTTTGTATCTTCTCGGCGCGCCCTGTCTCGCGGCGCTTCTCTCGACCGCCCCGCTGCCGGGCCAGGCGGCCCCGCCCAAGAAAGAGCCTCCGGCCCAACCCGCCGCTGAAAGCGCGGCGCCAAAGACCCGCTCGCTCGGCGCAGTCGGGGCGTGGTCGGCGTATGCCGCCGGCGACAAGGCGAGCCGGATCTGCTATCTCGTCGGCCGGCCGCAGAAGGTCGATTCGGCCGGAATCGCCCGCCAGGCGCCGGTCGCGATGGTGACGCACCGACCGAGCGAGAACATCGCGAACGTCGTCAGCTTTATCGAAGGCTATCCGCTGAAGGACGGCAGCGAGGTCGCGCTCGAGATCGACGACAGAAAGTTCGACCTGTTCACAAACGACGACAGCGCCTGGGCGCGCACCGCCGAAATCGACCGCACGATCGTATCGGCGTTCATCAAGGGCCGGACCGCAATCGTCAAGGGCATCCCGAACAAGGGCAAGCCGACGACCGACACCTACTCCCTCTCGGGCTTCACAAAAGCCCTGTCGCTGATCGACGAGGCGTGCGGCATCAGCCGCTCCGAAACCGCCGCCGCGCAGACCGCCCCGGCGGCGCAAACGGTCTCGGCTCCGCAAGCAGCCTCGGCGCCGGCAAAGACCGCCGCCCCGCGCAAGGCCAAGACCTCCGCGCGCAAGACCGTGCATAAGAACAAAAAGGCGTCAAAAAAGACGGCAAGCAAGAAGAAGTCGCAATCCGCGAGTCGCTGAGCTTTCCCGCGCGGCGCCGCGGCCCATATCTCAGCCATGTCCGCAGACAACGAGCCGTCCGTACTCCGCCGCAATCCCGCCCATCGTAACCTGGTCGGGCTGGGGCGGACCGAAATCGCCGAGGAAATGGCCGCGTTCGGGGCCGAGAAGTTCCGCGCCGGCCAGTTATGGCACTGGATTTATCATCGCGGCGTCACCGATTTCGCGGCGATGACCAATCTCGCAAAGCCGTTCCGCGAACGCCTCGCCGAACGCTACGAGCTGCGCCGGCCGGAGATCGCGACAGCGCGGACCTCGATCGACGGCACGCGGAAATGGCTGCTGCGCTTCGAGGACGGGCAGGAGGCCGAGACCGTCCACATCCCGGAGAGCGACCGCGGCACGCTATGCGTCTCCTCGCAGATCGGCTGCACCTTGACCTGCCGCTTCTGTCATACCGGGACGCAGCGTCTCGTGCGCAATCTCGGCGCTGCGGAAATCGTCGGACAGGTGATGGTCGCGCGCGACGCGCTCGGCGAGTGGCCGTCGCCGCAAGAGGACCGGCAGCTTACGAACATCGTGCTGATGGGGATGGGGGAGCCGCTCTACAATTACGAGAATGTCGCCGCCGCGATGAAGATCGTGATGGACCCCGAGGGGCTGGCCATCTCGCGCCGCAAGATCACGCTGTCGACCTCGGGAGTGGTGCCGATGATCGCCCGCGTCGGCGCCGAGCTGGGGGTCAACCTGGCGGTGTCGCTGCACGCCGTGACCGACGAACTGCGCGACCAGCTGGTGCCGCTCAACCGCAAATACAAGATCGCCGAGCTGCTGGAGGCGTGCCGGAATTATCCGGGGGCGAGCAACGCGCGACGCATCACATTCGAGTACGTGATGCTGAACGGGGTCAACGACAGCCCGGCCGAGGCGCGCGAACTGGTGCGGCTGCTGAAGGGCATCCCGGCCAAGGTGAACCTAATCCCGTTCAATCCCTGGCCCGGCGCGCCGTATCAGTGCTCGACCGATGCGGCGATCGCGGCGTTTTCCGACATTGTATTCAACGCCGGCTATTCGGCACCGGTGCGCACGCCGCGCGGACGCGACATAGCGGCGGCCTGCGGCCAGCTCAAATCGGAGAGCGTCCGGGCGCGCCGGGTCGCGACCTCTCTCTCCGTCGCGCCCGCGCCGCTTCCGGCCGTCTGACGTCGATTTCAAGGTGCGCGGTTTGATGTGGGTCGCCGGGGTCGCCGCCTTTTATCTGGCGGTCGTCGCCGGTCTGTATCTTTCCCAGCGGCAGCTTCTCTATCATCCGGACCGGACGCGTCCGGTTCTCGGCGCCCTGGCGGAACTCGGGGTTCGCGAGGTCGCGCTGCCGACCGCGGACGGGCTGGCGCTACTCGCATGGTATCTGCCGCCGCGAGGAAAGCGGCCGGTCGTCGTCTATTTTCACGGCAATGCCGGTCATATCGGATACCGCGCCGACCGGGTCGAGCGTTTCGCGCGCGAAGGCTACGGGGCGCTGATGCTCGAATATCGCGGTTATGGCGGCAATCCGGGCGAACCGAGCGAGGCCGGTCTATTCGCGGACGCCGCGACGGCGCTGCGCTTTGTCGAGGCGCAGGGCGTGCCCGAACGCCGGATCGTGCTCTACGGCGAGTCGCTCGGCACCGGGGTCGCGGTGCAGGCGGCAACAACGCGCGAGGTCGGTGCGGTGGTGCTCGAATCGCCGTATACGAGCATCGCCGCCGCCGCGCAGTTTCATTATCCGTTTATCCCGGCCGCGTGGCTGGTGGCGGACCGCTATGACTCGCTGTCGCGCATCGGGCAGGTCCGGGCGCCGATCCTGATGCTGCACGGGGGGCGCGACGGCGTCATTCCGTTGAGCCTCGGCGAGGCCCTGTTTGCCGCCGCCCCGGAACCGAAAGAGAACTGGATCGCGCCGCAGGCCGGGCACGCCGATCTCGGCTGGTTCGGCGCGCTCGACATCGCCGTCGCATTTATCGAGCGGCATGTCCGGCAGACCGAGCCGGCGCCTCGCGGCTGAGCCGATCGTCACGGCAGCGGCGGTGGCAACGCACGCCGGCAACGTATAAAACCTCTCCGATACCTTGAAACCGGGAGGGGCGCGTGATCCGTGCGGCGATGGTCGGAATAGGACGGTGGGGCCGGACGCTGGTCGGCTCGGTGCAGGGTAAGAGCGAGGTATTTCGCTTCACGTCCGGCTACAACCGCACCCGCGCCAATGCCGAAGCGTTCTGCGCCGAGTACGGTCTCAAGCTCGCCGACAGTCTCGACGAAATCCTCGCCGATCCCGAAATCGACGCGGTCGTGTTCGCGACGCCGCACAGCGAGCACGGGGCGCAGGTCGAGCGCGCCGCCGCCGCCGGCAAGCATGTCTTTATGGAAAAACCCTTCACCTTGGACCGGCGCAGCGCGGCGCGGGCGCTCGACGCCGCGGCGCGGGCCGGGATCGTGCTCGGGATCGCCTATCCGCGCCGCTTTCACCCGAACATGCGCGAATTGAAAAACCGCGTCGATGACGGAAGGCTCGGCACGATCGCGCATTGTTATGCCGAGCAGAACTCGCCGGCCGGGCTGTTCATGGACCCGCGCTCGTGGCGCGCCGATCCGGCCGAAGCGCCGGCGGGCGGGATGACCGCGATGGGCGTCCACAACGTCGATGCGATGATCGCTCTGTTCGGCGAAATCGACGAGGTCTATGCGTCGAGCATCCGGCGCACCGTCGCGTATAATGCCGAGGACACGACCAGCGTGACCTTCGGGTTCGCGAACGGCATGTCGGGGGGCCTCCTGTCGTGTCTGGCGACCGCGGTCAGCTACCGGCTCGCCGTGTTCGGCAGCAAGGGTTGCGCCGAGCTGGTCACGCCGGAACTCGATTTCCGCTTTACGCCGACCCCCGAGGCGATGCCGGCGGGCCGCCATATGCAGCCGGTGCCGGAAATCATCGAGAACCGCGGCGCCAACACGCTGCTCGCCGAACTTGAAGCCTTTGCCGCGGCGATAAGGGGCGGAGCGCCCTACCCGATCCCGGCCGACCAGATCCTGCACGGGGTCGCGGTGTTCGAGGCGATCGTCCAATCCGCCACGACCCGTCAGCCGATCAAGGTGGCGCGGGAGTAGAAACGGGGCAATCTGTGGGGCGGCGGAGAATTACCTCCATCGTCATGCCCGCGAAAGCGGGCATCCAGGGAAACAGAAAGGCCCTTGCGGCCCCTGGATTCCCGCTTTCGCGGGAATGACGGGGAGTGCAACGGCAGACGGAGGGCGCGATGAAGGTCGAAACGCGGCTGCCGTTGGGAAAACTCGATCCGGGGGTGCGCGCCACCGCCGCTTCGCTCGACATCCGGGCCGTCGCCGACGATGCGCGGCGCGCCGAGACGCTCGGTTATGACGGGGTCATCACCGAGGAAACCAAGGACGATCCGTATATCGTCATGGCACTGGCGGCGCAGGCGACCAGCCGTGTCTCGCTCGCTACCGCGGTCGCGCTCGCCTTTCCGCGCAGCCCGATGGTGACCGCGATGACGGCCTGGACATTGCAGCGCCTGTCCGGCGGACGGTTCACGCTGGGTCTGGGGTCGCAGGTCAAGGGCCATATCGAGCGGCGCTTTGGGATGAGCTGGTCGGCGCCGGGGCCGTGGCTGCGCGAGTACGTGCAGGCGCTGCGCGCGATCTGGGAGTGCTGGCAGAACGGCACCAGGCTCGATTTCCGCGGCGAGCATTACACGCTCAACCTGATGGTGCCGCTGTTCACCCCGGCGCCGATCGAGCACCCGCATATCCCGGTCGAGCTGGCCGCGGTCAACCCGTACATGTGCCGGATCGCCGGCGAGGTCGCCGACGGCATCCGCGCCCACCCGATCGCGACGCCGCGCTACATCGCCGAGACGATGCTGCCGGCGGTACAGCGGGGAGCCGCGAAAACCGGCCGCGATCTGTCGGGGTTTACAATGTGCGTGATGCCGCTGGTCGCGACCGCCCCCAACCGCGCTGGTCTCGACGCACGGATCGCGGACATAAGGGCGCGGGTTGCGTTCTACGCCTCAACCCCGGCTTATGTGGTCGCGTTCGAGAGCGAGGGCTACGGCGAGGTCGCGCGCCACCTGCAACTCCTGTCGCGGGCGCAGCGCTGGGATGAGATGGCGGCGCTGGTCGATGACCGGATGCTCGACACCTATGCCGTGACCGGCACCTATGATGAGATCGCCGGCAAATTGCGCGCCCGCTACGCCGATGTGGCGACTGCGATCGAATTCGCGATCCCGCTTGCCGGCCCCGGAGACGAGGACCGGCTGCGCGATATGATCGGCGAGTTGCGCGGCGGCTGAAGCAATCGCCCAACTTTATGGTGTTGCGGCGGAGGATGTCTCGACGATCCGCGGCGGAAATCCCAGCCGCCCGATCGCCGGCAGCTTCAGCGCCGGAGAAGCGGCGTCGATCCCGGTCGAAAGCCCCAGCACGTTGATCTCGACGCCCTCCTTGGCGGCGACGAGAATACCGGCAAGACCGTACAGCGACAGTTGAAACCCGGTGCCGCTCGGCGCTCTCGCGAGCAGCGCCCCGCCCGGCAGAAAATCTTTCCCGATCGCGTTCGCCGGCAGGCCGAGACCCAATTCGGGTACTTGGCGGGCGATATAGGCCGTAAATGTGTTGCTGTTCGGCCCCGGCCAGGCGCGATAGGCGCGCGAGTACGGGTAGCTCGCCACCGCTTCGCGGATCCTGTCGATAAGCGCATCGACATCGGCGCCGCGCCGGTCGAGCAGCAGAAGCGGCCGCGCGCCGAACCAGTAATTGTCCGGTCCCATGCGGTCGATACGCACGGCAGGAGCGCCGTTTCCGACGCCAAACCCGACCACCTCGTAGCGGGTATAGCGCGGCGCGCCGGTCGGTTTGACCGCGATCCAGGTATGGACCGAGAAGACGCCGCGCCACGATACGGCCGGAGCGGCATAGACCTGGACCACCGCCTCATTTGTCGCGGCCGGGTCGGGCGCAATCCCTGTCGCATCGCGGCTCGCCTGATACCAGGGTACGCCGCCGCGCGGGTCCGGCATGCAAGCGCTGACCACGACCGGAACGATCAGCAGCAGGAACAGCAGCAGAAAGGGGAAAGAGGTCACGAGCGGATTGGCGGTTCGGATGGGCGGATGACTTGCGCGCGCAACAGACACAGTGACCAGACAAACCCCGCGGCGCGTTTCGCCGAGATTGCTTCGTCGCTCCGCTCCTCGCAATGACAATCCCAAGCTGTCATTGCGAGCAGAGCGAAGCAATCTCGGGGTTGCCTCTAATAACCCCGCGCGAGATCGACGCGGTTGGCGATCGGCAGCCCGGCCTCGCATTGGCGGATCGCATCGCGGATGATCGGCGCGGCAGTCGGCGGGTGCGTCTCGGCCGCGACATGCGGGGTCACGATGATCCGCGGATGACACCAGAACGGGTGGCTGGGCGCCAAAGGTTCGTCGTCGAACACATCGAGCACCGCGCCCGACACCTGCCCGGAATCGAGCGCGGCGAGCAGATCGCCTTCAATCAGGTGGCCGCCGCGTCCGGCGTTTACAATGCTCGCCCCAAGCGGCATTTGCGCAAAGGCCGATGCGTTCAGGATGCCGCGTGTCTCCGGCGTCAGCGGCAGCAGACAGACGGTGATCTCGCTGCGTCTCAGCAGCCGGTCGAACCCGTCCGCGCCGGCAAACGTGGTAAAACCCGGCACCGATTTTTCGCCGCGGCTCCACCCGGCGACATCAAAGCCGAGCGCGCGCAATTTGCGGCCCGCATCCTGCCCGAGCGTGCCAAAACCGAGAATGCCGACCGTCCGCTCGGCGGCATTTTTCTGCTCGCGCTCCTGCCAGACCGCTTCGCGCTGCTGCGCCAGATAGTCGAGATCCTGGCGGTGCAGCCGCAATACCGACAGCGCGACATACTCGCTCATCGCGTCGGTCATGTACGGATCGACCAGCCGGACGATCGGCACGTGGCGCGGCAGGTCCGGGTCGCGCAGCAGATGGTCGATGCCGGCGCCGAGGCCAAAGATCATCCTGAGGTTCGGCAGGGTGGCGAGCATGCCCGGCTCGGGATGCCAGACCAGCGCGTACTCGATCGCCTCCCGGTCGCCGATCTCGGGCCAGTAGCGGGTTTCGTGCTCGGGCAGCAGCTCGGCCAGCAGCGGACGCCAGCGCGCGGTGGCGGCCGGGATCGAGCGGAACAGGATCGCCATCGCGGAACCTCCCTAGCCGGCGCGTCTACGAAGCGTTCCCGAAGATCGTGAACACTACCCGGTCGCCGGGCCGGATGCCGAGCCGGGATGCGGTGCCGCCGTTCAGCTCCAACACGGCGCGGGCCGGCGCAGCGGCGGCGACCGGGTCGAGCGAATGCGGCACCGTGCGTTCGGCGATGTTGATGATGCGGCCCTCGGCGTCGATGAACAGCATGTCGAGCGGGATGAACGTGTTCTTCATCCACATCGAGGCCGGCACGGGTCGTTGGAAGTCGAACAGCATCCCGGCATCGGGCGCGAGCGTGCGGCGGAACATCAGCCCCTGTTGCATCTGCGCCGGGGTCGTCGCCAGTTCGATGCGGAATTTGCGCGGCCCGCCCGCGGTCTCGATCGTCAGCTCGCCGGTCGGGAAACGCTCCAATTGCTGGGCCGGGACCGTGGGTGCGCCGGCGACGAGCAGCAACATCAGGGCGATCAGCGGGCGGATGGAGGCGAGCATCGGACCCTTCAGCGGAGCGGGACGGCCGGGGTCGCTCCGGCAGCTTGTCGCGGCCCGCCGGAGCGATACAGGGGACGCATCCGGATAGGGAAGCGCAATCCCCGGTTGCACATTGCCGAACGTCCGAAAAATTCTGCAGCAAATCTGTAGCGAGCAACCCATTGTTGTGGTCTACAAGCCGTTGTCTTTATTGACTTCAACTGTGGGTTTCTCCATCTCCCAAAACGCTTCCTCGGTCAGACGACATTAGCCGGTGAATATGGCGAAACTGCCGGCGGTATCGATAGCCCGAAAATTTGCGACGGCTTTTCCGCCCGACGCTCGCCGGAATGCAAGGACGCCGCCCGCCGAGCGAGAGCGCGAAGAGTTCGCGTGTCACAACGCCGCGAGCGGAATGCCGAGCGCCCGCGCGCCGGCCAGCAGGCGATCGTCGTAGCTCGCCAGCTCCACCGCTTCGCCGTGCCGGCGCAGATAGTCGGCGGTCGCGAGGTGCAGCGCGTCGAGCGTCCGGATCGGCGCGGGCCACGGCTCCAGCGCGCGCGCCAGGACCGGCTTGCTCAGCTCCATCATTTGAATGCCCGCCAGGAGCATTCGCGCTTCACCGCGCCGCTGCTCCGTGACTTGGCGGGCATACAGACGGGTCCACATTTCGTATTCGAGCAGGCGGCTCGCCACCAGTTGCGAGTCCCAAAAGCCGACCGCGGGGGATCTCGGTTCGGCCAGCAGATAGGCAAGCGCGACCGAGCTGTCGATGTAGGTCAACACCACGGGTCCTTGCGGTCCTCGTCCAGATCGGCGAGCAGTTGTTCGAGCGTATAGCCCTCGATCGGCACGGGCTTTGGCGGCCAATCCGGACCGCGCACGGCGGGTCTGACCCAGCCCTCGCGGATGCCGCGCTCGATCAGCGACTCCGGCTCGGCTCTCGGCGGCACGATCTCGGCGACGGGCCGTCCGCGGTCGGTGACCACGACCCTCTCTCCGGAGGCGGCGAGCCGGACATATTCGCTGAGCCTGTTTTTCAGGATTTTCAGGCCGACGGTCTTCATGTGGGGCAACGTGGCCCCGGAGGCTGCTTTGTCAATCCGTCGCACGCGGGTAAGGTTTGCGTCGGAGATGCATGGCGGGCCGGCACCCGATGAGCACACTGGTTGACGACAGGGTCGGCGAACTCGAACGCGAAAACGCCGAGCTGCGCCGACTGCTCGCCGAACGCACCGCGCAGCGCGACGAGGCGCTGGAACAGCAGACCGCGACCGCCGAGGTGTTGCAGGTCATCAATGCCTCGCCCGGCGACCTCGCGCCGGTGTTCGATAAATTGGTTGAAACCGCCGCTCGCTTGTGCGGGAACGCATCGGCCCACCTCGCCCTTCGCGACGGCGACTCCTATCGGTATGTCGCGACCCGTTCGCTCGACGCCGATTGGGATGCGCATATCAGGAACAGGAAATTTGTTCTGGACCGCGGAACCTGCACCGGACGCACGTTGCTGGAACGGCGTCCGATACACGTTCCCGACCTTGCCGCCGACCCGGAACACAAACATCCCGAGATCGTGACGGTCGGCGGGCTGCGAGCCTTTCTCGGCGTCCCGCTGCTGCGCGATAGTGAGGCAATGGGGGTCCTCGCGCTGGCGCGCCAGCAGGTCGGGCCATTCACGGAGCATCAGATCGCGCTGCTTCGCACCTTCGCCGATCAGGCTGTCATCGCGATCGAGAACGCGCGACTCCTCAATGAGACGCGCGAAGCCTTGGAGCAGCAGACCGCGACCGCCGAGGTGTTGCAGGTCATCAATTCCTCGCCCGGCGACCTCGCGCCGGTGTTCTACACAATTTTGGAAAAGGCGCTGCAACGTTGCGACCCCGCTTTTGGGATGGTCTGGCGCCATGCAGACGGGTTGTTTGAAATTGTTGCCCACCGTGGGGCGCCAAAATCGTTTTTGCGGGCGCGATCCGGCCCCCATCGTCCATCATCGCCGGACACGGTGCTTGGTCAAATCAGTGCCGGAAAAGACATCGTCTACTACGTGCGCTCGGAGTCGGACCCTCTCTATCTGTCGGGCGATCCGCACCGAATCACGGCAGTCGCATCGGAAGTGCCCTTTAGCGTCACGCTGGCCCTCCGCAAAGACAACAGCCTTCTTGGAGCCATTACGGTATTTCGCCTCGAACCCCGGCCGTTCTCGGACAAGGAGATTGCACTGCTCGAAAACTTCGCGGCGCAGGCGGTCATCGCGATGGAGAACGCGCGGTTGCTGGGCGAATTGCGGGCGCGCACCGAGGAGGTCGCGGCGTGGAACCGCGAGTTGGAGGACCGGGTGGCGGCACAGCTCGGCGAGTTGGAGCGCGTGGGAAAACTGAAGCGGTTTCTCGCGCCGCAGCTCGCCGAACTGATCGTCGCGCGCGGCGACGAGAACATCCTCGAAACACACCGCCGCGACATCGTGGTCGTGTTCTGCGACCTGCGCGGGTTCACCGCCTTCGCCGAGACCGCCGAGCCGGAGGAGGTGCTCGACCTGTTGCGCGAGTATCACGGCGCGCTCGGCCCGATCGTCGCCGCGTCGGAGGGGACGCTCGACCATTTCTCGGGCGACGGGATCATGGTGTTCTTCAACGACCCGGTGCCGGTTCCGGACGCCTCGGAGCGCGCGGTGCGCATGGCGATCGAGATGCGCGAAGCGGCGAAGCGGTTGCAGGCGGGGTGGCGGCGGCAGGGGCGCGCGATCGGGTTCGGGGTCGGGATCGCGCGCGGCTATGCGACCCTGGGACAGATCGGGTTTGCCGAGCGGGTCGATTACACCGCGATCGGCACGGTGTGCAACCTCGCGGCGCGGCTCTGCGCCGAGGCCGGGGACGGGCAGATCCTGGTGAGCCGCCGGGTCGCCGCCGCGGTCGAGGACATTGTGCGGCTCGAAGAGGTGGGCGACCTGGCGCTGAAGGGGCTGATGCAGGCAGTCGCGGTCTACAACGTCGCGGCGGAGTAGCGCTAGGGGGAAATCCCTCTCCGCCCTTCAGGGGGAGAGGGAGGGGCCTGCGCCGCGAGGCGCGGGAGGGTGAGGTGGGTGCCGGCGACGGCGTGGAAGTCCGCCCCCTGACCCCGACCCTCTCCCCGGTGGGGGAGAGGGAGGGATCTATCCGCTGCCGAGCAAGTCCGGCAGCTTTTGCCTCATGCCCCAAATCGGATCAGGCGCGATGGTGCCCGCGATGGCGCGCGGCCCTGATCACCTGGTCGGCCATTTTCTGCTGTTCGGGCGACAGGCTGTCGTAGAGAGGCTTGAACGCGGCGAGAAAACGGCCGTTGTTCTCGGCTCTCACCTTTGTGAATTGCTCGCGCATCTCAAGACGCTCGATCGCGTTCTTGTCGCCGCTTTTCTGCCGGACGGTCGCGATCGTCTGATCGAGCGCCTTGGCGTTTTCGCGCATTGCCGCCTCGACCCGCTGCCACTGCCCCTCCTGCGCCGGCGTGATCTTGAGCTGCGCCTTCAGAAACGCGATGCGCCCCTCGACGACTTGTCCGGGCATCATCCGCGCCTTCGCGTGATGGCGCGCCTCGCTCGACGACGCACCGGGATTGGCCGGCGCCGCTGCCGTTTGCGCCCAGGCGGGCGTCAATCCCACCGCGGCAACACCGGTGAAGAGCGCTGCGGCGAGAAAAGGCGTCTGTAATCTCGTCATTTCGGACCTCTGTTGAAAGGGCGACTCGCGCCCCATCGATTTCTTAGGGAATGGCGGATCGGCCCATACCCGGGAAAAACAGACATGACAGCGATTTCATCGGCTCGTCATGTGTCTGTAATGTCGTGAGGTTTCCTTGAAAGACGAACGCGCGATTTCGGCGCCCCGGCGCCGGCGGCCTCGGGAAAGCCGGCGCCGGGAGCTTTTATGCCCGGTAGAACGGCCGGTCGCCCTTGATCGTGACGCGGTAGCCGTGGCGGCGCTGCGGGTAGTAGTCCCACATTGCGTGGTGCAGCGCGCAGCGATTGTCCCAGAACGCGACCGAATTCGGCTGCCAGCGAAAGCGGCACTGGAATTCCGGCGTCTCGCAGTGGCGATACAGCATCTGCAAGATCGCGTCGCTTTCGAGCTTGCTCAACCCCTTGATCGCGGTCGTGAAATTCGGGTTGACAAACAGCGCCTTGCGGCCGGTCACGGGGTGGGTGCGGACGACCGGGTGCTCGGCGCGCGGAAACTCGCGGCCGCGCGCATCCCGCCAGCCAAACCGGCCGCGATAGACCGGCTCGCCGTCATGGATCGCGGTCAGCCCCTCGACAAGGCTCCGGATCGGCGGCGAGAGCTTGTCGTAGGCCGCGTACATGCTGGCGAACAGCGTGTCGCCGCCTTCGGGGGGCACCTCGGTCAGATAGAGGATGCTGCCCATCGGCGGCTCCGGGTCGCACGACACGTCGGAATGCCATTCCTCGCCGGCGACGTGCTTCGATTTTTCGTCGGCGTGGATCGTCAGGATTTCGGGGTGACCCTCGGGGGCGTTCGGCGAGGCCGGATGCACCGCCAACTCGCCGAACAGTTTTCCAAATGCCTTGTGCTGATCGTGCGTCAGGCGCTGGTCGCGGAAAAAGACGACCTGATGTTCCATCAGCGCATCGTGCACTTCCTGAAACTGCTGGTTGCCGAGCGGGCGCGACAGATCGACCCCGGAAATCTCGGCCCCGATATTAGGCGTCAGCTTTTTGATCTCGATCGTCTGGTATGCCATCGCTGCCTTTCTCCAATCGGCTCTCAGCCGAGCGAGCGGATGATACGGGCCGGATTGCCTGCTGCAAGACTGTCGGGCGGCAGGTCGCTTGTGACAACGGCGCCGGCCCCGCCCGCGCCGAGCAGCAAGGCGGCGCGGGCGTCGCCGTCGTCGGGGCCGGTCGCATTGTAGCGCGCCAGCAAGCGTTGCGCGCGGCGCCGATCGGCCACCGGTTCCGGGTCGAACGCGTCGTAAAGCGCGCCGGCCAGCATTTTTTCCTTCTCGCTCCTCGGCATCACCGCTTCTCGATCGTGACCATCAGACCGTTTTTCGGGCGCAGGGTCGTCCAGGCGGTCGGCTCGACCTGCTGGTCGGGGACGAGGCGGAAGCGGAAGCGGCGGGCCAGGATCGCGACCGCGATCAGAATTTCGTTCATCGCCAGCGCCGCGCCGGGGCAGACATGCGGGCCGACGCCGAACGGGATGTACGAGTAACGCGGGCGGGCGCGGGATTGCTCCGGGCTGAAACGGTCCGGGTCGAAACGGTCGGGGTCGGGCCACAGCTTTTTGTGGCGATGCACGACAAATGGCGCCACCGCAACAACCGAACCGCGCGGGACGCGCCTGCCGCACACAATATCATCGGCCACCGCGGTGCGCAGGGTCAGCGGCAGCGGCGGGTAGAGCCGCATCGCTTCGTCGACGAGGCGGCGCAGCCAGACGAGCTTCGGCATATCGTCCGGTGCAGGGGTGCGGTCGCCGAGCACGCGGGCGAGTTCGCCGCCGAGCCGCTCGTCGGCCCAGGGGTGCAGCGCCAGCAGATACCACAGCCACGTCATCGCGCGCAGCGGCGTCGCGGCGGTCGCCGACAGGGTCAGCACCTCGTCGCGGATTTCGCCGTCGCTCAACAGGCGTCCGGTCTGCCGGTCCGGCGTGTGCGCGAGCCGCCAGATCAGGTCCCTGCGGCCGGCGTAGTGCGGGTCGCGGCGCTCGGCGATCAGCCGGTCGAGCAGCGGGTAATACGGATCGAGACCCGAGCGGCTTCTGCGCCAGCGCGCGACAAAGCGCGAACGGGCCGAGATCGGCAACAGATCGAGGACGCTGTACTTCTCGGGATAGCGCCCCATGCGCAGCACCATCCGGTCGATCTCGGGCTCGTTGCCGGCCCAGACCTGGCCGGTCGCGCGGGTAATCAGATGCTGCAGGGTGCGGCCGAGTTCGAATTGCCGGTCGCGCGGGATTTCGGCGAGCAGCCGCGCCATCTCGTCGGTCAGATCGATCAGGATCGGCAGGTCGGGGCGCAGCGCGCGCTGGTCGAGCGCCGGGTTGACGATACGGCGATGCCGCCACCAATCCTCGCCTTCGAGACAGACCATGCCGCCGCCGCTGCTGAACGCGAAGATGCGCCGGAACGCGGCGATACGGTGATAATTGTCGGTATTGTCCTGCAGCACCCGCCGCATCCCGTCCGGGTCGCTGACGACAAAGACGCGGCCCCAGAAATAGCGGCGCTCGACAAACAATTCCTCGAACAGCTCGGCATCGCAGGCGGCGAGCGAGTTGGTCGTGAAGGTGCGCAACAGACCGAGCGAGGACAAGGGCCGCGCCGGGCGCGGCGGGATCGCCAATGCGGGGGCTGGCGCGGTAGAGTGCGTTTCCGCTGCTTCAGGAGAAATGGTCATCCGGATTTATAGGGCCGGCAATGAACAGCGGCGACATTATCAGAGCGCTTGAGCGGGACGGTTGGAAACTGGTCAGGATCACCGGCAGTCATCACCATTTCCGGCATCCGGTCAAACAAGGCGTCGCGACCGTGCCGCATCCCCGGCGCGACATACCGACCGGGACCCTGCGGTCCATAGAGAAGCAAAGCGGCTTGAAACTGAGGTAGGTACGCATGGCTGTCGATTACGTCGCGATCATTCACAAGGATCGGGACAGCGATTTCGGGGTCAGCTTTCCGGATTTTCCGGGCTGCATCACCGCCGGCCGGACCCTTGAAGAGGCGAAGGACATGGCGCGCCAGGCGCTGACCGGACATATCGCCGTGATGCGCGACGGGGGCGATCCCGTCCCCGGACCGTCGTCTCTGGACACGGTCATGCGCGACCCCGAGTTTCGCGACGGGATGGCGTTCCTGGTCACGATGGACGAGCCGCAGGCAGCCGCAGAGGCGACGACGGCAGCGGAACCGGATTAGCTCACGCTGCCCGGCTCGGGACCGCGCGGCGCGGCTCCAGCGTCATCCACATGCCCCCATTCGGGCGGATATTGGTCCAGGCGGTCGGCTCGATCGGGCGGCCCGGCACCAGACGAAAGCGGAAATGGCGCGCCAGGACGGCCACCGCCACGATCAGTTGCAGCATCGCCATCGATGCGCCGACGCAGACATGCGGCCCGACCGCGAACGGCAGATAGGCATAACGCGAGCGCGCGGCGCTTGCCTCGGGCGAGAAGCGTTCCGGGTCGAACCGGTCGGGATCGTTCCACAGCTTGCGGTGGCGGTGCACGACCCAGGGGATGATCGCAATCACCGAGCCTCGCCGGATATGCCGGCCGCATACCGTGTCATCGGCCGCCGCACGCCGCATCATCATGATCGGCAAGGGTGGGTAGAGCCGCATCGTCTCGTCGAGCACCTGGCGCAGCCAGGTCAGTCTGGCGAGGTCGCGAACCTGCGGCGGGCCGTCTCCGAGCACCTGATCCAGCTCGGCATGCAGCCGGCGCTCGGCCCAGGGATGCGTCGCGAGCAGATACCAGATCCACGGCAGCGGGCGCAGCGAGGTCGCCGAGGTCGCACCCAAGGTCAGCATCTCGTCGTGCAGCTCGTCGCGGCTAAGTCCCTCACCGGTATCGCGGTCGCGCACGTTGACGAGCCGCCACAGCAGGTCCTTGCGGCCGGCGTAGTCGGGATTGCGGCGCTCCTCGATCAGCCGGTCGAGCACCGGCGCGAACCGCGCCGCCTCGATGCGGGTTTTCCGAAAGCGGTCGAGCGGGCGCAGCCAGCCTGGAGTCGGGATCAGGTCGAGCAACCCATAGGGGCCGGGATACTGGCCCATATGGTCGATCATCGGGTCGAGCGCGCGGTCCGTTCCGGCGAAAACGTGCCCGGCCGAGACTGTGATCAGATGGCGGAACACGTCGTGCAGGTCGATCGGCGTTTCCGATGGCAATGCCGCCAAATGGCGCACCATCTCCTCGGCCAGCTCGATCAGCATCGGTCCGTCGGGCAGCAGCGCGCGATGATCGAGGGTCGGGTTGATCAGCCGGCGATGCCGCCGCCAGGGGTCGCCCTCGGCGTGCAGCATGCCGCTGCCCGAGGCGAACTCGAACACGCGGCGAATCCAGGTCAGCCGCGGGTAGTTGTCGGGGTTGTCCTGCATGACCCGGCGGACGCCGTCCGGGTCGCTGACGACAAAGAAACGCTGACCGAGCAGGCGGCGCGCGACGAACAGTTCCTCGAACAATTCCTTGTCGCACGCCGCCAGCGAATTCCGCTGCGCCGTCCGCAACAGCCGCACGGTCGATAACCGGCGCGGCGGTCGCGGCGGCATCGCGGGTAACGGCGGGGGCGGCGACTCGATATCGACGGCGGTCATCCGGGCGCTTGGGTCTCCGTGGCGGCTGCCGCTCAACGTACTGCACGCAGCGAGTCGGGCAAACAGCGCGCAGCGACCCGCGCGATTGCCGGGCGGCACCGGGCGGGGCTACGATCGCCCCAGGTATTCGCCAGGGACATCCGGGAGGAGCGGAACCATGGGCAACAGGATCGTCATCGTCGGGGCGGGCGCGGTCGGCGGGTATACCGGGGCGCACATGGTCAAAGCGGGCGAGGACGTGACGTTTATCGATCCCTGGCCCGAGCATGTCGAGACGATGAAACGGGACGGGCTGACGATCACGCACCACCAGGGAGAGGAACCGTTTACGGTGAAGCCGCGCGCGCTGCATCTGACCGAAGTGCAGCATCTGGCGAAGGAGGCACCGGTCGATATCGCCTTTGTCTGCACAAAATCCTACGACACCGAATGGGCGACCCTGCTGATCCGCCAGTATCTCGCGCCGACCGGCTATGTCGTGTCGTTGCAGAACTGCATGAACGAGGCGACGATCGCCGGGATCGTCGGCTGGGGCAAGGTCTTGGGCTGCATCGCCAGCAATATCAGCGTCGGTCTGGTCGAGCCGGGGCATATCCATCGCGGCGGGCTGAAGGGCGGCGCGGCGCATACGGTGTATCGCTGCGGCGAGGTAAACGGCCGGATCACCGAGCGTGCCGAGGAGGTGCTGCGGCTTGTGTCGCTGGCCGACAGTGCGATCGCAACCGACAATCTGTGGGGCGAGCGCTGGTCGAAACTGGTCGCGAACTCGATGGCGAACGGCTGTGCGGCGGCGACCGGGCTGTCCGGCGCGCAGATGGCGCAGAACGAGACGATAAGGCGGTTTCAGGCAAGGCTCGGCAGCGAGGCGATCCGCATCGGTCAGGTGCTCGGCTACAGGCTCGAAGAGGTCAACCATCTGCCGCCCGATATCATCGCAAAGGCCGGCGAGGGCGCCCCCGACTCAGTGGGGCGCAACGAGGACCGGCTCGCGCCGCAGCGCCGCGGCTCGGCCGAGCAACGCCCGTCGATGGGGCAGGACATGGCCAAGGGACGACGCACCGAGATCGAGTTCCTGAACGGGTTTGTCGTGCGCGAGGGCGAAAAAATCGGGTTGCCGGCGCGCGCCAACGAGCGCCTCGTTGAGATCGTCAAACAGGTCGAGCGCGGCGAATTGCAGCAGGACCCGCGCCACATCACCGAGTTGCGGCTGAACTGACCACGCCCCGGCCGCGTCTCGCGGCGATGTGCCACGGCTCTTTCGATAATGATCGAGAGAACCGGGTTCGCGTTCGGCGTTTATCGGCAGGATGAGCGATTAGGAGGGAACGGATGACGCATTTCTCGCGGCACGCGGCGGTGGCTGCTTTTCTGGCGATGTCGACGGCATTCGCGACGCCGGCCGGCGCGCAGGGCGGCGTTCAGGTCGGAACGCTGACCTGCAACGCCTCGGGCAGCGTCGGATTCGTCTTCGGTTCGACCCGCGAGCTGGGATGCACATTCTCCAGCCCTGGGCGAATCGAGCACTACACGGGGCAAATCTCCCGGTTCGGTGTCGATATCGGCTTTACGCAAGGCGGTGTCCTGGTCTGGGTCGTGTTCGCGCCGACGGCGCAACTGCGACCCGGCGATCTCGCCGGCACCTATAGCGGGGCCAGCGCCGGCGCGACGGTCGGGGTTGGGGTCGGGGCCAACGTGCTGATCGGCGGAAACAACAACACGATTTCGCTGCAGCCGGTCAGCTTCGAAGGCACCACCGGGCTGAACGTCGCGGCCGGCATCGCCTCGATGACGCTTGCCCCCGCGCCGTGACGATCCGTCCGGTCGCCGCGTAGCGTCGCGCGAGCGGTCGCTGCGGCGGCAGCGGCGGGTTTTTGCGTATCGGGATTCGATCCCGCCGGTTCGACGGCGCGATCGGCGCTCATGGCCGGTCGCGGTCCTCTGTCTCGTCTGCCTTTGGCTTGCCGGGTGCGTGTCGCCGCGCGGCGACGAGGCCGCGGCGCTGCTCGCCGATATCGCCGCCGGCGACGGCCCGAGCCGGCTTAAGGAGACGACCCCCGCGCCGGCGCGATCGACGATCCGCTACACCGGTCGCATGTCCGACGCGGCAATCGCCGATCTTTACCAGCCCGGCGAAGCGCCGCGCGGCGCTGTTGTCGTGGTGCCGGGACTGACGCCTTACGGCAAGGACGACCCGCGTCTTGTCGCGTTTGGCCAAAGCCTGGCGCGGTCCCGGTTTCTTGTGCTGATCCCGGAAATCGCCAATACCCGCGCGCTCAGGGTCAGCGCCGCCGACAGTGCGATCATCGCCGATGCGATCGAGGAACTGGCGCGGCGCTTCGCCGGCGGCGCCGAGCGCTCGGTCGGGCTGGTCGCGATCTCGTTTGGCGCGGGACCGGCGCTGCTCGCCGCCGGAGAGACGCCGGCCGGGCGGCTGGTCCGGTTTGTCGTGACGATCGGCGGTTATTACGACATCGACGCGGCGATCGGCTTTGCGACAACTGGGGTCTATCGCGCGACGGACGGGTCGTGGGTCCACGCCGCGCCAAACGACTACGGGGCGTTCGTCTTTCTTCGCGGCAATGCCGAGCGGCTGCGCGACCCGGCGGACCGCATGCTGCTGATCGCGATCGCCGAGCGGCGTCTCGCCGATCCGAACGCCGATATTGCCGGCCTCGTCGCCCGCCTCGGCCCGGAGGGGCGCGCCGTCTACGCGCTTGTCGCCAATCGCGACCCGCTGCTGGTGCCCGGACTGATTGCGCGACTGCCGGAGGCGATCCGCGAGGAGCTGCGCCGTCTCGATCTCGAAGGCCGCGCGCTGCCGTTTCTGGCCGGTCCGGTCTTTGTCGTTCATGGCGAGGACGACACGATGATCCCGGCCGGCGAAAGCACGAAGCTGGCAGCGGCGCTGGGTCGGCGCGCCGAACTGTACGTCGTCGAGCGGTTTGCGCATGTCGATGCCGGCACCGCCACGCTCGGTGACAGTCTGCGGCTGTGGAACGCCGCCATCCGGATTCTCGAAGAGCGCGACCAGCCGTGACCGCGCTCTGCCGGCCGCGCTCTATCGGGGCGGCGGTTCGGGGGCCGGGATCTCGGTCGTCACGACCTCGCCCGGCGGCGTGCCAAAGGTGAGCCGGATGCGCCAGTCCCGCCAGTCGCGGCGATAGGCGACCGGATCGGGCAGCGGGATATCGGCCCGCGACACCATCGCGAGAAGCTGCTGCCGCGAGCGCAGCGCGGCCCCCGCCTGCGCGTTCGGCAGCGCCAGCGCGGCGAGGGCGTTGTCCGGAGTGGCGGGATCGTCCCAGCGATGGGACAGCGACCATTGGCCGGTCGCAAGGCGCGGATTGGCGGCAACATTGACATAGCTCGCCGGCACGACCGTGCCGTCCGGCGCGATCAGCGCCGCTTCGCGCAACGGCAGCCGCTCGATCGCGCTGACCTCGATCGTATCGACCAGCCCGCCGAACCCGACCCGAAGCTGCGCCCGCGGGGTCGCCGGCCCCGGCGGCAACAGACCGGGCGGAAATACCGGCGCAGGCGGCGGGGCGGCGGGGCCGGGTGGTGGGGCGGCCGGAGGTGCTCCGCCTGCCCCGCAGGCGGCGACCGAAAGCACGATAAATGCAGCGGCCCCAATCCGCCTTACCCGAGACGCTGACCGGCACCTCCACCCTTCCCTCCCCCGTGATCCCCGGATCAAGTCCGGGGAGGAGAGGGTTAGAGAGGGGGCACCACGATCGGAGGTCTCAACCGCCAGCACGATCATCCGCGATGCCGAGCAGCTTGGCCGCGGTGGCGCCGAGGATTTTGATCTTGTCGGCGTCGCTGAGACCGGGGATCGACAGGATGTGATCGACCGGTTCGGTGTTCCACGGGAACGGGTAGTCGGTGCCGAGCAGGACCTGATCGACCCCGGCTTCGGCAATCAGGTGGCGCATCGCCTCGCCGGTGAACATGATCGAGTCGAAATAAAGCTGGCCGCCGCTGATGTACTCGGTCGGGTTCTTTTTCGGCAGTTTGCCGACCCGGTCGGGGAAGGTGCGGATCACCGCATCCGAGCGGTTCATGTATGACGGCAGAAAACCGCCGCCATGCGCGGCGCAGATTTTGAGACCGGGGAAGCGGTCGAGCGTGCCCTCGAAAATCAGATGCGACAGCGCGATCGTCGTTTCGAGCGGGTTGCCGATTGTGTTGGTCAACAGACCGCTGCCGGCGAGCCTGCCGCTCGGCTCCAATTCGCGCGTGCCGAGCGGGTGCATAAACACCAGGGCGCCAAGCTCCTCGCATTTCGCCCAGAACGGATGGAATTTCGGGTCGGCGAGTTCCTGGCCGGCGACGCTGCCCGCCACCCCGACGCCGCGGAAGCCGAGGTTTTTGACGGCGTGCTCGACCTGCTCGGCGGCCAGATCGGGATATTGCAGCGCGGCGGTCGCAAAGGCGACAAAGCGGTCGGGATGGCCGGCGCAGAACTCGACGAGCTGCTCGTTCTGGACGCGGATCAGCTCGGCGGCGGCGTCGCGCTCGGCGCGATACCAGTACGGGTTGATGCTGAGCGCCTCGACATCGACCCCGGACCGATCCATCTGCGCCAGCCGCGTGCCGACATCGGACCATAACAGAGCCGGCGCTTCGAGCGGATGGTTGATGATTTTCGCCGCCTCCGGAACGATGCAGTGGGCGTGGATATCGACGGTCTTGATGCGCTTGCCGGCGATCACGACCTCCCAGCGCCGCGTTTCATGCGCGTGGGCATGACCGGCCGAGCCGCCGCCGGCGCTCGCGCTGGCTCCGGCGCTGACCGACGCGATGAACTCGCAGCCGGTGAACATGATCCCGTTGTTATGGTCGCTGGCCCCCATCTCGATCCCTCCCCGTTCGGCACGCTCGGTGTTTTCAAGCGCGGCCGAGCCTACACCCGCCGACAACCGGATGCCTACTCAGGTTTGGCGCACTTGTCCGAAAAGCGCGCCGAACCTGGCGAGCAGGTATGACGCAACGGCTTCTCGGTCGGGAACGGCAAGCGCCCCCAGCCGCTCGGCATCGCGCGCTTCGATTGTGGCGATTTTTGCCGGGCGCACGATCGACGGCGAGGGAAGTCCGGCCCCGCCGAAATCGGATACGGCGACATCGCCGGGCCAGCCGCGGTTCGCAGCGCTGGTAATCATCGCGAGCCACAGCAGACCGTGACGGGCTTGCAGGTCGCCGGTGGCTATAATCAAGGCGGGCCGGCGCTGCCGCACCGGCCGATCCGTGTAGGGGAACGGGATCTTGACGATATCCCAAACCTCAAAGGTCGCCATAAGCGCTTGTATCGGCCTCGGATGACCATTCGCCGAATGTCGCGAACGGGTCTTCGGCCGGACCGCGCCGCGCCTTTGTTATGACCACGCTATCGCCCTCGATCCGATAGGCGAGCTCGTCGCCCTCAGCGAGGCGCAAGGCTCGCCGGACCGGCAGCGGGATCGTGGTCTGCGCCTTGCCGGTCAATTTGCTGGTAATCATGAAACAAAGGTAAGGAAATTCCTTACCCCGTCAAGTCATATGCCGGCGTCTCTGCGGCCTGTGCCGTGCTGCCGCTTTCGCAAAGGAACCCGGTCGCCATCGACGGTGCCGACCCAAATCATCTCCCGCTTATCGTCCTCGACGAGCCTGCCGGGGAACCGCGATCGATACGCGCCGTTGCCGGACGAGAACCATCGTTTCAGCCACGGTGAAACCCATGACCAATAATGCAACGGAGCGGATCAAAGATTGGCCCGAGGAATCGCGGGAAGCCGCAAAGCTTGTGATCGAGAAATACGGCGAGCCGGACGAGATTACCGATACGCGATTGACATGGCACAAGCGCGGCTCCTGGAAGCGCATTGTCGCTACAAAAACCTTCTATCCGCACAACTTTCCCGCACCCCATACCGACGCCGTGGAATCGGTGATCGACTACCGGGTTCCAGTGGAAAAATTCACCGCGCTGGCCGAGTTCGACGGCAGCGTGGTTGTCGAACGCACTGCCGGGGAGGTCTTGGCTCGCTGCCATGACGAGGAAGCGAACTCGCTTGCGCTCAACCTGATGCACGACATCGTAACGGGGTCGAAAACGGCGGAGCAGGCGCGGCAATATTACGCCAAGGAATTCGCCGACTACCGGCGCAAAAAGCCGACGCCTTACATGGAGGGCTTGCGGTTCCGACCGGCCAGCGAGAACAGCGCACGCGACCCGGATGTCCGGGTCCTGTCGGATGCCGAGCTCCAGGCGGCCGTCGAGGAAGGCAAACAACGCGGTTAAGAGCCTATCCCGGTAGGCGCTGGGTCGGTCTGGCGGGTCTTTTCCGTTCTGGGTGCGTCAGGCCCTTGCCTCGATGTGATGCCATTGGGGCGACGGCATCGGGGCTGCGGCCCTTCCTGCCCAGGCCAGAAAATCCCTCGCCAGCCCTCAGCCATCGCCTACCGGGATAGGCTCTAAGCCTGGATCGGGTTTGCGGCGAACTCCCGCAGCCGCGCGTCGGCGATCGGCAGCAACCGTGCGAGGCGTGCCGCCCAGGCATCCTGTCCGGAAGCGTCGGCGATCAGGTCCTGGCGGATCTCGAACTCGACATGCGGCAGACCGCGCGCCTCGCCGTGCACTGGCACGGTGTAGTCGCTGGTGTCGGTGATCGCATAGGGCGCGTTGTCGCCGACGGTGAGATCGCCCTCGGCGCGCAGCAGGTCGAGCATGATCGATGCGAGCCTGATATCGCGGTTGTAGAGCACGCCGATTTCGATATTGCGCGGCTCGCCCTTGAATACCGGCGTAAAGCTGTGCATCGCGACCAGCACCGTGCGCTGTCCGGCGGCTTTGCGCCGGTCGAGCAGAGCGGCGATTTGTCGGTGATAGGGGTCGAAAATCTCGCGGCGGCGCGCCTCGCGCTCGGCGTCGGAAATGCCGCGATTGCCGGGGATCTCGGTGTGCTCGCTGATGACCGGGATCGAACTGTCCCAGTCCGGGCGGCGGTTGCAGTCAATCACGAGACGCGAATAGGTCTGCAACACCGTGGCGGCGTCGAGCGCACGCGACAGGCGCTCGGTGACGGCGGCGATGCCGATATCCCAGGCGATGTGCCGCTGCCATTCGCTCTCGGACACGCCAAGATCGCCGAGAGAGCACGGCACCGCGCGGCCGGCATGATCGGCGGTCAGCAGGAAATCGGAGCCGCCCTCCGGACGCAGCACGCAGACGGGCGGGGGGTCGCTCTCACCGAGCAAAGGCGCTTCGTGCATCTGACTCCTCGCACTGGCATTCGCCCCTCACCCCGGCCCTCTCCCCGCTTGCGGGGAGAGGGCCGGGGTGAGGGGCAAGGTACTTACGATTTCGCTGTTTTCACCTCCAGATCGTCCAGCATCCGGTGGATGCGGGCGATCGGGGCGTCCTTTTCGTAGAGGCTGTAGAGCGCGCCGGCGAGGCGGACCGGGTCGCCGGAGTAATAGCGCTCGTAGAGCTGCTGGCGGCCGGAGAACGACGACACCGCGGCGTCGAAGGCAAGGCGGAACAGTTTTATCCGGGTCGGCGCGTCGGCGTTGGCGGCCTGCGCGTAGGTTTCGACATCGGAAGCCGCCGGACCGGCAAGCTCGGCATAGGACGGCACCGCGACCAACCCGCCGGCGCCCAGGGTCTGGATGATCTCGCAGGCCCGGATAAACATCTTCGGGTACATCATCCGCACCGTCCATAGCGGCATCTCGGCCGGGGTCATCAGCCCCGAGACCGTGCTCGGCGCGGCGTCGGCCTCGCTGGCGCGGATGCAGGAACGGACAAACTCGGTATGCTGGATCAGTTCGGCGAGCATCCCCTGCACATGCAGATGCGCGTCGATATTGGTCGAGCGCGCGATCGCAAAACCGAGCGCCATCATGAACTCGGATTTAGCGAGGTTTTTTGTCGAGGTCTGGTGCATGACCTGCGGCATCGCCTGCGTGCGCTGGAACAGACCGTTGCACATCGCCGGGTCGCGGTGGATGAACACGCGCTCCCACGGGACCAGCACATTGTCGAACACGGCGAGACCGTCGCCCTCGTCGAGCCGCGAGGACAGCGGAAAATCCATCGGCGACGCCGCATTCTGATGAATGACCGAGGGGCGGCAGACAAAGCGCAGCCCCGGGGCTGCAACCGGGATCGCGAAGCCGAACGCATAGGGCGCGGCCTCGTCGTTGGTCGGCAGAAAGGTCGAGGGCATGACCAGGATTTCGTCGGCATAGGCGCACAGGGTCGAGACCATGCGCGCGCCGTTCACGACGATGCCGGAAGCGGTTTCCTTGACGATCTTGGCCGCGAGGTCCTTTTCCTGGCGCTCGACCGGGCGCGAGCGATCGACCTGCGGGTTGAGCAAGGTGTGCGTCATGCACAGGTCGCGCTCGCGCACCAGCGCGTGATAGGCGCGGATATTGTCGGCGAAGCGCGGGTCCGTGCGGCCGAATTCCGGCGCGGCGGCGGCCAGACCGGTCACCATGACGTTGAGAAAATCGGGGCTGCGGCCGAACATGCCGCAGGTCGCGTCCATCCAGATTTTTATCATCTCGCGGCGGCGGATCAGGTCGTCGACCGAGCGCGGCTCGATAAATGACAGACCGACCTTCTCGCCGCTCGCTGGCGACGCGAACGTCATCCGGTCGTGCAGCGCCGGGTGGTGCTGCATGTCGTAGAGTTCGGCGAGACTGCGCGCCGCGCCGGCGAGGCGCGGGTCGGCGGTCACGTCGCGCACAAGCTCGCCGTCGATAAAAATCCGGCGGTCGTCATGCAGCGTGTCGAGAACCTGCTTGCCGGTGCGGATGGGCATCGTCCCGCTCCTCCCAAACTCATGTGGATGGCCGGGTCAAGCCCGGCTACGGGGAGTTGTTGCGTATTTCAGCTCTGCCAGAGCGGGCTCCGCTCGCGTTCGAGCACCTTGCGCACGGCCGGACGCTGCAATAGCCGATCCTTTAACGCGGTGTAGTTCCGCAACTGATCGACCGGCATGCCGTGCCCCTTGCCCCAGCCGTACACGACCAGCGTGTAGCCGTCCGCGGCCGAATATTGCGAGCCGAGCACATAATCGCCGCCGTCGAGCAGATGGTCGATTTCCCGCAGGAATTTCCATACGTTCTCACGCCCGGTAGCCTTGATGTTCTCATGTGCTGCCTCGTCGGTCGCGAAGCGGCCGGGGCGCACGATATGCGTAAAAGCCGGATGCACCGTGCTCGCCAGGTAGCCTATGTGCGACAGCGCGCGGGCCAGCGGCAGCGGTTCCTCCGGCAGCAATTTCGCCTGCGGGAACGAGCGCGCGAGATAGGTCAGGATCGCGACAGTCTCGGTCAGCACGCCCTCGTCGGTCCGGAGCGCCGGCACCTTGCCGCGCGGGTTGACGTTGCTCAGGTATTCGTCCTTGAGCTGCTCGCCGGTCGCCAGCGACACGGGCCGTGGGTCGTAGGGCGCGCCGGTCTCCTCAAGCGCGATATGCGAGGCCATCGAGCATGCGCCGGGGGCGTAATAGAGCGTCAGCATCAATTTTCTCCCGGAGTGCGGGCGCAGCGGCGTCGAGAATATCGGATTGACGACAGGCTGCCTCGGAAATTTGTGTCGTTCCCGGCCGGTCGTGCGGATGCCCCGCCGACCGGGGGCGGCGAGAAGCGGCTGTCGTTCCTTTGTGGAACCGACGTCCGTCGCAGATGTTTTGCCTGGGACCAACCGGGAACGTTCATGCGATGAGCATCATCTGGACGATCATCATCGGTTTTATCGCGGGCGTGATCGCCAAGTTCATCACCCCCGGCGATAACGAGCCGAAGGGGTTCATTCTGACCACGATCCTGGGGATCGTCGGCGCGTTTGTCGCCACTTGGCTGGGCCGGGCAGTCGGCTGGTACGGGCCGGATGACGGCGCCAACTTTATCGGCGCGATTGTCGGGGCGGTGATCATCCTCGTGATCTGGGGATTTATCGCCGGGCGCCGACGACACACCGCTTGACATTTGACGTTTGCGGCCGGACCGCCACAAAGGGCAAGGAAGACATGAACCGAGGATTCCCCTCGATGACGGCGCTGCTCGGCTTGCTGGCGGTCGCCGGATACCAGAACCGCCACAAAATCGCCAAATTTCTCGGCAGCGTCGGGCAACCGCATTCCGCGCCGGGCGGCAATCCGTGGCGCGACCAGGGACGCGGCCAGGCCGGCGGCTTGACCGGAATGCTGCAGCAACTCGCCCAGAACCTTGCACGGGACTTTGGCGGCCAAGGCTCCGACCGGACGACCCCGGGCGGATCAACGGGCGGCTCGCCTCCCCGGCTGACGGACCGCTCCGGATGGAGCAGGCCCGTCGATGCCGCCGCGCCCTGGGCCGGAACGGGTCCGGACAGGCCGGTGACATCGGCGCAGATCGAGCAGGCGATCGGCCCGGAGATGCTGGACGCGCTGTCGCGACAGACCGGGCTGTCTCGTCAGGAGATCATCGCAAGGCTCTCCCGCGAACATTCCGCCCCTCTGGGATAACCCCCCGGTAACCACTGAAGCGGGGACGGCTCCGACCGACGCCGACGCCGAATTCCGAGTCTCAGCCGGTAATCGGCTGTTGTGCGGAACCGGAGCCGAGGGAGCCGGAGCGCCAGTCATCGAGATCGGTCAGCGCACGACGCGCGATGAGCGGCCTGCGGTCGGCACGTCGTCCGGGGTCCGCCGAGAGCGGCGGGAACAGCCCGAAATTGATGTTCATCGGCTGGAAAATGCGGCTTTCCGCGCCGCCGGTGATGTGGCGCAGCAGTGCGCCGAGCGCCATCGTCTCGGGCGGCGGAGCAATGTCACGGCCGAGCCGCGAAGCCGCCGCGAAACTTCCGGCCAGGAGGCCGATCGCGGCGCTCTCGACATAGCCCTCGACGCCGGTGATCTGCCCGGCGAAGCGCAGCCGCGGCGTCGCCTTGAGCCGCAGCGCGCCGTCCAACAGGCGCGGGCTGTTGATAAAGGTGTTGCGGTGCAGACCGCCGAGCCGGGCGAACTCGGCGCGCTCCAATCCGGGAATCATGCGAAAAATGCGTTTCTGCTCGCCATGCCTGAGCTTCGTCTGAAACCCGACCATGTTGTAGAGCGTGCCGAGCGCGTTGTCCTGGCGGAGCTGGACGACGGCATGGGGACGGTGGCCGGTGCGCGGATCGCGCAGACCGACCGGCTTCATCGGACCCCAGCGCAGCGTGTCCGGGCCGCGCGAAGCCATGATCTCGACCGGCAGACAGCCGTCGAAATACGGTGTCGATGTCTCCCACTCGCGGAACTCGGTTTTTTCCCCCGCCAGCAGCGCCGCGACAAACGCCTCGTAGCGCTCGCGGTCGAGCGGGCAGTTGATGTAGTCGGCCCCTTCCCCCTTATCGTAGCGCGACTGGAACCACGCGATGTCGAAATCGATTGTGTCGCGGTAGGCGATCGGCGCGATCGCGTCGAAAAACGCGAGGCTCTCCTCGCCGGTCAATGCCATCAGCGCCTCCGCCAGGGACGGCGAGGTCAGCGGACCGGTCGCGATAATGACTTCGTCCCATTCCGGCGGCGGCAGACCGGCGATTTCCTCGCGGCGGATTTCGACCAGCGGATCGGCCGTTAGCGCCGCCTCGACCGCTTCGGAAAACCCGACCCGGTCGACCGCGAGCGCGCCGCCCGCCGGCACCTTGTTTCTATCGGCGGCGGCGAGGATCAGCGACCCGCAACGCCGCATCTCCTCGTGCAGCAGACCGACCGCGTTGCGCTCCTTGTCGTCGGAGCGGAACGAATTCGAGCACACCAGCTCGGCAAGACCGGCCCCGACATGCGCCTCGGTGCGCCGCACCGGACGCATCTCGTGCAATATGCAGGGAACCCCGGCGCGCGCCAATTGCCACGCCGCCTCACTGCCGGCAAGCCCGCCGCCGATGATGTGGACGGAGTTCATGTGGATCGGGTCCATGGCCGTTTACGTGTCGCTCACGGCGCACTCGTTCAAGTCAACCCCTCGCCCACAATCCCCCTTTCATCATTGCGAGGAGCGCAGCGACGAAGCAATCTCGTGCAACCTGCACATTGTCCATCGAGATTGCTTCACGGAGTTTACCCTCGGGCTGGCCAAAGGCCAGACCCGTGGGCTCGCAATGACAGCGAGGCCTCGACATCGCCAGGCGGCGACGGCGACACAATCCCGGCTTAGCACGCAGAAAAACGGCCGGGCGCGAGGCCCGGCCGCCGGGAGTCATAGGTTGACGCTGGGTCCGCGACTACTCGCGTCGGGCGCCGAGCAGTTGCAGCAGCATCATGAACAGGTTGATGAAGTCCAGATACAGCCGCAGCGCGCCCATGATCGCCGTCTTGCCGGCGGTCTCGCCGTCCGCGTATTGCAGCTCGTAATACTGCTGCTTGATCGACTGCGTGTCCCAGGCAGTCAGCCCGACAAAGACGATCACGCCGATCACCGAGATCGCGAAGTGCAGCGCCGACGAGGCCAGGAAGATGTTGACGATGCTGGCGATGATTATGCCGATCAGCCCCATGATCAGGAACGAGCCGATCTGAGTCAGATCGCGCTTGGTCGTGTAGCCGTAAAAGCTCATCGCCGCGAAGGTGCCGGCGGTGATGAAGAACACGCGCGCGATGCTGGCCCCGGTGAACACCAGGAAGATCGACGCGAGCGACAGCCCCATGACGCCGGAGAACGCCCAGAACAGGAGCTGCGCGGTGCTCGCACTCATCCGGTTGATGCCAAAGCTCATCACCAGGACAAAGCCAAGCGGCGCCAGCATCAGCAGCCAGATCAGCGGCGTCTGCGCGACCTGCGCGTACATGCCCGACATCGCGAACACGTAGGCGACGATGCCGGTCAGCGCCAGACCGGACGCCATGTAGTTGTAGATGCGGAGCATATACTCCCGCAGACCGACATCGATGTCGGCCTGCGCTCCGCCCACGGCTGGCCGCACCGTCCAGCGGGGCTGCGAACCCAAAGCCATAGACCCCCTCCACAGAGAGCAAGAGGACGATTCCTCGGTCCCAGATATTGGCAGAATCCAGAGCTGGTTCAATGATCGCGTGCAAAACCCGCCTTGCGCGCGGGCGCAACCGCGATTTCGGGATGTCTCGGCCGCCAAAAGAGCGGAGCTATTCGCTGCGCAGATAGGGGGCCGGTTTCGCACCGAGCGCCCGCCAGGTGCCGGCCAGACCGAGCACGACCGTCAACCCGACCGCGCCCGACGCCGTCAGCAGCAGCGGCCAGGGCAGGAACGTCCAGCCCGCGTTCATCGGCCCGGTGACCAGCGCCCAGGCGGCAAGCGTACCGATGCCGCAGGCGATCGCCGCGGTGACAAGCCCCAGCAGCAGATGCTCGGCCAGAAACATCCCGGCGACAAAGCCCGGTGTCGCGCCGAGCACCTTCAGCAGCACCGAGTCGTAAAGGCGGCGGCGATGACCGGCGGCGAGCGCGCCGCCGAGCACGAGCACCCCCGCAATCAGCGTCACCGAGGCGACGGCGCTGACCGCATCGCCGATCCGTTCGACGACCCCCGCCGCCGCCGCCAGCGCCTCGCGAACCGGGATCGCGGTGACGTTCGGCAACCGCTCGGTGACCTCGGCGGCGATATGCTCCGCGTCGGAGGGTGGCGCGTATACGGCAGCGAGATGGGTCTGCGGCGCCGCTTCGAGCGTGCCCGGCGCGAAGACAATCGCGAAATTGATGCCGAGCCGGGTCCATTCGATGCGGCGCAGACTGGCGATATGCCCGGTGATCTCGCGGCCGAGCAGGTTGATGGTCAGCGTGTCGCCGACCGCGAGCCCCATGCCGCGCGCCAACTCGGCGTCGAACGAAATCAGCGGCGGGCCGCGATAATCGGGCGGCCACCACTGCCCGGCGACGATGCGGGAACCTCTTGGCGGCACCCCGGCATAGGTCAGACCGCGCTCGTTGCGCAACGCCCACTCCGCCTCCTGCGCCACCTCGGCCTGCTCGACCGGGGTGCCGTTCAGCCGCGTGATGCGGCCGCGCAGCATCGGCACCTGCTCGAAGCGGGCGCCCGGAACTGCGGCGACGATCCGCTCGAACTCGGCGAGCTGGCCGGGCTGAATATCGATATAGAAATCCGCCGGGGCGTCGTCGGCCAGACGCTCGCCGATCTCGGCCGCGAGATTGCCCTGCACGAGCGCGACCGCGATCATCACGCTGAGACCGATGCCGAGCGAAACGACGATTCGCGCCGCCGCGCCGCCGGGACGATGCAGATTGGCAAGCGCGAGCCGCAGCAGCGGACGGTGCGGCCGCGGCGCGCGGCGCGCGGCTTCGGTCACGGCCCAGGCGGCGAGGCGGAACAGCGCGAAAGCGGCGAGTGCGCCGCCGATATACCACAGCGCAAAGCGGCGCTCCGGCGCGTTCAGCACGATCATCGCCGCGAGCGCCAGGACCGCGAGGGCGGTTGCTCCGGCCGCCAGCGGCGCCAGACGGCGCGGCGCCGGCGAGACGCGGTCGCGCCACAGCGCACCGGGCGGAATGCGGCCGATTGCGGCCAGCGGCCACAGCGCGAAAACCAGCGTCGCCAGCAGACCGCAAACCGCCGCGAAGCCGAGCGGCGCCCAATACGCCGCGACCGGCAGCGCCATCGGCAGCAAGCCCGCGAGCAGCGGTCCCGCAACCAGCGGCACGGCGCTGCCGAGCAATAGGCCGATCGCGATCCCGATCAGCGCCAGCGCCAGGATCTGGAGCAGATAGGTCGCGAAGACGAACCCCGTCGAGGCCCCAAGACATTTCAGCGTCGCAATCGCCTCGGTCTTGCTCGCGATATAACCGGCGACGGCGTTGCCGATCCCGATGCCGCCGACAAGCAGCGCCGTGACGCCGGCCAGGTTCAGAAAAAACCCGAGCCGGTCGAGCCATCGCTCCAGCGACGGCGCCGGGTCGGCGCCGCTGCGCAAACGCCAGCCGGCCCGCGGAAACGCGACGCGGGCCTGTTCGATCCAGGCTATGGCATCGCGTTCCGCGGGCAATCTGATCCGGTACTCGTAATTGACCAGTGCTCCGGGGCGCAGCAATCCGGTCTCCGCCAGCGCCTCCCGGGCGATCAGGACGCGCGGACCAAACGACAGACCGCCTATGGCGGCGTCGGGCAGACGCTCGATCAGCGCAGTCAGGCGGAATTCCGCATCGCCGATGCGGAATTTTTCCCCCGGTTGCAACCCGAGCCGGGCGGAGGCAGCCGCTTCCATGACGGCGCCGGACATACCGCCGTCCCGCGTCAGACCCGTCGCGAGCGGGAGGGCGGGGTTCAGCGCCACGGTACCGTAAAGCGGGTAGGCGGTATCGACCGCGCGCAATTCGATCAGGCTGCGGCGCTTCCCGTCGAGCGAGCGCGCCATTGCGCGCAGGTTCGCGGTCTCGGACAGGGTGCCCTCGCGAGCGAGAAACGCGCGCTCCGCGTCATCGGCCGGACGCAGGGTCAGCCGCGCGCTGACATCGCCGCCCAGCAGAACCCGCGCGTCGGCGCGCAGCCCAGCTTCGACGGAAGCCCGCAGCGAGCCGATCGCGGCGATCGCGCCGACCCCGAGCACGAGACAGGCGAGAAACACGCGAAACCCGCGCAGCCCGCCGCGCAGCTCGCGCCCGGCGAGGCGAAGGGTATTGCCGACGAGCATCAGCCGGCCGCGAGTACCCAACTCAGCCCCAACGCACCTTTTCAAGGCGATATGCGCAGATCAGAACGCGCGCCGCAATTCCTCGACCAGGTCGAGCCGCTCCCAGGAGAAGCCGCCATCCGGCTCCGGCGGGCGGCCGAAATGGCCGTAGGCGGCGGTGCGGGCATAGATCGGCTTGTTCAGACCGAGATGGGTGCGGATACCGCGCGGCGACAAATCCATCAATTCCTGCAACAGATGCGAGAGCTTTTGCTCGTCCACCAGCGCCGTGCCGTCGGTCTTGACATAGACCGAGAGCGGTTTGGCGATGCCGATCGCATAGGCGACCTGGATCGTACAGCGGTCGGCGAGACCGGCGGCGACGACGTTCTTGGCGAGATAGCGCGCGGCATAGGCGGCCGAACGATCGACCTTGGTCGGGTCCTTGCCGGAAAACGCGCCGCCGCCATGCGGCGCCGCGCCGCCATAGGTATCGACGATGATCTTGCGGCCGGTCAGCCCGCAATCGCCGTCCGGACCGCCGATCACAAAGCGCCCGGTCGGGTTGATGTAGAAATGGCCCTCGTCGCACATCCAGCCTTCCGGCAGGACGTTGACGACGTGCGGGCGCACGATCTCGCGCACCTCCTCCTGGCCGATGCTCTCCGCGTGCTGCGTCGAGACCAGCACGGCGGTCGCGCCCACCGGCTTGCCGTCGACATATTGCAGCGTCACCTGGCTTTTCGCGTCGGGACCGAGCAGCGGAGCCGATCCGGAATGGCGCGCATCGGCCAGCGAGCGCAGGATCGCGTGCGCGTAATAGATCGGCGCCGGCATCAATTCGGGAGTCTCGTTGCACGCGTAGCCGAACATCATTCCCTGATCGCCGGCGCCCTCGTCCTTGTTGCCGGCGGCATCGACGCCCTGCGCGATGTCGCTCGACTGGCCGTGGATATGGCAGTCGATCTGGGCGCGTCGCCAGTGAAAGCCTTCCTGCTCATAGCCGATATCGCGCACCGCGTGACGCGCCACCTCGATCATCAGCTCCGTGGTGATCGAGGCGGGGCCGCGCACCTCGCCGGCGAGAACGACGCGGTTGGTGGTCGCCAGGGTCTCGACACCGCATCGCGCCTGCGGCTCGGCAGCGAGAAAGGTATCGACAATAGCATCCGAGATGCGGTCGCAAACCTTGTCGGGATGCCCTTCCGACACCGACTCGCTGGTAAAAACAAAATCGTGCTTCGGCAACGGACAGTCTCCTTAAACTCGCGAGGCTCTGAACAGAAATAGAGCCATGGACGACAGCGTCACGTGTCGGTCCGGCGAGTAATTTGTCGAATGCCGGCCGAGACCCGTCAAGTCTCATCTTGTCGTCTGCCGCGGGTCGCCTGGCCGCCGGCAGGCTTGTCGCCGCTCGGGTCGGATTCGGCAGCGAGCGCCTTGGCGAGATCGAGCAGACGCCGGCGAACCGCCGCATCCTCAATCGAGAAATAAGCCCGGATCAGTTCGATCGTCTCGCGCTTGCGCAGCGGGTCCGATTCGAAGGCCTCGGCCGGAGGCTCGGCAAACCCGCCCATCGCCGGCGCGCGCACCGGATCGGTATCGTCGAAAAAGAACGAGATCGGGACATCCAGCACCCGGCTCAACTCGTACAATCGGCTCGCCCCGATCCGGTTCGCGCCGCGTTCGTATTTCTGCACCTGCTGGAAGGTCAGCCCGATCGCCTCGCCGAGCTTTTCCTGGCTGAGGCCGAGCATGTTTCGGCGCAACCGCAGCCGCGCTCCGACGCGAACGTCGATCGGGTTTGGGATTTCCGTCCTCGGACGGCCCGGCCGACGGGGAGGTTGCGATCGTGCCATTTCCAAGGGTCAGCAAAATCCCTTTCGGGTGTCCTTGCCGTGAAGCAATTCGTGTGCCATGCGTTATTATTCAACCTGTTAGGGTCCAACCTCGCGACGCGCACGCAGAATATGTAAACCTGGCCGACACGACCCAAGCGGGTGCGAAGCGACGGCGACCCGCTCTGCCGCGGAAATCCAGGAGATTGGCGCGGCAGCACACTGTAAGATTTCTCGACAGAATCTGCCACAAGCCTGTAACACGCAACAAGCTCAAATATGATGGCCGTGCCGGAAAGCGGCCGGCACGAGACCGAGCAGCAGCATCGTCAGAAAAATCCAGTCCCCGGTCTTCGAATACAAGGTCGGCTCCACTGCCTCGGGCAGCGCGATATCGGCATAACCGATGCCGTCGAGACGGGTGCGCGCGACGATGCGGCCGGCCGGATCGACAACCCCGCTGATGCCATTATTGGCGGCGCGCACCAGCGGCATCCCCTCCTCGATCGCGCGGGTGCGGGCGATCGCGAAATGCTGATACGGGCCGGAGCTGCGACCGTACCAGGCGTCATTTGTGACGTTGAGCATCCAGGCCGGGCGCGCGGCGGCGTCGGTGACGCGGCCGGGGAAGATCGCTTCGTAGCAGACCGTCGCGGAAAACGCCGGCAGGCCTGGCAGCGTCAAGGTTTGCGGCCCCGGACCGGGGGTCATGTCGATCGCCCCTGGAATAAAATTGTCGATCGGCAACAGACCTCGGAACGGCATGTACTCGCCAAACGGTACGAGATGCGCCTTGTCGTAAACGGCGCGGATCGCGCCGGTGCCGTCGATCGCCTCGATGCTGTTCCAGATCTGTGTCACCGGCGCGGGCGGCGGGTTGGCCCGTATCGCGCCGGTAATTACATACCCGCCCTCGGGCGCAACCGAAGCGATCGCGGCGCGGTGTTCGGGGTGGCGTTCGAGCACAAAGGTGGCGGCCGCTTCGGGCCAGATCACCGCGGCGAGCTTGTGCATCGAAGGCGCAGCGCTGAGTTCGAGCAGACCGCGGAAATTGGCCTCGGCGGCGGCCGGGTCCCATTTGATGTGCTGCGGCACCGAGGGTTGCACGAGACGCAGCCATAGGTCGGTCGGGCGCGTCGGCAGCATCCCGAGCCGGATCGCCCCGGCCGCCGCCGGCAGCAGGACGAGCAGGGCTGCGGCCACCACCGGGGCGACGCGCCGCATCCGCTTCATCGGCAGCAGCGACGTGCCGCCAAGCAGGGCCGGCAGCGCCGCCGCCAGTACGGTCAGAAAACCGAGCCCGTAAATCCCGATCCAGGCGGTGCTCTGCAACACCGTGAGCGCCCCCGGGAAACCGCCGGCCCAGACATACCCGACCAGGTTCCACGGAAACCCGGTCAGGATATGACCGCGCAGCCATTCGGCCGCGCTCCACAGAACCGCGAACAGGCAGATCCGCGCCGCCGGGGCAAGACGCAGCCGGCGTGTGGCATAGGCGGTCAGACCGAGAACGGCGGCGGAAAACAGCGCCAGGAAAGCGGGCAGGCCGAGCACGGCGAACGGCAGGGCCCACCAGAAACGGGCGATATCGACAAACAGCGCCGCCGCGATCCAGTAGAGGCCGGCGGCGAAAAAACCGAGACCGAAGACATAGCCGAGGCGGGACGAGGCCCGCGCGTCGGCGCTGCCTTCGTCGAGCCACAGCAGCCCCGGAAAGGCGACAAAGATCAGCGGCGTCAGATCGATCGGCGGCAGTGCCGCGGCGAGCAGCACGCCAAGCAGAAAGCCGAGTCCATAGCGTCGCCAGCCGGTCAGCCCGGCGAGTTCCTGCGCCAGCCGGCACAGCGGGGTCTCGACCCTTGCTCCGGGGCCGGCCCGCAACAGCGAAGTGTCAGGCACCAGCCGCCCCTTTACCATTACCAATCGCCGCCGGGAGACCACGCAGGCGCAGCCGCTTGATGCGCCGCGGATCGGCGTCGAGAACCTCGAACTCGATGCCGCCCGGATGCACGATCACCTCGCCGCGCTTCGGCACCCGCCCGGCCAACGTGAACACGAGCCCGCCAAGCGTGTCGACGGTTTCTTCCTCGCCTTCCGGCCGCAGGCTGATCCCGTGCTGCTCCTCGACCGATTCGATCGGGATGCGCGCATCGACGATGATCGTGCCGTCGGGCCGCTCGATCACTGTCGGCGTCTCCGGAACATCATGTTCGTCCTCGATCTCGCCGACGATCTCCTCGATCAGATCCTCGATCGTCACGAGACCGTCGATCCCGCCGAATTCGTCGACAACCATCGCAATATGGGTGCGCGCCTGGCGCATCTGGACGAGCAGGTCGAGGATCGGCAGCGACGGCGCGACATACAGGACCTTGCGCAGCAGCCGTTCCAGCCTGGCCGGGCGGCGGTCAGCGACCGGGGCCAGCACGTCCTTGACATGGATAAAACCGATCACGTCGTCCAGCGTCTCGCGATAGACCGGCACCCGCGAATGGCCCTGCTCGACCATGCACTTGACGACCTCCGAGAAGGGCTGGTCGATGTCGAGCGCGACAATATCGACGCGCGGCACCATGACATCGCCGGCGTTCAACTCGTGAACCTTGAGAATATTGCCGATCAGGAATCGCTCCTGCGGCGTGATCACCGTCTCGCCGTTGAGGTCGGCGGCGGCGATCAGCGCCTCCATCGCCGCCTCGGGTCCGGGCGAGGCGGGCCGGCGCAGCAGCCGCAACAGATTGCGCAGCCGCGCCAGCGATCCTCCTCCGTTTCTCGGCTGGTGTGGTTGAGATAATCTGTCGCCGTCAGGCGGGTCGCTGTCGCTCATCGAAGATAAAGACGGTCTATCTACCGTTCACATAGTGTCAGCATACGGCGCCGGAACCCCCAGCCCTGCGAGTATCCTGGTTTCGCGAGCTTCCATCAGTGCGGCATCGGCGTCGCTCTCGTGATCGAAGCCGAGCAGGTGCAGCACACCGTGCACGACGAGATGCGAAACATGATCGGCCAGCCTCTTGCGCTGCTCCGCCGCCTCGCGCGCCACGGTCTCGAAGGCGAGCACGACATCGCCGAGAAGAACCGGCGCGCCGGGCGGCGGCGGTTCCGCCGGGTCGCTCAGCGCAAAAGACAGCACATTGGTCGGGGCATCCTCGCCGCGCCAGGTCCGGTTCAGCATGCGCTGCTCAGGATCGTCGGTCAGCACGATGCCGAGCAGCGCCGGTCCCTCCGCCCTCCCCCGCCATTCGGCGGCGAGCGCCGCGCGCGCCGCCGTCTCGACCAGGGAAGCGGCATCGGGGCACGCGGCCAGCCAAGCGTCGCGCGACACGGTCACGGTGATCTCGGCGGAATTGTCGGCGGAGGGGATCATCGCCGGCGGAAAGCGCGCGGGCTTTTCGGACCGCTTCCGTCTCGGCCGCAATGCGGGCGAGACGCAAGCAGTCCAAAAAGCACGGTACAACAGCCGCTCACCCCGGCTCCTCGTCACGGCGCAAGGCACGATCGCGCGCCTCGTAAGCGCCGACAATGCGCGCGACCAGTTTGTGGCGCACCACATCCTTTTCGGTGAACCGCACGATCCCGATTTCCTCGACCCCGCGCAAGGCTTCGAGCGCGTCGGCCAAACCGGAGCGGGTGCCGGGCGGCAGATCGATCTGGGTCGGGTCGCCGGTCACCACCATGCGCGACCCCTCGCCGAGCCGGGTCAGAAACATCTTCATCTGCACCGGCGTCGTGTTCTGCGCCTCGTCGAGGATAACAAAGGCATGCGCCAGGGTGCGGCCGCGCATGAACGCGATCGGCGCCACCTCGATCTCGCCGCTCGCGAGGCGCTTGGCGAGCTGGTCGGCCGGCAGCATGTCGTTCAGCGCGTCAAAGATCGGCCGCAGATAGGGATCGACCTTCTCGCGCAGATCGCCGGGCAGAAAGCCCAG
Organism: Alphaproteobacteria bacterium; assembly: GCA_050246595.1. Lineage (GTDB taxonomy): Bacteria > Pseudomonadota > Alphaproteobacteria > ATCC43930 > CGMCC-115725 > DATARH01. The sequence continues at coordinate 59,528 of JBFWVT010000008.1, forward strand.
CCGTTCGCCGGCCTCGACCGCCGGTCGCGACAGGATGATCCGCTCAACCTTGCCGGTCATCAGCAGATCGATCGCGGCGGCGACCGCGAGATAGGTCTTCCCGGTGCCGGCGGGACCCAGGCCGAATACCAGCTCGTGCTCGCGCATTGCCTTGACGTAATGCGCCTGCGCCGCCGAGCGCGGCGCGATGCGCCGCTTGCGCGTGCGAAACCCGCTGTCGTCGCGCCACAGGCTGAAGCTCTTATCCTCGATCTCGGCCTGCGCCAGCCGGATCGCCGCGTCCACCGAGGCGGTGTCGATATCCTGCCCGCGCTTCAGCCGATCGTAGAGGCGGCTCAGCACGAGACGGCCCACTTCCGTCGCCGAGGCGGGACCGGCGATCGACACACGGTTGCCGCGCGGGATCAGCGACACGCCGAGCTGGCGCTCGATGCGGTCGAGATGCTGGTCGCGCTCGCCGTACAGCGCTGGCAACAGCAGATTGTCCTCGAATTCGAGCTGGGTGCGCCCGGCGGCGCCGGGACCGGCCTCGACCGGTGGCGGTGCGCTCATGCCCGGTGCACCGCCGGCGGAGCACCGCCCGACAGATGCGTGTTCCCGCGCCCCGACAGGGCCGGCTCCCCGCGCCCATTGCCGAATGGTGCGACGGCGCCGGCGAGGCTGTTGGGTTCGGCCCGGTGGATCACGACCGGCACGATGTCGCCGATCCGCTCGGTCCCGGCATCGGCATGCACGGCTTGCAGATACGGGCTGCGGCCGACCAGCTGCCCCTCATGCCGGCCCGGTTTCTCGAACAGCACCGGCAGCACCCGGTCGATACAGGCGGTGTTGAAGTCGCGCTGCTGCCGTTGCAGCAGAGCCTGCAATTCGGCGAGACGCTCGGCCTTGACCGGCTCCGGGACCTGGTCGGATGCGCTCGCGGCCGGAGTGCCGGGGCGCGGCGAATACTTGAACGAAAAGGCCTGCGCAAACCCGATCTCGCGCACCAACTCCAGCGTGTCCTGAAAATCGGCCGCGCTTTCTCCGGGATAGCCGACGATAAAATCCGACGACAACGCGAGGTCCGGACGCGCCCGGCGCAGCTTTTCGACGGTGCAGCGATAATCGTCGGCGGTGTGCCGGCGGTTCATCGCGCTCAGCACCCGGTCGGAGCCGCTCTGCACCGGCAGGTGCAGAAACGGCATCAGCTCGGGCACGTCGCGATGCGCCGCGATCAGCAACTCATCGACATCGCGCGGATGCGAGGTCGTGTAGCGCAGCCGGGCAAGCTCCGGTACTGCGGCAAGCGCACGGATCAGCTCGCCCAAACCCCACTCGCCGCCATCCGGCGCGGCGCCGTGATAGGCGTTGACATTCTGCCCGAGCAAGGTGATCTCGCGGGCGCCGTTCGCAGCCAGAAGCCGCGCTTCGGCGATCACCGCATCGGCCGGGCGCGAATACTCGGCGCCGCGCGTGTAGGGGACGACACAAAACGTGCAGAACTTGTCGCAACCTTCCTGCACGGTCAGAAAGGCGGTGATGCCGCTCGCGCCCCCTGCGGCGTGCTCAAGGCGCGGCAAATGATCGAATTTCGGCTCGGCCGGAAAGCTTGTATCCAGAACCTGACGGGAGCCGCCGCTCCGCTCGGCCTGTGCCAGCATTTCGGGCAGGCGGTGATAGGCAAGCGGCCCGAAAACAAGATCGACAAACGGCGCGCGCGCCAGGATTTCCTCGCCTTCGGCCTGCGCGACGCAGCCGGCGACGGCGATCATCATATGGCCACCGCTTCGTTCGCGCGCGATTTTCAGGCGGCGGATCGCGCCGAGTTCGGAGAAGACCTTTTCGGCCGCTTTTTCGCGGATGTGGCAGGTGTTGAGGATCACAAGATCGGCGCCGTCCGGGCCGGCGGACGGGGCATAGCCGAGCGGGGCCAGCAACTCGGCCATGCGCGCCGAGTCGTAAACATTCATCTGGCAGCCATAGGTCTTTATGAAGAGCCGCTTTGTCACGAATCACACGCCGTCAGGAAGTAAATCGCCACAGACGGGAAACCATTCCTTTGCGGTGCGGCGCGATCGCGGCGGCTTGCATCAGGCGGCGACAGGCAAGCGCTGTTCAGGTAGCGGCCCATCGCGCTCCGGCGCCTCACGCCGCCCGCTCAACGCGCCGGCAAGCCCCTCGGCGACGCGTTCCTCGCAATAGCGGGCCAGGTTCTTGCGCGAGCCGCAGGCGGCCAATGTCGTCGGCGAGTGGAACTCGACGACGACTTCGAGCCGGCCAAGCCCCAGCATCCGCCACAGATGCGGCGCCAGCGACATCGAGCCGTACCATGCGATAAACGGTCGCAGCCCCCGCCCGAGCGGCATCCCGTCGAGCCTTGTATAGGCGATCGACACGGGCTGCACCGTCACCGCGCCGGCCCCCCCGTGGATCGCCCCCCTGTGGATCGCCCCCCTGTGGATCGCCCCCCCGTGGATCGCCCCCCTGTGGATCGCCCCTGGACCGGCGATGTGGTCGGCGACGCTGAACAGCGCGCTCTTGAACGGCAGCAGCCGGTTGCCGTCGCCGCTGGTGCCCTCGGGGAACAGGATCAGCGCCTCGCCGGCAGCGAGCCGCGCGGCGATGCTGTCGCGCTGCCGCGCCGTGCTGCGCGCCCGCCGATCGATGAACACCGAGCGCTGCAACCGCGCCAGCCAACCGAACAGCGGCCAAGAGGCGATCTCGGTCTTGGCGATAAACGAGGCATCGAGCAGCGAGCCCAGCACCGTGATGTCGAGATAGGAGATGTGGTTGGCCGCGAACAGCACCGGCCGCGCGGTGGCGGGTTGGCCGATCACGCGCACCTCGATACCGAGAATGCGGCGGCAGCAGCGATGATAGAGACGCGGGAAGGTGACGACCCAGCGCCGGCGCAGCGCCAGCCCCACGGCCTGCACCGGCATCAGCGGCACAGTCCAGAGAAGATAGACGCCGAGGCGCCAGAACCGGAGCGCGGACGAGCCGATATGATCCAGATTGGCGCGATCCAGGCTGCCCATCTAGGCGGCCCACGCTTCTTTCGACTGGCGCTCGTAATGGCGCGAGTATTTCTCCGCGACGAGATCGGTTTTGACGACGATGCAGATATCGGTCGTATTAAACTGCTCGTCGATCACGGCCCCGTCGCCGACAAAGCCGCCGAGCCGCAGATAGCCTTTGATCAGCGGAGGCAGCGCCGCGAGTGCGCGGTTCGGGTCGATCTGCGCGGGGTCGCGCCGGCGCATCTCGACAAAGCGCTCGGGCAGCGCCCGCGCGCGCAGCGCCGGTGGCGCCAGGTGGTGGTAGTAGAGATAAGAGAGCGGCGCCGCCAGCGCTTCCGGGTCGGTGCCCGGCAGGCTGGCGCAGCCGAACATCAGCGCGATGTCGTAGTGAAAGACATAGGAGGCAATGCCGCTCCACAACAGCTGCATGACCGGACGGGCGCGATACCCGGCATCGACGCAGGAACGGCCGAGTTCGAGAATTTCGCCGGGATAGGCGACAAACGGCGCGATATCGTATTCCGCCGCCGAGTAGAACGCGCCAAAACGGGACGCTGCCTCGCGCCGGATCAGCCGGTAGGTGCCGACGACCGAATCGGTGCCGCTCCCCCGGCTGTGGTCGAGCACGAGCAGGTGATCGCAGAGGCGGTCGTACCCGTCGAAATCGCGCCGCAGAATGTCCATGCCGGGGAGCGGGCGCGCTCCCATGATTTCATAGAAGATGCGATAACGCAGCGTCTGCGCCGCCTCGATATCCGTGGCGCTTTCGGCGAGGCGGACCTGCAACGGCCCGGAGACGATATCAATGATTCGCTCCCGGCCCGGCGCGAGACCGGGCGGCGGTGCCGCCGCTTCGACCGACAAGCCGGGCGGCTCGGCGCGCGTGCCGCGGATCACCTCAGCCAACCCGCCCGGCGCATTGGCCCTCATTCCTCATCCGGCTCCGCGGCGCCGGAGCGCGGCACGGCGTAAAGTTCGAGACGGTGGCCGACCAGCTCGTAGCCGAGCCTGGCGGCAATGATCTCCTGCAGCTTTTCGATCTCCTCGTTGCGAAACTCGATCACGCGACCGCTCTGCAAGTCGATCAGGTGATCGTGATGCGCGCTCGGCATCTCCTCATAGCGGGCGCGCCCGTCGCCGAAATCGTGACGCGCCAGAATATTCGCTTCCTCGAAGAGCCGCACGGTGCGGTAGACGGTGGCGATGCTGATGCGCGGGTCTATCGCCGTGGCCCGGCGATAGACCTGCTCGACATCGGGATGATCCTCCGAATCCGACAGCACGCGGGCGATGACGCGGCGCTGCTCGGTCATCTTCAAGCCCTTGTCGAGGCACAGCTGCTCAAGACGGGAAGTCATGTACACGCGATCCGGGCGGTGCCTTTCTCCGCCACTATACAAGAACCGACCGGATCAGCCTATGCCCGATCACTCGAACGCGCCGTCGACCGCAACGGAGCCGCACCCGCCGCTCGGTTGTACGCTGCTCAATTCCGGCCGCGCCGGGCCCGCGTCCCGAGACCGATTTCCTTCGCCAGATGGCTGCGCTGCCGGGCGTAATTCGGCGCCACCATCGGGTAGTCGGGCGGCAGTCCCCAGCGCTCGCGGTAGGTTTCCGGCGACATGTTGTAGGCCGTTTTCAGGTGCCGCTTCAGCATCTTGAGCCTCTTGCCGTCTTCCAGACAGACGATGTAATCGGGCTGCACCGATTTTTTGACGCTGACCGCCGGTTGCGGGCGCGCCGCCGGCGCGGCCGGCGCCACCCCGATATTCGCGAGCGAATTGTAAACCTGGTTGATCAGCTGCGGCAGATCGCCGAGAGCCACGGTGTTGTTCGACACATGCGCGGCGACGATTTCGGTCGTCAGGGCCAGCAAATCGTTCGATTGCTCGTTGTTGTTCATCAGGCGTCATTCCCGGCAGCGATTACCGGAAATATAAGTAATTGTCTCCCTCCCGGCAATACGACGACGGCGTCGTTAAGATTCGTTGACCGGCTTGCCAAGTCGTCGCGCGGCGGGGCGCAGCAACAGGCGAATACAGGCCCGCGACCCGCGATAGCCGGGCGAAGAGCCGCTTGCGTCGCACGGGCTAAGGCGGGGCGCCGTCCGGCGGCGCGCGATCCCGGCAGGCTCCGGTTGGTACCCGCAGGATCAGCGCGTCGATGACCACCCGGCCCCGGCGATAATAGCGCGGGCGGGTTCCGACCCGGGCAAACCCCGCCGCACCGTAGAGAAGACGCGCCGCCTCGTTATCGGCGGCAACTTCCAGAACGACCGAGCCGAGCCGCCGCCGCCCGGCCTGCGCAATGACCTCCCGAAGCAGCGCCCGGCCGACGCCGCGCCGCCGCATCCCAGGCAGAACGCAAAGGGTCAGGATTTCGGCCTCACCGCCAAGATCGCGCGCGACAACAAATCCCGAAGGGGCCTCGCCGAGCCAGGCGAGACACCCGAACACGCCGTGGAGGGCGAGAATCCGCTCGAACGCGCCGGCGTCCCAAGGCTCCTCCGGAAAACAGGCCCCGTGCATCAGCGACAGCGGCTCCGCCGCTCCGTCCGGGATCGGCGCGATGCGCGGGCTCATTGCACGGCAACCGGACCCAACCTTTTCCCCTTCGGCAGCGTCACGTCCGGGGGGCGAAGGTAAAGCGGCCGCACCGGCGCGCTCACCGTAATACCGGGGACCGCGCCGGCCTCCAGCGCGAGAAGCGCCGCAGCCGCGACGCCGAGCGCGTCGGGCGCCGAATCCGGAACGAGGCCGACCCGGCGTTCCCGGCCGAGCGCCTCGGCGGCAAGTTCGGCCCGATCGCCGGCGATCAGCAGCTTCGTGCAACCGACCGGCCCGGCGACATGGGAGGCGAGGCGGTCCGGCAGCAGCGAGGCGGGTTCCGCCAGCGGCGTCGCACAATTCGCGGCGAAAAGCTGCACGTAAAGATCATCGCGCCGGCTGTCGAGAGCAACCAACAGCGGCGCAGCCCGGCAGCCGAGGCCGCGAACCCGCACCGCGGCGGCGACCGCCGCAAAACTCGTCACTCCGACCAGAAGCGCCCCGGTCCCCAAGGCAATCCCCTGCGCCGCCGCCAGCCCGGCGCGAATACCGGTAAAGCCGCCGGGTCCGGTCGCGACGGCGACAAGCCGCAAGTCGCCGGGTTCGACACAAGCCGCGCGCGCGACGCGGTCAACCATCGGCAACAGCGCCTCGGCGTGCCCGTAACGTATTGCGCGGCATTCGGCGGCAAGAACCTCGCCGTCGCGCAAAATCGCCGCCGAGCAGCCCGAACCCGCGGTCTCGATCGCGAGCAGCAGCGACGCCGGGCCGACCTCCAATGGGCCGCCCCTCACAGACCGACCGGCGCCGTCACACAGCGCGCACTTCGAGCACTTCGGGAATATAATGGCGCAGCATGTTCTCGATCCCGGCCTTCAAGGTCGCGGTCGAACTCGGGCAGCCGGAACAAGCGCCCTGCATGTGCAGATAGACGACGCCGTCCTCGAAATCCTCGAAGGTGATATCGCCGCCATCCATCGCGACTGCCGGGCGCACGCGCGTTTCCAGCAGCTCCTTGATCTGCGCGACGATCTCGTCATCCTCCTCGGCCGCCGTGGCGCCCGCCGCCTCCGCCCCGCCGATGACGACCGGAAGCCCGGACGTGAAATGCTCCATGATCGCCGCCAGCACCGCCGGTTTCAGCTGGCGCCAGTCGCTGTCCTCGGTCTTTGTCACGGTGATGAAGTCCGAACCGAAAAAGACGCCGCTGATTTCGGGAAGCTGAAACAGCCGCTCGGCCAGCGGCGAGCGTGCTGTCGCGGCGCCGCGCTCCGGGAAATTCGCGGTTCCCGATTCCATGACGGCGCGGCCGGGCAGGAATTTCAGCGTCGCCGGGTTCGGCGTCTGCTCGGTCTGAATGAACATCGAAAGCTCCGCAAATCAGAAGGAAAACCGCGCCTAAACCATGGGGGGCCGCGCCGCCGAATCAACCCCGCGCCACGTCTTGCCCGTGATTTCGCCATGTTTTCCACCCGCCTTCGCGCCGGGCCTTGCGCCGCAGCCGCCGCACCGGTCGCATGCCTGAACCGTCGTCATCGGCCGGCACCGACATACCGGCAATGGCAGCGGCCGGAACAGCCGGGTAGATTGTTCCCGGTACACAGAACAGGGAGACCGCCATGGCCGCCAACCGCGTCGCGCTTTACGCGAGCGTCGGGCCGGAGCTGACGCATTACGATGTCGATGTCGAGGAAGCGACCCTGACCCGCCGCGGCATCGTCACACTGCCGGCCAATGTGCATTATTGCTGGCCGCACGCCGCGCGGCCGGTCCTGTATGTCGCGTCGAGCGACAGCGCCTCCGGGACCGGCGGTTTTGTCGGCAGCAACCATCATGTCACCGCGCTGGCGATCGATCCGGCATCGGGCGCGCTGTCGCCTCTCGGCGAGCCGATAACGCTGCCGACCCGGCCGATCCACATGACGACCGATATCCCGTCCGACTACATCCTGGTCGCGTTCAGCAACCCGAGCGGTCTCCGAGTCTACCGGATCAACCCCGATCTCACGCCGGGACCGGAAGTCGAACAGCCCGAGCCGATCGACCCCGGCATTTACGGCCATCAGGTCCGGGTCAGTCTCGACAACCGCAAGGTCGTCCTGGTGGCGCGCGGCCACGACGCGGCCGACGGCAAGCCAGAGGAGCCGGGGGCACTGAAGGTGTTCGACTGTCGCGACGGGAGGCTGACCAACGAGGTGTCGGTCGCACCGAACGGCGGCTACGGGTTCGGCCCGCGCCATCTCGATTTCCATCCGACAAAGCCGTTTGTCTATGTCGCCCTCGAACGGCAGAACCGGCTCGACCTGTTTACCTTCGACGCGACCGGGGCGCTGTCACAAGAGGCCGATTACCGCATCACCACGCTCGACGAGCCGCACAACATTCGCGGGCGGCAGGTCGTCGGCACGGTCCATGTCCATCCGAACGGCCGCACCGTCTATGTCGCGAACCGCGCCTCCTCAACGGTCGAGGCCAACGGGCAAGGGGTCTTCGTCGGCGGCGAGAACTCGCTCGCGGTGTTCGGCATCGACCCGCAGACCGGCGTGCCGCAGCCGATCCAGCACATCGATACGCGCGGCATCCATTGCCGCACCTTTCACATCGACCCGAGCGGGCGTCTATTGGTCGCGGCGCACATCATGGGTCTGCCGGCGCGCGATAATGGCGGCACGCGCTTTGTCCCGGCCTGTCTGTCGCTGTTCCGCATCCAGACCAGCGGCAGGCTCGAATTCGTGCGCAAATACGATGTCGATGTCGGCGAGCGGACGATGTGGTGGATGGGGATGGTGGCGCTGTAATCGGGCGTGTCTTCCGTCGCGGCCCTGGCTACTGCCGTGCACGTTTTGGCTGGATACAAGGCCGAGCAACGGAAACGGAAGCGGCCGCTCTTTTAAAGCCGAGCCTTCGCGGGGGGGGGGGCCACCGGGGGTTCTCTCCTCTGCCACGGCTTGAAATGTATATACATTTATGTAGCATAATGACATAAGAGGCGGCGTAGCGGGGTTTGATTGGGACACCGGGAACTGGCCGAAATGCGGCAAGCACGGCGTGTCAAAGGCGGAAATCGAGCATGTGCTGCGGAGCGGATCTTTTGTTCTTCCCGACCGCCACCCGCAGGACAGGGAAACCCGCTTCGATGCTGTCGGGAAGAACGAAGCCGGGCGCTATGTCTTCGTGGTATTCGCTGTCAGGGAAAGGGCAGGCGAGCGGTTGCTCAGGCCCATCAGCGCCCGCTACATGCATCGGAAGGAGATAGAAAACTATGAACGGCAACAAGAAGCCTTTTCCGCGCTTCGAGACGGATGAAGAGGCAGAGAGATTTGTCGAGACGGCGGACCTATCGGAATATGACTTCTCCGCCTTCAAGCCCATGCCCTTCGAATTCGAGCCAAAGACCGCTCAGATCAATATGCGGGTGCCGCAATCGCTGCTGGACGCCTTGAAAGAGCGGGCAAAGCGCCGGGGCATCCCATATACCCGGTTCATCCGCGAGCTGGTGGAACGGGAAGTCGCCCGCTCGGAGCCGTAGTCACCGCTACCGGACATCCTGCGACACCTTTCTGCATCGCCGCATCATGGCTACTATCGGCCGACCCGTCCGGAATGCCCGAGGAGACCTGAGGTGGACACGATCGAGAGCAACGTCTTCGAGACCGCAAAACGCGTCCTGCCGGGCGGCACGTTCGGCAATTTCCCCGGCGAGGTCGTCATCCGCGAGGGCAAGGGCGGCCGGGTGTGGGACGAAAACGGCAAGGAATACATCGATTACCTGCTCGGCTCCGGGCCGATGCTGGTCGGTCACGCGCATCCCGAGGTGACCGCGGCGGCGCAGGCGCAGATCGAAAAGGGCACGACGTTTTTCGCCAACAACCGGCTCGGCATCGAACTGGCCGAGGCGATCATCGAGGCGGTGCCGTGCGCCGAGCAGGTGCGCTTTGTCTCATCCGGCACCGAGGCCGATCTCTACGCGATGCGCGCCGCGCGCGCCTACACAAGCCGCGACAAAATCCTCAAATTCGAGGGCGGCTATCACGGGATGAGCGATTATTCGCTGATGAGCCTGGCGCCGAAGCGCTCGGGCAATTTCCCGTTGCCGGTGCCGGACTCGGCCGGCATCCCGAAAAGCGTGCGCGAGGACATGATCATCGCGCCGTTCAACGACGAAGAGGCGGTCGCGACGCTGGTGCGCGAGCACAAAAGCGATCTCGCCGGGGTCATCGTTGAGCCGTTTCAGCGCATCATCCCGCCCGCCCCCGGCTTTTTGCAGGCGTTGCGCCGGATCACGCGGGAGAACGGCGTGCCGCTGATCTTTGACGAGGTCGTGACCGGGTTCCGCCTCGCCTATGGCGGCGCGCAGGAATATTATGGCGTCGTCCCCGATCTCTGCACGTTGGGAAAAGTGATCGGCGGCGGGTTCCCGCTGGCGGCGATCGCCGGCAGGGCCGAGATCATGGCCCATTTCGACAAGAACAAGGTCGGCGACGAGAATTTCCTGGTGCAGATCGGCACGCTGTCCGGCAATCCGGTGGCCTCGGCGGCGGGTCTGGCGACAATGGCGATCCTGAAGCGCCCCGGCGCCTACGAGCGCATCCACGGCACCGGACGCGAGCTGATGAGAGCGCTCGGGGGATTGCTGAAGGAAGCCGGCATCCCGGCGCAGATCAGCGGCGAACCGCCGCTGTTCGATGTCGTGTTCACCGATCAGCCGATCCGCGACTATCGCGACACGCTTTCGGGCGACGCCGAGACGATGCGCCGCTTCAACGCCTTGCTGCGCGAGCGCGGCATCCTCAAGGGCGAGTCGAAATACTACATCTCGCTGGCGCACACCGACGAGGACATCGCCTTCACGATCGACGCCTGGAAATCGGCGATCAGAGAGTTGAAGGCCTAACCATTATGTACCGCAGTCCCGGCGGAAGCCGGGACCCATCTCTCAGCCTCTCGGGAGCAGAGAAGTGGGTCCCGGCCGGAGTTTATCCTCGGGCCGGCCGCAGACCGGACCCGTGGGCCGGGATTGCGATAACTTTGTATTAACGTTATCCAAATCCGCGCTACCGCAGGCGCGGTCCGGGATCGACCCCGAGCAGGATGCGGCCGCCGATCGGATACCATTCCGGCGCGACCGTCACCGTCTGACCGACAACCTGCAAGTCGCGCCAGCATTCGGCGAGCCGGCTGTCGCGCTTGAACGATGTGCTGCCGCCGTGGCGGTACATCAGATCCATCGCCTGCCTTGCGCTGTCGGCGGCATAGACCGCGGCGAGGCGGCACCGCGCCCGCTGTTCCAAGGTCGTGCCCTCGCCGGCGGCGACGCTCTTCCAGGCGTCGGCGATCGTCGCGCTGCGATAGCCGCGGCCGGCGTTGAGGATCGAGTCGGCGCGGCCGACCGCATCCTGCACCTGCGGGTTGTCGCATAACAGACCGGTGCGGCCGCGCGGCGTCTTGCCGCCGGCCAGCTCGATCAACGCCTCGATCCCGGCGCGCGCGATGCCGGTGATGACGGCGCTGTGATGCGGCCCGACCCAGCACTGCGTCGGCAGTTGGTATGTCACCCCCGGCCAGCGGTCCCACTGGTTGTCGAGCGGAATGCCGGCATGCACCATCGTGCGCCGCTCGGGCAGAAAGACGTCGTGCACGGTCCAGTCAAAGCTGCCGGTGCCGCGCAACCCGGAGACGTCCCAACTGCCGGGTACGATCTCGGCCTCCTCGCGCTTGAAAATGCCGCGCCAGTAGAGCGGCCTGCCCTCGGGGCCGACCCGCGGCTTGCCGTCGTCGAGGATCTGAAAGCTGCCGAGCATCCATTGGCTCTCCTGGCAGCCGCTGCCAAAGCTCCAGCGCCCGGTGACGCGGTAGCCGCCCGCGACCGGCACCGCCTGACCGCCGCCCTGCACCGCGGTGCCGGCCATCACGGTATGGCCTTTGTGACCGTACAGCTCCTCGACACCGTCATCCGGCAGACCGAGCGTGACGAGCTGGCCGATGCTGTTGTTGGCGAGGTTCCAGCCGACCGAGCCGCTTCCCTCGGCGAGCAGCTCGACGGCCCGCGTATAGGTGATCGGATCGACCTGCAACCCGCCGAGCGAGCGCGGGATCACCATACGGTACAGCCCGCCCTCGCGCAGCCGCTCGACAAGCGGTGTCGGCAGGCGCTGCTCGGCTTCGATCTGCTCGCGGTATTGCCGCAGCATCGGCCGCAGCGCCGCGGCGGCCTGCACGACCGGCTGCGCATCGATATCGGCCGGCAAACGCGCGTCATCGGCCATTATGGTATCCATCGAACTCCTCCATCCGCCGTCCCGGTCGGGCGGGTCGGCGCATACCCTGCTGACCACAGGTTCGTTCCGAAGCACCGATTCGGCAAGGTTTTTCCTCATCGGCATGGAGACAGGGTTTAGGCAAACCGGGCTGACCGCGAGTCCGCTTCTGTCCAACATCCCGGATGATGCGGCCGATCGACATAATCAGACGCTTGCGCCGCGAAGGCTGGATTGAACGACAGGGCAAAGGCCCGCATCCGATCTTTCGGAGGAATGGCAAGCGCGTCGTGATCGCCCAGCATCCGGGCGACATCCCGACCGGCACGCTGCGCGAAATTTGCCGGCAGGCGGGTTCCGATTTCGCCGATGTACCGCAACAGGCGCGCGATGCGCTCGCAACCGCGGTCGAGGACATGCTCGCCGAAGGCGAACCTCTGCCGCCCTCGGTCGAGGAAAGCGGTCGGGCCGAGATCGAGGCGAGCCTCTCGCCAACAGGTATCTGCTGATGGTAGCGGTCGAGGTCCCCGACGCTGCGACCGGCGAAACGGCAGCCTCGAAGCTACTTTCTGAGCGCATCGACGATGTGCTTATCTCCTCTCGAATCCTGATGGAGCACGATGTGGCCAACCAAGTCCGATACACGGCAGTCTTTGAGCCAGCGGAAGAGGGTGGCTACATCGTGACGTTTCCCGCCGTCCCCGGCTTGGCCACACAGGGCGAGACGCTCGATGAGGCGCGGGCCATGGCGACCGATTGCCTGCGCGCCTATATTGAATCCTTGCGCAAGGACGGCAAACCCCTGCCCTTTGAGGCCCCCGAAGGCCCGATTACCGAACGGCTGATTGTCGATCTCGCGAGCGCATGACCGACCTCCCGTCGGTCAACGCAGCGCGCCTGATCCGGGCATTGCAGCGCGCCGGCTTTTACGTCCACCACACGACCGGTGGTCATTATGTCCTGAAGCATCCCGACCGGCCTGCGGTCCGGATTGTCGTCCCGTATCACGGAAGCGCCGACATCAAGCGCGGTGTGCTTCGTTCGATCCTGCAACAAGCCGGGCTCACCGCCGATGATCTTCTCGATCTGCTTTGACGTGCGGCTCACCCCTCCCCCATTCTTAGCGCCGCGATAAACGCCGATTGCGGGATGTCGATCTGGCCGAACTGGCGCATCCGCTTTTTGCCTTCCTTCTGCTTCTCCAACAGCTTGCGCTTGCGGGTCACGTCGCCGCCGTAGCATTTTGCCAGCACATCCTTGCGCAGCGCCTTGACCGTCTCGCGCGCGATGACCCGGCCGCCGATCGCCGCCTGGATCGCGATCTGGAACAATTGCCGCGGAATCAATTCCTTCAAGCGTTCGCACAGCGCCCGGCCGCGGCGTTCGGCCTCGCCGCGATGCACGATGATCGACAGCGCATCGACCGGATCGCCGTTGATAAGAATATTCATCAGCACGAGATGGCCGGTGTCGTAGCCTTCGAGCTGATAGTCGAAACTGGCGTAACCGCGGCTGACCGATTTGAGACGGTCGTAAAAATCGAACACGACCTCGTTCAAGGGCAGGCGGTACACCACCATCGCGCGGTTGCCGGCATAGGTCAGGTCGAGCTGCACCCCGCGCCGCTCCTGGCAGAGGGCAAGAATCTGGCCGAGATATTCGTCGGGAACAAAGATCGTCGCCTTGATCCACGGCTCCTCGATATGGTCGATCTTGACCGGGTCCGGCATATCGGCCGGGTTGTGCAGATCGAGCACCCGCCCGTTTGTCAGATGGACCCGATACACAACCGAGGGCGCGGTGGTGATCAGGTCGAGGTCGAATTCGCGCGACAGCCGCTCCTGGATGATCTCCAGGTGCAGCAGCCCCAGGAAACCGCAGCGGAAGCCGAAACCGAGCGCTGCCGAAGTCTCCGGCTCGTAGATGAAGCTGGCGTCATTGAGCCGCAGTTTCGCGAGACTGTCGCGCAGCTTTTCGTAATCGGCGGCATCGGTCGGAAACAGACCGCAGAACACGACCGGCTGCACCGGTTTGAAGCCGGGGAGCGGCTCCGAGGCGGGGCGGCGCTCCTCGGTGATCGTGTCGCCGACCCGGCAATCGGCCACCGCCTTGATCCCGGCCGTGATAAACCCGATCTCGCCGGGGCCGAGTTCGGGGACGGCGACGCCTTTTGGCGTGAACACGCCGACCCGCTCGACCTGATGCGCCGCGCCGGTCGCCATCAGCCGGACCTTCTGCCCGGCGACGAGCTTTCCGTCCTTGACCCGCACCAGGATCACGACGCCGAGATACGGGTCGTACCAGCTATCGACCAGCAGCGCTTTCAGCGGCACATCGGAATCGCCCCGCGGCGGCGGCAGGCGGTTCACCAGCGCTTCGAGCACGTCCTCGACACCGAGACCGGTCTTGGCCGAGATCATCAGCGCGTCCGAGGCGTCGAGACCGATCACGTCCTCGATCTGCGTCCTGACCCGGTCGGGTTCGGCGGCGGGCAGGTCGATCTTGTTGAGCACCGGCACAATCTCGTGCCCGGCGGCGACGGCCTGATAGACGTTCGCCAGGGTCTGCGCCTCGACCCCCTGGCTGGCATCGACGACAAGGAGAGAACCCTCGCACGCGGCCAGCGAGCGGCTGACCTCATAGGCGAAATCGACATGGCCCGGCGTGTCCATCAGATTGAGGACGTAACTCTCGCCGTCCTTTGCCTTGTATTCGAGGCGGACCGTCTGGGCCTTGATCGTGATGCCGCGCTCGCGCTCGATTTCCATTGTGTCGAGCACCTGCTCGCGCATCTCGCGGTCGGCGAGCCCGCCGCAGGTCTGGATCAGACGATCGGCCAGGGTGGATTTTCCGTGGTCGATATGCGCGATGATCGCGAAATTGCGGATATGGCTGAGCGGGGTCATCTCGATTCCAACTGGGGCGGCCCGAACATAAGAACGGCGCCGCGCCGGATCAACGCGGGCGGGCGCTAGAGGTCCGCAGCTTCGATACCCAGCGCGCGGGCAGCAGACAGCATGCGCGCGTCGTAACTCGCCAGCCGCACAGGATCGCTTTCGGTGTTGAGAAATACAGCGGTCGCAAGATGCAGGGCATCCAGCGTGCGCACCGGCATGGGAAAGGGCTCCAAGGCGCGGCGCAGGGCGGGCACCGACATTTCGGTCATATCGACCTTGTCGAGCAGTGCGACAATTTCGCCGCGATCCGGCCCTTGCGAACGCGCGAGGGTCCTATTCCAAACCTCATATTCCAGCAACCGGCTGGAGACCAGGACCTGGTTCCAGAGCCTCGCGCTGGGCTGTCGGTCCTCTGCGAACAGCTGAGCGAAAACCACCGAACTGTCTATATAGATCACCAACGATCTTCACGATCCCGCTCGAGGTCGGCCAGTAGCTGCTCCAGCGTGTATCCGGGGATCGGGTTGCGCGGCGGTAACGGCCCTCCGGGATTTTGGGCCGGCGTGATCCAGCCTTCCCGGATGCCGCGCGCGAGGATGGGGTGATCCTTGTAACGATCCGGAACCTGTCGCGCCGGGTTGATCTCGGCGACAACCCGGCCGCGATCGGTGATCAGCACCGTCTCGCCCGCCGCCGCGCGGACATATTCGCTGAGCTTGTTCTTGGGCGTCTTCAGACCGACGGTACGCATAAAAGCAAGGTGGCCACCAGAGGCTATGTTGCCAATCGCGAGCCGCGGAGCAGGCCACGGGGCCGAGCCACGGGGCCGGGATCGCGGCTCCACGCACAACGGCGCGGTCAAGCCGCCGGATCGGTCCCGATCAAATCCGCAAAGCCCGCCGGTTCTCGAACCGCAATTCCGCGATCAGAACGGTATCTCGTCGTCCAACTCGTCGCGGGTGCTGCGGCCGCGCCCGCCGCCGCCTGCTCCGCCGCCCGCGCCGGACGGCCCGGTGCCACCGTAACGCGGCGAGTCGCCGGGGCCATAGCCGCCGCTGTAAGCATCGTCGTAGCCGGGGTCCATCGCACCGGCCGCGCCGGCGCGGCCGCCGGACCCCCCGGCGCCGTCGAGCATCGTCAACTCGCCCTTGAAGCGGGTCAGCACCACTTCAGTGGTATAGCGCTCCTGACCCTGCTGGTCGGTCCATTTGCGCGTCTGCAACTGGCCCTCGACATAGACCTTGGACCCTTTGCGCAGATATTTCTCGGCGATCTCGGCGAGCCGGTCGTTGAAGATCACGACGCGGTGCCATTCGGTGCGCTCCTTGCGCTCGCCCGAGGCCCGGTCGCGCCAGGTCTCGCTGGTCGCCAGGTTCAGATTCGCGATCCGCATGCCGTCCTGCGTCGAACGAAGCTCGGGATCGCGACCGAGATTGCCGACCAGGATCACCTTGTTGACGCTGCCTGCCATCGGGTCACCATTGCGTTGTGTGGATGTCCGGATCGCATCTTACCCGGTTGCCGCATTGTTCCCACGCGGAATTTCAGCTTGACCCATCATCTTGTGATTTTGCGGCACCCGGACCGGAAGATTTCGGGGCTATCGCCACGCAGCACCGCGAAAACGCGGCGGCGCACCGTGTCGGGCGATGCGAAAAAATCATCGCCGAGGTCGAGCACCGCTCCCGGACGCCCGCTCAGCACGCGGCAACCGCGCTGGCGGGCAATGTCGGCGAGGCGTTCGACGATCTCCGCAGGGCCGCTGAACACGATCGCCTCGACCCCGGCGCGCAATGCAGCCTGCGCCGCGCCGGCGTCGTCCCCGCAATCGAGCAGTGCCGCCGCCTGGACCACAGCCTGGGCCGCCGGCACCGAATCGCGCGCCGCCGCCACCATCTCACGCCACCAGCCGGCGCCGGCCGACAGCCCGGCATCCACGGCGCTGAGCAGCAGGACCGGCCTTCCGGCCTGCGCCGCCGCCTCCAGCGCCGCTACGGCCTGCGCCAGCGAGTGCACAACAATCGCGGGTCCAACCGGCGTCATGTCTCCGAGATCGCCTCATCCGAACCCGGATTATTTGAACTCGAACTGCGGCAATTCGGTCGGAAGGTTCTGCGGTGCCTCGATCCGTATCTTGCTCGGATCGATCTTCGGGCCATCGTCGAGCGAGGACAGAACGAGGCCGGGAAAGGCGATCAGCACGGCGACCATAATCAGCTGAATAACGACAAACGGAACGGCGCCCCAATAGATCTGCGCCGTCGTGACCGGCGCAATGGTCCGGCCGGTCACCCGGTCGATATACTCGCGGAGCGGCGCGACGCTGCGCAAGTAGAACAGCGCGAACCCGAAAGGCGGGTGCATAAACGAGGTCTGCATGTTGACCGCAATCAGCACGCCGAACCAGATCAGATCGATACCGAGCTTGTCGGCGACCGGCGCCAGAAGCGGGATGATGATAAACGCCAGCTCGAAAAAATCGAGAAAGAAGGCTAGCAGAAAGACCATGATGTTGACGGCGATCAGAAAGCCGAGCTGACCGCCGGGCAGGCTGGTCAGCAGGTGCTCGACCCAGAGATCGCCGTTGACGCCGCGAAACACGAGCGTGAACACCGAAGCGCCGACCAGGATGAAGATCACAAAAGCCGACAGCCGCGCCGTCGAATCCATCGCCTGACGCAGCAGCGTCCAGGTCAGCCGGCGCTTCGCGAGCGCCATGACCAGGGCGCCGGTTGCACCCATCGCGCCGCCCTCGGTCGGCGTCGCGATACCGACAAAAATCGTGCCGAGCACCAGAAAGATCAGCGCCAGCGGCGGCATCATCACAATCACCACCTGCGCCGCCAGCCGGCTCAACAGGCGCAGCTTAAGAAACTGGTCGGCCAGCGCGGTCAGATAGGCGGCGAGCCCCGCCAGACTCGCCGCCCAGATCGGGTGCATGGAGCGGGTCAGCAGCCAGGCGAGAGCGACAGCAAGCACGGTAATGACGAGCAGCGACGGATAACCGGTCCGGCCGCTGTCCTCGCGCAGGTTCAGGGCTTCGGGCGGCAGCGCCGGCGCCGAGTCCGGCTGGATCACCGCCTTTCCGAAGACATACAGCGCATACAGCGCCGCCAGCATCAGGCCGGGAATAAAGGCGCCCTGATACATATCGCCGACCGAGCGGCCGAGCTGGTCGGCCATCACGATCAGCACGAGGCTCGGCGGAATGATCTGCGCCAGCGTTCCCGATGCGGCGATGACGCCGGCCGCCAGCGGCCGGTTGTAGCCGTAGCGCAGCATGATCGGCAGCGAAATCAACCCCATCGAGATGACCGAGGCGGCGACGACCCCGGTCGTCGCCGCCAAGAGCGCGCCGACGAACACGACCGCATACGCCAAGCCGCCGCGCACCGGACCGAACAACTGGCCGATCGTTTCGAGCAGATCCTCGGCCATGCCGCTGCGTTCGAGAATCAGACCCATAAAGGTGAAAAACGGGATCGCCAGCAGCGTATCGTTGCGCATGATCCCGAACACGCGCTCGGGCAATGCCTGGAACAGCTGCGGCCCCAACAGACCAAGCTCGATCGCGAGCAGACCGAAAAACAGCCCGTTCGCAGCCAGCGCGAACGCCACCGGATAGCCGAGCAGCAGAAACACGACCAGCGCCCCGAACATCAGCGGCGCCATGTTGGCGATCAGAAAGGCGCTCACGACAGAGAGCCCCTGATCTGCTCTTCGGCGGCCGGCGCATGGTGCCTTTCGGACGGATCGGGGATGCGCCCGAGCAGAAACGCGACCCGCTTGATGATTTCCGAGACGCCCTGCAACGCCAGCAACAGAAACCCGACCGGGATCAAGAGCTTGACCGGCCAGCGCAGCAACCCGCCGGCATCGCTCGAATATTCGTTGATCCGGTACGAATCGACAAACATCGGCCACGATAGGATCAGGATCATGATCGCCATCGGCAGCAGAAAGAAAATGCCGCCGAGCACGTCGATCCAGGCGCGCAGCCGCGGCGGCAGATGGCCGTAAATGACGTCGATCCGGACATGCTCGTTGTGCAGCAGCGCGTAGCCCGCGGCGAGCAGGAATACCGCCGAGAACAGGTACCATTGCAGTTCGAGCCAGGCATTCGAACTGACGTCAAAGAGATAGCGCGACAAAGCGTTGCCGGCGCTGACCAGCACCGCCACCAGGATCAGCCAATAAACCGCATGGCCAATCCAGCGGTTGAGTGCATCGATCGCGCGGCTCACAGCCAGTAGAAGACCCACAATGTTCTCCTTGTGCGGGGTTCTCCCTGTGCGGGGTTCTCCCTGTGCGGGGTTCTCCCTGTGCGGGTCCGCGGCGGCGCGGTCGGCGCACCGCGTTCCCGCCGGACCCGGCGCTATTCGGGTATTAGATAACGGGTTTGCGGGCTGCCGTTGAACCTTTACTTGCACCGCCGTCGATCTGGCGTAAGCCGCCCGCGATGAGAATTCGCCGGCGGCCGGCGCGACGAGGCGGCACACCCCCGATTGAAGCGGAAACCGCAAACCCGGTGTTTAACCCGTGTTCCCCCCGGAGAGAAGCGCTGCCAGCGGCCGTTCTCTCCCGAAGGGCATCACAGCGACGACACCGGATCGACATCGATGAGCGGCGATTTCGCGATATTGGAAGCGACAGAAGAGACGGCTCGGCGCGAGCCGCCGCCGCGCATCGTCCGCCGCCTGCCGGTCGGGGCGGAGCAGCAGCCGGGGGGCGGGGTGCATTTCCGCATCTGGGCGCCGCGCGTCCGCGAGATCGCGGTCGAGATCCAAGACGCCATTGGAGGCGCGCACCCGATCCCGCTGCAAGCCGAGGCGGGAGGCTATTGGTCTGCGCTGGTGGCCGAGGCGCGTCCCGGCATGCGCTACGGGTTCCGTACCGACACGCTGGACACACTGCTCCCCGACCCGGTCTCGCGCTTCCAGCCGGAGGGACCGCACGGGCCTTCCGAGATCGTCGATCCCACGACGTTCGGCTGGACCGACCAGGGTTGGCGCGGCCGGAAACGCGAGGAGATGGTCGTCTACGAGATGCATGTCGGCAGTTTTACACAAGAGGGGAGCTGGGAAGCGGCTTCCCGCGAACTGCCCGAACTGGCGGCGCTCGGCATCACCTGCATCGAGCTGATGCCGGTCGCCGATTTCCCCGGATGTTTCGGCTGGGGTTATGACGGGGTCGATCTGTTCGCGCCGACCCGTCTGTACGGAAGCCCGGACGATTTCCGTCGCTTTATCGATCGCGCGCACGCGCACGGCATCGCGGTGATCCTCGACGTCGTCTACAACCATTTCGGCCCGGACGGGAATTACGCGCCCTGCTTTTCGCAATCCTACTTCAGCGACCGCTACGACAACGAATGGGGCGACCCGATCAATTTCGACGGAACCGACAGCGCGCCGGTGCGCGAGTTCTTTCTCGCCAATGCCGGCTATTGGATCGACGAGTACCACCTCGACGGATTGCGGCTCGACGCGACGCAGCAGATTTTTGACGCCTCCCCCGACAACATCATGGCAGCGATCGTGCGGCGGGTGCGCGAGGCGGCGGGCGATCGGGAAACCTTTATCGTCGGCGAGAACGAGCCGCAGCATTCCAGCCTCGTGCGTCCGCCGGAGCGCGGCGGCTGCGGGTTCGACGCGCTGTGGAACGACGATCTGCACCACGCCGCGATGGTCGCGCTGACCGGAAGACGCGAGGCTTATTACACCGATTACCGCGGCGCGCCCGGCGAGTTCATCGCCGCCGCCAAATACGGCTTTTTGTACCAGGGTCAGCATTACGTCTGGCAGGGCAAGCGGCGCGGCGCACCCTCGCTCGACCTGCCGGCCGAGACGCGCGTGGTCTATCTGCAGAACCACGATCAGGTCGCGAACAGCGCCAACGGGCTGCGCGTGCACGCGCTGACCAGCCCCGGACGCTGGCGCGCGATGACCGCGTATCTGCTGCTGATGCCGGGGATTCCGATGCTGTTCCAGGGTCAGGAATTCGCGGCCTCCGCGCCGTTCCTCTATTTCGCCGACCATCGCCCGGATCTGGTCGAGGCGGTGCGCCGGGGCCGCGCCGAGTTTCTCTCGCAGTTTCCCAGCATCGCCGACCCGGAGCTGCGCCGCCGTCTTACCCACCCGGCCGATGAGGACACGTTCCGCCGCTGCATCCTCGATCTGACCGAGCGCGAGCGTCACGCGCCGGCTTATGCTTTGCACCGCGACCTGCTGGCGCTGCGCCGCGACGATCCGGTGTTGCGGCGTCGGCCGGCGCGGGTCGATGGCGCGGTCATCGGCGAACAGGCCTGGGTGCTGCGGTTTTTCGCCGAGGCGACCGCCGCCCCGGGCACCGACAACGACGCCGCCCGCCTGCTGATCGTCGATCTCGGCCGCGATCTGGCGCTCGCGCCGATGCCGGAGCCGCTGCTCGCGCCGCTCGAAGACCGCGTCTGGCAGATCCTGTGGTCGAGCGAGGCGCCGTGTTATGGCGGGGGCGGCACGCCGCCGCTGTACCGCAACGGGGTCTTGCACATCCCCGGCGAGAGCGCGCTCGTATTGGCGCCCGGCCCGCTGACGCCGGACGCGGCGCCGGAATTGCGGCCCGATAAGCAGACCGCCAAACAGGCTGACACGGCGTCTGGGGAAAACGATGGCAAATGAGGTGCTCCGGGTCACCCGCAATCAAAATCCGGTAGTGGAGGCGGAGCGCGAGCGCGAGTGGCTCGTGACGAACGGGCTCGGCGGTTTCGCCTCGGCGACGGTGTCCGGCGAGATCGCGCGGCGCTATCACGGGTTTCTAATCGCCGCGCTGCCGGCGCCGCTTGGCCGGGTCGTGCTGCTGAACGATCTCGACTGCGAGATCGAGCGCGCCGACGGCAGCACCGCGAATATCCGCGACGCCGGCAGCTTCGCCGGGTTCGTGCTGTCAATGGGGCTGCCGAGCTGGCGCTGGAACATCGACGGGCTGACGCTCGAACGCTCGGTGCTGATGCCGGAGCGGCACAATATGGTCCATGTCACGTTCCGGCTGATCGGGGCCGAGCGCAGCGCCCGTCTGCGCCTGCGGCCGTTTATCAGCTTTCGCCGGCTCGAGGCCGCCGTCGACAAACCGCTGGCTGACAATTACCGGCTGATCGTGCAAGGCCAACGCTACGAAGTCTATCAGGGCCCGGATCTGCCGACCCTGCGCATGATCATCACCGGCTGCGATGGCGGGACGTTCACCGCCGATGGGGGGGTACGGAACGAGCACCTGTACCGCACCGAGGCCCAGCGCGGCTATGAGGCGCGCGGCTGGGTGTGGAGCCCGGGCTATTTCACGGCCGAGCTGCGGCCGGATTGCGCGGTGACGCTGATCGCCGGCACCGAGGGCTGGCACACGATGACGTCGCTGACCCCGGAGCAGGCGCACCGGTTCGAGATCGAGCGATGCCGCCGGCTGATCGCGCTGGCGGACCCGAAGGTCCGCAGCGGGTTCGGCGCCGAGCTGGTGCTCGCGGCCGACGCCTTTATTATCACCCCGGTCGGCCGGGTCGCCGACATCGCGCGCGCCTATGCCGAAGGCAATGAGGTGCGCACCGTCATCGCCGGCTACCACTGGTTCACCGACTGGGGCCGCGACACGATGATCTCGCTCGAAGGGCTGACCCTCGCCACCGGCCGGGTCGAGGAGGCCAAGTGGATCCTGCGCACCTTCGCCGACTACGTCCAGGACGGGCTGATCCCGAATATGTTCCCGGAGGGCGACACCGAGGGGCTTTATCACACCGCCGACGCGACATTGTGGTTCTTTCATGCGGTGGCGCGCTATCTCGCCCGCTGCCGCGACGAGACGACGCTGGAGATCCTGCTGCCGGTGCTGCTCGACATCGTGCGCCACCACATCGAGGGCTGCAAATTCGGCATCCGGATCGATCCGCAGGACGGGCTGCTGACGCAGGGCGAAGAGGGTTATCAGCTGACCTGGATGGACGCCAAGGTCGGCGATTGGGTGGTGACCCCGCGCCGCGGCAAGGCGGTCGAGATCAACGCGCTGTGGTACAACGCGCTGTGCCTGCTGCGAGACTGGCTGCGCGCCGCCGGCTACCCTGACGCCGACGACATCGCGGCGCGAGCCGAGCAGGCGCGCCGCTCGTTCAACCGCCGTTTCTGGTACGACAAGGGCGGCTATCTGTACGACGTGATCGACGGCGAGAACGGCGACGACGCATCGTTCCGCCCGAACCAGATCATGGCGATCTCGCTCGACCATCCGGTGCTCGATGAGGAGCGCTGGCGTCCGGTTGTCGATGCGGTTCGCGACAGGCTGCTGACCCCGGTCGGGCTGCGCTCGCTGGCTCCCGGCGAGCCGGCGTACAAACCACGCTATTTCGGCGATCTGCGGTCACGCGACGCGGCCTACCACCAGGGGACGGTATGGGCTTGGCTGATCGGCCCGTTTATCGACGCCTGGATGCGGACCTATCCGGAGAAGCGGGAGGTGGCCGCCGGCTTCCTGTCGGGGTTTGAGGCGCATCTCGGCGAGGCCGCGATCGGCTTGATCAGCGAAGTCTTCGACGCCGAACCGCCGTTCACGGCGCGCGGCTGCGTCGCGCAGGCCTGGAGCGTCGCCGAAGTGCTGCGCTGTCTCGTCAAGACGGCGCGGTGATCCGATAAAACGGCTACGATCCCGCCTCTGCCGGCCCGGCAGAACAATGCGGAGTAGATCGTGAGCGACATCGACTATCGCCCGGCGCGGCTTGACGATGCCGGCGAGATTCACGCGCTGCTGCTGCGTCTGGCGGCGGACATCCCGCTGCTCGTCGATACGCTCGAACGCGAGGAGGCGCTCTACACACTGGTGCGCAACTGCGCGCGATCGGGCGAGTCGTGGTTGGCCCGCAATGGGGACGGGCGTATCGTCGGCGTCGCCCTGGTCGAGCCGAACCAGCTCGGCCGTCATTATGCCGAGCACGAGGTGCTCGATCTGCGCCATGCCGCGGTCGCGCCGGAATACCGGGCGGGCGATGTTCTCGCCGCGCTGATCGGCAGGGTGACGGCACGGTTGCAACCGGTCGCGGCAAGGGTCGGCGCGCAGAACCGCACCGGTCTCGCCGCCTGTCTGCGCGAACTCGGTTTCCGCGCAACCGGCGCCGCCGGCGGCGAGCAGGTGTTGCGCTGGGAGCCGGGCGCACGCGCCTGACCCGGCGACGCGCGCGACCGTGCTACCATCCCCGTTGTCGCCGTGCCGGGGGAGAGCCGGGGGGAGAGGATGAGCGAAGCCGTCTGGGCCGAGTCCGTGTGGAACGTGTTCCTGCGCCTGTCGCTGATCTCCTGCCCGGTCCGCCTCGTACCGGCGACCGCGCCGATCGACCGCGAGTTCGAGGCGCTGCTGTCCGAGAGCGGCGGGATCGTCGATCTGACCCGTTTTGTCCGCTCCGATCCGGTCGAGGGCGCGCGGGTCGGGACAAGCTACGACATCTACCCGAACGGTCCGGTTGCGGCCGAGACGCTCGACGCGCTGCGACAGGCGATGCGGCGCGTCGGCCGCGACGCGGTCGCCTTCGTATCGCACGGCGAACGTGAACGCATGCTGCTGATCGAGCCTTATGGCGGCGGGTTGCGGCTGTCGGTCATGCGGCGACCGCTGGTCGCGCCGGGGGTCTACGACGAACCCGCCGAAAGACAGGTTCCGGCGGAACTGGTCGACATGGCCGAGGCGGCGATCGGCCGGCGCCTGCACGACGAGGACGCCAACGGGCTGCACGAACGCTACGAGCACCGGATGCAGGCGCTGATCGCGGAGAAGACCGGCGGCGGGGTGGCGGAGCCGAACGCCCCGGAGTTGGGGGTCGTGGCGCCTGGGGTCGTGGCGCCTGGGGTCGTGGCGCCTGGGGTCGTGGCGGCGGCAGTATCGGCGGCACTGTCCCTTACGCCGCAATCCGAAGCGGTGCTGCCGGAAACACCGCTTCCCGACAGGGAGAGCGAGGCGGAAGCCGACGCCGCCCTCGCGGCGGAGCGTCTGCCGCGCGAGATCGGCACCGAGATCCTGCTGCGTCTGATTGATATCGGCGACCGCCGGTTTGACGGGCCGGGCTGGGCCGGGATGCCGGGCAGCGGGCGGCGCATCGAGGCGATCAGCATCCGGCCGCGCGACGAGCTGACCCCCGATGCGGTCGAGTTCCGCGTCTTCGCCCCGGAAGGCCGGGCGACGCCCTGGGTCGGCAACGGCAAATACGCCGGCACGAGCGGCCGGGAGCTGGCGCTGATCGGTTTCGCCGCCCGCCCGACGCCGGCGATCGGCGATCGCTTCGACATCGTCTACGAAGGGTGGTTTGCCGAGGGCGGCGCCGTCGGACCCCTGCGCAACGGCGAGAGCTGCGTCTCCCCGGTGCAAGACGACCCGATCGAGGCGCTGCGCGTCAGCTTTATCGAGCGGCGAACCGACGATTTGGAAGAACCGGCCAGCGAGGCCCCGCCATGATGCCGTCCCTTCCCGCCTGCCCGGTTGCGCCTTAATCTCGTCCCGACGCATCGGGGCAGAGCCATGAAAATCAAATCGGTCGAGGCGCGCTGGGTGCATATCCCGATCCCGCCCGAGCGCCAGCATGTCAGCGATTTCGGGCGCACCCTGTCGTTCGACGGCACGCTGGTGCGCATCGAGACCCAATGCGGCCTCGTCGGGTGGGGCGAAGCCAAGGCGCAGGTCGGCGGCATGGCGCAGAACCAGGCGCTGACCTGCCTGATCAACGAGGAGTTCGCGCCGCTGCTGAAAGGCGAGGACCCGCGCGACATTACCCGTCTCTGGGAAACGCTGTACAGCGGCACGCGCGGTCACTACGCGCTGCGCGAGGGCCGCGTCTTCCCGGTGCTCGGACGGCGCGGCATCACGGTGTCGGCGATCTCCGGGATCGATTGCGCGCTGTGGGACATACTGGGGAAATCGCTGGGCCAGCCGGTGTGGCGGCTGCTCGGCGGCCGCCGCGCCGAGAGGATGCCGGCCTATGCGTCGGGCGGCTGGGTTGGACCGGATAAGATCGGCGAGCAGCTTATGGGCTATGTCGAGGCCGGCGGGTTTGACGCGGTCAAGATGCGCGTCGGCATCATCGACGGCGACCCGCGCCATTCGGCGGCCCGCGTCCGCGCCGCGCGGGAGGCGCTCGGCTCGGAAATCGGGCTGATGTGCGACGCGCACGGCACGCTGTCGGTGGCCGAGGCGAAGCGCTTCTGCCGTCTGGTCGAGGATTGCAACCTGATGTGGTTCGAGGAGCCGGTCACCGCTGACGACAAACAAGGCCAAGCGCAGGTGCGCGCCGCCACCGACATCCCGATCGCCTCCGGCGAGAGCGAGTTCACCCGCCACGATTTCCGCGATCTGGCGGTGCTCGGCGCGGTCGACATCATGCAGCCCGATCTCGCGATCTGCGGCGGCATCACCGAGGCGATGCGCATCTCGGCGCTGGCCGGCGCGTTCAACCTGAAGCTGGCGCCGCATCTGTGGGCCGGCGCGCCGGCTTTCGCCGCCGGTCTGCATGTTGCGGCGGCCTCTCCGGCCGGTTTCATCGTCGAATACTCGCTCGGCGCCAACCCGCTGCTGCACGATCTCGTCGAGGAGAGTTTCCCGGTCCGCGAGGGAATGATCGAAATTCCCGACCGCCCCGGCCTCGGCATCACCGTGCGCGAGGATTTTCTGGCCCGGCACACGGTCCCGGCATGAAGGGGCTATCGATGGATTATCGCGAGCGCATCGTCATCGACCCGCACATCCGCTTCGGCAAGCCATACGTGCGCGGGACCCGCATTACGGTCGGGGACATTCTCTCCTATCTCGCCTCGGGCATGAGCGAGGATGAAATCCTCGCCGATTTCCCGCAGCTCGAAAGAACGGATATCCGCGCCTGCCTGGCCTTTGCGGCGGAGCGCGAGCGTCGGGTCGTGAGTGTCCCGGCTCTCTGAGCCGATCCGGCTGCTGTTTGACGAGAACCTGTCCGCGCGATTGGGCGTGGCCCTGGCCGATATTTATCCGGGCGCGGCCCATGTCGGCGAATTGGGACTGGCCGGCGCATCCGACGGCGCGATCTGCGATCACGCGCGACAGCATGGGCTCGCAATCGTCAGCAAGGACGAGGATTTTCAGCGGCTCGGCATTCTCTACGGGCCGCCCCCAAAGGTGATCTGGATACGGCTCGGCAATTGCTCGACCGATCAAATCATCGCCCTGCTGCGGCATCGCCGCAGTGAGATCGCAGAATTCTTGGCTGACGATGACGCCGCCTTTCTTGCGCTGGCGTGAGCGGGTCGGCATGGTCCACGTCAGCAGAATCGG
This sequence comes from Alphaproteobacteria bacterium, assembly GCA_050246595.1. Lineage (GTDB taxonomy): Bacteria > Pseudomonadota > Alphaproteobacteria > ATCC43930 > CGMCC-115725 > DATARH01. The sequence continues at coordinate 86,530 of JBFWVT010000008.1, forward strand.
CGGAAGGCAAGCCGCCAACGACAGGGGACCACCGGTGAAAGCGCTGTTTCTCGGCAATGTCGCGGCCGACACCTGTAACGGCATCAAGGACGCGCTGCCGCCCGAGCTCGGCTGCGTCGTCGTCGCCGACCCGCACGATCTCGCGCGCACGCCGCGGGAGGCGGCCGAGGCCGACATTCTCGTCAGCAATCATTGGCGTGCCGAGTATCCGCCCACGTCAAAGCTGCGCCTCGTGCAGGCGGTCGCGACCGGGATCGACCTGTTCGATCTCACCGCGCTGCCGAAGGGCGCCGTGGTCTGCAACGCCTATGGACACGAGAGCGCGATCGCCGAGTACGTCGTCATGACGTGGCTGGCGCTGCATCACCGGCTCTTTCAGATATCCGGCGAGTTCCGCGAGCGCGGCTCGTGGCGCACGAGCTGGGTCGAGAGCGGCGCGCCGCACGGCGAGGTGCGCGGCTCGACATTGGGCATTGTCGGATACGGCCGGGTCGGGCGCGAGGTCGCGCGCCGCGCCGCGCCGTTCGGAGCACGTATCCTCGCCGCCAACCGCACCCCGCGCGAGGCCGATCCCGGTGTCGAACGAGTCTATCCGCTGGCCGATCTCGACCGGATGCTGCCGGAATGCGATACGGTCGCGCTGTGCACCGCGCTCGGTCCCGAAACCACCGGGCTGATCGACGCAAATCGTCTGGCGCTGATAAAACCTGATGCGTTCCTGATCAATATCGCGCGCGGCCCCGTCGTGGACGAGGATGCGCTGTACGCGGCGTTGCGCGACGGAAGGCTCGGCGGCGCCGCGCTCGATGTCTGGTGGCAGTACCCGAACGACGCCGAACCCAACCGGCGCGGCTCCCGCCACAAGTTTCACGAGCTGCCAAACGTCATCGCCACGCCGCACAATTCCGGCTGGACCGGCGGCATGGTGCGTCGCCGTTGGGACGAAGTCGCCGAGAACCTCCGTCGCTTCGCGCGCGGCGAACCGCTGATAAACGTCGTGACCACGATCTGAGGCCCGCCCCATGAAAACCCTGTTCCTCGGCGGTCTGGCCGCCCGCGTCGCGCCGCGCATTCTGGGAAAAATGCGCGAGAGGCTCGACGACCCGCTCATCCTCGCCGATCTCAACGACACGCAACGCATGATCCCGGCCCTGGCCGAGGCCGAGATCGTCGTCGGTCATATCTGGCGGCCCGATTTCCCCGAGGCGCCTCGGCTCAAGCTGTTGCAGGCGGCGACCGCCGGCATCGACATGATCGACACGGAGTCATTGCCGCGCGGGATCACCGTCTGCAACGTCTACGGTCACGAGCCGGCGATCGCCGAATACGTGCTGATGACGTGGCTGGCGCTGACGCACCGGCTGCTCGACACGGTGATCGAGTTCCGCGGCGGCTCCTGGGCGGGGCACCAGCCGGCCGGCGGCAAGCCGCACGGCGAGATATTCAGCAAGACGCTTGGCATTCTCGGCTACGGAAGGATCGGCCGCGAGGTCGCCTGCCGCGCCGCGAGTTTCGGTTGCACGGTCATCGCCGCCAACCGCAGCCCCGTGACCGAAAAGGGCGACGCCTCGGAAATCTACCCGCTCGCCGAACTCGACCGGATGCTGCCGCGGGTTGACGCGCTGGTAATCGCGGCCGGTCTCGGGCCGGAGACGCGCGGGATCATCGATGCGCGCCGCCTGTCGCTGATGAAGCCGGCCGCGTTGCTGATCAATATCGGGCGCGCCGCGATCTTGGACGAGCAAGCGCTATACGAGGCGCTGCGTGATAACAGGCTAGGCGGCGCCGCGCTCGATGTCTGGTGGCAGCATTGGAGCCCGGACCATCCGGACCGGCGCGGCTCGCGCCTGCCGTTCCACGAACTGCCGAACGCGTTGATCACGCCGCACTGCTCCGGGTTTACCGAGGGTACCGCCGACCGCCGCTGGGGCGACCTCGCCGCCAATCTCGACCGCTATCTGCGCGGTGACACGCTGCACAATGTTGTGATGAGGACCTGATTCGAGTGCCATGGCCCGCAGTCCCGTGGGTCTTCAGCCCACGGACTTGATCCGTGGGGCAAGCCGGGACCCATTTGTCCGCTTCCAAGCCGGTTGAAGCATGGGTTCCGGCTTGCGCTGGAACTTCGATATGAATGTGGGAGGCGATTATGACCGACGACATCGCGTTCCTGCCCGCGACCCGGCTGCTGGAGCTGTACCGCGCGAAGGAGTTGTCGCCGGTCGCGGTCATGGCGGAAACCCTGGCGCGGCTCGAACGGTACGAGGGCGCGCTGAACGCTTTCGTCCTTTATGACCCCGACAGCGCGATGGCGGCGGCGCGCGAGTCCGAGGCGCGCTGGCAACGGGGCGCGCCGAAAGGGCCGCTCGACGGCGTGCCGGTCGCGCTGAAGGACACGCTGCTGACGACAGGCTGGCCGCGTCGGGTCGGCTCGCGCACGATCGACCCGAACCAGGAATGGCGCGAGGACTCGCCCGCCGTCGCGCGGCTGCGCGATTCCGGCGCGCTGTTTTTCGGCAAGACCACCACCCCGGAATTCGGCTGGAAGGCGATGACCGACTCGCCGCTCACCGGCGTCACGCGCAACCCGTGGGACCTCGCGCGCACCCCCGGCGGCAGCAGCGGCGGCAGCGCTGCGGCGGTGCTGGCCGGGATCTGCCCGCTGGCAGTCGGCAGCGACGCCGGCGGCTCGATCCGCATCCCGGCCTCATTCTGCGGCATCTTCGGTTTGAAGCCGACCTTCGGCCGGGTTGCGTTTTATCCACCCTCGGCCTTTGGCGATGTGACGCATGTCGGGCCGATGACCCGAACTGTCGCCGACGCCGCGCTGATGCTTGACGCAGTCAAGGGGCCGGACCCGCGCGACTGGCACAGCCTGCCCGATGACGGTCTCGCCTACCGAGACCGTCTCGGCGACCTCTCGCTGAAAGGCAAACGGGTCGCGTTGTCGCCGACCCTGGGCTACGCGGAGCCCGCCTCCGAAGTGCGCGAGGCCGTCGAGCGCGCTGCTGCCGTGTTCGCCGATCTCGGCGCGGCTGTCGAGCCGGCCGACCCGTTCACCGAGTCGCCGCGGGCGATTTTCGAGCCGCTGGCTCTGGCCGGGTTCTGGGCATTGCTGCGGGCGCAGACACCGGAGCAAGCGGCGCTGATGGACCCCGGCCTCGTCGCCGAATGCCGCCGCGGCGAGGCGGTCACTCAGGAGCAATATGTCGAAGCGGTCATGAAGCGCGCCATGCTCGGCGCCCAGTTGCGCCAGTTCTTCGACCGCTACGACCTGCTGCTGTCGCCGGTGATGGCGACGATTGCTCCCTACGCCGACCCGCGCGACGACGGACTGCCAAACCCGAAAACTTATTCGTGGGATTGGATACCCTATACCTACGCCTTCAACCTGACATGGAATCCCTCAGCCTCGATCTCCTGCGGCTTTTCCCAGGGGCTGCCGATCGGGCTGATGGTCACCGGCCCGCTCTATAACGATCTCGCGGTATTGCAAGCCTGCGCCGCCTACGAGGCCGCCGCCGGGGCGTCCTGGCCGAGCGCCGACCTGACCGCCGGCCTTGCGCGGGCTGAAGGCGCACCGAACCCCGCGCTGCGGGCGAAAATCCGCCCGGTTTCCGCGCCGTCATAAACCCGCGTTATGATCGGTCCCCTTCAACCGACCAGCAACGGAGCACAATCATGCCAGGAATGGAGCTGTACACCGCCGGCACCGGCAACGGACAGCGCGCCGCGATCGCGGTCAACGAATGCGGCGTCGCCTGCACGATCCATGTGCTCAATCTCGGTCAGGGCGACCAGAAAAAGCCGGATTACCTCAAGCTCAACCCGACCGGCCGCATCCCGACCCTGATCGACCCAGACGGACCCGGCGGCCAGCCGATCACGGTCATCCAATCCTGGGCGATCCTGATGTATCTGTGCGAAAAGACCGGCAAATTCCTGCCCCAGGACCCGGCGGCGCGGGTCCGCGTCTTTCAGTGGCTGGCTGAGGGCGCCGCCGATTACGCATCGGTCAATCAGACGATCTTTTTCCTGAGCGCCCGCATGCCCGAAAAGGTGCCGGATTCGGCAACCAAGTTCTACGAGGACCGTTTTGTCAATCTGTGGCGCTTTGCCGACGACCAGCTCGCCCGGACGCAATACCTGGCCGGCGACGAGATCACCGCCGCCGATCTCGCGATCTATCCGGTCTATGCCGGCCGCAAGGCATTGCCCGACAATGCCGGTCTCGGGAACCTGCAAGCCTGGGGCGACCGGGTCGGCACGCGCCCCGGCGTGCAGAAGGGCATGAAGCTCGAAATCTGAGACGCCGCGTCGGCCGGACTGTGTTCGGGGTAACGGGTCGCATTGCAACCGGTCTCGGCCGGGACTATTTCCGCGCCATCGTTCCCTGTTTCGGGACCCGCCCGTGAGCCAATCGTTTCTGCCGCCGCTCGCGCCGTATCCGACCACCCGTCTGCGCCGCAACCGCCGCGATCCGTGGTCGCGCAAGCTCGTCGCCGAGAGCGTGCTGACCGCGGGAGACCTGATCTGGCCGGTTTTTGTGCATGACGAGGACGCGCGCGCACCGGTGCCGTCGATGCCGGACGCGTTCCGGCTGTCGATCCCGGCGCTCGTCGATGCCGCCGGCGAAGCCGCCGCATCAGGCATTCCGACCGTCGCCGTATTTCCCGCGGTCGATCCGGCGCTGAAGGACCCCGAAGGGCGCGAAGCGGTCAACCCCGAGAACCTCGTGTGCCGCGCGGTCGCCGCGCTGAAACGGGCCTTGCCCGGTCTCGGCGTCTTGTGCGACGTGGCGCTCGACCCGTTCACCTCGCACGGTCATGACGGCGTGATCCGCGACGGCTACGTCGCGAACGACGAAACGGTGGAGATCCTGTGCCGGCAGGCGATCGTGCAGGCCGAGGCCGGGTGCGACATCATCGCGCCGTCGGACATGATGGACGGGCGGGTCGGCGCGGTGCGCCGCGCCCTCGACGCGGCCGGACATGACCGCGTCAGGATCATGTCCTACGCGGCGAAATACGCGTCGTGCTTTTACGGGCCCTTTCGCGACGCGATCGGCTCAGCGACCGCGCTCGGCGCCGCCGACAAGCGCACCTATCAGATGGACCCGGCCAATGGCGACGAGGCGCTGCGCGAGGTCGCTCTCGATCTCGCCGAGGGCGCCGACATGGTGATGGTCAAACCCGGCATGCCCTATCTCGACGTCATCAGGCGGATCAAGGAGGCGTTCCGCGTCCCGACCTTCGCCTATCAGGTATCCGGGGAATATTCGATGATCCGCGCCGCCGCCGACAATGGCTGGCTCGACGGCGAGCGGGCAATGCTCGAAAGCCTGCTGTGTTTCAAGCGCGCCGGTGCCGACGGCATCCTGACCTATTTTGCGGTTGATGCCGCGCGGCGGCTGAAGACGGGATAGCGCCTTATGCCAGACGCGAGGGCGAGATGACGCCGAGGGGACGGCTTTCGGGTCCGGAAGGCCGATCGGCTTGCGTCCTGCTCCCGGACGACCGCAACGGCTGGCCGAGCCCAATCACCTTGCCAAACAGTTCTGCCGGTCTGAGCAGATAGTCGTAGTTCCCGATTCCGAGCAGCGTCGCTATCGCGGCTGCGAACACGATATCGCGGCGCAGCAGCCATCCCGGAAACGCGAATGGCCGCAAACTTTGCCGCAGCATCCGCCGCGCCAGCCGCTTGGCATCGGGTGGCACGCCGCTCTTGCGAGTCCATTGGTAGTCGAGGTCTGCCGGCACCGGGATCGGACAGGGCAAATGGCCTGGGTAGGCTTGCCACGGGGTCGAATAGACAGGCGGCTGAAACAGGTGCAGAAAATCCATATAAATCCGGTGGCCGATAAACAGATCGATTTCGGCGGCGGCGATGAGGCTGAGAAACTCCATATCGAAGAACGGCATCAGCATCTCGGCCCGGACCAGATCGGCATTGGCCTGCAAACCTTCGAGTTTGCGCCGTTGATCGTTGAATATCAAAAATAGAAACGGCACACGGCCCGGATCGGCCGGTATCGAGCGGGCCATCTCGTCGCGATAGAGCTGCTGCACCCGAGCTTCGAGCTCGTCCGACCATCGCTGGCGCATGACCCGACGCCAAGAGCTCTCCCAGAGATTATATTTTGCGAATTCCCGAAAGAATGCAGTGCCGCCGTTACGCGCGAGATCGACAATCTCCTGGGTCAGATGCACGTGGCCGAAGCACACGCTGCCGCCTTCGCCGTTCCAGATCACACCCGGACGCTCCAGCGGCGCGGCAGGAACGGCTTCACGCCGGAAGGCGGCCGCGGCATTGCGCGCCAGCCTCCACCACTGCCCGTCCCATGAGGGATCTATATCGAGCTCGATAGAGGGCGTTCCGAGCGCCTCGGCGAAGCCCCGGCCGAGTACGCGATCCTGACTGCGCTTGTCGCCGAAAATGACGGTCCGGGTGGCAATCCCTTTATCGACCAGGGCGGCCACGATCGTGCGCGAATCAAGACCGCCGCTCAGAAAGGATTGTGCAGTCCGATCCGATTTAAGACGCAACGTGACTGCCCTGAGAAATTCATCATACAGCCGCTGCGCCAGGCCATTCGAGGAAACCGGTTGTAATGTGTCCCAGCGCCAGTAGCAGAAGCGCCGGACAGAGTTGCCGTCGATAATTGCGGCTTCACCGGGCAGCAGCCGTTTGACTTCGAGAAACGAGGTTCTGTCGCCGAGCGGCACGCCATAGGTGCATTGCTCGGCGACCGCTTGGAGATCAGGCGTTTTATGGACGCGATGCAGGGCCTCGATGATGCGGAAGGCGGTCGCGAACAGGACAAATTCATCGGTCACCAGCAGATAGAGGCCGCGCAGCCCCAGGCGATCGGTGACAATCGTAAGCCGGCTCTGCGCCGGTGCGTAACTTGCCGCAGTAAACACGCCGCGTGTTCTGGCCGCCAGACGCCACTCCCCCGCCTTCCAATCGGCATGCAGCCGGATCAAATCCCGATAACGGTCGCCGTCGCCGTCGCCGAGCAGCGGTTCGCCGGTCAGCATCGCGACCGACCCGTCGCCGTCGCGGTAAAAACCCGATGCGCCGAATGCGCCGATATCGATCTTGGCGAGCCACAGGCGCTCGTCGGCAAATTCTACAACCTTGTCGCCCGGATGCCGTGAAAGCAGCGATCTGATGTCGGCGCAGATCTCAGGCGACGGTTTAACGCCGCCGCGCCGGCTGAAAAGCCCCGCCATGATAGTCATTATCTGCCGTGTCTCGCTCTGTCCCGAACAGTCGGTAGTGTCTCAGGTTGATTGTAACATCGTCATTCCGGGGCGCGGGCGTAGCGCGCGTCCTCGAATGCCTTGAAAAAGCCGGTGTTCCCGGATTCCGGGCTCCGCCCGGAGCCTGTCCCCGGATCAAGTCCGGGGCAGGCTCTCGGGCCGGCCGCAGACCGGACCCGTGGGGGCGGTCCCGGAATGACAGTACCCTCTATTCCCTTCGAACTGAGACACTACCACACGGTTCGTCCGAAGGACCGCTGCAATCCGGCGCCGGTAGTGTCTCAGTTCGAATTGCAACCTTGTCATTCCGGGGCGCGGGCGCAGCCCGCGAGCCCGGAATCCATCAACACAGGCCCCTGAAGTCCTTGGAGAGGTCGAGGTTCATGGATTCCGGGTTCCGCCCTGCGGACGGCCCCGGAATGACAGTGCCGCTGTTACATTCAGACTGAGACATTACCCCGGCGCCTGATCACACCGCCGGAGCGCCAAATCACAATCGGATGTTGCGTATACATGTTTGTTTCGCGCGTTGCGATTATAATCGGCAGAAATAAATGCAGTCTTAACGTAGAGCCGCGAGAAAGAGGAAGGACCGTATCCGGTGCGGCGGGGCCGCCGCACCGGTGGCAGGCATAATGTCTGTCAACCGGGGACATGCCGTCGCCAGCGAAACAGCGGCGGTTGCGGCTGTAGAGGCCGCTCTGCGAAGATTAATGTGCGTCCGGGCGGAGCCGCTCGCGGCCCCGCCCGGCGCGAAGTTACCCCTGCGGCTGCGGTACGTAGCGCAGATACGGCTTCGGCGCGCGGAAGCCGCCCGGATAGCGCTTCTGCGCCTCCTCGTTCGACACCGCCGGCGCGATGATGACATCGTCGCCCGGTTTCCAGTTGACCGGGGTCGCGATCTGGTGCTTGGCGGTCAGCTGCACCGAGTCGAGAATCCGCAGCACCTCGTCGAAATTGCGCCCGGTGCTCATCGGATAGGTCAGCATCGCCTTGATCTTCTTGTCCGGGCCGATCACGAAGACCGAGCGGACCGTGGCGTTGTCGGCGGCGGTGCGGCCATGCGAGGTGGTCCCGGCGCCGGCCGGCAGCATGTCGTAGAGCGTCGCGATCTTGAGTTCGGGATCGCCGATCAGCGGATAGGTGACGCTGTGTCCCGAGGTTTCCTCGATGTCCTTCGACCAGCGCGAATGATCGGTCACCGGATCGACGCTGAGGCCGAGGATCTTGCAGTTGCGCTTCTGAAATTCCGGGTTCAGCCCGGCCATGTAGCCGAGTTCGGTCGTGCAGACCGGGGTGAAATCCTTTGGATGCGAGAACAGCACCGCCCAGCCATTGCCGATCCAGTCGTGAAAATTGATCGTCCCCTGGGTCGTCTCCGCCGTGAAATTCGGCGCCTCGTCGTTGATGCGCAGCGACATGGTCGATCTCCCGTCCAATTTGGAAATTGCCCCTGGGCGGGCGGCGCCGGCACACAGCGGCGTCCGCCTCTCCGGGATGCTAGCAGAAAGGCGCCGGGATCGCAGCTCAAACTGAGCCTGCGGCCATGGACCGCTGCGGCGTCGCGCACTCGCGGTGGAATTACCGCAATGATTACGCGCCCCTGTCTTTCCCAGGATGTTCCGAATGTGGGCGCGAATGGTGTGAACCGAAACCTCCCGTTCGGCGGCGATTTTCTCCGCGGTTCGCCCTTCGACGAGATCCTGGATTAAAGCCCCCTCGGCGCGCGCAAGGCCGAAATAGGCGCTCAGTTCCGCAACTTTTATGATGGTAAGACCGGATCAGGCCCCTGCTAAAAACCGAACCGGTCTTTGGCCGATCTGCGCCTACTCCGCCGCCTGCTTCCGCTCCGGCTCGGGACGCCAGCGCAATACCGGTTTGCGGGCGGCGCCGGTCTCGTCGAGGCGGCGGCGCGGCGTCAGACGGGGGGCGGCTCGGAAATACTGGGCGTCCCCGGCCCCGTTGCGAATGGACTGGGCCCGCTCGGCCAGCCCGCGCAGCACCGCCACGAAACGATCAAGCGATTCCTTGCTTTCGGTCTCGGTCGGCTCGATCAGCAATGCGCCGTGCACGACCAGCGGAAAATACATCGTCATCGGGTGATACCCCTCGTCGATCAGCGCCTTTGCGAAATCGAGCGTCGTCACCCCGGTATCCTTCAGAAAACGGTCGTCGAACAGCACCTCGTGCATGCAGATGCCCGGAAACGACACAGTCATCACATCCTGCAACCGGACCCGCAGATAATTGGCGTTGAGCACGGCGTCCTCGGCGACCTGGCGCAGCCCGTCCGAGCCGTGGCTCATCATGTAGGAGAGCGCCCGCACAAACATGCCCATCTGGCCGTGAAATCCTTTCAGACGCCCGATCGTCGCCGCTGCATCGCCCTCGGGATGTTCGACCAGCCGGAACCCCGCCCCCTCCCTTCCCTCCCCCGCAAGCGGGGGAGGGTTAGGGTGGGGGACATGCACGATCCACGGCACCGGCGCATACGGCGCCAGCTCGGCGGCCAGCACGACCGGGCCGCTGCCGGGACCGCCGCCGCCATGCGGTGTCGAAAATGTCTTGTGCAGGTTGAGGTGCAGCGCGTCGATACCGAGTTCGGCCGGTCTCACCCGCCCGACGATCGCGTTGAAATTGGCGCCGTCGCAATAAAAGAACGCGCCGGAATCGTGCACCGCCTCGGCGATCTCGATGATCTCGTTCTCGAACAGCCCGCACGTGTTCGGGTTGGTCAGCATCAGCGCCGCGACATCGGGGCCGAGCTTTTCCTTCAATGCCGCGAGATCGACCCGGCCCTGCTCGTTGGCCGGAACAGAATCGACCGAATAGCCGCACGCCGCCGCCGTCGCCGGGTTCGTCCCGTGCGCCGATTCCGGCACCAGCATGCGACGGCGCGCGTCGCCGCGCGCTTCGAGGGCGGCGCGGATCGCCATGATGCCGCACAATTCGCCATGCGCGCCGGCGGCCGGCGACAGCGCCACCGCCGGCATCCCGGTCAGCACTTTCAGCCAGTGCGCCAGCGTGTCGATCAGTTCGAGCGCGCCCTGCACCGTGCTCTCCGGCTGCAACGGATGCAGATCGGCGAAACCGGCAAGTCGCGCCAGCTTCTCGTTGAGCCGCGGGTTGTGCTTCATCGTGCACGAGCCGAGCGGGTAGAGACCGCTGTCGATCGCGTAATTCTTCTGCGACAGCCGCGTGAAGTGCCGGACGACCTGCGGCTCGCTGAGACCCGGCAGACCGATCGGCCCGCGTCGTTCGAGACCGCTGAGGCGCGCGGCGACCGCCGGCGGCTCCGGTAGATCGACACCGCACCGTCCCGGCGCGTCCTGCTCGAAAAGGAGGGACTCCTCGATCTGCAACCCGCGATTGCCGCTGATCGTCTCGATCCGGCCGGTATCCTCGCCGGCGTCGGGGCGCGCGCTCAAGGCCCGGCTCCACTCACTCATGACAGCACCTCCCTGAGCCCGGCATCGAGCCGGTCGATATCGTCTTCTGTGACGGTCTCGGTCGCCGCAACCAGCAGCAGATCGGAAAAATCCTCGCGGCCCGGATAGAACCGGCTGACCGGGATGCCGCCGAGAATGCCGCGCCCGGCCAATTTCTCGACGACAGAAGCCGCCGGGCGCGGCAGCCGCAGTGTGAATTCGTTAAAAAAGCCGCGATTGACGAGACTCACGCCGGGGATCAGAGCAAGCCGCTCGGCGGTGACGACAGCGGCGGCGTGATTGAGCCGCGCCAGCCGGGTCAGCCCCTCTTCGCCGAGCAGCGCCAGATGGATCGTAAAGGCCAGCGCGCACAGACCGGAATTGGTGCAGATATTGCTCGTCGCCTTTTCGCGGCGGATATGCTGCTCGCGCGCGGACAGGGTCAGCACCCAGCCGCGCCGTCCGTCGGCATCGACGGTCTCGCCGACCAGCCGCCCCGGCATCTGCCGCACGAATTTTTCCCATGTCGCAAACAGCCCGACATAAGGGCCGCCAAAATTCAGCGCGTTGCCGAGCGACTGTCCCTCGGCGGCGACGATATCGGCGCCCATCTCGCCGGGCGGCCGGATCGCACCCAGCGACATGATCTCGGTCACGACCACGACGAGCAGCGCACCCGCCTTATGGCAGGCCTCGGCCAGCGCCGAATAATCGCGCACCTCGCCGTACAGATCCGGGTTCTGCACGACGACGCAGGCCGTATCGCCGTCGATCAGCGCCGCCAGGTCTTCTCCGCCTCCCGGCGCCGCATCCTGCACTGCCAGTTTATTGCCGGCAAACCGGGCGTAGGTCTCGCATATCGCTCGGTAATGCGGGTGCAGCCCGCCCGACAGCACCGCCTTGTTTCGTCGGGTAATGCGCCCGGCCATCGCGACGGCTTCGGCGCAGGCGGTCGCGCCGTCATAGAGCGAGGCGTTCGCCACCCCCATCCCGGTCAGCAGCGCCACCTGGGTCTGGAACTCGAACAAATATTGCAGCGTCCCCTGCGACACTTCCGGCTGATACGGTGTGTACGAGGTCAGGAACTCGCCGCGCTGGATCAGGTGATCGACCGCCGCCGGCACATGATGCCGGTAGGCGCCGCCGCCGAGAAAAAACGGCGCCGACCCGGCGCTCAAATTCTTTGCCGCCATCGCGCCGAGGCGGCGCTCGACCTCCATCTCGCCCATCGCGCGCGGCAGGTCGAGCAGACCCGGATGGCGTGCGGCCTCCGGCACGTCGGCGAACAACGCGTCGATCGATCCGACGCCGATCGCCTTCAGTATCGCGCGGCGATCGGCATCGGTCAGCGGCAGGTAGCGCATCATTCCTGCTCCGCGACAAATTCCCGATAGGAAGCCTCGTCCATCAGCCCGTCGAGTTCCTTCGGATCTGCCAGGCGGATTTTGACAAACCAGCCCTCCCCCATCGCGTCGGCATTGACCTGGGCCGGGTTGCCGAGCAATTCGCCGTTGACCTCGACGATTTCGCCCGAGACCGGGGCATAGACCTCGCTCGCCGCCTTCGCCGATTCGACGACCGCCGCCTCCTTGCCGCGCTCGATGGCGCGGCCGATTTCGGGCAGCTCGACATAGACGACATCACCGAGCTGCGACTGCGCGTAGTCGGTGATGCCGATCACGGCGATGTCGCCCTCCTGCCGGACCCATTCGTGGTCTTTTGTGTAGCGGGTGTCGCTCATGCGTTTCCTCCTGAAACCGTATTCGGGTCAGCCATCATGCCGGTGGGACGCGATAGTAGCGGGTCGGGACAAACGGCAGCCGCGCGACCCGCGCCGGCCGCGGCACGTCGCGCACAACCAGCGCCAGCGCGCCGCCCTCGGCCGCGTGCGGGGTCTCGACATAGCCCATCGCGATCGGCGCCCCGACCGACGGACCAAACCCGCCGCTCGTGACCTTCCCGATCGGATTGCCTTCCGTATCGGTGATCGCCGTTCCCTCGCGCGCCGGGGCGCGGCCGTCCGGACGGATGCCGACCCGTTTCCGCCCCGGCCCCTCGGCCAATTGCTTCAGAATGATCGCGGCGCCGGGGAAATCGCCGGTCTCGCGGCGGCGCTTGGCGACCGCCCAGGCGAGACCGGCCTCGATCGGGGTCGTCGTCTCGTCGATGTCGTGGCCATAAAGGCACAGCCCGGCTTCAAGGCGCAGCGTGTCACGCGCGCCGAGCCCGATCGGCGCGACCTCCTTCTCCCGCAGCAGCGCCTCGGCGACCGCGACCGCATCCTCCGCCCGCAGCGACAGCTCGAACCCGTCCTCGCCGGTATAGCCCGACCGGGTCACAAAACACGGCGCGCCGGCCACCCTTGTCTCGGTCGCGCTCATAAAATTCAGGCGCTCGATACCGTCCCCGGCAAGCCGCGCCAGCACCGACGCGGCCGTCGGCCCCTGCAAGGCCAGCAGCGCGCGCTCGAATTGCGGCTCGATTGCGATTCCGCGACCGAGACGCGTTCGCAGATGCGCCAGATCGGCTTCCTTGCGCGAGGCATTGACAACCAGCATCAGCCCGGCATCGAGGTCGCCGGGGATGCGCGTCGCCATCAGATCGTCGATTATGCCGCCGGTTTCATCAAGCAGCAGCGTGTAACGCATGCGTCCCGGCGCGAGGCTTTGCAGATCGCCCGGAACAAGCTCTTCGAGCGCCCGCGCCGCGCCGGCGCCGCGCAATGCGATCTGCCCCATATGCGACACGTCGAACAGACCGGCTTTGGAGCGCGTGTACAGGTGCTCGGCGATGATGCCGCCGGGATACTGCACCGGCATCTCGTAACCGGCGAACGCGACCATGCGGGCGCCGCGCGCGCGGTGCAGGTCGTAGAGCGGGGTACGCCGCAACGGCGGGGCTTCGGCCGACGGAGCCGGTTCGCTGGATGGCAGGGACACGGGCGCACCTCTGTAGCGGACGCGACGGCGTCCGGGAGATGCCCCCTCTGTCCTCTACCCTGAGAGATTCACCTTCTCCCCGCCTGTCCCTTTCGGGCGCAGGAGATCGGGGTTCGCGGCTTACTCCTTCGGTGGGCGGCCAGGCTTGTCCGACCGCCGCTTTCCAGAGCGCCCTGGCGCCCGCAGTCCTTTTGCCTGAGAGTTTCCGGGGCGGTTGCTCCTTCGGCGCCGCGGCTCCCGGCGTTTTCGGGGCGCGGCCTCTCCTGCGGGCGTGCATACGGCGCCTCTTATGTAGCATCACGCCACGACGGACGCCAGCCGGATCACGGGCGCCGCTTCCGAACGACCCGCCTCGGGAAATCTAATGCAGCTCGTCGGCGCCGGTCTCGAACTGGCGGGCCGGCTCCATGCGGTCGTGCAGAATGCGCGCGATCTCGATCAACCCCGGTTCGACGAGGCGATAATAGATCACATGCACCGGCCGCTTTACCGCCGGTTGCCGCCCGTTCTGCCGTACATGCCGCAAATGAAAGCTGCGCAGATCGGGTCTGATGTCGGGGCGAGGCCGGGTCAGCCGGCCCTCCGGGTCGCTCGCCACCTGCCGCATCGCGCGCATCAGGGTCAGGCCATAGCGGCGGCTCGCTTCAGCGCCCCATTTTTCGGCGCCGTCGCCGAGAATGATCATCAGATCGGTCTGCGCGCGGCGCGCCACGCGAAACCGGGCCGGACCGCCTGGCGCGGCTCGGCTCTCCGGCCACGTGCTCATCGAATCGGCCCTCGCGCGCCACGCGTGCGGCGCGTTTGCCGCCCGGCTCAGCCCAGGCGGTGGTTCTCCGCATCGCGGAGCGCATCAAAAAATGCTTCCAGATCCTCGTCATCCACCTCGACAAACGCACCGCGATCGAGGTCGTCGATACCGGCCTCGATGCGCAGACGCAGGCGCTCGAGTTTCAAGGCATCCTCGCGACGCCGCTGCTGCAAGGCTCGCACCGCGTCGCGGATCGCCTCGCTGGCATTCTGATATTCGCCGGTGCGCACCACGCTTTCGACGAACTCGTCCTGCTCGCGCGTCAGATTGATGTTTCGGGTCGGCATATGACAGCGCTTCTCTAGCTGGATAAGGATGCTGCGGCCGGCAAAGATCGCCAACGCGCGTCGACCAGTTCGATCCACCCAAAGTTCAGGCGCTTCTCCAGGGGCAAGGATGCCATAGGTTGGCAAAGATTGCCAACGTGTAATTTGCCCTTTCGATCCGCCGAAACCCTATCGGCCGCGAAAATTTCGATAAAACTGCACGATCTCCGGGCTCTGCTGAAAGCCGAGCACGACCCTGATATCGGCCGGCGGCCGGCCGCCGAGATGCACCCATTCCTCGACCCGGTCGGTGATCCCGGCGCGGCGTGCCCCGGCCGGGAGGGCGATCTGCACCGGCAGCGTGCGCTTGCTGAGGATCGTCTCGTCGGGTCCGGTCGCGGCGATAAAGTATTGCAGATCGACGCCGGTCGCCGCTCCGGAAGCGGGACCGCGCTCGCCGATGATGACGGTGTCGAGCGATACCAGGACCGCGTCTCCGGAACGGGTGCATTTGCTCTCGACATCCGACAGGATGCCGTAAAACGCGACGCCGGTCGGCTGGCGCGGCGTCCCCGGCGCAAACACGGCGGTTTGCGATAGCGATCGCAGAATGGCCACGGTCGGGCACGCAGCGGCGCTCGCCGCCGTCGTCGCCGGGGGCGAAGATGAAGACGAAAACCAGCCGCACCCGGACAGCGCGGCAAGCCCCGACAACGCGAGCGCGATCCGCGTGCCTGCGACCCTTGCGCTCGCCCGGCTTGATCGGAACGGCACCGGGGTTCCGTCAGAGCGTATTGTGCGTGCCGTCGCACATCGGCTTGCCGGCGGTCGCCTTGCAGCCGCAGAACCAGACCTCCTCGGTCTTCTCGGCCGTGTAGGCCAGCGGCACGAGGCCGGTGTCCTTGTGCGACCCGTCGCAGAACGGCTGCTTGAGGCTGCGCCCGCAGGCGCACCAGAAGTAGCGTCTTCCGGCTTCGACCATGACCCCATAGGGCTCCTTCTGAGCCGGTATCGGTGCTTCCATCTCCTTCCCCTCCCGCTGTTCCGAGCGATGCGCTGGCGAGCGCCGACCGGAGTCTAGGCGAGCGCCGCCCGCCATACAAGGTTGCGCCCGGATGCGGCTGACCCGGCCTCCGGCGTTCCCAACCGATCTTCCGCGATATCGGACCCGACCGCAATTCGCGTAACGCGCGAGGAATTGCTCCCGTGACACCGCCGACGCGCGGCATCGCATCCGGACCTTGACAGCCCCCGGAATGACACCCCGAACCCGGAAACCACGCACCCCGCAGCTTCGCCGAATCTCGGGCTGCTTCAACTTTCAGTTTCGTTTGTTATAGGGAGCGAGAGAACAGAACAATACCGACTCAAATCGGTTCCATTTCAGCTGCCCGCAACAGCAGTCTTTCTTTCGCGCCATCGCTGCGCGCCGCCCGAAACAACCTGCGCGATCCCAAATATCATCGCGACATGGCAAAGCGTGAACCTTCTCCCTGCCCAATCTGTTCGTCCTTATGCGAGCTGTTGGGGAGGGGGAGATGCGGGGAGCTTTCCGCATTGTCGCAACGATAGCCGCCCTGGGCGTATCCCTGGGTGTTTTCGCGCTCGGCAGCGCGGGTCCGGGGTATGCGCCGGTGCAGCACGCGGCCATCGCCGCCCCTCCGCCGGTATCGTCCGGCGCAAACCCCGCCGGCAAGCTGGATTTGTACATGGAAGCCTATGTCACCGGGTACAACACGGTTCGCGAACAGACCGACGACACTCCGTGCATAGCGGCATCCGGGGCGAATATCTGCGGTCGGCGCGATACGGCGGCATGCCCCCCCTTGTTCGACCTCGGCACCGTCGTCGAGATCAACGGCCGAAAATATACCTGCGAGGACCGCATGGCGCCGCGGTTCCGGGGCAGTTTCGACATCAACTGCGACAAGGACAAAACCTGCCCCTATGAGGTGGCGGGCTGGACGACGGTCAGGGTTTACCTGGAGTAGCAAGCCGCCCTCGCGCCGACACCGCGACAGAGGCCCGCGCCGGCGCCCCCGGCCAGCTTGATCCCGGCCAGCTTGATCCCGGCCAGCTTGATTGTTGTCCGCCCCGAACCGCTCTGGCATGCTGCCATGCCGCGTCGCTGTCGCGGCAGCCGGCGGAGAACCCAGCGGAGAACACCCGGCGCAAACGGCGTTGACCGCCGGCGCAGAGGAGAACGATACGCATGGATATCGGGGCGGGCGGTACGCGAAGCGGCAATCGGGCTCGCCCGCAGGTCTCGTCGGCCTCGTCTCGCGTAACGCCGCTCAAGCTTCCCGCGCCGCTGCCGCAGTTTTTCGCGACCGCCGCGGTTCCGTGCCCCTATGTTCCCGGTCGCGCTGAACGCAAGCTGATCGTCGAGCTGGCCGGAAGCGGCGCGCCGGGATTTTACGACGCGCTGTCGCGGGTCGGGTTCCGCCGCAGTCATCGTTTCGCCTACCGTCCGGCCTGCCGCGCCTGCGCCGCCTGCGTGCCGGTGCGCATCGCCGTCGAGCGTTTCGCGCCGACCCGCTCGATCCGCCGCGTGCGCAATTCTCATGCCGGTCTCGCCGCGTCGGTGCTGGCGCCGCGCGCCACGATCGAGCAGTTCCGCCTCTTTGTCGCGTATCAGCACTCGCGCCACCGCGACAGCGAGATGGCCCTGATGACCTACGGCGATTATCGCGGCATGATCGAGGACACCGCGCTGCGCAGCGCGGTCGTCGAATTCCGCGACCCCGACGGAAGACTCGCCGCGGTGTCGCTGATCGACCGGCTCGATGACGGGATTTCCGCCGTCTACACCTTCTACGACCCGGCGCGCCGTCCGGGCGGTCTCGGCACTCTGTCGATCCTGTGGCTGGTCGAGGAATGCCGGCGGCAGGACCTGCCCTATGTCTATCTCGGCTACTGGATCGCCGAGAGTCCCAAGATGGCCTACAAGGCGCGCTTCCCGGCGCTGGAGCGGCTGACCGGTGGCGACTGGGTGCCGTTCTCCCCGGCATCCGGCAGGTTGGAACCGGATCAGGCGGCTGCCGCGGAATGACCCTAGGCGTTCTCTCCTCCACCCTGTTCGGAGAAATGTTCGGCACCGCCGCCATGCGCGCCGCGTTTGGCGAGCTTGCCTTTCTGGCCCGCTGCGCCGAGGTCGAGGCGGCGCTGGCCCGCGCCCAGGCACGGCTCGGCATCGTGCCCCCCGACGCCGCCGGCGCGATCTCGCAAGCCGCCGCCGCAATCGCCGCCGACCCGGCCGGTGCGCTCGATCTCGACCGTCTCAAGCACGAGACCGGGATTGTCGGCTACCCGATCCTGCCGCTGGTGCGCCAGCTCGCCGAGCGGGCCGGCGACGGCGGACGCTGGCTGCATTGGGGCGCGACGACGCAGGACATCATGGACACCGCCGCGGTCTTGCAGATCGGCAACGGTCTCAAGCTGATCGAAGCCGATCTCGACGCGGTGCGCGGTCATCTGGCGGTTTTGGCACGACAGTACCGCGACACGCCGATGGCCGGGCGCACCCATCTGCAACACGCGCTGCCGATCACCTTTGGCTACAAGGCGGCGGTGTGGCTCGCCGGTTTCGACCGCCACAAGGCAAGGCTCGCCGAATTGAAGCCGCGCGTGCTGGTCGCGCAGTTCGGCGGCGCCGCCGGCACCTTGGCTTCGCTCGGCGAGGGCGAGGCGGCGCTCGGCTCCTGCACTGAACTGGCCCGCGAACTCGGTCTCGCGGAGCCGCCGATCACCTGGCACGTCGCCCGCGACGGAATCGTCGAAACCGTGCAGTTTCTCGCGCTGCTCGGCGGCAGTCTGGGGAAAATCGCGTTCGACATCATGCTGATGGCGGCGACCGAGTTCGGCGAGGCGGCCGAGCCGTTTGTCGCCGGGCGCGGCTCGTCCTCGACAATGCCGCAGAAGCGCAACCCGATCTCGTGCGAATTGATCCTCGCCGCCGCCAAGGCGCTGCGCCAGCATGCCGGGCTGATCCTCGATGCGATGGTCAGCGATTTCGAGCGCGCCACCGGCCCCTGGCATGTCGAATGGATCGCGCTGCCCGAGAGTTTCGGCTATGCCGCCGGGGCGCTGCACCAGGCTGAATTCATGCTCGGCGGGCTGATCGTCGATCCCGCCCGCATGGAGAAAAATCTCGGGATGACCCACGGCCTGATTGTCGCCGAGGCGGTGATGATGGGTCTCGCGCCATATACCGGCCGCAACGAGGCGCACGATTTCGTCTACGATGCCTGCCGCGCCGCGATCGAGCGCGACCGGCCGCTTTACGATGTGCTGCTCGAAACCCCGGAGGTCGCCGGCCCGCTCGGCGCCGAGAAGCTGCGTGCGCTGACCGACCCGGCGAATTATCTCGGCGCGGCCCGGGCGATGGTCGATCGCGTCCTGGCCGGGCGGTAAGCCGCCTGTCCCTTTAGGGACCGCCGGCGTCCCGCCGGCACGCCGGCCGAAGGCCGGCAATCTCAGCCGGAAAACCGGTCGAGATGGGCGCGCGCCTCTTGCGTGCTATTCTGCGCCACGGCGGCCTTTTCGACGATCCGCCTTATCCGCTCGGCCGCAAACCCGAGCTGCACCAGCGCGACGCCGCGATCGAACGCCTCGGCGTAATGCGCGATCGAACCGTTCTCCGCTAGAAGAAACCGGCTGATCCCCTCGAACAGAACCGGCCGCCCTGCGCTCTCGGGCAAGCGCGACCGATAGCTGAAGCGGAACCGGGCATAGCCGGTTGCGCCATCGCCGACCGGCTCGAAAAAATCCCAGCGATAATCGCTGCCGGTGTCGTGAAACCGTTGCAGCATTGCAGCGATTGCCGCGCGCCCCCGATGCGCCCCGAAAAACGCGTCGTCGTAGACCCCATCCTCGGTAAACAGCGCCCCCAGCCCGGCCCCGTCATTGGCGACGATCGCGGCCGTGAACGCGGCGAGAAGATCGGCGAAGGAGCGGTCGGCTGCTTGGGTCGGCATCGGGTCCTCCCTCCAGGCTCGGGGTTGCGTTCCGAAACCTACTTGAAGCGCGCTCCCATCGCTGCCTTTATCCGCGCCAGGGCAACGGCCGGCAGCGCGGGCGAACCATGATCGAACAAACCATCGACATCACGACCGGAGACGGCGCGATGGAGACCTTTATCTGTCACCCGGAGCGCGGCGGGCCATACCCGGCGGTACTGCTGCTGATGGATGCGCCGGGGGTGCGCGAGGAGTTGCGCGATATGGCGCGCCGGCTCGGCACGGTCGGCTACTACGTGCTGCTGCCAAACCTGTATTACCGCGCCGGACGCGACACGATCTACGGCCCCGGCGTGCTCGACCGCGACAGCCCCGAATACACCAGGATGCGCGCAGTGCGCACAAAGATGACGATCCCGCCGGTCATGCGCGACATCGCCGCGATGCTCGCCTTTATCGACCGGCAGGACGCCGCGAAACCGGGTCCGGTCGGGGCGCACGGCTATTGCATGAGCGGCCCCTACGCGCTGGCCGCCGCCGCCCGCTACCCCGACCGGATCGCCGCCGCCGCGTCGTTCTACGGCACCTGGCTGGTCAACGACGCCGAGGAAAGCCCGCATCTGAACCTCGGCAAAATCCGGGGCGAAGCCTATATCGCCTGCGCCGAGCACGACGATCTCGCGCCGTTGCCGATGGTCGAGGAATTGCGCGGTCTGCTCGCGCGCGCCGGCACCGCGGGCGAGATCGAGCTGTATCCCGGCGTGCATCACGGTTTCGCGTTCCCAACGCGGTGGTGCTACGACAAACCGGCCGCCGAGCGCCACTGGGAGCGGCTGATCGCGCTGTACCGCAGGCAGCTGGGCTGACTGGCCTTTCTGCGCCTCGCTGATGTATGCTCCGTCGGATTTCCCCAGCTCTTCTCGTCATCCCGGCGAAAGCCGGGATCCACTTCTCGACCGCACCGACGGTTCCCGGCCGGAGTTTATCCCCGGATCAAGTCCGGGCAGGCTCTCGGGCTGGTCGTAGGCCGGACCCCGTGGGCCGGGATGACGGTTTCGGCGCGGTCTTGAGCGCGTGAGCGCCGTACTGGCAGCAACGGTGGTGATCGCGGCCGGCATCGCCGCCTGTCTCGGCACGCGCGCGCTGATCCCGCTGCTGCGTCGCGCCGCCGTGCTCGACCGGCCCAACGAGCGCTCGTCGCACGAAATCCCGACACCGCGCGGCGGCGGCATCGCCGTCGTCGGGGCGTCGCTCGCTGCCTGGCTGATATTGATCGCGACCGGGACGGCGCCGCTGTCGCTGCTCGCCGTGATCGCCGGGGCTGCCGCGCTTGCTCTGATCTCCTGGCTCGACGATCTGCGCGGTCTGTCGCCGGCGGTCCGATTGGGCGCGCAGTGCGCCGCCGTCGCTCTCGGCCTCGTCGCGGCGCTGCCGGAGGGAGCGGTATTTCAAGGATGGCTGCCGCCCGCGCTCGACAGGGCGGCGGCGGCGCTGCTCTGGCTCTGGTTTGTCAACCTCTACAATTTTATGGACGGCATCGACGGAATGGCCGGCAGCGAGGCTGCTGCGATCGGCATCGGGCTGGCGCTGTTCGCCGTCACCGGTGTCGGACACGACCCGGCGCCAGCTGCCGCGATCGCCGCCGCCGCGCTCGGTTTTCTGGTCTGGAACTGGGCCCCGGCGCGCATCTTTCTCGGCGATGTTGGCAGCGTGCCGCTCGGCTATCTGCTCGGTTTTCTGCTGCTCGCCGCCGCGACGCGCGGGCATTGGAAGATCGCGCTGATCCTGCCGCTTTATTTTCTCGCCGACGCCACGATCACATTGCTGCGCCGCCTCGCCCGCGGCGAGCGGGTCTGGCTGCCGCATCGCGAGCATTTTTATCAGCAGGCGGTGCGGCGCGGTCTCGGGCACGAGGCGGTTATGCGCCGGGTCATCGCCGCCAATCTGGTGCTGATCGCGTGCGGGCTGGCCGCCGAGGCGGGGCACGCCGCCATTGCCCTGATCGCGGCGGTTTTCTGCGTCCTGATCCTGCTCGCAAGCCTGCGCGGTCTGCCGGGCCGGACCGGGAGCAACAGCACGCTCCGCCCCCGCGAACGACACCCAAAGCGTTAGGCGCCCCACCCGCATTTGCTCCGGCGCACCGGTTGAAGCCGCCCGCCGCCGCCTTAGCTGAGCGGGGCACGCCGCAGAACCGGCCGTTTTGGACCACCGTCGAGGTGGGAGGTCGCGGCACCGCACCCGCACGGCATCCGGGCGCATGCAGGCTTCGCGCCGCGCGTCCCGGAACCGTCGAACCTTGGTCCTGAAACCGATCCTCAAACGAAAGGTCCCGCGATGAAGCTCAACACCGCCCTGGTCGAGCGCACCATCGACCAGCTCGACGCCGATCCCGTCCCGGAACGGCACCCGGTCATGCCGCAGCTGAAACAGGCTTTTGGCGACCATACGTTCTTTGTCGACACCGAAGGGCTGCACATCATCGAGCCGGGCGAACCCAACGAACGCGGCGAGCCGACCGGAGAGGTGGTGCAGATCGCGCGCTGGGACGACGAGAACCGCACCAGCCTGTCGCCGCAACCGCCCGAACCGACCGGGATCGTCGTGGTTCTCGGCAAAGAGCCGGGTTCCGACGGCTGACCATCGGCTCCGGCGGCTCGGAGCCGATGCCGCGACGCCGCGGTGAAGCGCCTTGCCGCCTCGCCGGGCCGACCGTATACCCGCCCGGATGACAGCATAAGGAGCCGCCGTGACGAGCCAGTCGCCGCCTCACGAGCCCGTCACGGTCATCCGCCGCGCGCTGATCTCGGTCAGCGACAAGGAAGGGCTGGCGCCGTTCGCGCAGGCGCTGGTCGCGCGCGGGGTCGCGCTGGTCTCGACCGGCGGCTCGGCGCGCGCGCTCGAAGAAGCCGGGCTGCCGGTCAGCGAGGTGGCTGCCGTGACCCGCTTTCCGGAAATGCTCGACGGGCGGGTCAAGACATTGCACCCGGCGGTGCATGGCGGATTGCTGGCGCGACGCGACCGGCCCGACCATCTGGCGGCGCTGGCGGCGCACGGCATCGGCGAGATCGACCTGCTGGTCTGCAACCTCTACCCGTTCGCCGCGACCGTGGCCTCGGGGGCGGACCGCGAAACCTGCATCGAAAACATCGATATCGGCGGCCCCGCTCTGATCCGCGCCGCCGCAAAAAACCACGACTTTGTCACAATCGTCACCGACAAGCTGGATTACGAGACCGTGCTCGGCGAGATCGCCAGCCTGGGCGGGGTCGGAACCGCGCTGCGCCGTCGTCTCGCGCGCAAGGCCTACGCGCTGACCTCCGCCTATGATGCCGCGATCGCGCTGTGGTTGGCGCGCGACGAGGGCGTGACCTTCCCCGAGACCCTGGTCGGGGCCGCCTCGCTCGTCGCGCCGACCCGCTACGGCGAGAACCCGCACCAGCGCGCCGCGCTGTACCGCACCGGCGAGACCCGTCCCGGTGTCGCCACCGCCCGCCAGATCCAAGGCAAGGAACTGTCCTACAACAATTACGCCGACGCCGACGCCGCCTACGAGCTGGTCGCCGAATTCGCCGAGCCGGCCGTCGCGATAATCAAGCACGCCAACCCGTGCGGCGCCGCGATCGGCACGAGCCTGCGCGAGGCCTGGGACAAGGCGCTGGCCTGCGACCCGGTCAGCGCGTTTGGCGGTATCGTCGCGCTGAACCGCCCGCTCGATCCCGCCGCCGCCGAGGCCCTGGCAAGGATTTTTGTCGAGGTCGTCATGGCCCCGGAAGCCGACCCGGAAGCGCGCGACATCCTCGCCCGCAAGGAGGCGTTGCGGCTGCTGCTGGCGGGCGGATTGCCCGACCCCAAGGCCGAGAGCTGGACGACGCGCGAGATCGCGGGCGGGCTGCTGATCCAGGAACGCGACCGTCTGACTTCCTCCCGCGACGGTCTGACCGTGGTCACAAAACGCGCCCCGACCGCTTCCGAGATCGCCGACCTGCTGTTTGCCGATATCGTGGCAAAACATGTCAAGTCGAACGCGATCGTCTTTGCCCGCGGCGGCGCGACGGTCGGCATCGGCGCCGGCCAGATGAGCCGGGTCGACAGCGTCCGCATCGCCGCCCAAAAAGCCGCGGGGGCCGCCGCCAATGCCGGTCTGAAGGAGCCGGCGACAACGGGATCGGTGGTCGCCTCGGACGCGTTCTACCCGTTTGCCGACGGTCTCGAAGCGGCGATCCGGGCCGGCGCCACCGCCGCGATCCAGCCCGGCGGCTCGCGCCGCGACAAGGAGGTGATCGAAGCCGCCGACCGCGCCGGCATCGCGATGGTGTTCACCGGGACCCGCCACTTCCGGCATTGATCCCGGCGGTCTCGGAATCGGCCTCCTCGCGCAGCCAGTTGCAGAACGCCCGCACCTTCGGACGGTCGCGCGCTCCCGGCGCGGTGACGATGTAATAAGCAAACAGGTCGGGCAGAGCCAGCGAGAACAGCCGCACCAGCCGCCCCGCCGCCAGATCGGCCGCCGCGATCGTGCTGTAGGCGAGCACGACGCCGTACCCGGCGATCGCCGCGTCCAACGCCATGTACCCGGACGTAAAGGTCAGCCCGGCGCTGTCCGGCGGTTCCTTGACCCCGGCCGCCTTCAGCCACATCGCCCAGGTCGGCGCCAGCGGGTCGCGATCGGCGGCGGTGTCGTGGATCAGCGCGTGGTGGTGCAGATCGTCCGGGGTGCGCAAGGGCGGCCCGTTTTCCAACAGGCGCGGGCTGCACGCCGGAAACACCTCGTTCTTCAGCAGCAATTCGACATCGAGACCGGGGTAGCGGCCGGTGCCATAGCGGATCGCGAGGTCGAAATCGCCCGACATCAGATCGACGATCTCGTTGCTGGTCGAAATGCGCACATCCACCTCGGGCCATTTCTCCTGAAACCGGTGCAGCCGCAGCACCAGCCATTTCGCGGCAAAGGAGGGCGAGGCGGTGATTGTCAGCGCGCCGGTCTCGTTATGCGCGCGCAGCCGCCGCACGGCGGCGTGGATGCCGGCAAACGCCTCCGACAGCCCCGGCAACAACAGCCGCCCGGAGGAGGTCAGCTCGATCTGCCGGTTGCGGCGGTGAAACAGGCTGATCCCGAGATCGGCTTCGAGCGCGCGGATCTGGTGGCTGATCGCGGCCGGTGTCACGCGCAGCTCCTCGGCGGCCTTTGTAAAGCTGTTCAGCCGCGCCGCCGCCTCAAAGGCCCGCAGCGCGCCGAGCGGTGGCAGACGACCCTGCATTCAGATTAGTTTTCCTCATTCAGTACTGAAAAAGTCTCGTTTGTAAGTAGATGAATAAGTCCCCATATTCAATACGAACAAGGGATAGGCGGGGCCTGTCCTCTTCATGCACCCAATCTAACAATATAGGAGAATTCACATGACAGACACCCCGTTCCGATCCTCCGACGGGACCCTCCGTCTCGGCTCGCGTTCGATGACCTTGGATCTGCTCGGCGAGGCGGTTGGTCACGCCGTGTCCACGCTCAACCTCTGGCGCGAGCGCAGCCGTGCCCGCCAGGACCTCGCGCGGCTCGACGAGCGCATGCTCGCCGATATCGGGCTGACCCCTTCCGACCGCAATTTACTCGTCAACAAGCCGTTCTGGCGCGAGTAGACTGTCTCCGGGTAGACTGCACGCAAATCCGCGGAGGATAAGTGATGACGACGCGATCCCTGCCCTATGTCGAGGCCGAGCTGAACTATCTCGGCCCGACCGCCGAGCGCCCGCGCTATTACGCCTATGACCGGGCCGACACCGACCCGCCGTCGCACATGCCGCTCGAACCGCATAAAGTGCCGATCCGCAGCCTGCGGCCGATCGCCGGTCAACTCTCGCTCGATGTCCAGGGTTTCGCCCTGGCCGAGCAGCGCAGCGCGGTGCGCGATTTCTGGGACGACGACGAGGTCCGCCGCGTCTACTACCCGGAGGCGGAAGCCTTTATCAAACAGGCGACCGGCGCCGGCCGCGTCTTCATCTTCGACCATCTGCAACGCCGGCGCGTGCCGGGCGTGACGGACCGTTCGCGCGGCGGACCGCGCCAGCCGGCGACCCGCGTGCATGTCGATCACACCGCGCGCTCCGGTCCGCAGCGCGTACGCGACCTGCTCGGCGACGAGGCCGAGGAGCTGCTGAAGGGCCGCGTGCAGGTCATCAATCTGTGGCGCCCGATCCGTGACGAACCGCTGCGCGACGCGCCGCTCGCGGTGTGCGACTCGCGCACCGTCAAATCTGACGATCTGGTGCCGTCCGATCTGGTCTATCGCGACCGGGTCGGCGAGACCTACTCGGTCAAGTACAACTCGGCGCACGAATGGTACTACGTGCCCGAGATGCGGCGCGACGAAGGCCTCCTGCTGAAGATCGCCGACACCCGCACCGACATCTCGGCGCGTTTCATGCCGCACACCTCGTTCACCGACCCCACCACCCCGCCCGACGCAAACCCGCGCGAAAGCATCGAGCTGCGCACGTTGGTTTTCCACCCCGTATAAGACGCGCACCGGAAACGCGGCCCCTCACCCTGTCCCTCTCCCCGCAAGCGGGGAGAGGGAACGCGGTTGATGCAGCCATAAACCCCTGCCGATCTCTTACGTGGCGCTGCCGCTGCTCTCCCTCTCCCTGCTTGCGGGGAGAGGGCAGGGGTGAGGGGCGTTACCGCATACGAATTTTCAGCCCCAGCGGCTCACAGCGCCTTGCACGACCCGTCGCACTCGTCGGGAAACAGACTCAACCCGCACGCGCACGGCCCGCGATGCCCCGGAACGCTGCCGGCGGCATTTCTCGGAGCAGACAACTCCCGCATTTTCTCGCGCCGCAACTCCTCGATGCGGGCGCGGATCGTCTCGAAATCGTCGGCCGCTCGGTTCCGTGCCATCGCTCCCTCCGGAGTTCCCGCTTACCACGCCGCGCCGCGCTTCGCCAGACGCCGAAACGCGGCACTGTCCCACACCCGGAGTTTCGACAATCGGCCTGCCACTTCTCAAATCGCAATCCCGGCGAAAGCCGGGACCCACTTTTCAGCATCACAGACGCCGACCGGTGGATCCCGGCTTTCTCCGGGATTGCGAAAAGAAGTGCCGAAATCATCGCAGCGTCGCTCGCGCCTGCTGCTGCTCGGCCAGGATGCGGGTGCGCAGGCTTTCCGCTCTTTCGATGTCATATGCGGCGTTACCCTCGCGATAGACCTCAAGCGCTCCGTCCACGGCCTCCAGTGCATCCGCGAAATACGCAAGCCGCGCGTTGCCGGGCGTGCGGAGTGCAAAGACGCGGAGCACTGTCGCCAAGTTCTCTTGATTATAGGCCCAATGATACGGCACCCGCTCGCGCGTCAGTTCCTTCAGGGCCTCGTAATAGGCGGCAACCGCCTGTTCCAGCCGATCCGTGCCACGTTCGCGCTCGCCGAGGCTAGTCAGTGCGAGACCGAGATTGCTTTGCGTCCCCGCCCAATTGAGTGGTACGCGCTCGCGCGTTCGTTCTTTCAGGGCCTCGTGATAGGCGGCGACCGCCTCCTCCAGTCGGTGGGTGCCGCTCTCGCGCTCGCCGAGGCTCCAGAGCGTGGCGCCGAGATTGTTCTGCGTTTCCGCCCAATCGAGCGGCACCCGCTCGCGCGTCAGTTCCTTCAGGGCCTCGTGATAGGCGGCGACCGCCTCCTCCAGCCGGTCGGTGCCACTCTCGCGCTCGCCGAGCTTCATCAGTGCGGTGCCGAGATTGCTCTGCGCCCCCGCCCAAGCGAGCGGCACGCGCTCGCGTTTCAGTTCCTTTAGAGCCTGATCGTTTTAGAGCTTGATCGCATCAGGTTGAAGCGTAGCCGGCATTGGCGAGGTAGTTTGCGCATTCCTGTGCGGAGAAATGATCGAGCAATGAGCCGATCTGGCGCCACGTGTCCTCGGTGGTGCGCGGATCGGCTTTGC